>OMOD01000125.1 GCA_900290255.1 Candidatus Sulfotelmatobacter kueseliae
GGAAACAAGAGAGTTTCGTGGTACTGCATCCGCTTCAAATCGAGTTTTTCCGCAACCTGCTAGTGCCGGTTGCCACCGCCGGCGGGGTTGCTAGGAACATCGGGACTTGTCTAGGTGGGGAGCCTGGCCAGTTTGACAATAGTTACGCAGAAGCCTAACATCGTAAGTGAGCAAGTTACCTCTTCTTACTCTTTCAGGTTCTCTGAACTAAGTCAGCCCATCTGAAGTTCTCCCTCTTAGTTTCCCTCTGAAGGAGGAACTACGCTATGACACTATTGACCCGCTGGGAACCCTTCCGTGAGTTGTCCACCATGCAAGATCGCATCAATCGCATGAATCGTCTTTTCCGTGAGTCCTCCAGCGCCGAAGTGCCGGAAGAGGCGTTGACGACTACCAGCTTTGCACCACCGGTGGACATCTACGAAGACGAGCACAACATTACTCTGAAGCTTGAGGTCCCGGGCATCGACGAAAAGGACATCGATGTCCGCATCGAAAACACCACTCTCACCGTCCACGGCGAGCGCAAGATCGAGAAGGAAGAGAAAGAGGAGAACTTCCGTCGCGTCGAGCGGCAGTACGGAAGCTTCACCCGCTCGTTCACGCTGCCCAGTTCTGTAGACCCGTGTCAGGTGAGTGCCCACTACGACAGGGGCGTGCTGAAGATCAACCTCGCTAAGAGGGCCGAGGCCAAGCCCAAGCAGATCAAGGTGAATGTTGGTAGCGAGAAGACCGTCGAAGCCAAGGGTCACGGCAAAGCCGCCTAAAACACAGGCAGTTGATGAAGGAATGGGAGGCGGCTTATCTCGCCTCCCGTTTGTTTCTCGCACCGAGTTAAACAGGAGAAATCATGACAAACATCAAATTTGTTGTAAGAGTGAGACGCGGTGGTACTAGCGCCCCTGCCTACGTGCAGCGGATTGATCGCACCCCCGTCCAGATGACAACTAACCGCAAGCTGGCACTGATGATGGGAAAATTCACGGCCGAAGACGCGGTCAAATCCATCCAGAATTCTCGGTGCATCCCGGAGTTAGTGCCCGTGCACGTGAATGCCTAGTAGACGCCGCGCCTTCTGCGGAATTGGTCCCTGAATATCTGCAAATGCCGAGGCGCGACTGGTCAATTTTGATCAGTCCGCAAGTTCACTCCCGTTGAATACTGGCAGGAGGTGAATCCATCTGTGGACGCAAACACCAATCCAAGGCCGAGGGTGTCTAAACACCCACCTTGGTCTCAAAGCGCCGGCGATTGCAGGAGACCGATCGGAAATCCTGCTTTTTTAGTCGCCTGTTCTCAGCAGGTGAGGGATAGATGTCCGTACTAAACACCGTGTTTGCCAAAAGGGCCTTGGAAGTGGTCGCCCAGCGGTCTGCGTTACGACGCGAACCTGCAGCAGTGCGCGCCCGATTGCTGTCGAAGCCGTCGCTCCCCAGTCGAATCGCGGTGATCGGCAATTATCTTCCGCGACATTGTGGGATTGCTACCTTTACCACGGATCTGTGCGCAGCCATATCGACGGAGTGCGGATCAGCTCGACTGTTGGCGCTCCCGGTCAACGACACCGAAGAGGGATACGACTATCCCGATCGCGTGAGATGGTCGCTCGGACAAGACGATGTGAAATCGTATCAGGAAGCCGCCGAATTCCTGAACTTCAACAACATCGACATGGTATGCCTGCAGCATGAGTATGGAATCTTCGGTGGTCCGGCCGGAAGCCATATCTTGCATCTGCTGCGCGGGCTGAAAATGCCGGTAGTAACCACGCTGCACACAGTGTTGCGCGAGCCAAATCCAGACCAAATGCTGGTCATGGAAGAGATCGCGGAGCTCTCGGATCGCCTCATTGTCATGAGCCAGCTCTCGTCCCAGTTCTTGCAGGAAATCTTCAAGGTGCCTGGCAGCAAGATCGACATGATTCCGCACGGTGTTCCTGACCTGCCATTCCTGGACCCAAATTTCTATAAGGACCGCTTTGGCGTGGAAGGGAAAGCGGTTCTGCTCACATTCGGCCTGCTCTCGCCGAACAAGGGGATCGAAAACGTCATTCAAGCGTTGCCTCAGATTTTGTCCAAACACAGTAATGTTGCCTACATCGTTGCCGGCGCGACCCACCCTCACATTCTGCGTCGCGAGGGGGACAAGTACCGAGCCAGTTTGCGGGCTTTGGCGAAGGAAATAGGCGTGGAATCGCAAGTGATCTTCCACAACCGCTTCGTCAGTCCCGAGGAGATGGTTGAGTTCATTGGCGCCGCCGACATCTACATCACTCCCTATCGCCATGAGGCGCAGGTGGTTTCCGGAACGCTCGCCTATGCACTAGGTGCGGGCAAGGCGATCATTTCAACACCCTACTGGCACGCGATCGAACTCTTGGACGACCGAAGAGGCGTACTGGTCCCATTCCAAAACCCCGACGCGATTGCGCATAAGACGATCGAACTCCTTGACACTCCTGCGATTCGTCACGCCATGCGAAAACGTGCTTACCTGTTTGCGCGAGAGATGGTTTGGAAACGAGTGGCGCAAGGTTACATGGAAAGTTTCGCCCGGGTTCGTAGTGACCGTATGGAAAGTCCAAGAGTTCAGTTCCCGGCCCGCATCGCAAAGAAATCGCTGAATCAGTTGCCCGAGTTAAGACTGGATCATTTTCATCGGCTGACCGATGACACGGGAATGCTGCAGCACTCGATCTTCACGATCCCGAATCGCGGGGAGGGCTACACCACCGACGACAATGCCCGCGCACTCATTCTGACGGTGCTGCTGGAACAACCGCGTGAAGAACAACCTGCAGAAAACCGCTCAGCGGTTCCAGACTCGGCTATCAGGTATCTGGCGTTCCTGCAGCATGCATTCAATCCAGCGACGGGCAGATTTAAGAACTTTCTCGCCTACGATCGCCGGTGGAACGAAACTGACGGGTCGGAAGACTGTCATGGGCGCGTCTTGTGGGCGCTGGGAACGGTTTTGGGCAGACCCGGAGACCATGGGTTGAGAGGAGCCGCCGGGCGTTTGTTCGAGTCTTCTCTCCCCGCGGCTGTGGAATTCAGCAGTCCGCGAGCCTGGGCCTACACTCTGCTTGGAATTCATGAATACCTCACTTCGTATCCCGGAGATCGCGGTGCACAGAAAACACGATCGGTTCTCAGCCGGCGGCTGCTCCAAATGTATGAGTCGATCCGACAGCCGGATTGGAAATGGTTCGAGGACGTTCTAGCCTACGGCAACGCCAGGCTACCCCAATCCATGCTGCTCGTGGGCTCAGCTTGCTCGGATGATCGGATGGTCTCCGCCGGTCTGGAATCACTGGATTGGCTGCTGGAGACGCAGCGGCTCGAAGCCGGCGGCCACTTTGTTCCGATCGGTTCACAAGGCTTTTACCGCCAGGGGGGTGAAAGAGCACGCTTCGATCAACAGCCGCTCGAAGCCGCCGGAGCGGTTTCTGCTTGTCTGCAAGCGTACCGCATAACTGGTGACAGCCGCTGGCGCAGCGAAGCCTGGTCGGCCTTCAACTGGTTCCTCGGCGACAACGATCTGCAACTGCCTCTGTATGATTCCACAACCGGCGGCTGCCGGGACGGCCTGCATCCCGACCGCGCCAATCAGAACCAGGGGGCAGAATCAACACTATCGTTCTTGATGGCACTCCTCGAAATGCGATCTCTGCACGACTCTGAACCCGGGGATATCCCGTCATGACCATGCCCGCAGAAAAACCTATGAGCCTGCTGAGTACTCGCTTCGAGCCACTGCTTCTTCGCCATCCCGCAAACCCGATCCTGACCAGTAAGGATTGGCCGTACCCCATCAATAGTGTGTTCAATGCGGGTGCAACACTACTCGCGGATGGCACGACCCTGCTGCTTTGCCGTGTGGAAGACCGCCGTGGCTTGTCGCATCTTTGCGCCGCGCGTTCTCGAAACGGCGTCGATGGATGGCAGATCGATAGTGAGCCCACATTGATGTCCGACCCGAAGAACTATCCGGAAGAGATCTGGGGCATTGAAGATCCTCGCATCACGTTCGTCCCCGAATTGCAGCAATACGTGGTTACTTACACTTCCTATTCGCGCGGCGGTCCCGGAGTGTCTCTGGCCCTGACCAAAGACTTCCGCACCTTCGAACGATACGGCGTAATCATGCCGCCGGACGACAAAGACTCCGCGCTTCTGCCTCGGCGAATCGACGGATGCTGGGCGCTCATTCATCGTCCCATGACGAAGCTCGGGTCGCACATGTGGATTTCATATTCTCCCGACCTGCGTTATTGGGGCAGGCACAGGCTCATGCTGGAAGCTCGCCGCGGCGCCTGGTGGGATGCCAACAAAATCGGGTTATCGCCGCCGCCCATCGAGACTTCCCGAGGATGGCTCCTGTTCTACCACGGAGTGCGGCACACGCCTTCCGGCTGTTTGTATCGATTGGGCTTGGCGCTTTTCGATCTTGAGAATCCGGAAAAATGCCTGCTGCGTGGAGATTCGTGGATCTTTGGCCCGGAGGCGTCCTACGAACGCCACGGCGACGTGGACGATGTCGTGTTCCCCTGCGGATACACCATGGGCGCCGATGGCGACACGGTCAACATTTATTACGGAGCCGCAGATTGCGCGATTGCCCTGGCCCGGGCCAGCGTTCGCTCTCTACTGGAGTGGCTGGATGCCAATGGAAGTTGCGAACGCCGCCAGAGAGCGCAGGATTGATGAAACCACTAGGTTGGATTTTCCAGTTTGCCTTTGGCTGCCGGCATCGTCACCTCAGCCGTGTGTTCACAATCAAACACCGCACCTATCGGGTGTGTTTCGACTGTGGACGGGAATTCAATTTGCCTGACGCGCACTCATCCATCCTGTCCAACGCTTCTCCGGATGCCCGCGTGCGGACGAATCCTCTGTGAACTGAACGGCGTTGCCCTGTTTACACACGAAGAAGAAGGGATTCATGGAGATCCCAAACTTCACAAAGGTTTCGGGCTGGCCCCGAAAACCCTTACTTACACACTCCGCCGAGAAAACCGTTTCCGCGTCCGGGCTGGAACGATATGGTGCAGTCGGCACCGCTTGGCAGATGGATAACGGCCTGATACGACAGGTAATCCTTGTCCGGCGCAAAGCGGATGCCCCTTGAGTTCTCCCCGCAACAGTATCGAGCTCCGGAATGGGGCTTGTCGGCAGCGACACTGATACTGGAGTTGCGCAGCCAGCGCTGCGTCCGTTCCGAGAGGGGAGCAGCCTTGACCAGATCCTCAGCTGTCAATTGCAGCGGATGCGTGGCGTCCAGCTTCGCAGTGCCGGGCTGGATTTTCTCAATCGCTTCGTGGGTTTCACGAAACATGGTCCACATCTGCTGCCGGGCGTCGGCCACGAGCGCATAGAGGGCCATCAAAGAAAAGGAGCCCAAGAAGGCCGCGATGGCCAGAGGCAACAGTTTTCGGGTCACAGACAATATGCTGTCCTGGATCTGCTCCCGAAACATCCGGTAACTTTGGATCACCGCGATGACCAACGTGGGGACTAACAAGAGCGTTATAACCCGCAGTGGCGTTGCCAGTATGACGACTGACTGGAGGTTCGAAACCGCGTTGGTGAATCGGAAATCTGTGAATGGATCGAATCGCGAAACGGCGAGGTCGACCAGTTTGGGCGCAACCCAGTTGCCGAACCCACCAGCGACCAGCAGGGCACCCATCGCCGGAAAGACCCACAGCGCGGCACGCACGGTGCCGTTGACCGCGCAGGCACACCAAAATGAGGCAAAGCTCAGAAGCAATATCGCCGCCGCCCATACCGTTCCGCCATGCACATCCACAAACATGGAGGGCGACCCGAATAGATCCAGCACCAGTATTGGAAGCAACACCGAGCAAACAAGTCCCGCGAACAAGGCTGTGCACAGCTTGATGAGCCATTGGCGGCGGGCCGACACCGGCAGGGCCATGTGCCAGGAGTGCATTCCCGACGATCTTTCTTCCCCCAGCGACAGGGCTCCGGCGAGAACTGCAATCAACGGAGTAACCGCGATCACCACGGCGACGCTTCCATTCGCCATAATCATTGCCGGTACCGATCCGCGTTCGAGTTTGCCCAGCATGGACAGGCACATCCAGCCCACTAGACCCAGCGGCGCGATCAGCCAGAGCGGCCGCAGCAAACGCAGCTCTTTCCGGATCAGGTTGAGGACCGCCCCGGTGGGCCGGCAGCGAAGCAATCCAGCCAACGCCTCCGGCATCACTCTCGGACCGGCCATCAGCAAATCGTCGCCAGCCATACCTCCCGTCACCTGGAACCGCGCCAGCGTTCGCCGGCCCAGCCAGAGCATCACGCCTGCGTAACCAAGGACGAGGAAAGCGGCGATCGAACGGGCGGTCATGGTTTCGGGACTCCAGTCCCGCCGGAATAACCACGGGATAAAGAAGAAGTAGTGGATCCCGCCGGCCAGGACCATGCCCCCCAAGGTTGATCTGGCGAAAAGCGTCCAAAATAACGCCGAAGCGATCATGGCAATGATCCATGCTCCAGCGGCCATCCAAAGATCTGGGGCTTGATCCAGTGCAGACCGCCAGCTAACGCCAAAAACCAGAGTCGCCGACAGGGCGGCAACAATCGTGACGGTCATTTTCTCGCCCCAGATCTCCATCCGGACAACCGGTTGACTGAGCAGGAGGGACATGGTTCGGTATTGGAATTCATTGCCCAGCGAGAGGGTCGCCAGCAGCGGGATGCCCAGGAAGAAGCCCAGAAAACTGGCAGGCTCGATCAAATAATGAACTCCCCAAACAGGGCCGCCCATCTGGGCGGAATGTGACTGCTCCAGCAGCGGCAGCGCGCCGGCGATCATCACCGCACACCAGGGCCAGAACAAGGAGCGCGCTTCCTTGTGGATTCGCATGGTTTTGGCGTTCATTCTCGTCTCCTACGACTTCAAGGTGGCGACAAAGATTTCCTCGAGCGTCAGCGACTCCGTCGAGAGCATCTCGGGATTGTGCTGCCGCAGGCGCTCCAGCAATTCCGCGCCCCCGCCATTGGCAATCAACTCCAGTTCGCGCCCGTTGCGCCGCACACGCAACGCGGCCCGGAGGTCGAGTTCCGGCGGGGATTGCGCAAAGCGCGCGCGGATTTTCTGGTAACGCTCGCGCGCCTGGTCGGAGTCGAGAGACAGCACGGCGACGCCGTGATCGATGATCGTGAACTCGTCAATCAATCCCTCGAATTCCGTGATCAGGTGGGTGGAGACCAGAATCGTGCGCTGGCCCGGATTGCCTTCCTGATACGCGCCGATTACCGTCTCGATGAACTCGCGGCGAACGATGGGATCCAGGCCCGAGGTCGGTTCGTCGAGCACGAGCAACTCAGTCTCCGGACAAACGGCCGCAATCAACGCGACCTGGGTTCGCTGACCTCTCGACAGACTCCCGGTGCGCTGCGCCGGATCGAGTTGGAAACGATCCAACAACTCCTGCTCTGTCTTGCGGTTCCAGTGCGCTCGAAATGACGCCAGGTAATCGAGCGTCTCGCGAACGCTCATCCATGGATAAAAGGCGACCTGGTCCGGCACGTAAGCCAAGCGGCGCTTCACCTCCACTTCATTCCTGGCCGGGTCGAGACCGAACATGCGAACCTGTCCGCGCTGTGGACGCAGCAGATGGAGCAGGCACTTCATGGTGGTTGTCTTGCCCGCACCGTTGCGGCCGAAGAGTCCGTAACAGCGGCCGGGCTGCACGGTGAGCGTCAGGTCATGGACCGCCTCCGCGCGCCCGTAGGCATAGGAGAGATTTTCGATTTGGATCGCGGGACTTGGAGAGCTCATGACTGGTCATCCTCCTGGTGATGTTCATGGGTACGCCGTTTGCGGTCGAGCGCGTCCATTCGTTCATGAATCAATGCGAGAAATTCATCCCGGCGGACTTGCAAATGGTGCGCTTGCACGATGGCCTGGTCGATCTCCACGGTCAAGAGCTTGCGCCGGACTTCCTTGCGCAATGCCGTGTGATTCTCTTTCAGGAAACAACCCCGCCCGGGCAGCGTCTCGATCACACCCAGACTTTCCAGTTCGGAATAAGCTTTGGCGATTGTGTTGCGATTGACGCGAAGTTCCTCAGCCAGCGGACGGATGGATGGCAGAACCTCGCCGGGCCGCAGCGCCCCCGATGCGGCCGCAACCTTGATCTGATCTACCACCTGAAGGTAAATCGGCATGCCGGACTTGAAATTGATTTGGAGGATCATGCCCGCCTCTCTGTCATATGACACTAGGACAGTGAGGCGAGTATCCGCCTGGACTACAATCCGGGCAAGATTACCGAGGTCATCCTCCTCAGGTAACCCACCTATTTATCGGTATCGGTATTGTCGATTTGGTTTATTCCTTCTTCTCGTCCGGTGGCGGATTGCGTTTCTTGCGCATGGACTCGCCGGGATCAGGAGCTTGGGAACGGGTTTCATGCAACAATCTTATTGCTCTCAGACGTTTGGCCGGTCGCATTTGTTCTTGCGACGGGGAGCCGACAGGATTTGAGCCGGGACGACCCGACATCTGGCAACACATAAGGTGGAAAACGTGAAAACAAAAAAAGGTGTGATTGGAATCCTCACTGGTGGCGGCGATGTGCCGGGCCTCAACCCCGCCATCCGTGCCGTGACCATCCGTGCGCTGCGCGAGGGCTGCGAGGTGGTTGGCATCCGCCGGGGGTGGGCCGGACTGGTCGACCTCGTCCGCGAAAAGGACTACGACAACCGGGAGAACTTCCAGACGTTGTCGGAGGATCTGGTCAACCGCACCGGTCGAACGGGCGGCACGTTCCTGCATACCTCGCGGACCAACCCCAGCAAGGTGAAGAGGGCCAGCGTTCCTGCCCATTTGCAGTCCACATACAACGCCGAGAAGAACGACCTGACCGCAGAAGTCCTGAAGAACCTGGATTGGCTCGGCATCGACTACCTCATCCCCATTGGCGGCGACGACACGCTGAGTTACGGCGTGCGTCTCTATCAGGAAGGAGTGAAGGTGGTCGCGATTCCCAAGACCATGGACAACGATGTTCCGGGCACCGACTACTGTATCGGTTTCAGCACCTGCGTAACGCGCACCATTTCCATGACCAACAGTCTGCGCACCAGCGCTGGCTCCCACGAGCGCTTCATGGTCCTCGAAGTCTTCGGCCGTTATGCCGGGTTTACCGCCATGCTGCCCACCATGGCTGGAGCCGCGAACCGCTGCGTGATCCCGGAACACAAATTCGACATCGAGCGACTCACCGAGTTATTGGTCTCGGACCGCCAGAAGAACCCCAGCCACTATTCCGTTGTCCTGGTTTCCGAGGGAGCAATGTTCCAGGGCGGAGAAATGGTCTTCGAGGCTGAAACCACCGACGCTTTCGGCCACAAGAAACTAGGCGGCATTGGGGACCTGGTGTCGGAAAAGCTGAAAGAGCTTTCCCCGAAGTACAACAACGGCAAAACCATCGACACTATTAACCAGAAACTCGGCTACCTGGTCCGCTGCGGTGATCCCGATGCCATTGATTCCATCGTTCCCATGGCCTATGGCAACCTCGCCTTGGACCTGCTCCTGGGCAAGATCCATGGGCGACTTGTCGTCCTCAGGAATGGCCGTTACGACAACATGCCCATCGACACAGTTACTGCTTCAAAAAAAGTCGTTAACGTGAAAGAGCAGTACAACATCGACCGCCTCCGCCCCCATTACAAAAGCTTCGAGATGAAACCACTCTTCATCATGACCAGCGAAATGGGATAGCCATCCCGATCAATGATGGTAATGTGCTGAGTGGTTCATCCGATCTGCCGAGTGGCGTGAACACGACATTACCCTTTGATATACAATTGCGTTTACCTTACCGCAGGAGAGCATGAAGAAGAGTGTCGGCCTTCTAGAGATTGCAAAACTGGCGAATGTTTCATTGGGGACCGTCGATCGGGCGATACACAACCGCGGCCGGATCGGCGAAGAAACTCGCAAACGGGTTCTGGCTGTCGCTAAGCAGCTGGGATACAAGCCCAACCTTGCGGCGCGGGCACTCTCCCGAGGACCCGATTCCATCTCTGTAGCAGTCTGCATTCCCCGCGAGATCCGCTATTACTTCGATCAGCTGCGCCAGGGTATCCTCGATGAAGCCAGGCACTTTGAACATCTCGGGCTTCAGGTGAAGTACACCGCAATCGAACGATTGGGAGTGGGCGAGGCGGCCGCAGTGCAGGCGAGCATTGACCGTGAACCACAGGCCCTGATTATCGTGCCTGGCGATACTGAGAGCCTCACTCCGCTGATCAATGAAGCCGAGAGGCGAAATATTCGCGTCGTCTGCCTCGATAGTGATGCGCCCTTAAGCCGGAGGACGACAGCCGTATGTGTAGATGCTGAAGTGGGAGGGAGGCTGGCGGCTGAGTTGTTGGGCAGATTCGTTCCTCCCGGTTCCGATGTAGCGGTGGTCACGGGCGATTTGCACACCGAGGATCATCGTAGGAAAGTCGCAGGCTTTACCGATCTGTTTCAGCGGATTTGTCCGGGCGGACAGGTGGTGGAGGTAATCGAGGACCACGAAAGCGAAGAAGAGTCTTATCAGAAATGCTGCCGTTTGCTCGAGGAAAGGACGACGATCGCCGGTCTCTATGTGAGCACTGCCAATTGCCTGCCCGTTTGCCGAGCCGTAACCACTCTCGGTCTGTCACAGAAGGTCAAACTTATCGCCAGTGATCTCTTTCTGGAGATGATGCCTTACTTCGACATGGGCGTGATTGCAGCATCTATCTATGCCAGACCGTTTTCACTGGGACGCATGGCCGTACGAGCGATTGTGGAGCATGTTCTATACGGGCGTCGGATACGTTCGAAATATTACGTCCCACCGCAGGTGGTAACGCGTTCCACCATGCACCTGTTTCGCGAGGCAAAGAGCCTTCAAAGAAAAGGTCGGGATGAAGGTGGGGAGTGATCCGGTAACGTTGGCACCGGGCTGGGCGCAGCCCGGAGGTCCCGAAGCGCCCGGCGCCTTGGCGATTCAGTCGCAGGGCGGCCATTTTGTCTGCGTCGAGTAAGGCGATCGAACAACACAAGTCCTGGGCCCAGGAGGAATTAAGGGCGGCGGCAACTTGGTTTCGACTGGGTCAAGCTGCTTTCGCGCTGGCTCGCCCCAGATGTTGTCCTTCAGGGTCACCGGCTCGCATCCGCCACCGTTCGAGAATCCGTCCAGAGTGCCGCCCTGCTTTACCGCCGTTCCGATGTTATTTGAAACTGCCACCGGCCCGCAGGGCAATCTCTTGTATTGATTCCACACGTACACGGCAGTGTTTCCACCTTTAGGCACGGGGTTACGATTGACAACCCAATTGCCCTCTACCACCTGGTCGGTGCCGCTGGCGATTCCAATGCCGCACTGCCCGGTGTCTACCAGCCGGTTGGCAGTGAACTGCGCGCTGTTTGCGCCTTCATCGGCAATCAGCCCACATCCCGACGGGCTGTGCCCGCCTTTTATATAGTTGCCGCTGGCGACGATGTTCGAAGCGAATCCAAAGTTGATAGAGTCCTCCTGGTTTTCGGCATAACGATACTTTTGTGTATCGAGGCTGCTGAGCGCGTAGTTGTCCTTCACGACAATATCGCTCGCTTTCCAGGCTTGGACATTCTGGCCTCTGGGGTAGGGGCCGCGGGGATTGAGAAAGAAATTTCCAATGACCACAAGCCCGGCTACGTTCTTGGTGGCTTCAATATTGGATTCACCGTAGGCAATCACATTCCCCTGGACAGTGATTCGAGAGGTATGGTGCGCATAGACGCCATCGTTGTGGTCGCAACAGCCTTTGCTCAACGTCTCGGGATGGATGTAGCTGTCGAAGATCTGAATGTCGCCGCCGCCGCTGATATTGACGCCGTTTCCAGCGCAGGGCCCGATCTCGGAGTTCTCGATAGTGATGTCGTACGAGTCTATGATCTTGACGCAGTCTCCAGTGCTGGAAGTAATTCTTAGGCGCTGGTAGACCTTGTGACTCTGATTCTTGATGATGAGCGGTCCATGGGCAGGGATGGGCGCCGCGCCAGCTTCGCCACTGCCGGCGAGCCAGCAGGGAATTGCCACAAAGGCCACGAGGCAGCCGCAGGAAAGGACCACCCGAAGGCAGCGTTCAGGCCATCGCTTAGCGAACATAGGTGAATCTCCAGAGTTACAGCGCACGGGGAAGGTACGAGACTCCCTTGATTGTTTGGTATTGCGGTAACGTTACCGCAGCTCCGGTTCGAATGCAAGAACTATTCGCACAGAAAGGGAATTTTCAAACTCGGCCATTGGCAAACTCCCGCTCGATTTCCTCAAGAGCCCGGCCTTTCGTTTCCGGGACGCGCAGGTAAATGAACAACAGGCCGATGAAACAGACGCTTGCATAACCCCAGAACACTCCAGAGGAACCGAGGGTGCAGTTCAATATCGGAAAAGTAAAGGCGAGCAAAAACGACGCGATCCAGAGCGCGGACACCGAAACCGAAACCGCCGCGCCGCGAACACGGTTTGGGAAAATCTCTGAGATCAGAACCCACGTGACCGGCGCTAATGATAAGGCATAGAAGCCGATGGCGAAGAGAGTGAACACCAAAATCGGCCATCCCTTGACTCCAGCGCGATAGGTGAATCCCAGCACGGTGTGTGACAGGGCAATTCCGGCGCAACCAAACAGCATCAAGGCGCGACGTCCAAACCAATCAACGAGTCCGAGGGCCACCAAAGTGAAGAGCAGGTTGACTGTGCCGGTAATCACGATATTGAACAGAATGCCGCTGACTCCGTACCCCGCATTGCGATAAACCTCTTCCGCATAGTTAAAAAGAATGTTGATGCCGCTCCACTGCTGCAGAACGGCGAGCGACATTCCTATGAGCAAGATTCTCAAAATACGCGGGGAGAGCAACATACGCCAGACCGGCCCGACCTGTGCTTCTGCCGAAAGTGAATTCTGAATGTCTGACAGAGCTTGCTGAGCGTATGGTTCTCCGCCGATGCGCGCCAAGACGCCACGGGCACTGTTGTGATCGCCGCTCTTGGCCAGCCAGCGCGGACTTTCAGGGATGAACAGCGAGCCGAGAAAGAAAATGGTCGAGGGGACCACGATCGCCGTGAACATCCAGCGCCAGCCGTACTGGCCGTTCCAGGACTGGCGGATCATTTCGCTGGTTGCGCCGTCGGGGACTCTTTCCGCCAGCAACCAATTCACAATCTGCGCGGCCAAAACGCCAACGACAATGCTCAACTGATTCAGCGTAACCAATCGTCCGCGCCACGGTGCTGGGCTGATCTCCGCGATGTAGGTGGGCGAAGCGTTGGAGGCAATGCCGATGGCAACCCCGCCGATAATGCGCCAGGTAATAAACGCTGAAAAGCTATACGCCCAGCCGGTCAGCAGGGATGAGATCGCAAACAGAACCGCCGAAAGAATCAGCATTTTCTTGCGGCCGAAGCGGTCGCTCATTCCACCAGCCAAAATGGAGCCGAGCAGGCAGCCAATGAGGGCACAGCTATTGGCCCAACCGATGAGTTGTTCGGAAGTGAGCTGAAAGTATTTTTCGTAAAAGGGTTTGGCGCCACCGATCACGACCCAGTCATAACCGAAAAGAAGTCCGCCGAGGGCACCCACCGAAGAGATGGTCCAGACATAGACGCCGTTGTAGAGTCCGTCACCGGGTGTTGAAGAAACGGTTGCCGTGGAGTGCATGAGTGAATTTAACCAGAAGTAGCAACCAGGTGCGTCTCGATTTCGTCCAGCAGATCGGCGGCCAGCGGATGGTTCCGGTCGGACTCCAGCACTTCGTTGATCAGCCGCTGTGCTTTTTCCTTGTCTCCCAGGCCGAACCAGGCTTGAGCTTGAAGAAAAGTGGCGGCGATCCGATGCCGCTTCTGCAGGTCGTCTTCAAAAAGCAACATGGTGGGTAATGATGTTGCGAAGTAATCGATCTTGACCGGTTGTCGCGCGAGGCTTTCGGCATACGCAAACAAAGAACGCAGAAGGGCTTCGGCTTCTGTCCTCCGATTGAGGCGCTTTAGCGCGAGTGCGTTGTAGTAAGTCATCTCCGAATACGATTTGACGTGCATTTCCTGGAAGTCCCCCTGTTGCCGGGCGGCGCGTTCCCACCACTGGCGAGCCGATGCAGGGTCGCCAGCGGCGTCTAGAGCGACTCCCAGCCAGTAGTAGATGTCGCTCTGATTGGCGAGGAGGTGTTTAGCTTCTCCGAGATTCCGTGGGCAGGTTAGTGCAGCTTCGAAAAGTTTCTGCGCTTCTCCAGTGTTTTTCTCGGCTAGAGCGTTTCGTCCGAGTGCGAGATGTGTGCGCACATGTTGCCCCAGTACCAGACCTTCCCCTCCTTCCCACGGCTGAAACTGGCGCGACCTGATCAGTGCCAGTGCTTGTTGATGGTGGCGGGTTTGGTTGTAAAGGCTGGCGAGCTCAATCGACAAATCGTCGCGAAGGCGGACTAAATCGGGGAATCTCTCCAGTTCAGCAAGACGCCTCTGCGGCAATTCTCCAATCCGCTTCCAAAGCTGATCGCGCTCGTAGAGTATGCGGGCATCACCGGGATTAGCTTGAAAAGCCTTTTCAAACGCACTACGAGCTTGATCGGGATCGTGCAGAACGTTGAAATACCCAATTGCCAGATTGCGCCACACTACGGAGAAAGAAGGATCCAGCCGCGCGGAGTGCTCCCACAGGGAAATGGTTTCGCGATGCCGGCGCCGGTCATAAAGCAAATTGCCCAGATAGTACGCGCACCGCGCATCCTGCGGGTTGGCCCCTAGCGCCGCTTGCAGGATAAGCAGTTCGTCCAGGCGACTCGGGAAGCAATAGTCCGGAGAAGCCGCAGCTGCCTGGGCGAAAGCGGAATGGGCAGCGGAGATATTCCCAAGTTGCTGGTGAAAAAATCCAACTGCATAAAGCACCATCGGCGCTGAACCGTCGTTGGCTTGGGAATTGGCGTGCGCGAGGATCTCCAACGCTTCGGTCAATAGGCCGGCACGCGCGTAGTCGAGCGCCAAATCCAGAAGCATCGGATTGTCTGCCGGCAGCGAGCCGTCGGCGAGATAGCGAGCCCAGCAATCCATGAGGTCCAGCTTCAAGGTCTCGCGCAGTAAGCGTTCTGCTTCTTCTTTCTCACCCAGTTTGCGCAAGACAACTACCGCCAGGTTCCGAGCGTTTAAGTGGTCGGTATTGTTGCGCGCCGAATTCCTGAGGTGCCGGATGGCGTCCTGCCATTCGCCGCGCTTTGCGTCTATCTCTGCCAGGGCAAGATGCGCCGGCGATCGCCATGCATAGTTCCACGTAGCCTTGCCGAAGGCGTCATAGGCCTCTTGCTCACGGCCCAGGTAACGGAGGGCGAGTCCAAGATTGTAGTATGGCTCCCCGTCTCGAGGATTAGGGTTGCGTTTGGTAAGCCTCGCGATAGCCTGGCGGAAATGCTTCTCGGCTTGCTCAAACTCGCCACGGCGCAGGTGCCACAGTCCCATGGCATCATTGCAGCGGCTATCGCCGGGATCGCGACGCAGCGCCTCTCGCCAGTAGTCCTGGGGGTACCGGGTAGCGTGGCGATACTGATCGAGATGCAATCCGGTGACGTACAGTTCGTCGTTGCTGGCGATCTCTTCCGGCAGGAGTGGCTCGGTTGCGGGCGCGGGCGCTTCGCTTTCCGAAATCCGAGCGGGCGCGTAGCGCAGCAGTTCATTCCCCTCCTTCGTTTCAACAACAACTAAGAGATCAGTCTCGCTGATGCCCGAGGGCAGGGGGGCAGTCTTGACAAAAGCAGAGCCGGGCGCCATTTCGGTGGTCCACGTTGCGACTTCCCCGCGATTGGCTTTCAGGCACACACGCGCCGCCGGAAATGTTTGTGTAGCACAGATCCCGACCCGCGCCGTGCGGTTCTCGATTGTCAAGCTGAGAGCAATATCCCGGTTTGCCTTCTGCGCCGGGCCGATTTCTCGAATGGGGTACCAATAGTGGCTGAAAACTCTCGTTTCGCCCGGTGAGAGGAAAGAAAAGTCGGGCTGATTATCGGTGAAGACGCCGGCCATCAGTTCGATGTAGGGTCCGTCTTCATCGGTCAGATTGCGGTCCCAGGCATAGCCAAATTCGTGGTTTCCCCAGGTCCACTGCTTCTTACCCGGTGAAATGTGATGGTCAGCGACGTGAATAAGGCCAGCTTTTTGCTTGTGGTCGTAGCCTCCGAAGAAATCCTCGACTGAGCCGACAGCCATGTAACTGGTGGGCACGGGGATGTTCGCGTACCAACTCAAATCGTTTGGCGCGTAGTGACCGGGAGGAATAAACTGACGCGGCCTCTCTTCCAGGGGCACACCGTGCTCGCCTCGTTCCGCGTAGTTCACGCCATAGTATCGGGATTCGCACAGCGGGAAGCGGCTCACCGCTCGCTTGGCGTGATCGGTAACGTAGTGCACATCGGGCGGAAAGAAGGATTGGTACAGTTCATGAACCCGGATGCCAACGTTTGCCCACCACAGAAATGTCTGCACGAACGGCGTGCGATTGTACAGCCGGACCTTGAGCTCGAGGTAAGCTTTCCCGGGATGCAGGCAAACCCCGTGCATGCCTTTTAACCGGTTCATGGGGTCGTGATCGGAACACCAGATGGTTTGCGAGCCGTCAGGGCTTTTTTCGATCTCCACTCCTACGGGCATGAAAGTAGCCGGCCGGTGATGCTGCGGCCAGTTGAATTCCACTCCGCCCGACATCCATGGCCCGGCAAGACCGACCAAAGCAGGCTTGATGACATTCTGACGGTAAAAAAAGTCGTAGCCGTTGCTCTTGTCCAAGCCCACGTGTATGCGGCCGCCAATTTCCGGAAGCACCATCACGCGAAGGAATTCGTTTTCCAGGTGTACCGCCTGCCAGGACTGATCAACGGCTTCGGTAGCAATGCGGTCAATGAAGGGAAGCGGGTACACGCGCCCATTACTGCCTTGATAGATGCGCTTCTCGAGAAACATCGGGTTCTTCTCGGGCAGCAGGGGCAGATACGAGGGAATGACCACAGGATCAAACCAGGCTTTCACCGCACCATTCTGCTCCGGGGGCGCTTTCGGCAGTTCAAATCGCTTCACAGGTTGTTCTCTCCAGGAGAATCACGGGCCGACGCGGCGTGCCACCGCTATTGCCTGTTCATCCAAGTGAGTCGTGAGGAGTATACGCACCGCATTTGCGATAGCGCGAGCATGTCGCCATCCCGCCTTGCCGGAAAAAGACTTGACAAACACGCACGGCCAGGATAATCATTCTGCGTGTACGTTAACGCAGATCCAACGACCTGTCAACTCCGAAAGAAAACTGCTCCGCTAATCCGTAGAGGGTCCGACGACTCATAGGCAAATCTACGAGCAGCTCGTGCCGAGCAACCTGAGGAATCTGGAATGAGAATGAACCGTCGCACCAATATGCAGCGCCTCATGCTTGTGGTGATCGCAGTTGCACTTCGACTACCCCTCACCGGCGCACAGGATGCCCCAAACGGCCCAGTGCTGGCAAAGCTGTCCGACGCCTCGTTCTGGACCTTTGAGAAGTTTCGCGGCGAGGGCACCATGAGGGTCATTCAGAGCGGACGAGGAGATGTTATCGAGGTTTCAGCGGATGGGATTGAAGGCATGGCCGCTTCGGTCCGCAGCCACGCCTTTCCGGTCGAGCCCAACCGACAGTACGTCATCACGATGGACCTCAAGACCGACGGGCTTGAAGCCATCGATGCGAATCTGACCGGCGGAGTCTACATGCAGTTCTGGGACGCCCAGAATATGCAAGGCAGCTATCAGCCCGCAGACGCGGTCAGCACTCCGGCTCCGGAGAACTCCGAGTGGCACATCGTCTCGCAGAAAGTGACCGTGCCCAGTACTGCCAGGACAGCCGAACTACGCCTCGTCTTCGCGGCATTCGGACCGTATACCGACAAGCTGCGCCCGCGAGACAGTGGGCGCGCCAAAGGGCGCCTCTGGATCAGAAGTGTCCATATCGAAGCCTCGGATCGCGTGACTCCGCTCCCCTCCACGATTCGCGTGTCCGACCCTAAGATCCAGGCGGCAATTGACATTGTCGCGGAGTGCATGCACAACGGCTCGCTGAACGGGATTTTCGTTGACAGCGACGGTTACACCGACTCGAGCAACATTGTCCCGGACATCAGTTTTGGGCTTTATGGAGTGCGGCGCCAGGGACAGGCAAAATATCTCGACATTCTCCGCAAGCAATGGGAGGACCTTGGAGCCTCCGCCACCGCCGACGGGAGACTGCCTCAGCGCGTTATGAGTCAAATTCTGTTCCCGATTGGCGTCGATGAAATCTTTTCCTTCACCGGAGATCGGGCGTTTCTGGCGAAGACCCTGCCCATGGCCGATCGGACTCTGGATTACGTCAACAAGCGAGCTGATAGCAATGGTCTGGTGCGGCTCGTCGACCATGGGAAGTGGGTGATTGGCGAGGGCGCTGACTGGGTGGATTGGTATCCCACGCGGATGGAGGGGAAAACTTTCAATTTTCATCAATGGTACGTTCACGCTCTCCGGCGCATGGCAGCGTTGCACGAAGAATTCAGCAACACTCCCGACGGCCGGTCTTTTGCCAGCGCCGAGCGCGCACGCGAATATCGAAAGCGCGCCGATCAGGTTGAGCAGGCGTTGCGCCAACTTTACTGGGCTGACGATCACTTCGTTACCAATGTTGATTACGACGGCAAGGTTGCCAACCAGAGGTGGATGGACGATCAGATGTGGGCCATACGCTTCGGCATCGCAACACCGGAGCAGGCTGGAAAAATCTGGGCCTGGGTCGACCGCCGGCCTCAGGAACTTGAGGGCGTACCGACAGCGTGGGCAGCGTTCGACGGCCCAGAGCATGGCACAAAAAGCTGGTTCGGCCGCACGGGAGCGGGCGACATTCTGGCTCGTTATCGCTCAGGCAATCCGGCGCGAGGTCTGGCGCTGCTGAAACGAATCAGCGAAGTGTTTGCTCGGGATCGCAACGTGTACGAAGCCTACAAGATGGATGGATCTGTCGTGCCCGGAACGCTGGGCTGGGGGAATTATACCGAGCACTGCGGCGGCTTCATCATGGCGCTCATCGGAGGGCCGTTCGGCCTGGATTTCGACAGCGACCATGATGCCGTCGCTACTTTTGCTCCTCAATTCCCCAGGGAGTGGACTTCCGCGCAGGCTGAAGTTTACGTCCGAGGCACTCGGATAAAGGTTGAGTACGCCCGTACTGGAGCGAAAGCGACGGTAACCCTCTCCGGCGAGGCCGGCGCTGAGCAACCCATCCGGGTCGTGCTTCCCCGTGGCGGCACTCAGCTGGTTCGCATCGGTGCAAGCGGCAAACGTACCTTTGATTTGTCTGAGCCGTAGGGTTCAGGAAGAGGATAGAGACCGTCCTGCCTCATTATGGGGGTACGCTGTATAGCAGCGTGGACGCCAGGGCGTCCTCACTTGGAACGAATACAAACGTGCGGATCCAGGTTTTCCCGCACGGGACGACGAACATGCCGAAAAAGCGAACAGCGCTCGGCCTGTTGCTGGTCACCCTTTCTTTCGCGATCAGCTGTCAGGCGGTCGAGATAGCAACCGGCAAAATGCTGGGCAGGGAATACCAGGCTCGATGGTTCTATGTTCGCGAAAGCCCGTCCGCCCAGTGGGTGCCCACCTACACCGGGCTGAAGTATCGTTCTGAAGCGGCTGGCCGATTGATGAACATTCGGATTGCCCAGGCGCTCTTTGATGACGAATGGCTGACTGAGGTTCCGTTCAATCCCGAAGCCAATACCGGTCGCGTGATTGCAGCTCTCGACACCTACCGCGAAAATGGCGTGCTTGCCATCAATGTTTCCCTGCAGGGCGGAAATCCCGGCTATAGAGAGGTAGTTTCTGAAATCCAGCGTGATCACGAGGCCAGCCCCGGCCGCGGTAAGGGAGCTCTGATCAGTGCGCTTCTGCCCGATGGCTCACTGAAGCCGGCATGGATGCGGCGTTTGCTGCGGCTTCAGCGCGCGCTCAACGAGCGTGGCATGATTCTCACACTGATGTATTTTTACCAGGGGCAAAATGGGGTCTTGCGCGATCCTGCTGCAATTCAGCAAGCGGTCACTAACGCCACCGACTGGCTGGTCCAGAACGACTGTCGAAACGTCATCATCGAAATCGCCAACGAGTTTGATTGGGGATACGATCCCTGGATCAAGAATCACATGGGCGAGTTGATCGAACTCGCCCGCAGCCGGTTCGGGCCCAAATTCCGGTTGCCTATCGGCGCTTCCATACTCGGGATCGGCGTACCGGACTCGACTCGCGACCACGCCGATCTGGCCATCGTTCACGGAAACGGCCGCAAGCCGGAGGAAAAGCGCAAAGCGGTCGCTGATCTTTTCAGGGACCCAAAGATACCTGGCCCGGTCTACATGGACGAGGATGACAACGGCAGGAATACAACGAGCGAGACGTTCGCAGCACAGATGGCGAGCGTGGACGGAGTCTGGCTGAGTGGTGGAAGCTGGGGCTATATGCCGTGGCGTCAGGTTCAGATGTTTCCCTTCCGATACTACCTTCCGAAGTGCGGCCAGAAGCTTGACGATCACCTTCCGGTGGATGAGCGCGACCCGGCGTACTTCTGCGCGGTACTCGAACACATCCATTCGCTGGTGTTCAGATAACCACGTGGAGAAATGGAGTACGGGAAGAGATCGCGTCAATGGGAAGCCTGGTTCCGAAATAGCTGTTCGCAACACTGCAATGGCTGAGCCCCCCGGTAAGGTGCAGCCTGCCGCCCTGAGCCGCCGCCTATAATCGGACACGCTAGCGTAAGCCGTCAGTGATAAACACCCAGCTCGAGGGAACACTCGGACTCAGAAGCGCACTCAGAAATCCTCACTCGCACCCAGCGGGCTGGCGTAGCTGGAAACCGAACTGTGTCCAGGCGCCGGTGGCCTCTCTCGCTTGAATGGACCGTCTTCCAGGTAACTCCATTGCTTGAAACTTCAATGGCATAGGACTTGACTGTGCCTCCCCATACCAATTCCACGCGCGACACACTTTCAGTCTCACCGAGGTCCACGGCCAGCCACTGGGGACCGCCTCCGAGGGCTGGAGCCCATTGAGTGTCGCCATTGTCGTCGACCGCAAACGCAGCTCGCCACTCGGGACCTCGCTCCGACGAGGCGGTGGCCTGTCTACCCAGGACGAGGTTGCGGCGAGTCTCTCGTTGGTCGGCGGTGAGCACTCGAAACTCACGGAAGCTGTGGACTGCGCCAAACGGTGTGTCGAGCAGAGTGGCTTCTACCTGGTACGTGCCCGGCGCCTGCGGGATGGACAACGCAAAAGCGACCTTTACGGTGCCGAAACCGGCAATCTCGGAGGGCTCGGTCTTTTCCTGCAGAACCTTTCCGTCTTGCAACAAACGGAAGCGCACATCGCCTTTCCAGTCTTCGTCCAGATCGTTGACCAGCAACACGGGAAAGTTTTGTGTCGCGCCCGCAGTGTACTCTTCGGCCCAGCTGTCCACCATGAGCCCCACCGGGGCAAAGGAGTCGCGGACGTAGTTGTAGAAATCCGGATCTCGCGTGAGCTTTTCCAGGTCGGTCCAGTCGTCGCTGGTTTGACCATCAGGGCGAGAGTAGGTGAGGGCGGAAAACTGAAGGACGCCGGCGGCTTGGCGATGCACTCGAAAGAACTCGGTTAGGGCTGCCATATCTTGCGCGTACACACGGCGGCGTTTGGCCACCGTGGCCCTAGGCCCCAGCAGGTAGTCGTAGACGGGCCGCGACAGCGTAGTGGGCGTGCCGTCACGGTTCAGCCACAGTCCGCCGTACTCGTTGATGATAAGCGGGTTCTTTCGGAGCAATTTCTCCTCGGCATAAGGTTGAGCAATGAGCAATCCCGCCTTCGTGCCGGGATCGCGGGCGATCTTGTACATGCGGAATGGCTGATCAGGCCCGAAAATGAAATGGTAGGGGTGAACCTCGTCGGAATCGCCGGGATCGTCCGGGACGCCCCAGCCGTTATCCCATGGGCGGTTTGAATAATCGAGGGCGCGCACTTGACGGATGGCGCGCCCGGTCTCGGAAGAGCGGGTTTCGTTGCAGGCGTCCCAAATGACGACCGAGGTGTGGTTCCAACGTTCTTCCATCCATTCGCGGAACTCCGCCGCAAGCTCGTTCCCGTCGATAGTCGCAGCCGTTTCGTCCGTGTCTTGCCAGATGGGAAACTCATCCTGGATGAGAATGCCTTCCTCGTCGGCGATTCGGTACCAGAATTCGGGAGCGGGGCCGATGGAATAGCGCACGGCATTCCAGTGCATGTCGCGAAACGACTGGTCGAGGCGCCGCACCCATTCCTCCCGCCACGGTTTGTCACCGCGCAGCGGATCTTCCAAGAAACGGTAAAAAGTCACATTGGTGCCGCGCAAGAAATATGGGTGTCCGTTGAGAACTGCGTGGCCCGTAGTTGGATCCAAGCGGAAAGTACGCATGCCAAAGCGCGTCGAAAAGTCATCCGCACTCCCTTGTACCTTCAACTCGTAGAGGAAGGGATGTTCCGGAGACCAAAGCTGGCAATGACGAATGGGAATCGTTGCAAACATCTTCTGCTGGTTCCCGTCTGTCGGAGCAGGGATTTCGCTCTCCGCTTCACCGGCCAACTGACCGGTGGACGCTTCGCGAATCGTAAAGCGCAGCTTCTCGGACGAAGGTGTGCCAGTGTAATGAAGCCAGACATGTACCGTGACTGCTTGCTTCTCAATGTCCGGAACAACCTGAAGGTTCAAAATGTGGGGCGTCCCAGACAGGATGAGTTCAACCGAATCGAAGATGCCTGGAATGTATCGCTGCTTTTCTCCATCG
Organism: Candidatus Sulfotelmatobacter kueseliae; assembly: GCA_900290255.1. Lineage (GTDB taxonomy): Bacteria > Acidobacteriota > Terriglobia > Terriglobales > Acidobacteriaceae > Sulfotelmatobacter > Sulfotelmatobacter kueseliae. The sequence goes on from OMOD01000125.1 coordinate 22,876, forward strand.
TGGCCGGACTCGGCGTGGCCAAAAACAGCATCGCGGTCTGCGCCGACGCGCACGATCAATTCGTTGGTTCCCTCTTTCAGAGCGGCTCCTGCTTCAAAAAAGCCTGGAGTATAGCAGGGCGCATGATCGCCCAGGAGTTTTCCATTCAGAAAGACGCGTGTGCCAAACATCGCCTTGCCGATCTTGAGCCGCGCTACGGCGGGGACCGGCCCTGAGAGCTGGAAGGTACGCCGGTACCAGAAGGCATCCCGCCGAGGATCTTTCTGTCGCAGCTGTTCGCGGTCGTGAACTCGGGGTCCCGGTTCAACAAAGGGTGGCGTGGCCATGTCGACCAAGCCAGGAACGGGAACCCGATGTTCAAACTTCGCGGGCACGGCGTTCCGCCCACCTTCAGCGATTTGCCACGCGCCGTCGAGAGAGATAACCCGGCGCAGGGGTGCTGACGCGGTGGAGGTTGCCATCATGTCGGGCGGCTTTGCCGACGGCTCTCCGCATGCCAGGATGGCGAGTACCATGATCGTACTTGGAAGATGTTTCATCACAAGCTTCACCTTTCAACAGGACTAACGGCGCAAGCTTTCTGCGTCATTCGAAGTTGGAGTCCCTCGAACGCGTCCACTTTCGTCCTCACGGACTCGGAGCTGCGTGACGAACCTCGTCGAATGCCATCAGGATGATCGCGACCAGCGCCAGAACCATTCCTGCCAGGTTATACCGGCTGGGGAGGCTGTGGTAGAGCAACAAAGAAAGGACGATGGTCACCAGTGGAAACAGGCCATTTACCATGGGAACCACGATGATGGCTTTGCCGTAGCGGATGGCATAGACGAACAGGAGGGCTCCAGCCGCGTTAAACGCCTGAATCCCTGCCGTCAGGAAAGGTCCCGAGAGACTCCAGTTGATGGGCGCAGCGAAGTTGGTCATCAGCAACGCCACGGGCGCCAGAGCAATCCCTGTAACAGTCATATAGAAGAACAGTCCTTCCGGACTAATGCAGTTGGCGGATGACTTCATAAAGTAGGCCTGAATGCCCCACATGACAAAAATAGAAATGGTCCACACCAGCCAGGCGTAACCATGCACAGGGCTGTTGACTGGTTCTTGCAACGAGAGGAGAAAGATGGCAGGGATCGACAGACCAATGCCGGTTGCCGCCAGCGCATAGGTTCTTTCCCGCAGAAGAGTTGCCGAAAGAAGAATCGTGACCACTGGCGAAAGACAGATGATGGGAAAGATGATGTACGCAGGCCCCTGGGTCAGTACCCAGAAGAGCATGAGCTGCCCCAACGCTCCTGACGAACCGACGGCGCAGCCGTACAGGACGGCGCGTCGCCCCGTTTCCAGCTTCCAGTGAATCTTTTTCAGCGCAATCGCCGCGAAGGGAATCATCGTCAGCGACCACACCGCATATCCCAGAGTAGGAGGGAACGGCGGCGAGATCCATTTCTCCGGAATTTCCGTTAAGCCGCCCCAGAGTCCCCAGAACGTTGGAACAAGAATCGCCGGCACCAGCCATTTCGGAATTTTCATCTGCACAACTTTCGCTGCCTGAAGAGTAAGCACAGCGCCATGGCAAGAATCTCGGTTCAACGGCTCAACTTCAACACCCACGCGGGTTGCGACCAAAGGCCGCCGGGCAACTCCGGCAGGTCCACGGTTACGGAGCTACCGACCTGGCGGAAGCGCAACGGCTGCGAAGATCCGAGGAGGGTCACGGACTTTACGCCCGCCCCATCGACGTCCTTGGCCGCGAACTGTTTCCCGGGCCAGCGCGGGAGAATCGCATAGAGATCGCTGCCCTTGGAAGTGTAGAAGGCTTCGATCGTTGCCCTGCCGGCCTCCGGCCTGTCGACGAGTTTTGTCAGATCGTAAGCAGCGTTGAACTCCTGGTTGTAGTCGAAGTTCGGAACCTGACCGGCACTCCATTGTTGCGAGTGTCTGTAAGGTTTGGTTCCGTAGATGGCTTCGCCGTTAACCTGCAACCAGGATCCGACTTCGAGCAGGCGCTGCTCCATGATCGGCGGGATCGTCCCGTCTGCGGCAGGGCCGATGTCGAGCAGCAGGTTGCCTCCCCGGCTCACTATATCGACGAGTAAAAGGACCAATTCTCGCCCGGTGTGATAGTGCTCCAGACGCTCAGCCCGGTTGTAACCATACGAGAATGCCATGCCGCGGCTTTCTTCCCAAGGATGATCGATTCCCTTCATGCCGGCCGTGTACTCGGTGGTCCAATACCCGCCATGCTGGTGTCGCGTGTCTTTGCCCCACCGGTCGTTGATCACGACATCGTCTTTCACCGGGGACTCGTTGAAAAGCCAGGCCAGGAGTTCGGGACTGTGCCACTCGGAGGACGGCATTTCCCATTCCCCGTCGGCAAAAATGATTGCCGGCTTATAGCGGGTCACTACGTCCTTAAACTGCGGGAACATGTGCTCGGCAACGTACCTGGGCTTATCCGAAAGCCACAACGGGTTGTACCACTCGTACAGCGAGTAGTAGAAGCCCATCTTGAGCTCTTTGGCCCGCACGGCATTTGTGAGGTCGCCGAGTAGGTCGCGCTTGGGGCCAATCTCCATTGCGTTCCAAGGTCGCCCCCAGGTGAGAGATGCCTCGCGACTGGGCCAGAGGGCAAAACCTTCGTGATGCTTCGAGGTCAGAACGACGTATTTGGCCCCGGAGCGCTGGAACACGTCGGCCCAGTGATCCGGGTCGAACAGTTCTGCGTGAAACTCAGGGGCGAAGTTCTGATAAGGAAAGTCCGCACCGAACATTTTGCGATGGTACGCCCAACTTCCGGTTTCGACTGGGTCGGTTGAATTCTTGCCCTCGGTTATGGCATGCCAGTACCACTCCGCATAGGCGAGATGGCCGGGAATGATCGGAGCATAGGAGGGCACCGAATAAACACCCCAATGGATGAAGATGCCGAACTTGGCGTCAGAGAACCACTTCGGTGTCGGGCGCCGGTCAAGGGAGTCCCATGTGGGTTGATAGGTCTGGCCCATCAGTAGGGCAGTGCTGGCGAGGACAATTGCCACGGATAGATAAGGACGAAGTCGGTTCATTGTTCTCGTTTCCTGGATGGAGATTTTAGAAGATCGCAACTTGATCACCGCAGCGGCATTCCCTTGATGGCTTCCGCGCGAGGATCATTCCAGTTGACCACAACGCGAGACTAATGGCATTTTGGCCAACGAGTCTGCGTCGAGTACGGCGACCTCGCGACGCAGTTCCTGGGCTGGGGCGGAATCAGAGGCGGCGGCATCTTCTCTGAAGGCGGATAAAGAATGTCCCAGGCGGCTTGGTCCCATCTATTGTTCGTTACCGTCGCCGGGTCGCATCCCCCGCCATTCCAAAACGAATTGTACGTGCCATCCTCTAATCGGAAGACGCCGATGTTGTGGGAAACAGTCACCGGGCCGCACGGCTCGGAGTATTGGTTCCACACGTAGATCGCAGTGTTCCCGCCTCCGGCGATTGGGCGTGCGTTGAAAATCCGATTGCCGTCCACCAACTGGTTCGTGCCACTGGCGATGCCGATGCCGCATTGGCCGGTGTTAACGAGCCAGTTGCGCGCAAACAGAACGTTGTTGGCGGCCTCGTCGGCGATCATTCCGCATCCCGACGCGCTATGCCCGCCCGTAACGTAATTATGGTCGGCAACAAAACCCGCTCCGAGCCCGAAGTTGATCGAGTCCTCCTGAATCTCAGGATACTTGTATCCCTTTCGGCTGGAGAGTGCGTAATTCTGAAATACAAGAACGTTGGTCGCGTACCACGCAGCTATATTCTGGCCCCTGGAAGAGTCACCTCCGCGCGGATTGAGAAGAAAATTTCCCGTGACCGTCACACGGTTGATGGTTGAGTTGTTGTCAACCCCATCATTTCCATTGATTACGACATTGGACTCGCCATAGGCGATCACGTTCCCCTGGATGGTGACATCCGATACGCCCGGCGTGATGAAGATCCCATCGTTGTAGTCGCAACAGGCATTGTTGTGAGTTTCCGGATGAATATAGTTGTCGTACATATGGATCTGGCGGACGGAGCCGGTGTTCGTAAAGATGTTAATGCCGTTGCCGCCGCAGGGACCGATCTCAGAATTCTCAATCGTGATGTTGGTGGAATCGATGATCTGAATACAGTCGAGACCCGACTCGGGAGTGGTGCGAATTTGGAGGCCCGAGTAAACCTGGTTGCTCTGATTCTGGATGACCAAGGTTTGACCTTGAGTCTGACTGCAGTGGATCAATACGAAAGCAACGAGAGATACGAGACCAACAACTGCGGATCGCCGGCGCGTCGACACGTATGACCCGAACATGCGATTCTCCTTTGAGACACAATGAGTGCCCCGCAACCCTCCGAGAGAGGACTAGCAGCCCGTGGTGAAACGTCAGCGCCCAGAAGCAGCGCCCAAAGGCGCGTTCCTAACACGGCACTCAGGGTATGCCTAACGGCATACCCTGATACAAATCGCACTTGCACCACGAGCGGCCAGGCCTAGAAGCTGAGCTTAGCTCCCACCTGCAGGTTCCGGTTAGTGTTGGCAGACGTGATGCTTCCTTCCGAACCGCTACCGATGCTTGCGTTGGGCTGCCCGAAGTTGGGATGATTCGCGATGTCGTAGACATCCACTCTCATCTCCAACTGGCCGCCCTCGCCCAGCTTCTTTAGCGCGAAATGCTTGGCCAGCGACATGTTTACAGTTCTCCAATCGGGACCCCGGATGACGTCCCGCCTCGAGTCGCCATAAGTGTACTCAGCTGGCGCCTGGAAGCACGTCGTATCGAACCACCCCGTTGCCGTCGGACTGTTGGTGGTAACCACCGGATGGGAGAGTGTGCCGTTGCACACACGGTTTGGCCACCAGGAGCTGCCGTTGATAGCTCCACTCAGGTTATAGGCCATAAGCGGAGTGAAAGGGAGACCCGAGTGAACCTGGAAGACGCTGGAGACCTGCCATCCGCCTACCAATGTGTTCAGGAGACCGCTACGATTAAGCAGTTGTTTCCCGGTTCCGAACGGCAGGTCGTACACTGCTGACCCGCTCCACAACTGCGGAACGTCGTAACTGGCGACGGCGTACATGGAACGCGGATTGTAGGCGTTTTGCCAGGCGCCGCTATCTGATGTACAGCAGGAACCCGGCGAAGTGAACTCGTCCAAAGCCTTCGAGAATGTGTAATTGACCCGGAAACTCAAGCCATGCGAAACCATGGTTCGCGCACTGAGCTGCAGAGAGTTATAGTTGGAGATACCATCGTAGATATTGGCGGGGATCCCCCCTCCCGGGTACTGGGGATAAGGCAGACCGGCAAGGCCTTGTCCCAGAAATGCTGCTGGAGTTTCATCGATCTGCCGGCTAAAGAGCAGATGCTCTCCTTTGCTGCCCACATAAGCCGCATCCAGGCCTACACGCCCGATCTGGTGCTGGATGTCGAGAGAAAACTGCTGCACATAGGCTGCCTTCGCGTGATATTGCATCCAGGAGGTGCCCTGCCCGTTCAATGACCACGGCTGCCGTGCAGCAGGGCCTGGGTACAGAATCGCCCCTTGCGGAATGCTTGGGGACGCTAGAGTGAAGGTAGGGCCATTGTTGAGTGGGAACGTGGGAAGGTTCAGTATATTGTTGTCCGTGATAATCGAACCATTGATCTGGAAACCCGCGGGAAAGGTATTGAAATAGTTGTTTCCTCCCCACATCTCCGAAAACATCCCGTATCCGCCGCGAACCGACCATTTTTCCTTTGGCGACCAGGCAAACCCAAAGCGTGGCTGAAAGATGTCTTTCACGGTCGCAATCTGGGCTGTCGGACAGTGGTATCCGTTGAAGTTCACGCCGCCATAGCAGTTTGCGCCATAACCAGGAGGGAAATTACTCGCTCCACTGGGATCGGTGGGATTGATTCCCGAGTTGTACAAGTTGGGAGTGAAATTCGCCCACTGATTCTTGACTTCCGACCATCCGGTCTGCAGTAGGTATCGCACGCCCAGATTCAAGGTCAGGTGCGGGGTAATTTTGTAATCGTCGTTGGCAAAGCCTTGCAGGTTCCACGCCCTGCCCCCAACCTCCGGCGTTACGGTTACGCCCCAATTGTCGGTCAGCCCCAACAGGAAATCTGCATAGCCGACGCTCTGTGGACTCGGGTCCATGGGGTTTGTCGTGTAGTTGCCGCTGAAGTCGTAGTTGCCGGCATCGAGGTTAGCCCATGACTGGGTGTCTTGCCACCGGTCGAACTCGCCCCCGAATTTCAGGATGTGCTTGCCCCTGGACCAGGTCACCGTATCGGAGGCCATGTAAAAGTCGAACCCGAGTTTCGCCGAAAGACTAGTTCCGAGACTGGTCCCGGCTGTTCCATCGATACTGATGTTGGGAAACACATCGGATTGCCCGTCAAAGAGCGGGATTCCGAGCTTCGCCGGAAACCCTGCCCCCACGTCCGGCGAGTACCAGAGTCCGTATTGTCGAACGAAAGACACCCGCGCCTCATTCACCAGCTTGGAGCTCATCGTCCAGACGTCGGTAATCTGCGCCTGGCTCCCCTTGCCAGTTGTCTTGGAGCAGCCTCCGCCACCCGCCGAGATCGGACAGGCAGGGCCCGGACTACTGCTGTGGCCCGGGTTAAACATGGCCGAGCCCGACACGCGGTTCGACGCTGACACGTCGTAGTCAATCTTGAAATTGTAGGAAATCGAGGCGTTGCTATTCACCGCGTTGAAATAGTAGTTATTGGACGGTATTCCGGCCGAGTCGGGGACAGAAGGGAAAAATGCCTGGAGCTTAAGCGCCAACGGATTGAGGGTATCCGTGATTTTGTTGCCCGCGTAGGGCGTGCGGCAAGTCACCTCCTGCCCGTTGTAATCGCTGGGTCCACCGCCGGGCTGCTGGTAGGTAAGCGTCTGCACGGTGTTGAACTGGTAGATTTGACCTGCAAATAGTGGACCGTAGTTGTTGCAAGGATTGTAAATGAGGTTGCCGTTCGTGTCGGTTTCCTGCGCGCCCTCGAAGGCCGAAAAGTCACCCTGCTGCATGGCTGGCGTTGGGAAGGTATAGAAACCCGGCGAATAGGTGATGGTGGGATTATCCTGCAGGCTAAAGAAGAAAAAGGCCTTGTTGTGCCGGATCGGCCCCCCGATGGTACCGCCGAACATATGCCAGCGCAGAGGCAACGGGGAAGACGCGAAGTAATTGCGCGCTTCGCCCAGGGCATTATTCTGCTCGAAGTCGTACAAGGAACCGTGGAACTTGTTTCCGCCGCTCTTGGTGATCACGTTAAGAGCGGCCACGCCACCTCCGTACTCGGCGCCGAAATTGCTCGTGCTCATGTCAACTTCGGAAATGTCGTCTAGCGGCACCATGTTCCCTGGATTCTGGCTCACGGGTAAGGTAGTTACCCCGCCATCGGTCAGGAAGTTCTCCATATAGCCAGGGTTTCCGTTCACACCAAACCCCGCGCCGGACGCATCTTGCCCGGCACCGGTCGAGTTACCGCCTGGGTTCACGCCAGGAAGTTGGCCGGTAATGTCCCACCATGCCCGACCAATGTTGGGCAAATCGTTGATCGTCTCACCGCTAAACACGACACTCCGATCCGAGGTCTCGGTCTGGACCAAAGGAACATCCGCGGTCACGGTAACTGTTTCGTTGGTCGCGCCGACGACCAGCATGGCGTCGAGCGTAACGATTTCGACGTGCAGCGTAATGCCCTGGCGAACAAACTTCTTATAGCCTTCCTTGGAAAACTCGACCGTGTATTCGCCGGGCGGCAACAGAAGCACATCGTAGGTGCCGGTGGCATCAGCCACAACTTTGGTAGCGATTCCAGTCTGTGTGCTCGTGACGACAACATGCACCTCAGCGACCCGGGCCCCGCTCGAGTCAGTGATCGTTCCGCGGATCTCACCCGTGTTTCGGTTCTGGGCAAACAGTGAGGGCAACGGCAGCGTCAACAGAAACGCCACCAACACCCCGTTTATCACTTTGTTTAATTGCTTGCCGGTGGGAGTCGGCATGGGAATGTCCTTTCGTCCAAGGGCGCCGCGATGTTTGCGCTCTTGCCTTAAAATGAGAGCTTTTGAAACGGCACGGGAGTGTCAACTTAAGCGATTCCTTTACCGTTTATTCCAGGAGGTTTATCACACGCCGGAAACCGTTGTCAACCCAAAAAAGGGGGGCTGCCGACGGGAGCGAAGTTCGACAAAAGCTGAGTTGCCTTCGTCCGAACTTGGCGGCCAACCAGTGGGTTGTTGATGATGTTCCGACCTGTCAGTTTGAGGGCTGCTCCGGATGCAGCGCCTTTTGCAGTTGGCTCTGGACTTTCTCCAACTCTTGAAAGGCCGACAATTCTCGGTCCGCCTCTTGGTTCCGTCCCATGCCGCGATACAGGACGGCGAGCCGGTGGTGAACTTGGGCGTTATACGGATCGGCACCCGCAGCAGATTGCAGGTACTCCAAGGCTTGCTGCGTCTTGCCTTCTTCTATCAGCAGTCCCGCTAAGCCGAGTTTCGCGCATGCCTGTTCCGGATTCAGCTTGAGCGCCCGCTCATAGTGGTCGAACGCCGTCGCCGAACTGGATCGCCAGAGCTCAATTTCCCCCAACTTACATTCGGAGCGTGCGTCGGTCGGATTCAAGAGCAGGGCGGCGGCAAACTCCTTTTGCGCCTCTGCCAGGCTGGCTTCCAGATGGGAGTCCGCAAGAATGGCTTCGCCGAACTCATAGTGCAGTCCGGGCACGCCTGGGCTGCTGGCGAGAGCCTTCCGGTATTCGCCGATTGCGTCCTGGGCATGCCCTGCATTCACCATGTGTTCGGCCAGGGCCCTATGAAGCTGCGCGGAGTCTGGAGCGGTGAGAGCGAGCGATTCGACAGCTTGGAAAGCCAGGTCGGTGTGCACGCGATAGGCGGCATACAACACGGTGGCATCGGTGGGGTAGAACTGTTGCAGTTGGCCGAGAACTGCGTTCGCCTTTTCCAACTCACCGCCCTGGTGCCAGATCTCCAACAGCTGCAGTCCTACCTCCCGGCGCAGTTTCGGATCCTCTAAATGCGGGAAGGAGCTGGAGAGCAGCTTGACCGCATCCTCGAGACGTCCCAAGTGCACTTCGCAAAGCCCCAGCAGCGCCTGGACTTTCCTATGGGAGGGACGCAGTTTGAGCGCTCTCTGCAGTTCCTCGGCCGCCTCGCCCCAGTTTCCCTGCACCATCGCCACGATCCCGAGGTTGGCGCGGGCTTCCACGTTGACCGGGTCGATCTTTAGAACGGCACGATACGCTTGCGCCGCCTCCTCCGGACGGTTGTCCTTTAGCGCCGTTTGCCCTTGCTCCAAGTATCCCTTGACCTCAGCCGCGTGGGAAACGTTTGATTGACCAACGCCATGCGGACTGAAAAGCAAGGCCATAGCGAGGTAGCTAATCACCACCGATATTCTGGCATGCCGTGTCACATAGTCCTCCGCGACGGGATCAGGCGGGTCCTCCGCGTTTAGTAGAGGCACGAACCACGAGCTTCACCGGCATCAGCATGTTTCGCTGCGGGGCATTCGGCTTTCGCTTGGTAAGGCCAATGGCGAGTTTCGCTGCATTTAATCCCAGTCCCTCGCTGTCCTGATCGATGCTGGTGAGCGGTATGCGTAGCAGATCGTCATAATCGAAGTTTCCGCAGCCGACAATCGCTACGTCCTGGGGAATCCGAAGGCCGGCATCGAATATCGCCCGCATCGCCCCCATGGCGATCGTATCGTTGTAACAGAAAACACCATCCGGCATCGGATGCAGTGATAACAGATGCTTCATTCCTTTGTAGCCGGAGGCTTCACCAGAGTCGTCAGTGCTTTCGTGGGCGACGACATACTGGGAGGGCAGGCTTAACCCATGCTTGGCTAGAGTCGCCAAGTACCCTGCTTGACGATCTACCGCCGTGCTGACCGCGGATCCGCCCAGGTAGGCGATGGTTTTGCAACCAACCTCGACCAGATGACCTGTAGCTAAAGATCCTGCCATGACATCGTCGTTCCCGACGGAGCTGGCCGAAAACCCCGGCATCTTCCGGTCCAGAAGGACATAGGGCACCTGACTCTGTTCGATTCTGCTTACGTTCTCCCCATTGGGTTGAGTCGAAGCCACAATCAGGGCATCGACCCTGCGCGCAAGGATCTGCTCGATCTCGCGTTTTTCCAGGTGGGGATCGTCCTCAGAAGATGCGATGATCAGACTATATTCTTGCGACCGCAGCCGGGCCGAAATAGCCTTGGCGACTTTCGCAAAGAAGGGATGCAGCAAATCAGGCACCACGAGACCAATCAAGTTCGTGCGGCCCGTGACCAGCGCTCGCGCGGCAGGATTAGGGTGATAGTTGAGCTCTTTTATCCGTTGCAGGACTCGCTTACGGGTCGCGGCGCTGATGTCGGAGTGGTTGCGTAGAACCTTCGACACGGTTACGACGGAGACGCCCAGCGACTGGGCGATGTCTTTCATGGTTGCGATCATAGGCAGGGCTATTATCCCACTTCACCCCGGGCATGAACAGAAATAGTCGCCGTTCACTTTATCGTATATGATCGTGCTGTCTGGACAGGGATCGATCACCCCTACGACCGCTTCTGTTGTAACCTCGAAGCGGCATAGCTGTTCCCGACGATCTTGGCTTGCGAATATGAACGACTTGCAGTGAGCACGGAATTATTACGAAAAATGGAGGCACTTCTATATGTCATCGTATTCGATCCCAAAAGTTGCATCTCCCGCGCGGGTCAAGCGCAACGAAGTGCTGCTGATCGCCAGCGGTGACCTGCGGCAGTCGGCCAACAAAGTTTGCTGGCCGGCACAAGCGGAAGCTGAAAAGAAGATCGCGGCCGCGTTCAAAGCCGAGGGCATCACCCTGCGCCGCGCGCATCCCTGCCGCGAAGACGTCGGCCACGGTTTCATCTGGAACCAGCGCATGGGCATGGATGTATTCATGAACATCCATCCCGACGCGCCTCTGGTGGTCGCCGAATCCGTGTGGCAATACAGCGCCAACGTGCTGGCCGGCATGCGCAGTCATCGCGGTCCGATTCTCACCATGGCCAACTGGTCAGGCGAATGGCCGGGGCTGGTCGGCATGCTCAACCTCAACGGCTGCCTTTACAAAGCCGGGGTCAAGTTCAGCACGATCTGGAGCAAGGATTTCGACGATGACTTTTTCAAAAGCAAACTCCGGCAATGGCTGAAGCAAGGAAAGATCACCCACGATGCCAGCCACGTGCGCGACTTCGATATTGCCAAGGCGCCGGCAGCCGAGCGCAAGCTGGGACAGGCGCTGGCCCACCAGTTGCGACATCGCAAGGCCGTCATGGGTGTGTTCGACGAGGGCTGCATGGGCATGTACAACGCCATCATTGAAGATGAATTGCTGAATCCGTGCGGAGTCTACAAGGAACGGCTCAGCCAGTCGGCCCTGGTTGCGGCCATGAGACTGGTCACCGACAACGAAGCGCAAGCGGTCCGCAAGTGGCTGGATCAGCGCGGGGTAACGTTTGTCACCGGGCCCGATCCGGACAACGACTTAACCGACGCCCAGATTCTCGAGCAGTGCAAGATGTACATCGCGGCCATACGGATCGCGGCCGAGTTCGGATGTGATCTGATCGGCATCCAGTACCAGCAGGGACTGAAGGATATGGCTCCGGCGTCGGATCTGGTGGAAGCGCTGCTCAACAATGCTGAGCGCCCGCCGGTCACCGCAAACGGCGCGGGGCGCGAACTGTATCAGGGACAGCCGCTCCCGCACTTCAATGAAGTGGACGAATGCGCCGGCCTCGATGCGCTCATCACGAATCGGGTGTGGAACGCCATGGGATTCGATCCCGCCACCACGCTGCATGACGTGCGTTGGGGTGAACATTACAAAGGCGACGGCGTGGATGACTTTGTTTGGGTATTTCAGATCTCCGGCGCCGTTCCGGCTTCGCACATCCAGGGCGGCTACGCCAAAGCGATCAGCGTTCGTCAACCCGCAATGTATTTCCGTCTGGGCGGCGGCACGTTCAAAGGCATCTGCAAACCGGGCGCGGTGGTTTGGAGCCGGGTGTTCGTGGAGGGCGGCCGGCTGCACGCTGACATCGGACGCGCCACCGCTATCGAGCTACCCATCGGGGAAACAATGCGCCGGTGGAAGGCGACCACCGAACAGTGGCCGATCATGCACACGGTTTTGCACGGAATCACGCGCGACCAGTTCATGGCGCGGCATCACGCCAACCACGTGAATGTGGGCTACGCGCCCTCGGCGAAAGCTGCCGATAAAGCGCTGGCCGCCAAAGCGGCCATGATGTGTGAGTTGGGCATCAAGGTCCATCGCTGCGGCAGCTAGTTAGAACGTAAATCGTATTGAAAACTGCAACACGCGAGGAAGTCCGTTTGGGCTAATTTCCTGCAGCGCTCCGAAATTGCCCGGGCCCGAGTTGGGTACCAGATAGCAGAGCTGGTTCGGCGTTGCGCCATCACCGCAGTTGGTGCCGATGGGGTTGTATTGCAACTGGTTGATCCCGTCGCCATTCTGCACGTAGTAGTTGGCATGGTTGAATAAATTAAACGCTTGCACTTGAAACTGCAGTTCCTTGCCTTCTTGGATCGAAAAACTGCGGGCTAGTCCGACGTCGATCCTCTCCAGCCATGGGCCGTAGAAAGAATTCAGGCCGATTCCCGGCGTGGGGCCACCGCCATTGATGCCGGCCGCGGTGTTCGCGGTGTCCTGGTTAAAGGCGCTGTCGTTCAGGTTTCCATTGGCGCCGTCGCAATTGCTGAAAGACAGGGTCGAACTGGTGCACGCGGGACTCAGCAAACCCGCGTAGGGACGCCCGGAAGAGAACTCCAGGACACTGCTCAGCCTCCAGCCCGAGAGGATCGCGCGCCCAGTTTCCGAACTCGTCAGTCTTTCCATCTCCGGCCGATAAACGCCCGCAAAAGCGATGCGATGCCGCTGGTCGAGCAGCGATGGGGCGTGGGTATTGCTGAAGTCGAACTGATTGTTGAAGTCCATCCCATCCAGCATGATGCTCTTGGCGAAGGTGTAAGACAATTGCAAAGCAAGGCCTCGCGACATGCGGCGCTGCAATTGCACGAAGAAAGAGTTGTAATAGTTTTGCCCGGGGCTGATCAGTTCGTTGATCTCGTCGAAGTTGGGGTTGATGCGGCCTTCGGTGAGCAGACCGTTGTCCATGTTCGGCAGGATCATCGTCCGTCCAGTGCAGGGCGCTGCGGTTGCGCTGGGAGGACACACCACATACGTCGTCGTGCCTTGCAAGGGATTTAGGTTCAAGTCATAGGCGCTGCCGGAAAGCAGATGAACGCCGTGATTCCACGTGGTACCGATACTTAGAGTTGTGTTCTCGAAAATCTCGCGCTCAATCTGCAAGCTCGCCTGCAAAATATACGGTGCCCTAAACTGCGGAGAAACCAGGGAAATGTCCGGGGAAGCCCCGAACAGGGGGGAGTTACCGGAGAGGATGTTGGGAAACGTTGGCAGCTGCTGGTTCGGCGGACCTGAGGTGTAACTGGCACTTACCGAAGACTGCTGTGAAGCCAGACCGTTGGAAACCACTGCGTTGCGGTAGTTCAGGCCGTTCATGTTGGTGTAGAACTGTCCGAATCCTCCGCGCACTACGGTCTTGGCTGCAGGTTGCCAGGCAAATCCCACGCGCGGCGCAAGGCGGCGAAACTGGTTGGGATACTGCCCGGTGAGAGGGAAGGCCGGATTTTCCGCCGGCTGCGGATAAACCTGGAAATCTTCACGCAAGCCCATTTCCAGCGTCAAGTGCGGCAAAGCCCGAAACGTGTCCTGCGCGTAGAACCCGTAGTACGGCACAGCAAAAGAAAAAGTCGGATTTCCCGAAGACTGACTGAAGACGTTGTATTCGCCGAGAGCAAGAGCCTCCAGATTGGAAAATTCATAGCTGCCGAGGAATGACCCAAACTCGACGGCCTCGTTCGGGTCCGCCCCGCCATCATTGTTGTCCGAATCCCAAGCACGGTTCATATCGAAACCGAATTGCAACGTGTGTTTGCCAATTACGTAGTCGACCCGGTCGGCCAGAGACCACTGTCTTTCGAAAACCCTCCCCACAGAGAAAGGAGCGTTGCCTAGAATGAAAGGGGCCGGACTGTCCAGAATTATTGTGGGCGTGTTTGGAGCCATGCCGGTGGGCGTGGAGATCTGGTTGTCGTCCGAACTGCCTGCGTGGAATTCGTTCAGCAGATTGGAGGAGAAGGTGTGCGTCCATCCCAGGCTGGCCTGGAAGGTACGGACGTAGGCGTTAGCCAGCGTCTGCGTCCCATAGTTCCCTACGGTAGGGTCGGTGATGACGCCTCCGGGCGAGTTGAACCGGTTCACGTTGAAGCTGAGGAACAGGCCATCGCGAGAACTGGGCTGATAGTCCAGCCGAGGCGTGAACACCAGGTCGTTGCGCTTTCTTGCTTTGGTTCCGAGATTCGAGTTCAGCGCGCTCAGAGTGTTCGACACTTGCTGCAGGTACACAGGATTGGTGGGATCAGGCGTGCGGTCGCTGCCGGGCATCGGGTAGGGCCCGTTCGGCGGAGGTAGCGTCGTCCCGGTCGGAATCCCAAAATTGGCCAGCAAGAAAGAAGATAAGTTCGCCGGCGTTGTTGCCAATGCCGAGTTGATGACGGAAATCGGATTGTTCCGCAGTTGCTGTTCGTAATCGGCGAAGAACCATAAACGGTTTCGCAGGATCGGCCCACCCATCCCGGCGCCGAATTGCTGCAAGTCATCTTCGGGCCTGGGAAAGCCGGCAGCCTTGTCGAGGGCGTCGTTGGCTGCAGTCGCGGAGTTCCGGTTGTAATAGAACGCGCTGCCGTGGAACACGTTGCTGCCAGATTGGGTCACCGCATTTACGAAGCCCGCTCCACCTCCATAGATTGCCGAGTAGGGGCTAACCGCAACTTGAAACTCCTGGATCGCGTCCTCGCCGTACAGGTACGGGATGCGGTAACGGCCGATAATGTCGGCAAAGTAGTTGCTGGTGGCGTTGGATCCGTCCACCGTGAAGGCATTGGAGCCATTTCCATTGGCGTATCCGGAGTCTTCTCCGCCCTGTTGCCCGGCTATGCTCACAAGACCCGTGTCGCCGTCGTAGCTGGTATTCGGCGTGAGAGCAGCAAAGTCCGTGTATTTTCGTCCGTTGAGAGGCAACTCCTCAATCAACGACCGATCCAGCGCTGTGCTGGCGGAGGATTCCTCCGGCCGCAGCAGCGCCGTCGTGCCGCTTACTTTAACGATGTTCGCGCCGGTTCCCACCAGCAGCTTGATGTCCTGTGAAGTGGTGCTTCCGACCAGCACTCGCACCAGGACCTGGATATCGCGAAACCCTTGGAGACTTGCAGTGATGGAATAAGTGCCCGGCATGACCACGGGAAACCGGTAGAGTCCGGCATGATTGGTCTCGGCAGATTCCTGCACTCCGGTCGCGAGGTTCCGCACCACAACTGACGCGCCCGGCACCACCGCTCCGCTCTGGTCCGTGACCCGGCCGCCGAGCGAGCCCGTCAATACGACATTCTGGGCAGTCACGAATACGCCGCTCGCCAACACGACCAAAATGCTGCACACCGCCAGGCGATTGGCCAAGGGACGGATTCTTCCGCTTGGTCGAATGACAGATTCTCTTCTCATCTGGACTCCTCCAGCAACGCAATGGCAAGCAGAAAAATACGCAATTTTATACTAGCTTGAGCTGAACAAGTGGCGCAAACACTCTTTGCTGAGTGGCCTGCGCATAGATCGCCGAGATACAATTTGTCGTCGCCGCCTAGATGCCCGTCGTGGTTACTACATTATCCGCAGAAAAGGCGGAGTCTGGCCTGGAAGACACCGACTGCCCGGTATCTCCGGCCCGGCCCCGCCACCCAGATTGACACCGCGATATCGTCGCCAAAGTGAGGCGAAGACATCGCAGGCATTAGCCTTTCATTTCAGCGCCACAATCAGATTGACGAATGTGTCCGAAGTACTTGCCGTCGCCGTCGCCGTCTGAATTGCCGCTGTGTTTGCTAGCTCATCCTCAGAGAAGCCGCAGTCATCGCTGGGAGAGTCCGTGGTTTCGGTATCTGCAAAGCCCGACCCCGCGGTAAAGGTTGCCTCCGAGTTCGCGCCGCTGAAGTAAGCGAAGATGTAATCGTTGGCATTGGTGGTTGCCGCGGAAGTGGATACGGAGAGAGCCGTGCCGGTCTGCACTACAGTTCCCGTGGTGTCCACTACTGCGGTCGCGCCACTGACTTCGTAAATGTGGCAGTGCATGTTGCCCGCAGTGCCTATGTTGCAGTTTACGGTATCGGCCCCGGAGCTGGCGGCCACGGCAACGTATATAGCGGCCGCCGCGTTTCCCGTACTGTTCGCCGTTACCAGCTGAGTGAAGGTGTTACCTTGCGAGTCCGTCGGAGCCGCAAGTGGGTGAGTGTAATATGCGCTCTCGGCCACCAGTACCAGGTTTCCGGAGGTCACGTTGTTGGCAAACGCAATCGGAACCGAGGTGCCATATCCGAATCCGCTGTTGTGTTGAACCGCCTGCGCGGCTGTGCTCGGCTTCGGCTTCAGAGCCACAATCAGCTCGACAAACGTATCCGAAGTACTTGCCGTCGCCGTCGCCGTCTGAATTGCCATCGTGGTTACGAGTTCGTCCTCAGAGAAGGCGCAGTCATTGCTGGGGTCATCCGTGGTTTCAGTATCTGCAAAGCCCGACCCCGCCGTAAAGCTTGCCTTCGAGTTGTCGCCGCTGAAGTAAGCGAAGATGTAATCGTTGGCACTGGTGGTTGCGGTGGCAGTGGACACGGACAGTGCCGTGCCGGTCTGCACAGAAGTTCCCTGGGCGTCTACTAGGGCCGTCGCGCCACTGAGTTCGTAAATGTGGCAGTGAATGTTGTTCGCACTGTTTATGTTGCAGGTCACGGTATCGGCCCCGGTGCTGTTGGCCGTGCCAACGTATATGCCGGCGACCGAGTTTCCCGCACTGTTCGCCGTCACCAGCTGAGTGAAGGTATTGCCTTGCGAGTCCGTTGGAGCTTGCAGCGTCTGTCCGGCGTATGTGCTCTCGGCCACCAATACCAGGTCTCCGGAGGTCACGTTGCTGGTAAACGCAACTGCAACTGAGGCGGCATTTCCGTTGAATCCGCTGTTGTGTTGAACCGTCTGCACGCTACCGGCCGGCAACGGCACAACCAGGCTGACCGTGGCCGCGTGACTCACGCTGCCACTGCTGCCAGTGATGACAAGCGTAAAGGTCCCCGCCCGAGTCGAAGTGGTGGTCGAAACGGTCAAGGTCGAGGATCCCGAGCCGCCACTGATCGAGGTGGGACTGAAGCTGGCCGTGGCGCCCGTGGGCAAGCCACTCACCCCCAGAGACACCGCTGCCGTGAATCCGTTAAGCGGTGAAACGCTGGCCGTGTAGGCGGTGTTCCCGCCAGGAGACACCGTCTGCGAACCCGGCGTTGCCGATAACGTAAAGTCCGCCGTTTTCGCTGATTGCACAACCAGCGTGACAGTGGCTGTGTGGATTAAGCTGCCGCTGGTGCCTGTGATGGTCAGCGTAGAGGTTGCCAACGGAGTCGAAGCGGTGGTCGAAACGATCAAGATCGAGGATCCCGAACCGCCGCTGATCGAGGCGGGGTTGAAGCTGGCCGTAGCGCCCGTGGGCAAGCCACTCACGACCAGAGACACGGTTCCCGTGAATCCGTTAAACGGGGCAACGTTGGCTGTGTATGTGGTGTTCGCGCCGGCGTTTACCGTATGCGAACTCGGCGTCGCCGAGAATATAAAATCCGGCGGCGTAGGAGTTGTAAAAGGACGCGGATTGAAATCTGGGGGGATCGGATTAACGATACCTTTTGCCCGATCTGTTGTGGTGATTCCCAGGTCTGCACAGCCGTATCCCGTGGTTTGGGGCAAGGTCTTGATCAGCGATTCCGAAATTTCCACGTATTGCGGTGGCAATGGTAAGGCTTTGCCGGTCAGGCGCGAAGGGCTGAAAGCATCAAGGAGATCAGTCACATGAGGGGTAATTGCGTCCTGCGGACCCAACTGCGTCTGCCCGAACTCAAGTTTCCCTTCCTGGCGCGCAGCCTTCTCATCGGGTAAGGTCGCCAGCGGCGGCAGATCGAACACCGTCTCAACGAATTTCAATACCGAAGCGTGGTTTCCGTGAGCCTTGGCCACGTATTGGGTGCGGGCGTAGGGTGAAATGAGAACCAGCGGAACGCGGGGCCCGTCACTGATCCACGAGCCGTCCGGACCCGTGACGAGAAGCGGAGGAATAACATGGTCATAATCGCCCTCGGAATCGTCATAGGTGATAATGATCGCACTCCGGGCCCAGTACGGGCTCTTGGCGATCTTGTTGATGCCTTCGGCCACCGTGGCTTCGCTGATCTGAGCGTCCGAATAGCCGGGATGCTCATCATCGCCCCCGAAATTCGATTGCACTGCCGAAGCCGGATCGGCCGGTGTCAAGTTAAGGTTATTGGGCCCAGTCCCCCCCTTGATGAAAAAGACGCCGCCTTGACTCGGGAGGGTTTTCTTATCGAGCGCATCCCAGAAGTCCTGCAAACCATGGAAATAATCGTTTCGCAGGGTGAGGTTGTTTGAGAGGTAACCGAAATACTGCGGGGCGTCGTGGTGAGTAGAGTAGGAACTGTGCGTTCCCTCGGGACCCGAGGTACTCGAATCGGTGGGTTCCTTGTCGAAGCCCTCCTGATACCAGCCAAACGCCACTCTGTCTTTGCCATGTGCAGCAAGAAACTCGATGTCGTTCTGCACGTCGTCCAAGTCGCCCACCGGGTCACGGTCCGCCTTGAGCGCCTTCTTGGCATCTTTTCCTAATAAGCTGAGCGGGAGCGTGGCATAACTGAGATTAATACTGGGAGAGTTGTCGGGTAGATCGCCTGGGTTGTAGGGCATCTGTTCGGCCAGTGGTGTAGGGTCCAAAGAGGATCCCCAGAAGGGATTGGGGTCACCCAGCACCGGCACATTGCCTGCCTCGTCCGGATGCAGAGCCCACTGGGTTACGCCGGTCTGGGCCCCAATAATAGAAAGATTTCCAGGCGTTGAGGGGCCGATCATCAGTTGGAATATGTGGTCGAATAGCACAAACCTGTCAGCGTACCTCCAAAGAAATGGGAGCGTGTCGCAGTCCATGTACGCCATTGTCAATTCCCCAGCCTGCTTTGCCGCCAGATTGGGGAAAGCGCCTGAAGTGTTGTTGTTTTCCTCGGTGAGTGCATACATGTCCATTAAGGGCTTGGGCGGAGTACCTTGGATGTCCATCTTATTGATGAGCGCCCCATGGTCGTGACCGACATCGTCGGTGTCTGCCGCGAACTCCTTTGGCCCCATACGAAACGGCCGGATGGTGGTTGTGGTGCCGTCGGTGTTTATGAGTTGCTGCACGAAACCGGGAGTTTGTGCAGGAGGGTTGGTGAAGAGCCCTTCAGCGTTGGGAAAAGTGCCGAGGACGGAGTCGAAGGAACGATTCTCCTGGTAGAACACAAAGACGTACTGAACCTTTTTTCGAAGTTCGTTGACCAGGTCTGTGGTGGTTAGCGTAGGTTCATTCTCCGGACGAATCAAGTACTTGCTCACGGCTTGTTGATGTGCCGTGGGCTTTTCTTGTGCAAACAGCGTGGTGGCTGCCAGCGACGCCAGACAGATGGCCAGTCCCGCAAGCAAACCCTTGCATCGATCAACCTGCATAAACCCTCCTTGATTGGGGTGGTCCTATCTTCCTTACCTAAATCGACTGACCGTTCGCGCGCGGGTTCATCGTGCCAATACTCTGTTTTGCGATCGTTGGTCTCTTGTCCTTCAAGTCAAATGGCCCGCGTCTCGAAAGCCCCCAGTGTGCGATGCCCGCCAAAAAAGAAGTTACGTAATCGCTCACTTTATCGTTGCTTTTCCAGGGGTGCCGTACTTTATTACACCTGAAAGAGGACTTGTCAAGCACATTCCGCGCCGACAACAGAGACAGCGATGGCAGGTCCCCCATTAAGTCGCGATGCGGCCGGACAGGGGAAGTTACCGCATCCGGCTCTCGGAAAAGAGGCGCGGTTTCCCGTGTTGCGTCCGGCCCCCTATGTCTGCATGCCGGGTGGAGCGATCCAGTTCCCGGGCGGGCCTTTCATCCCGTAATGGGCCGGTGCCTTTTCACGGCGCACTGAAACGCGGAGAATTATTCCGCGCGGACACGATGGGATCTATATCACCGTTTCAGAGTTGAGGTTAGCCGTCGATCCTTCTGCGCGAGACGGATCTTCACCTGGATCGAGCCGGGCACCTTGTCTTCGGAAGCAACATAGAGATAGCCGCCACCGGACCCTGAGTACATTGCCCCGGCATAACGGGACTGGTAAGAAGCCAGCAAGCTGAGCAGGTCCAGCTTGATGGCCGGATGTCGGACGGTATGGGGCAGGAGCGCTTCCCAGCACCTCATGCATTCATTCATCGACTCCCCCAGTTCCCGTAAATTCTTGGTGACAATCGCATGGAAGCACACTTTTCCGGATTCGCCCAGCCGACGGACCCATTCGGCGCTCAAATGCTGCTCCCCGAGGGGGTTGTAGCCGTCCGGACGAGGAGCAACGGGTAGGACGTGCAAAACGTCCTCCAGCCAGATCATCACCTCCTCATCGTGGCAGGATTCGACATGGACCGGAAAGAGTCCTCCACGATGGTCATAGTCGTAGTCGAGCCGGTTGACGCCGGGCAAGATGAGTCCAGCCATGTCCTGCGAACCCGATGGTTGCGCCACTCCCTGGTTCTCGGCCTCGTACAGCTCCCGAATCAGCTGCATCGGGTCTCCATCCGGCAACGTGCCGTTCCATAGCCTGGCAGCGGCAGCTCGCGTACTGGTGGCCATCCCCGCCCGATCCATAAAAGGGAAGGAAGGCTCCAGCCCGACCACGACCATCGAACCGGGCGGCTGGGGATTGAGCTTGGACATGAATGGCTGATCAATCCAGCCGCCAGCCAGTGCCATTCGATAAGGAATCTCATCCGCCAGCCAGTGCCATTCGATAAGGAATCTCATTCATGGCTTGCGTATTATTGACTTCATTCATGGCATGAGTCTTTCCGGGTATTAGGCCGACTCCACAATCATGTTGGCGTACTGTATCGTGTCGCCCGTGCGGATCAGTCCGATCGCCTGCGGCACACGTTCCTTGAACCGCACGTGCGGCTCGAAGATGGTCTCAACATTCCCAATGCACCGTTCAAAGCTGCGCAGCGTTTTTGAGCTGTTTACTTGCCGAAATTCTTCCGCCATTACGATCTTTCCAATCGTGAAATTCGTTTGCACGGCTTTAAGAACATCCAGCACCCGAGGAATGTCGTCCACCAAAGAGATGTCGATGGTCTCGATTTGGGGCCAGTACGGGAATCCTCGGTCCGCGATCACCAGCGTGTTTGTGTGCCGAATCCGGCTCAGTAGTGAATTGATGGCGGGATTAAGGATTCCGTGTTTCAGCATGAATCACCCTCCTGTTGCTGCCCACTTGTGCCCGTCAGATCGTTCCACATTCTTGACGCTGCCTGGTCTCGGCTTGAACTGTCGAACTTGCAGTCGACCACAGCATCGAACGCCGCTTGTGGAACGCAGATTGACTGAGCAACAACGCTATTTGCGACGAACTATAGCGGTCCGCCGCCAGAAAGCTGCGCTTCTGCTCCGGCGTCGCGCGCTCAACGTCGAACATCCACAACCAACGGCGATAGGCCAGGTGCTCGGCCTCCGCGGGGCATACTCGCGCGTTCCACAGTGTGTGGTCTCGTTCCGGCAACTCCGGCGTCCAGAGGTCGGATGCGCTTACACCGACGACCCGCATCCACTCCAACAGCGGTTTGCCGCAGAAGGTGCCGCCCGCTGCTGCCGTCTGCTTGTAGTTGTCGTCAACGCCACAGCATCGTACCAGCCAGATGGATTTTCCCTTTCGATCAGAGCCCGCCGACACATCCAGGCACGCCCCTGGCGACAGAGTAAGAGGCTCCAGCACGTCCAGCCCTACTGCCACATTGTCCCCTGCCAGGACGAGCGCGGCGCTTATACAGCAGCCTTCCACCCAAGCGTGATCTCCTGACACGCTCCCCTGGCCAATAACTTGGCTGCTGAGAACCAGCACAGACGTATCCGGAGGAGCAGATTGGTGGCCAGCCCGCAGAGCGATCCCGCTCGTGATAAGCTGCCGGGTTGTACCGAAATGAAGGAAGTCACAATCGCTGAGGACCTGCAGATGGACGTGAACACCACTCAAGGCCTCGAATAGCTCTTTTAGGATCGCGGCGTCAAGTTTCGACCCGCTTGCCCGCACACCCTCGCTGTAGCTGGTGAACGTGGCCTCCGCCCCCAGCGCGCAGCAAATCTCACGGTATAGGTCGAGGCCGTGGGTCATGAGAACATCCTGCATCCCGGCACGCCAACGAAGAGTCGGTCCGCCAGCGGCCGGCGTCAACTCAAAAAAGGCCCGCATCAACCTGATCGCGGTACCGGCATCCATGCTCATAACGCCAAGGTCCAGGATCGATTGGCCAGCCTGGTTCACAGCCCCGTTGTTGATCTGTGCATCCACCGAGGGTTTCTGCAGATAGAGGCGAAGCAAACCTCCGCTGCCCGCACAGAACACACCATGGCGAGCCGCTTCTTCCGGCGAGGTGAACGATCCTAAAAGCGTCATGCCGGGAGCCGCGAGATCCAGATCTGAAACTTCGAACTGGAGGAGTGCGTCCCCGGAGGCAACTACAATTTGTCCTCCTCCCTGGGGGCCTTTCGGTAAAGCGAGAAGCGCTGGTATCAGCAAGTCGAAAAGCGTGACGGGAATTGGCGAGGTGCTTGAGGCAGGGACTGGAACAAAAATCTTCCCGCCGTGGGAGTATGCGGGCAAGCGCCGCGAATCGCCGCCGGCGTGAACCATGAGAATGCGCAGGCGGCGCAGTACCGAGCTCGCTTCTTCAAAATCGCCGATTCCACCCTGGGGCGCTTCACGCTGCAAAACTTCCGCCAAACAATGCAGCGTGCTTCCCGCGCTGCCAATCCGCTTGTCATCAATGTCCGCCACCACAAGGAAATGGCGGACTTGGGAAAGCTCGCCCGCTTCATGGCGCAGCCGGATCTGGTCTTCGTACGCCGCGGCTTGCCGCGCATTGGCGGCGGTGAGAATCAGATAATCCCATGACTGTGTCATCTTGGCGGACGAGCCTGACATCGACGTGCGCTACGTTTGTGACGCGGTGACGAATTCTCGGACAATGCCGGCCTGGCCGCTCTCGCGGGCCCGGTACTGGTCGTAGATCCAGGCGTACGTTTTCTCCAGCCCCTCTCGTAGAGGGATGCTTGGCTCCCAGTTAAGATATTTTTGAATCAGCGTGTTGTCGCTGTTGCGGCCGTTCACTCCCCGGGGAGCCTCCAAATCGTATTTGCGATTCAGCTGGATGCCGGCAATGTCCTCGACCAGGTCAACCAGCCGGTTGATGCTGACGGCTTCGGCCGAGCCGAGATTTATCGGCTCTGGAATGTTGGAATTCATGATCTTCTGCACGCCTTCGAGACAGTCATCGATGTACATGAAGCTCCGCGTTTGATTTCCGCTGCCCCAGATTTCGATCTCACGCTTGCCGCTTTCCTTGGCTTCGATGACTTTTCTGCAGATTGCCGCCGGCGCCTTCTCGCGCCCACCAAACCAAGTGCCCCACGGACCGTAAACGTTATGAAAGCGCGCCACACGTGTATACAAGCCGAAATCCTCGTGAAAATGCCGGCACATGCGCTCCGAGAAGAGTTTCTCCCAACCGTAACCATCTTCGGCCAATGCGGGATACGCATCCTCTTCCCGCAGCAGGGGAGCCTCAAAAGACTTCTGCTTGTCGCCGTTGTAAACGCACGCCGAAGAAGAATAGAAATACCTGGCCACGCGGTATTTCACCGCCGCCTGCAACATGTGCGTATTGATGAGAACGGAAAGCATGCACAGGGCCTTGTTCTTCTCGATGAACCCCATGCCGCCCATGTTCGCCGCCAAGTTGTAGACATCGCAGGCGTCCCGTACCGCCTTTTCGCAGTTCTCCTTGATATTCAGGTCCAAGGAGAGATTTTCGACGTCATCGAAATGCTGATACCAATGGTCCAACGGTTTAACGTCGACTGCGCGAATGCGCTTGTAGTCCTGTTGGCGAAGCGAGGCAACCAGTGCTCCCGCTATGAAACCGCCCGCCCCGGTAACAACTACCAACTCCTCATGCATGTCATTTCTCCAATAATCGATGCGACGCGGCTTCTTGGCATCGAGCTTGAGCGCTACAATTATCCTCCACAGACCTGAGCGCCCCTCTCAGGCTTCTGGGGTTCGGGTCCATGCCGTAGTCTTAGCCGCGCTTGCTCAATCTTATTCGATACAGTAAACGATTGCTACATGAAATTTTCGGCTCAGCCCCTATTTTTTCTTTTTTTCGCTGCCTGGGTCCAGTGGCTCGGGGCAGAGCCGGGACTGCCGCAAGGCGAGTCCCGAAACCATTCACCGCCGTACTGTCATCCACTTTTTTCAGGACACCTTGTCTTTTGTGCCTGCCAGCAGCAGGTCGAACAAGTCATCGGCTGGCAAGGCACAAGCCGGGTATCAGCGCACAGGGGCGCTGATTCTCTATTCCGACGTAGTGCGGGTTGTTTCCGGAGGAAGGCGCGCCTTGTCGGTTCTAGCAGTGGAAGCGCGGACCACAAGCGATGGATCCAGTATGATGCGCCTCCTGCGGGGAGGTGTTTTCGCCGCAATGATGCTCAGAGCAAGGCGGGCGGATCTTTCCCCTATCTGCTGACTTTGCTGGTCAATGCTAGAGAGTGGGACACGCAGCGAGTCATCGTAGTGAAGATTGCCGCAGCCAATGATTGCAATGTCCCTGGGTACATTTAATCCTGCTTCTAGAGTTGTGTCGATAGCTCCCATTGCCATCGGGTCGTTATAACAAAATACGCCGTCGGGCGGAGGTTGTACGCTCAACAGGCGCCTCATGCCTTCCGCTCCTTGCTGGCGGCTCTGGACATCGGCCGTCCGCTCAGCGACAACGTATTCGGCATGAAACTGCATGCCGTGCTGCGCCAGAGATTTCTTGTACCCTTCAAAGCGTCGAATGCCAGGGCTAATTTCCGGGCCGCGAATGTGAGCGATGCGCTCACACCCCACTGCAATCAGATGGTCGGTTGCGAGGATGCCGGCAGCCTCGTCGTCGATGCCAACAAAGCTAGCCGGGAAACCCACAAACTCCCTGTCGATTAAAATATAGGGCGTGACTTGGTTCTCAACGCGGTGGGGCGGCTCACCTGTCTTACGCGAAGACGCGATGATCAGGGCATCGAGCTGCCGCCCCAATAAATGATCGATTTGTTGCTCTTCCAGTTCCGGGTCCTCTTCCGAAGACGAGATGATGAGCGAGTATCCCTTCTTTCTCAACGCAGTTGAGAGCGCCTTCGCGACCTCGGCGAAGAAGGGGTGCAAAAGGTCAGGCACGACCAAGCCTATCAGGTAACTACGCCCGGTCACCAAGCTGCGTGCTGCCAGATTAGGACGGTAGTTCAGCTCCTTAACGCGCGCTAGCACTCGTTCCCGGGTTTCGTCCCCGATATCGTCGTGATGGCGCAAAACTTTGGAGATAGTCACCACGGACAGACCCAGATCCTTGGCGATGTCCTTCAATCGAACGGTCATACACTGAGTTTAGTCATTAAAGTTAACGCCTGCAATGGCCGGTAATGGTGTGCGCATCAACGCGGTCCAGCCGGGGCATATTGCCGAGATGTCCGCGCTTTCGGATCGCCTGGTGCAGGGCAGACTGTGCCTCTGCTGCCGATTTACAGGTGATCACCCGGTAAGTCGCCTCAGGGAGTCTTACCCCGAGGCGCCCGCAGAACTGTGCGTGAGCCTCTCGACTCATACAGTTCCCATCAGGGAGCCTTCGTTTCGGTTCGGTATCCTTATTGTGATTGACAGTGCTCTTCTGAGTGTGATAGTTATCCACCCTTAACGCTAACGCAAGCGATTACGTAGCGAGGCTCTATTGCTTACTGCTTCACTTTTCGCCCAGAACCGCAACACGGGCGAGATTCGGGGCACAGTTACCGATTCCAGTGGAGCCCCGAGTAACCGGTGCTAAAGTTGTCGTCACAGAGTTCGAGTATCTATGAATCAGGAAGTGTCGCGAAGAGATTTCTTTGGCTTGTCCTTTGGCGGAATAACACTGCTGGCGGGGGCTCTACAGCCTTCGGGAGCGATGGCCGCAGCCTCTCGCGAGAGTTCTGCGAACGGGGTTCAGGTTCGGCTGGCACGCTACGATCGTAACCAGCTCATCGACCAAGCTACGTGGCCTCTGGCGGGGAACGGGTCTGGTCCGCTCTCGCTCAAGTTCGCCGGCGCCGAATGGGTTTGCGATTACAAGGTGGCACCGGTGCCGGACCGGCCGGACGCCATCGATTTGGTGCTGAATTTCAAAGTGGGTCAAGGATCGCCGAAGAATCACAGCGTTGGCGTCGTGCTCACCGTGGATCGCTGGTCAACCGACAACTATGTCTTGATTCCTGCCGCATTGTACAACGGCAACCGGTTTGAATCACGGCATCTGGACTATCCCCCGCTCCTGACCGATCCCAGAGACATCGGTCCGAATGTGCCGACGATTATCTCCGACGTGCCACGGCTCAACCTTGCTGCGGGTCCTTCGAAAGTTCAGCTCCTAAGCGGGGATATGTCCACACCTGCGATCGGATTTTATGCTCCCGATTCTAAGCACGGCGTCTGGTTGCTCACGGATCAGAGTACGCGCTTGGGCGACACCGGACTGGGCATTGAAGAGAGTTCCAGCCGCGATCACGCTTCCATCACCCTGACCGCACCTCATGTCAGGGAAAAGTACAAGTATCATCTGTGCACCACAAAACAGCCTTCGGATGACCGAGGGTCCGATTTTCAGCCTGGTGACGAAGTCCGCCTCCGTTGTCGAATCTATTCGTTTCCTTGTGCGAAGATTCAAGACCTGTTTGACCGCTTTGTCGAGATCCGCAAGGATTTGTCGGGCAGTGTCAAGCTTTATCACCAGTTACCATTTTCCGCCGCCTGGAAGATTCAAGAAGAGAAGTACCGCTACAACTGGGTGGATGACCCTGGCTACTATGCCGTGGGCATGCGGACGGACCGATATGAGGACTGGCAGCCGGGCTGGACGGGCGGACTCATGGCTACCTACCCGCTCTTGATTGAGGGGGATGACATCTCCCGCGAACGTGTGTTCAAGAGTTTTGATTTCGTGTTTTCATCCGGTACAGGGACCTCCGGTTATCTTCGCGGTGTCGAACATGAAGGGAAGTGGTACAGCGACGGATTTGAGAAGCCCCACGCAACGAAGTGGGTCATGACGCGCAAGAGCGCTGATTCGCTTTATTTCATGGTGAAGCAGTTCCTGCTCCTGGATGGGCAATCCGACGGCCCGAAGCCCTCGCCCGCGTGGATGGAAGGAACTCGCCGGTGCGCGGATGCGTTTGCGCGGACATGGACCAAGTTCGGGCAGTTCGGTCAGTTCGTGGACATCGATACCGGGGATGTAATCGTCGGCGGTTCCACCGCTGCTGGCATTGCTCCGGCTGGTTTGGCGCTCGCTTCGGGGTACTTCAAGGAAGCAGAGTACCTGCGCGTAGCGGCCGCCGCCGCCGATTCCTACTACGAGCATTACGTAAGCCGAGGGCTATCTACAGGTGGGCCTGGCGAAGCCTGCCAGTGTCCGGACAGCGAATCCTCTTTCGGCTTACTCGAATCGTTTGTGGTCTTATATGAGGTCTCGGGCGAGCAGAAGTGGCTGCGACGTGCCACGGAAATGGCGCATCAGTGCGCGACCTGGATGGTTTCCTATGATTTCGAATTTCCACCGCAGTCGCTCTTTGGCAGGCTGAACATGCATTCCGCCGGCGCCGTCTTTGCCAACGCCCAGAACAAGCATGGTGCTCCGGGGATTTGCACTCTTTCCGGAAACTCGCTTTTTAAGCTGTATCGGTACACCGGCCGTAAACTCTACCTGGAAATGATCCAGGAATTGGCCCACAACCTGACACAGTATCTTTCGCGTTCGGATCGTCCCATCGGGAAGATGCCAGCGGGTTGGATCAATGAGCGCGTGCAGTTGAGCGACTGGCTCGAGCCGATTGGTGAGATTTTCTATCAGTCTACATGGCCTGAGGTCTCAAACATGTTGACCTACGTCGAGGTTCCCGGCCTCTATGTGCAACCGGATACCGGTTTTTTCTGTGCCATCGACCACATTGATGTTGCGCTTTGCGAGCAAAAGGGAAAAGAACTCATCCTGACGCTCACCAATCCCACTTCCTTTGATGCTTCCGTGAAAGTCATGTGTGAAGACTCCACGGAGGCAAAGCGGATTCTGGGGCAGAATTACCTGGTTGATTGTCCGCGAATCGATCTTCGGGCTGGGGCCAGCCGGACCGTAACCTTTCCCCGTAAAGCCAGGTCGTTGTGAGAATCTACATCACAGATCCTGCCTAGTGGGTTTCTTGGAAGTCGGGGTGGCGAGGGCACCGCAGGCGGGCCCGCAGTTCGGCCTCGCGGTATGGAGGCTCTCCCAAGCAGAGCGATAACTCATTCACTGAACGCAAGTTCGAAAGGTTGTGGGTATGAAACACGTCGCGCGCAGTAGGCGTGCCCCGCTTGTGGCGTTGGGGGCTCTCTTTTTATGGTGGAGTGCTGCCCTTCCCGCATGCGCGCAGAGCTGTACGGGAGTTCAGATCGCCGGCGGCACGAGCAATGCCAACATTCAGATAGCGCTTAACACCCACCCTGCGGGAACCACGTTCTGCTTCGCGAAAGGAACGTATCGCATCGCTACGCCTCTGCAACCCAAGAACAATCAGCGACTCATGGCGGTCCAGGCGCGGGCGGCAACCCTGAACGGAGCGAAAGTAATTTCCGCGTTTGTGAAGTCCGGCTCGAATTGGGTCGCGGCTGGGAATCTGCCGCAAACAGCCACGGCGGATAAGGAATGCATCGTTAAGGGCTGCACAATTGAGCAGGACGTTTACCTGGACAACCTCCCCTTAACCCGCGTACTCAGCCCGTCCGCTTTAGGGCTGGGAAAATTCTATGAACAGTTCGGCGCGAACGGGGGCCAGATCTACCTGCGCGATAACCCCACAGGTCACACGGTCGAACAGGCGTATGCACCAAACGTTATCCGCTCTGCCTCCAGCGGAGTTGCGGTGCAAGGCTTTGTGGTAGAAAAAGTGGCGTCCTCCGCCCAGTTTGGCGCCATTGACGCCGAATATTCCAGCGGGCCGGGATGGACCATTGAGAACAACGAAGTGCGTTACAGCCACGGGGTGGGGATCACATCTTTTCCGCACGCGTCCGGAACAGGCGGCTCCACGATCGCAGGCAACTATGTTCATCACAATGGGCAGGAAGGAATTGAGGGCTACGGTGACAACCTAACGGTGTCCAACAACGAGATCGCTTTCAACAACACCGCGGGTTTTAATCCCGAATGGGAATCGGGCGGCGCGAAGTTTGGAGGGGCTCCGGAAATCCAGAATCTACTGGTAAAGGGCAACAATGTCCACGACAATTACGGTCCCGGCTTGTGGTGCGATATTAACTGCTACAACGTAACCTTCGAGAGCAACACGGTCGCGAATAACAAATATAACGGCAGTGGGGTGGGGATCTTTTACGAGATCAGCGACCTGGCGGTTATCAAGAATAATACTTTAAGCAACAACGGTCCTGCCGCGGGGAATAACGGCTTCTATGCGGGCGCGGATATCATCATTTCGGCTTCACCGCATGTGACTGTGTATGGAAATACGCTCTCTTCCTCGGTGAACGGGATTGGTATGTTGCAGCAGGTACGAGACGACACCTGCTCGTTTCACGGCAACTCCACGTACCCGGATGGAACTCAAGTTTGTCCCAACCTGGGGGCCAGCGGCCCATCTCATCAAGTGCACGACACGTTAATTCACGACAACAATTCGACGGAGACTGCCGGTGATGGCCTCGGCGAAATTGCCGGACTAGATGACGACACCGGGGTTAACAGCTCCTTCAGCGGCAACAATCTGTATGTGCATAACACTTATCATCTCCCTGCTCTTGGCAACGTTTACTTCTCGTGGTCCAAGGTGAAGGTGGATCCGGCAAGGTGGCAGAGCGATGGGCAGGATCTGACCGGAACGTTTGTGTCCCCATAGTCCACTCATGTGGGGGCATGGAGATTCAGCAAACGAAGGATGCTTCCGCCGTCGCCAAGCACATTACGGGCGACATTTCTCCCGCCAGCGGAAGCTTCTCGCGTTCAAATTGGCGGGATGGACGTCGCGGGGCAAAAGCTGCACCAGGTCAACAAGCCCATGGAATCGTTTCGAATATGGAGGAGAGGAAATATGTTCTGGCTTCGAGTACTGAGGGGGTGCTTGTTGAATCTACTCGTGCTGGCGGCTGCGGCGAGCGGACAAACTGTTCAGCAGCCAACACCATCCGATGGCGGGACCGTGATGTACGTTTCCACGGAAGGCAATGACGCCTGGTCGGGGAAACTGGCTCAGCCGAACGCCCAGCACTCGGACGGGCCCTTCGCCAGTCTTGCAGCCGCTCGGGACGCCATCCGGAAACTCAAGTCGCAGGGGCCTTTCACGCGGCCTGTGACCGTTTACGTGCGTGGCGGGACTTACACTCTTTCTGAACCGCTGGTGTTCACTGTCGCCGATTCTGGCACGGAGAAAACGCCGATCTCCTATACAGCCTATCGCGGGGAGACGCCGCTGTTGAGCGGAGGCAGACAGATTACAGGATGGAAAACAATCGCTAAAGGAGAGCTGTGGCAAGCTGACGTGCCTGGCGTCAGGGAGGGAAGATGGTATCCGCACCAGCTCTTCGTGAACGGACAGCGGCGGCAGCGCGCACGCACGCCAAGTACTGGATTCTTTCGCATCGAGGGCAAGATGATGCAGGAGAAACCGGCGATGTTCAAGTTTCGTGACCATGAGATCAGGCCGGAATGGGCCGGTCAAGATGCGGAGATTGTCCTGCTCCAGGCATGGATGGTTCTGCGCAAGCATATCGCCGAGGTGAACATGAGTGCGAGAACGGTAAGCTTGTCAGGAGACAAGGCACCCTACGTGGAGGAACAAGGCGCGCGCTACTGGATCGAGAACACTTTCGACGCACTCGATTCACCGGGGGAATGGTACCTGGATCGTCGATCGGGCAAGCTCTATTACTGGCCGATGCCCGGGGAGGACATGAAGCGAGCCGAAGTGATCGCCCCGATGCTGACCGAGCTCGTGCGCTTTGCAGGAGGCACATGGGGCGACGCCCGCCCAGCCGGCATAGCGTTCGAGTTTAATCCGGTTCATGACATTCGCCTCCAGGGGTTCACGCTGAGCTACGCAGATTGGTCGATGCCACCGGATGGTTACGTAGACGTTCAAGCAGGATTTACCCTTCCGGCAGCGCTGGAGGCCTCGGATGCTACTTCCATCGTGATTGAGGACTCTGTTTTCAAGCACCTCGGTCAGTTCGCTATTGAGTTGGGCAAGGCTTGCAGGGGGAATCGCATTGTGGGAAACGAAATGGCGGATCTTGGCGCTGGAGCAGTGAAGATTGGCGAGCCTAAGGACCCCAATAATACCGATGAAGCGACCAGCGGAAACATCGTCTCCGATAATCGCATCCACGATGTAGGTGCGGTTGACCCGGGAGCGGACGCGGTATGGGTTGGCCAGAGCAGCGGCAATACGATTGCCCATAACGAGATTTCCAACGTTTACCATAGCGGAATCGGCGTAGGCTGGACTTGGGGCTATCTGCCCACGGCCGCA
Source organism: Candidatus Sulfotelmatobacter kueseliae (assembly GCA_900290255.1). Classification (GTDB taxonomy): domain Bacteria; phylum Acidobacteriota; class Terriglobia; order Terriglobales; family Acidobacteriaceae; genus Sulfotelmatobacter; species Sulfotelmatobacter kueseliae. The sequence goes on from OMOD01000125.1 coordinate 54,776, forward strand.
CATTCGAACGTCATCGAATTCAACCACATTCACGATATCGGCCGCGGAGTCATGGCTGATTTGGGGTGTGTGTACTTGCTGGGCGTGCAGCCGGGAACCGTGGTGCGCAATAACTTTTGCCATGACGTGACCCGCCCGGATGCTTCTTATGGCGGCTGGGGCATTTATACCGACGAGGGAAGCAGTGAGATTGTTATCGAAAACAACCTAGTCTTTCGCACCCAGGATGCAGGCTTTCATCAGCACTACGGCCAAAACAACGTCGTTCGCAATAACATCTTTGCTCTGGGCCAAGGCTCACAGCTTCGGCGGACCGACGAGGAAGCGGGCCACAGCTTCGACGTTGAGCACAACATTTTCGTGTGGGACAGCGGGACGCTGCTCGATCAGGAGTGGAAGGATAATAACTTCCTTTTTGACAATAATCTTTACTTCTACGCCGGAAGCGGAGGCGGTTCGGCAATTCGATTCGGCGACCTGAGTTTCGAGGAATGGCAGAAGAACGGCCAGGACGTCCACTCGATTGTTGCAGACCCACTCTTCGTCGATCTCCAGAAGGGCAACTTCTCCCTTCAACCCGAGTCACCCGCGCTGAAGATCGGCTTCAAACCTATCGATCTCAGCGAAGTCGGTCCGCGGGCCAAGTACCGAAGGCAGCCATGAGGGTTCAATCGGACGTTCCGGACTTGGATTGTCCACGGCGTTTTCCCCCGCCATCCTGACCCGCCCTCATTGTGGCGCTGATACTGAGGCGGACCTTCGGGATTGTCTGTTTTCCCAGGCAGTAATCAGTAATGTGCTGCCCAAAATCAGGACTCCACCAATGATCGCCAGTGAAGTTAGTTTCTCCTTTAGCCAGATGGCCGCGATCGGAATCCCAAAGAACGTAATCAAATAGTTCGACAGCGCGGCCTGAATCGCATCGAGCTGTTTGAGAGCCTTGAGAAAGAGAACCATTGACAGATAATTATGGAAGAACGTGAGCAGGGCCAGTCCAATCCATGTTCGGAGCAAGAAATGAGGAATGTTCGCGAACACTTTGGGTTCCTGGGCCATCGTCAACGGAGTCATAACAACAAACATCGCCAGGTAAGTGAAAAATAACATTTCTGTCGGCGAGTAGCGCTCCAATATCTTCTTGCCGTAAGAGTTATAGAAGGCACTGCCCAGAGTACCTAAGAAAATCAGCACATTCCCGTACAGATAGCCCTTGCCAAAGTTAAGGGTTCGGAAATCGATATCGGAGCACATTATGACGCCGATGATTGCCAGGCCGAAACTGACCCACCGGATAGTTGTCATTTTTTCATGCAGAAAGAGAAACGCCAGAAACGCGGTGGACACCGGCAGGGTCAACATGAGCAAAGCGGCATTACTAGCGAGCGACATGCGGGTGCCCCAGGTGATAAGCACTTGTCCGGGAAACACCCCGACTACAGCGAGCAACAGGAAAATCAGAATGTCGCTGCTTCGCCTGTCGGTTCTCCTGACACCTTTCGCCTCCAACCTAATAAGCGGATAGAGCATTATCGTAGCCAGGGTCATTGGACCCCAGACAGTGAACAGGGAGCCAACCTGATCCTGAACCAATTTGATGCACGTAAACTGCAGTGCCCACATGAAATTACAGCTGAATAGAAGTAACCAGGAGCGCATGGGGTTCCTCACCTCGACATTGCACTTAACTGTTTGTGGATTTGCTCCAACGTGGCTTCGATGTCTGCTATGGTGTGGGCGAAGGAAATAGAACATTGCTTTGCGGCAACCGGGAAGAAGTAAGTGCCACGCTGGATGAGCTTCTTGCGCAGCTCTTCATCAAAACCGAAATCGTGGTGGCCCGCCAGGTCGTGCCAATCTCTTGGGCAATGGTCCATGAAATAGATACAGAACGCAGAACCTTGCCTGGCTACTACTGCCTCACAACCCAAGGCACAGAGGATTTTCTCCAAACCTTCCTGCATTTTGCGCCCTAACGATTCCACATGGCGATAGACTTCCCCATCATTCATCAGCAGGCGCTCGATCGTGGCAATGGCGGCTGCGGTAGGAACAGGGTGCGCATTGTACGTACCGGCCAAAAGTACCCGTTTCGAAGGGTCGGGATGGACGAACCAATCCATCAACTTCTTCTTGCCTCCGAGCGCGGCGATAGGGTAGCCGTTAGCCATAGCCTTGCCAAAAACGACTAAGTCAGGCGTCACGCCGGCAATCTTTGCATAGCCGCCGATCCCATGGCGGAACCCAGTCTTCACCTCATCAATAATGAGGACAAAGCCCCACCGATCAGCTAATCGCCGCAGTCCTTGCAGATATCCAGTTGAAGGTTTGATGATTCCGATATTTTGCAGAATCGGCTCCGTGATGAGGGCCGCCGTGGGATATTTCTGGCAGACATACTCCACTGACTCAAGATCGTTGAAGTTAATAGGGTGAACAAGTTGTTGATGTTCGCGCGGGATTCCCGCACTAATCGGAATGTAAGGGTATTCACCGGGAGAAAGTCTCGGCCCGATCACGTCAAGCGGCGTCATTAAATTACAGGAGACGTCGTCATGCCACCCGTTGTAGCCGCCCTGCATAACGACGATGTGATCCCTGCCCGTGACCGCGCGAGCTAAACGAATCGCCTGGTAGGTAGCTTCGCTGCCAGTATTCAAGAACTGAACCGATTCTACGGCTGGTATATGCCGGCAGATGAGTTCCGCAAGATGCCCCTCCAACTCTGTCGTTCCAGAGCCGTAAAGGCTAGCCCCGTTCTGCAGCACGGAAATGACTGCGTCGGTGACGTAGGGATCGTTGTGCCCTAAGAAGTGAGGAGCAAACGCTGCATGATAATCAATGTACTGGTTTCCGTCCGCGTCCCAGATATGCGCGCCTTGACCTTTGACGAAGACGATCTCCGGTTGAACGGCCCGGTTCACTGAGACGACGCCGCCGGGTATGAAGCGCCGATTGTGATTTAGAATCTGGGCGGACTTTGCATAGGCACCGGAGCCGTCCGTGTCCATTCCGGCCTGGTGACAGAATTCATCCGGAGACGGACTAGGGGAAGCAACTTGGGTGTCGAGAACCTTGTCACTGTTGTGAAGAGTCATCATTAGGGCTCCTGGGCGAGCTTCTCCAGCGGAGGCAGGACATCCCCTTCGTGCGAGCTGTCCGAGAACTGCTGCAATCGCTGTTGGAGTCTTCGCCAATATTCGTATTCAGCATCCCATCTCCCCAGTGCCGAAGCGAGGCGGTAGGGAGAATACTCATCCATCCACTCCGCACGGTAAAGTGGGCGCAGTTCCGTAATAGCGTCGATCAGGTCTACGATGTGGGAGTGATCCTGGTAAACGACCTGGGACTCCCACTCGTTCCACCACTTGTCGGGATCTGGACGCGTGGTACCAATTCGTCCCCACAACTCTATAAGTTCTGGGGGCGTTTGAAACTTCTGCCCTGCATAGTCGAGCAATCGGGCCCCGACCAAAAGGCTGTTTAACGTCGTGGGGTCGGCCCCGGAGGCTAAAGCATGGTAGAGATGAGTCTCAGCCTCTTCAGCCAGTAGACGGGTCTGCCGCAAGTTTCCTTGATTCGGCACCAGGCCCTTGAGGTAGGTTGGGAAAAAAGGATCTTCCCACAAGGCAGATTGCGTGGCCGGCCCGAGGACTTTTTGCAATTCGGTTTCAGACTGAGAAAGCTTTTCGAGTGCCGTGGCAACATCCCTGGAAATACCTGCCGGGTACATGATCCGCGCGTAATTCGAGAAAAAATGCGGCCGATCTATAAGCGTGGATTGCCACGCCGCAGCGGCTCCATAAGCCATCCCCGGCAGCGACATGCGCAGCAAGATCTGGCCATCGTCCGCCCAGATGGAGTTGATGACGCCGAGCGCGTTCGACTTTCGCCCAGCTGCGAGGAAGGTGTCGATATTCTCAAAACTTGTGTCAAAGTCGGGGGCAATCTGGGACCAACTGGTCACACCCGGTTGCACAAAATGTGGCACACCCTTTGCCACCAGAGGCCCCAGCCAGTGCTTGTACTCCTTGTCATCAGAATCAGCCGTGTAATACCAAGCGACCGCGATGAGGCCGGGTGGCAGGTCCGCAACGATCTCCGGATACCTGACCATGATGTCGGCCCAAGCCATCACCTGCTTACCGTGTTGCTGAAAAAGCCGGGTGACATCGGTGAGCTGCTTAACAAACAATCGGGTTGCCGAAGCGGACGCACCCTGTTGCTTGACGGCCATCTCGATTTGGAAAGTCTCGTCGAATCCGATACAGACGAATGGACTCGGAAATAGATCGGCCAACTGGCCAATCCAATTACTCAACAAAGCGATTACGCCGGGGTCGCTCGGGTTGAACTCGACTCCGTGCGGCAGGTCTGAGAGTTGGGAGTATTCTTCCACTCGAAAGAGGTCGTGTAGGTGAGCATAGAGCTCCAGATTGGGGATGACGTCAATGTGACGCTCACGGCCGTAAGCGATGATCCTCCGCACTTCATCCTTGGAGAGACGGCCTTCGGGATTGAGTAGCGGATATCCTTCCAATTCAATACTGGCTTCACTATAAAGGTAATACTGGTTAGCCTTCCAACGGGCAAGGAAGTCCAGTTGCCGCTTGATCTCAGCCTCGGTAGGCAGAGGTCCGTGACTCATGTCCACCATGGTTCCCCGGTACGCCAGCGATGGCCAGTCATGAATTTCCACTTCCGGGAGCACCGCATCAGCCGCATCTCCTTCGATCAACTGGCATAGAGTTTGTGCTCCGTAGAACAAGCCGGCCGATGACACCGCTTGGACTTCAGTTCTATCGGGAGTGACCTTCAAACTGTAGGCTTCGCGAGACGTCGGTCCGGGATGTTCCCCGGGAAGCGGTAACGCAGCGACCTCTCCAGTCCGTTTAAACACAATCGGCGTGCTCCCTGTCTCGCCCTGAGAAACACGAACAGGTTCCTTCGCGGCATCGGAAAGGCAGCTCGACAACTGCTCCGCAGCGAAGCGATCCTCAATGGCAGGATCCGCTGTTAACCGGATACCGAGCCCTCGTATTCGAACTCGATGCGGGCCATAGCGTATCTGCTGAGGTTGAGGCAGGAGCACATTATGTCCGTCGCTTGCCCATGCGGGGTTAAGGAAAAGGCACGCCAACACCACGGTACAAAGTGACCACACAAAAGCTCGCGGTCCTAAGTCGGCACATACCCTGTGCTGTTTGGTTTGAACTCTGACAGCCATGAAATTTAGGTACCTCGCTTCACCTGGATCAGGACGACTCCATGCTGCGGAACAACCGCGCTGTAGGTCTCTTGGAATGCCCCCAGATCTTTCTTTGCCCAGAGATCCCGCACAACTGCCGAGTTGCCAAGACCAACATCACGAAAGTTCACGCTCACCGGCATTGCTCCCCATCCTCGATTAAATAGGCCCACCGCAATGCTTCCATCTTTGAGAGGCTTCATCCAAACCTCTAAGGGTCCTTCTTGCCTGATCCGGCGCCCCTGGATTCCGAGGGGATCTTGGTCAATCGCGATGATCTCCGGGTTTGTGAGAATAGCCCGCGTCTCATCATCCATGGCGGCCAGATTGTTACCGGTAATAAGCGGAGCCGCCAGGATGCACCACAAACTCATGTGTGTCCGATACTCGTCGGTTGTCATCCCACCGTTACCCACCTCAAGCATATCCGGATCGTTCCAGTGCCCCGGGCCGGCGAACTGCTCAAGACCGTTCTGCCCGAATCCAAGTTCCGCCATGGTGTAATAGTCGTCGCGAATATCATCATCTGTGCGCCACAGATTGCCGCCCACGGACGCACCCCACTGCCAGCCTTTTTGCATTCCGTATTGGCAAAGGGCAAAAACTATAGGCCGACCGGTTCTCTTGAGCGCATCACCCATTTTCTTGTACGCGGCAACCTGATCGCCCATTCCGTCATAGCTGCACAAGTCATACTTCAAATAGTCCATTCCCCAGTCGGCGTAAGTTTGGGCATCCTGCTCCTCATGACCATAACTTCCCGTGTAACCCTCGCAGGTTTTCGGACCAGGCGACGAATAGATGCCAATCTTTAGGCCTTTGCTGTGGACATAGTTGGCCAGCGCTTTCATGTCAGGAAACTTTGCGTTGGGACGAATGTATCCTGCAGCGTCCCGAGTTCCTTGCCAGCAATCGTCGATGAGGATGTATACATATCCAACGGACTTCATGCCACTGGTAACGATGGCATCAGCCTGAGCCCGCACCACGGCGTCGCTCACTTCGCATGCAAAATGATTCCAGCTGTTCCATCCCATAGGCGGTGTGCTGGCCAGCATGGAATCCTGTGCCCGGGCAATCCCGTTCCACGGCGACAGGATGAGAGCGCTCAGCAGGACAAAAGAACCGTAAAAGGTGATTTTCATTCTCATTTCTCGTTCGAAGACAGAAGCTGTCTGGACTCGGTTCGTATTACTACCGCAGTCACAGGGTTGTGGCAGACTTCTCTAAGCTTTAAGAAAAATCTTCCGTTTGTACATCCAGAACAGGATGCACCATTCAACCACGAGAACCGCGACCTGTTGGAAGAGCATTTCGGAGGTCGGCAAGAACCGCGCGACCTCCCGAGTAAAAACGTCGACGATTGCATCAAGGTGAATCAGGCTGGTGAAGATGTAAATGAAAATGGCATTCATCCCGATGACGGTCAAAGGAAAGGCCCATTTCCGATACCCGCGGATGTCAATAACCCAATAGAAAAACAGCAGCATGAGACACGCACAACCAGCAGACATGAGACCGTACGAAGCAGTCCACATCTTCATGACCACCGGCACAACAAAGCTTGTTCCATAACCAATCGCCAAGCACCCAAGTCCTATACCGCCGATGAACTTGGCCTTGCTTTTCTTCGACCGTGCGCTCATGAATAGCTCGCCAATGAGCAAGCCTAGCAGCGTGGTTGAGATGGTGGGAATCGTGCTGAGCACCGTCCCCCAGCCCTCGTCTGCATAAGGCCAGCGGTCCCAGTGAGCTTGGCCGAGCCAAGCAATATCTACCCAGTGAACCAGGTTGTGGTTGAACCCATAGCTGCCCGCCGCTATGCCGGGAGCCCGGATGAATGCCAGGACGAGCGCATAGGCAGCTAGGATTCCGGCGCCAAGCCCCGCCTGGAATCTCCAAGACTTGTGGGCTATCAAAACAGCCACGAAGTAGGCAATCGCTATGGGCTGCAAGGCGCTGCTCAATTCGATTAAGTAAGGTGAACCAAGCAATACCGATTCGCGCACCGAGCCCAGCAAGAAAAGCACGAGCGCGCGCTTTGCGGCGTGGGCCAATTGTTGTTGACGAGTTTGTGTAAGGGAGCGCTTGGCAAACGAGAGGGATACTGAGACTCCGACCATCAGCATGAAGGAAGGCCAAATACAGTCGTAAAAGCGCAGTCCCTGCCAAGGACTGTGGTTTAGCTCGTAAACGACAGCGTCGATGACTCGATTGTGCCCCAGGGCCGCTAAGCCTGCCATTAACCCGTCGCCGCCGATAATCCAAAGCATCACGAAACCACGGAAGGCGTCGAGCGAACCTAACCGCTCAGAGGCTGCAGGGGCAGGCATTCGCTGAGTCTCCGGCCCCACGGCTGGAGAGCTTCTGGCATCTAGGGCGGGAAGAGAGGGGAGGTTTGCCATTTCATTCTCCAGTCAGGGCGCGCAATGGGTGGCCGCGATCTGACTTCCCAATTCCTCACGAATCGATTCCAACAAGCCTGCGTCTCTGGTCCAGTGGGTCCAGTCAGGCCCGACCCTTTCGGCCTCGGCCAATGCAAATGCAGCCTGGCCGCAATTCTTGAGCAACTGCACATATTCGTAGTCCTCAACCCCATCCCGCAAATATTTGAGCCGCATAGACGGAGCCACACCCTTGAGACCCGCAGGCCCTCCTGGATAGACCAGCACGCCTTCTCCGGGGTAATCCGGGTTCTGCCCGCCTTGCGGGTTTTTCCACGGGTCTGCAGACCAGTCGTCTACGCTCCAATAGAGGAGTCCGGTTAATCCCAGGCTCTGGCTGATAAAACCTGCCTGGATGCGATAGTTGATGGGCAGGAAATCCAGTTCCCACTTCGGGGAGTAGGAGTCTTGCACCAGGTCGTTATACGACCATACTTTGTCTCCCTTTTGCAGGACGTAGGTCACTCGGGGAGGTGAAAAGGACTGAGCGTCGTTATAGGCGAGCGGGAGCATCGTCCAGATATCGACGGCGGACCTGCCGGTCCCCAAGCCGTCAACGTAGAGTTGGGGCACCGGTTCCTGAGTTACCAGGTTATCGACGCCGGCTCGATGCAAGTTCTGTGCCCAGGCGATCACCGAACGGTAAAATGCCGGGCTCGTGCAGCTACTCTCCGGGTCGGCGGTTTCGTCATATAGATACAAATCAGGCTGGTGGGTCGCCTTGGCACTTTCTATCTCTGCCAGGGAAGGACGCTCGGACAGATCGCACTGGCCATAGGAAACTCCACTGAAGAAGCCGAGGTCCGTAGCGTTGAGGCCATAACGATTCATCAATTGTTTTTCGTTCGCCGGATCGACCGTATCCGGCATTATCCTGTTTCTGAGCAGTTCTTCGTTAACACCCTGCACTGTTGTCCCACCACCGTTGAAACTTGACTTGAGGGATGGTTCGAGCGGCAGAGTGAATCCCCACACCTCCATACAAATGTGGCCTATGAAAACGCCCTGATCGCTGGTTACGGTATAGGTGCCCCGGTAATGGCCCGCCGTCGTGCCCCGCGGCACAAAGACATCGACCCAGACTGCGTTGTGACCAGCAGAGAGGGCGAGTGGAACTGCTCTGAATACGGCTTCCACCGGCGGCTTACCTGTAGCGGGATCAAGAAACGGAATGAGCGGATCAGGAAAGGTCCGAACCTGGGTGATCGGAAGATTAGGCGGGCCGTTGTATGTGGGGCTGTGTTGCTTAACTGTTATGTACCATTCCCGATAAAGGATCAGGTTTGTGCGAGAAAGTACTGCGCCTCGCGGGCCCACCAAGTTGGAAACCGAAAAGTTGACGTTAGTGAGTCCGCCGCTAGGCGCCTGAATCGCAACTTGGAACGGTTTGTATTCTCCTCGGGCCGCACGGATCGCTACGATGGTTTCGACACCCGGAGCATCGGTCGGCCCCACCCGGTGCAAAGAGCTTGGAACGACCCAGACGATCGGTTGCGCACCAAAAGCGCTACAACAAGCCGGAGCGATCCAAACCATAGTGAGGAGACGGAGAACGCGAAGGCCAGTCATACGCTCTTCTTATTTTCGGAATTTTCGGGCCAGAGCTTTGTGAGCTATGGCCCTCTCGACTTCCCCAGAAGTGCTTTTTCCCACTGGACTACTCAGCGCTTATCGCCAGCTTCCTCGAACCGGAGTGTTGCTCGCCCCTAGTTCCGTCCTCAGCGCAGCTCCTTTCCGGTGACGATCGTAACGAGAGGCGTAACGAGAACTTGTCGCGGACGCTCTTCTTGCACACCTTAATCCTTACGGTTCGACCTTGATGACCCTTTCGCTGAAGGAATCGGCGACATAGAGATCACCCGAAGCGTCCAAGGCTACGCCTATCGGAACATCCAAGCCGCGCCTGACTGTAGTCAGTGTTCCGTCAGAAGTTATCTCGGCCAGCGAGTTGGTACCGGTGTCCGTGACGTAAAGGTCGCCCGCAGGATCGACAGCCACGTACATCGGAGCAACCAGCCCGTTGCCTAGCGTCGTTTGAGTTCCGTCAGGGGCTATTTCGAATACTGCCGCGCTGTAGGTGTCCGCAACGTACACGTTACCGGCTGCGTCGACGGCGACTCCTACGGGAGTATTGTATCCACCGCCCAAACTGGTTTGAGTGCCATCGGGCGTAATCTGGGCCACGAAATCGTTCCAAGGGTCTGCGGCATACACGTTACCTGCCGCGTCCACGGCTACGCTCATCGGCATGTAAAACCCACTGCCCACGGTTACCTGCACTCCGCTAGGCGTGACTTTGTAGATGACTCCGGCTTGGCTGTCGGCCACATACACGTTTCCGGCCCCGTCTACGGCGACGGCTTGCGGAACCATGAATCCGCTACCCACGATGGACCGCTTCCCCTCTGGCGTCACCTTGAATACTTGCTGCAGGGCACTGTCAGTAACATACAGGTCTCCCGACGCGTCGACGGCGACCCCCTGGGGACTAACGAACTTGTCAGCGGCTACGTTGCACTGCGGGGTACCAACGCCCAAGGCCGGACCGGCAGAAGCGTCACTACCAACTGGAGTGTTCGCCGGCTTCGCCCCGGACCGAGCTGCAAACGCCCTTTCATTGGCTGCGCGAATCCAAGGCGGCATTGTAGGTTGCGCCGAGGTCTCATTGTTTGATTGAGCGGCGTTGGGTGGTGCCTGCGACTGCGCCGCACCGGCGAACACCGCGCACGCTATTGTTAAGAACAGCAGGCTCCGACAAATCTGCCGGAACCGTGCCGAACCTGAGGACAACCCAAAAGATCGCTTCATTGGAACCTCCTTGGTTCTCCTACTCGGAATTCAACAAATTGCGGAGACAGCCAGTCAACCGCGTGATCAAGAGGTCAAACCTACCTGAAATGCGTTCACGGTCACACCATCATGTCATCTTCGTGCGCCGTCCGATTTAAACAGGTCGCTCAGATCCTGTGTCTTAGGGTCGGCGGCGCCCCCTAGCAGAGGCGTGACGTTAAAGATCTCCTCGATTGTCTTCAGGGTTGAGCTGTGGTCATAGTGAATTCTGTTGGTGTAAGCTCTCTTGCCCCCTCCTTTGGCAAGTGGTGAGAGCAGAAAAACGAAAATCGGTCCGTCGCTGAACTGGTCGGTATCTTCTGCTTCATCCCAGATTACGAACAGAGCGCCACCTTCCTTGTACGCATTCGAGGCCTGAATGACACGCAGATTCTTTTTCAGCCATTGATCCGAGCGTAGCGTGTTGCTCCCAGGCTCACTCGGATCGCACGAAGCTATCCCCTCATGTCCCTGATGGCACAGATTTGGAATGATCAGATTGTATTGTGCTGTCGTATGGGCGGTCAGATCCTTAGCGAGATGGCTAAAGGGTACGACGTGCGCCAGACATTCAGGTGACTCAGGATTCAATCCGTCATTCACGTCATTGAAATAGACAGGAGCTAAGTGATTTACGTCCACATAAGAGAAATCAAGCGGGCACACGTGAAATTCAGAACTACCATAATCATGTTCAGCGTACGCCTTCCAGGAAATACCTGCGTCTTGTAGAAGTCTTACCAAATGCATCGTGTGGGGCGTAATTCCAGGCACCTGGCCGGGCTGAGTATCACCGAGCTGGCCGAAGTTGGTCCCGGCTTCCAGCCACAAGTAGTTCGGCTGGCTGGGATGATTTCCCGGCGGATTGAAATATTGCAGCGGCTGAGCCGCTATTTTCTTCAGCGTGCCGTTGATGTACGGAGCGAGCGGATTGTGGTCCATGTCCGGGTCATTGAAGGACGCACCGGCGTCGTTCCCCTCCCGGTTGTGATTCTCCATCATGACCACAAAAACGGTCTTCACCTTGCTCATTTGTGAATGCGCAAGCCCTACCGTCACGATAAGCGAAAACAGCAAAGTCAAAACCCCTCGCAGATGTTTCATAGAACCTCTTTTCTGCCTATGAGCAGGCAATCACCACAAGTGTTGTTCTACCCTGTTGTCGAAGCAGTGGGCGAGCCCGTGTCTCATATATTAGGGGTAGCCTCTTGTGTCAACGACTTTCTGCGGCCGACACGATTTGGTGTTCATTATGCTGGACAACTGGCCACCCTACGCAGCGACAGCATGGTCATGCGAAACGCTACAAGCTTTCCGACAAGTTCCACGGCCCCATCGATAAGTCTTTCTCTAACTATGGCCTAAGCCCTTGCATCATTTGACTGGAAGTGCTTAGAACCAGATCCCTTGCCTGGCTCCGGTGAAGAGAATCTTTGGACTCCCCGCGAGGCAAGGAATGCTCAATGTCCTGCCTCAAATCACCAGTAGAACTTCAGCACGAACGTCATGTTCCGCGGGTCGGTCTGGACACCGGTAATTTTCCCGAACGTGCATCCGGCTTGTTGCACCAGGTCCTGTTCGCCTCCCGGGCCGGGTGGTAAACAGAATGTTGTATTGGGAAGCGCCAAATTTTGATGGTTAAGAACATTGAATACTTGCCACTGGAATTCGACGTACCTGCTCTCCGCAAGGTGGAAATCTTTCATCAACGTTGAATCAAGGTTCCAGAATCCGGGACCACGAATGGCATCCGTCCGCGGCTTCATATTTCCGAAAGTCCACGCCCGAGGGTCGGTTGGATCATAGTTCGCCCAGAAATTTGGGTCGTTTCCGAACGCGGGCTCGAAGGCAGCGGGATTGATCCAATCCGCAATCTTTTCGGCTTTGGTGCGATGCCCGCTGAAATTGGGGTCGCCGATCATGTTGCACCTGCCTCCCGACTCCTCATAAGAAGTACCTGGGGTGCTTAGTTGTTGGAGGGTGCTGGAGGGGCATGAAATGGGCAGTGGCAGGCCCTTTTGGGCGTTGAAATTCCCACTCAATTTCCAGCCTCCGAAAATGCCGCCTAATATTCCCCGTCGGTTCAGAAAGGCTTTGCCGGTGCCTACAGGGAGGTCGTAAGTAGCGGCGACGTTAAATTGTTGGGGTATATCGTCGACCGCGATGGCGCGATCAACATTCCGGTTGTCCGGATCCTGAAATGTCCACGGGCCACCGTAAGCGCTCTCCAATTGGCCGCCTCGGCCGCCGATAATTCCTGTCCGAGTGTAATGAATCGGATCGACTGCTTCGACGCCTGCTCCGCCCACGGACCAATTATCCAGCTGCTTGGAGACTGTATAAGCAACGATGAAGTCCAGGCCATGGGAAGCCCGCTTTTGGACCCTTAAGTTCATTCCGTTATAAGTAGTCCCACCATTGAACGTGCCGTTGGTCGGAATCGTAGGGAAGAACGGGTAAGGCAGCAGGAGAGTTGTCAGCGGCAGTTGCGTGGCCGGAGTTCCGCTCAATGGATCTGCATTGAGTAAACCCAGCTGTGTGGCGGTCTGGCCGGAATAGAACTGCGTAATAGGGTAATTATTGAAAAGTTGGGTTTGGTATTGGAGCTTGTTCTGAGTTGAGACATAGTTGAGCAAGTAGTCATTTGGTCCGCTGCCCGACAGGTGGGTTCCATGAGTGCCCACATAAGCCAGAGAGACCGCCACGCTGCCAGGAAACTCATGTTGAAGCTCCAGTGTGTAACTCTGCACCATAGGATCACGAGTCGGTTTGACAAATGCGTAAGTACCGCCCAGGAAGTTTTCGCGAGTCTGCGCTGGGAACGACCCCGTGATGGATGGGAACAAAAGATCTGTCTTGTTAGTACTGGTGTCGCTCAAGGGAAACGCCACACAGGGCCCTGCAAATGCAGCACACTGCGGGTAAAAGCTCTTGTTCCAGCTCCCACCCAGCGACCAGCCGGATCCGTTGGCAGCTGACTGACCGGGTGCATTGAAATTTTCAATTGCGTCCGTATAGAAAATGTCATAGCCGCCTCGGATGACCGTTTTGCGGAGGACAGACGGCGCCCAGGAAAAGTTGAAGCGAGGCGCTATGCTGTTGTGGTTGGCCGGGAAGATGTCGCCATTAGGAAATCCAGGGCTCCCTTCATAAATGTTTTCTCCCTTCACCTCAGTCAAGGGATTCAGGCAAGTAAAGCAGAAATTCCCCATCGGGTAATAACGAGTTCTGAAATAGCCATTGAGATCGTAGCGCAAGCCCAGATTCAAGGTGAGATTGGGCTTAACGTGGAAGTCATCTTGTGCAAAGAAGCCCCACGAGCGCCAGCGTATATAGGGCGGTTGCAAACGGCCGGCGAACGTACTGCCGTCAGCGGGAACGGCTCCCAACATGAATTGCGCGAAACTATTGCCCCCGAGGCCCGAAAGCCAGTTCTGCGTCAATGAACCGGAGAAATCCAAGGTGGTGGGAAAGCCGCTCTCATAGCTTGCATGTTCCAAGCGGTAAAGAAAGCCCATCTTCAGCGTATGCTTGCCAATGATCCTGGTCACGTTATCGATAAACGTGTAAGCTTCCGATCCCGTCGCAATGTTGACCCAAGGCGTGGGACCGAAAGTAAGATACCCGCCTCCAGGCGTACTAGGGAGAGCAATGTTAGGGGTTGGGAAATAAGGGTTGGTAGGTAAAAGGCTCGGTGCCAGCTGCTGCTCTACCTGGGACTGAGATGTAATGCTATCGGGGTAAGGATGCGCGAGGGTAGAGAGGAATTGGCGGCTGAAGCTGACGCGAAAGTCGTTGATGAGCTTAGGGCTGAAAGTGTAGGTGTGACCGAGCGTAATAATTTGGCTGCGAATGCCGAAATTGTAAGGGGATCCAAAGCCAATGCTGTCCTGAGGGAAGGTAGGGCCAGTCCAAGGCACTTGATAATTGCGGTACTGGCTAGGACTGAATAACCATTCAGCAAAGTACTTACCTTTGCCAGTTTGATGGTCAATTTTAATCGAAAGATTGATCGGATCCTGGCTGCTTCCCACCCTGCCTTCGAAGTTGTTGCATATACTGTAGGTGCCACTCGCGGCCAAGGGACAGCCACCCAACGTGTCCATATGGTTGGGCAGGGGAAATGAATTGATGAAGAACATCGCGGTGGGGTCCAAGCGATTGGCCGGTAGGCTTGTCGCCATGCTGCCGTCGGCGTTGAGAAATGGTTGACGCGCAAACAGGCCGTTCGAGTCTGGACCGACAGTTGTGTAGGGATCGTAGATACCGTTGGAAACGACATTTGGGTCCTCGCTGAAGTCCCCCTGGCGCATCAGCGGTGTCGGAACGGTGAAAGCGTTGTTGCTGCTCTGGCGAAGAATCGTGGCGTCAAGAGAAAAGAAGAAAAAAGTCTTGTTCTTGCCGTCGTAAACGTGAGGGATAATGACTGGGCCCGCTAACGTTCCCCCAAAATTGTTGAACTGCACGAGGCTTTTGCCGAAGCCGCCCTTCTCGTCAAAAGGGTTGATGGCGTTGGTCGCGCTGTTACGAAGATATTCGTAAATATCTCCGTGGAAAGCATTGGTTCCCGACTTCAGGACCACGCTGAAGACCCCGCCTCCGGTGTGTGAGTATTCGGCCGAGAACGCATTGGTGATGACCTGAAAGTCCGACACTGAGTCAGGAGAGGGATTGACCACTATGTTTTCCCCAAAGCTGGACACGTTAAGATTGCCATCGAGATACCAGGCATTGGCTCCACTCTGCCCGCCGTTTACGGCAATCGCCGAGCCCATCAGGTGGGTCGGATCCGGGAAGGTGCCGTACGAACTGTCAAAGCCAAAATTACTTCCTGGAGGACCACCCACATTGTTAACGCCCGGAAGCAAGAAGGTTAATTGCTGTAAATCCCGTCCCGCCAAAGGAACACTCTGGATGATGTTGGTTTGTAAAGTGCTGCTGAAGTTGCTTGCGTCAGTCTCCAGCATCGGCAACTCGGCCTTGACTTCTACTTTTTCGTTGATCGACCCGAGCTTCAACTTGGCGTCAACCCGGATCACTTGCGCAGCCGGTACCTCGATAGCTGTGATGTCGAGGGAAGTGAACCCGTTTGCTGCGAAATGTGCACGGTAGCTGCCTGGCACCAAAGCTTCCGCTCGGTAGTAACCGGCATTGTTCGTTTTGGTGTTTGTCACTACGTTTGTGGCGAGGCCAGTAATGGTGACCGTCACGCCGGACATTGCCGCCCCTTGCGGATCAGTCACGGTGCCCTCGATTACGCCTCGATTTAATTGCGCTGAAAGAACCGTTGTGAAAGCCAGGAGCAACCCGAACTGCATGGAGAGAAAAGACAACCGCCGGAGAGCCATACCAACCTCTGCTGATTCCAGTCTAGGATCCACGCTCGTCTGTGCGAGCCGTGGCTTCGGACACAGGGCCGATCTTACACGCAGAAAGAACTAGCCTCCCTCGTCCTGAGTTGTCAACCGATTTCGCCTTGGCCGCGTTTTTTTCGTCCAATCGGCTGAACGGACAAAGGGCAAGTTCCGTGATAGCGATGAATCAGGATCTTCGCGGACACCCACACGTTTATCCTCATTTAACAAAGCTCCACTTCCATTGACCTGTCAATCGCATTCTGGTAACGTTTGGCAATCTGTCCAACTGATTGGACGAATTTCCGCGGTGTTACCGTTGAGGTCGACGATGGCCCATTTCAAGGAATATTCGGTGCCAGCGATCGAGCGGGCACTTTCCGTGCTTCAATGTCTCGGCGAGTCGAAACGCGGCTTCTCCATTTCCGAAATTGGTCGACGCCTGAAGATCCCGAAAAGCTCGGCTCATCTGATCCTAACCACCTTGGGGCGGAGGGGGTTTCTGCAGAGGAACACGCAGACTGGCAGATACCATCTCGGCTTGCAGCTCGTGAGCCTGAGCAGGAGCGCGCTGGAGAACCTCGACCTGCGTGAAGAAGCC
>OMOD01000124.1 GCA_900290255.1 Candidatus Sulfotelmatobacter kueseliae
GATCTGCAGCTTCATGACGTCGCCGCACTCGGGCGCGCCGACCAGGCCGGTGCCCACGTCCGTACTCGACTTGTCCATCGAGCCGACGTTGCGGGGATGGTTGTAGTGATCGATCACTTTGTCGCTATATGCCATTTGTTAATTCTCCAAGTTCTAAAGTTTCAAGGTTTCAAAGTTTCAAGGACCGCCGCATTTCGCGCACGATGCAGGTTCGAGAGCCCCATGAACGCTGAAACTCCGAAACCTTGCAACCTTGAAACCTGCTTTCCAACTACTCGCCCGCCCACTTTACGTCTTTCAAATTGATACCTTCCTTCGCCATCTCATAAAGCGGAGAAAGCTCACGCAGCCGTTCGACCGTCTCAATCACGCGATCGGCGACATAATCAACCTCGGCCTCCGTGTTGAAGCGGCCGATGCCGAAACGAATCGAACTGTGAGCCAGATCGTCGCCGGTTCCCAGTGCCTTCAACACATACGACGGCTCCAGCGTCGCCGAGGTGCAGGCCGAACCGCTCGAAACCGCGATGTCGTTGATGCCCATCAGCAGCGATTCACCTTCCACATACGCGAAGCTGATGTTCAAGTTGCCCGGCAGACGGTGATCCATCGAGCCGTTGATGTAGACCTCATCCAGCCGGTTCATGATGCGGTCGCGCAACCGGTTGCGCAGGCCGGCCAGACGGCAGGATTCCTGCGCCATTTCTTCCTGCGCCAGCGCGCAGGCCTTGCCCAGGCCGACAATGCCCGGAACGTTCAACGTGCCCGAGCGCATGCCGCGCTCATGGCCGCCGCCGTCAATGATGGCGGAAATCTGTACCCGCGGATTCTTGCGGCGGACGTACAACGCGCCCACCCCCTTCGGTCCATACATCTTGTGCCCGGAAATCGAAGCCAGGTCGATGTTCTGCTTGTTTACATCCATTGGAACTTTGCCGATCGCCTGGGTCGCGTCCGTGTGAAAGATCACGCCGCGCTCGTGACAGAGCTTGCCAATCTCCGCGATCGGCTGCAGCACTCCGATTTCGTTATTGGCTGCCATGATCGTGACCAGGATCGTTTTGTCGTCCATGGCGCGCTTCAGGTCATCAAGATCAATCAGGCCGTCTTTTTGAACCGGCAGGTAAGTCACGCGGTAGCCATACTTCTCCAGGCGCTTGCAGGTATCGAGCACGGCCTTGTGCTCGGTGACCGCGGTGATGATGTGATTGCCCTTCTCGCGGTACATCTCGGCCACGCCCTTGATGGCGAGATTGTCGCTCTCGGTGGCGCCGGAGGTGAAGATGATCTCCTTCGTGGTCGCACCTACCAGCTTGGCGACGCGCTCGCGCCCCGTCTCCACACCCTCTTCAGCCATCCAGCCGAACGAGTGATTGCGGCTGGCCGCGTTGCCGAACTTTTCCATGAAATAGGGCAGCATCTCCTCCAGCACCCGCGGATCCATGGGGGTGGTGGCGTGGTTGTCCATGTAGATGGGCAGCTTCACATCCTTGGCTTCAGGATGGTGCGCCGTTGTGATTGCCTGGGGAATCTTTACATCCGTGCTCATTGATTGCCTCTCCTGCTTTTGATGATTCTCGCCTTCTTGGCGGCTCAGGTGATCGTCACCAGTTCTGCCGTCTTGGGAGCCGGGCCCCCGGTCTCTTCTATCTCTTCCCGCATGTGCGAAATCTTGATCCTCTTCAGCACGGCCTCGATGCTTTCATTCACCTTGCGCAGCGGTTCGCGAATGTTGCAACGATCGCTCTGGCCGCACTCTCCGCGCACGGTGACGCACGACGTAATGAACAGCGGACCGTCAATGGCCTGAATCACTTCGAAGGCCGAGATCGTGTGCGCCGGCCGCGCCAGCATGTAGCCACCGTTGATGCCGTGTTGCGAATGCAGCAAACCGGACTTGGCCAGCCGCTGCAGAATCTTGGCTAAGGCCTCGGGTGGAATGCTGAAGGCGTCGGCCACATCCTTCGCGCTGCGGGAACTTCCGCTGGGATGCTCGGCGAGATGCTTCATTGCCATCAGCGCGTAGTCAGCCTTCTTGGTGAGCTTGAACATTTGGCTCCGCAATACCCGACCTATAGAGTCGGATAGAAATCCGACCTTTTCCGTCGCATTTCAATTTTACCCTACGGCACAGAATCCAAGCAAGTCCGTTCGGGGAACGGTCAAATAGCTGGACTGAACGGTAAGACTATAGGGCTGAACGGGTTAGCATCAGATGCACAGCGCCAGGAATGCCAGGGCCGGGTGCTAGAGGATTGCCCGGCTCCCTCAGCCGTGTTTGTGGTAAATCCACAGACGACTGTCTGGCAGGGACTTGACAAGTTGCGTGCGCGGTCTAAAATGGCCGGAAATTGCCGCGAATTTGTCCCTTCCCTCAGTTCTGGTTGGGCATTCTCGGACTTATGACGTCAAAGTTACCCTCTGCTCAGCAAAGTGCGGGCCCGCAGCGACCCTGCCAGCACCTCCGCGTGCAAATCGTAAGCCGCGATGAGGACGCTGAATTCGTCGAGTGCAAGGAGTGCGGCGAGGTCTTCGAGTCCAGCGAATTCAAGGACATGAACATCGAGGAACGCGCGCAGGAAGACGTCTAATCCCGCGAGGGCGTGACGAATGTAACCAGCGTTTCCCCCTTTCACCTTGTTGCGCGCCAACAGGCTTGTTATCGTGCACGCTGGGGAGTCCTAAGGGATACCCCTGTTCTTACCTTTTCTATGCCCAGCGTGGCTCTAGTCGTGGACGACTCCATGTTGATGCGCTATACCGTGTCGCGCTTTCTGGAAGAGCGTGGCTATACGGTCGAGTCTGCCACCAATGGAGTGGAGGCGCTGGAAGTGCTCAGCAGGATGCGTCCGGATCTGATCGTAACCGACATACAGATGCCGAAGATGTCGGGGAGCGAGCTGATTTCCGCCGTCAAGACCCAGCCGGAACTGGCGGCGGTGCCCATCATCATCGTGGCCGGCCGCGCCAGTGGCTTCGATGAATCGGAAAAACGGGCCAATTTCACCATCTACAAAGACATTGATATCGAAGAGCAGCTGACCAAGGCTCTGGCCGCATTGTCCGGCAAAGCCGGCCGAGGAAAAGGTACGGGGAAGTAACACCTCTACGCGCTGCTCTAGCGCAAAACCAGACCTGCCTCCGCCGAGAAATCCATCGGCGCGAATTCCTTCGCAAGAAACTTGGGATAGGCCGCGGCCGCGATCATGGCCGCGTTGTCGGTCGAGAGCGGAAGCGAAGGGAAGTACACCGGCAGACCTTCCTCGGCTCCCTCCTGCTCAAAGGTCTGCCGCAGTTCGTTGTTGGCCGCAACCCCTCCGGTGACAAACAGAGTAGCTACATCGTATGCCCGGGCCGCCGCCAGCGTCTTTTCCACCAAATCCTCGACCATCGCCCGCTGGAAGGAAGCCACCAGGTCGAGCGTAGGCTTGTCGCAATTGGCGAGATAGTCTTCCACCTTCGGCTTGGGCATACTCGCCAGCGCCTTGCGGCGCGCTTCCACCGCGGCGCCCATCTCGTGCGTTTCCACGTAACGCAAAATGGCGGTCTTGATGCCGCTGTAAGAAAAATCGAAGCGCGGGCGCTGGTCGTCCAAACTGACATCTGGCTCGAGGGCCCGGCCGTCCTTGCGCCCTCGCCGGTCACGATGCTTGATTTGTGCCGGCGGAAACTTCACAGCCTCCGGATCTCCATGCGGCGCCAGACGGTCAATCGCCGGACCTCCCGGATATCCCAGGCCCAGAAGCTTGGCGACCTTGTCGAACGCTTCGCCGGCGGCATCGTCGCGCGTGTGGCCTATGTTCCGGTAAGTCCAGCCTTCCTTTTTTTGCTCCGCCAGGTAAAGGTGGGTGTGGCCGCCGGAGACCACCAGCGCCAGCACCGGGAATTCGAGTTCGTGGTTGCCCTTCTGTCGCTCTTCAAGCAACACCGCATGAATATGTCCTTCGAGATGATTGACGGCGATGAGAGGCTTGTCGAGCGCGAAGGCGAGCGCCTTGGCGTAGCTGATGCCCACCAGCAAAGACCCCGCAAGCCCGGGCCCGCGTGTCACGGCGATGGCATCCACGGAATCATAAGTGTGCCCGGCCTCCGCCAGCGCCTGGCGCACCACCGGGACGATCGCCCGCAAATGCTCCCGCGACGCCAGCTCGGGCACGACTCCGCCGTACGGCTGGTGGGTCGCGATCTGCGACGCAACCACATTCGAAATCAGTTCTTCGCCCGAACGCACCACCGCCGCCGCCGTTTCATCGCAGGAACTCTCAATGCCGAGGATGTAGACGTCAGGCATCGGCTCTGGAGACCTGTCTCGTCGCCTGGTCGGCTTCGACAACCTGAATTATCCTCTGTGCCACAAATATGCGATAACGCTGTCTTCCTGTCACTTCCCTAAGTATTCCAGCTTGAAGAAGTCGGTCGACGTTCTGCTGGGCAGTGCGGGTCGTCACCTTCAGGCGCTCCCGAGCCGAGGCCACGGTAATGACTGGCTCCTTAAAGAGATTCTCCATTAGCTCCAACGTACGCCCTGGCACTTTCTGGGCCTGAAGTTTTTCTCGGTATTCCTGGCGTAGCGCCAACAACTGGTTGGAACGAGCTACAGCATCCCGGGACTCTTCAGAAACTCCATTTACGAAGAAGCGAAGCCAATCCATCCAGTTTCCGGTCTGGCTGATATCGAGCAAAAGGCGATAATACTCTTTACGATTTCGCTCGAAGTACGCGCTTAAGTAAAGCAACGGCTGGGGCAACAGGCCTTCCGAGCACAGGAGCAGAGTAATCAAGAGCCTGCCGACGCGCCCATTGCCATCCCAGAATGGATGAATGGCCTCAAATTGATAGTGGATCAGGGAAAGCCTGACCAATGGCGGAAGGGCCCTGCGGCTTTCATGGAGGTACTTCTCGAAGCGGTCCAATGCGTCTTTCATATGGGGGACGGGAGGAGGAACGTAAGTTGCGTTTTCCAATTTGCAGCCCGGCGGACCGATGAAGTTCTGCGCCCGCCGGAACTCCCCGGGAGTCAGAGATTCGCCGCGAACATCCTTCATCAGTCGTTCGTGAAGCTCCTTTAGGAGTCGCAAACTGACAGGTAGCTGCTTCAACCGCTTAAGACCGTACTCCAGTGCGTTGACATAGTTGGAAATCTCTCGAATGGCCTCACTTGGCCCTTTTTTTCGGGCGCCAGCTTCAGCCGAGAACAGTTCCGTCAGCGTGGCTTGTGTGCCTTCAATCCGGCTGGAGAGTACGGCTTCACGACGGGTAAACGGCTCAATGAGCAAATGAGGATTGGGGATCGTACGTGCAACACCAGCTAATTCCCCTAAAGAGCGGTCGGCATCGGAGATTCGTTCTGCGAGCTCCCACGTGATCTCCAGCCGGGGAGGAAGTGGGTTGGGCAAGAATGCCCACTGCTCTTGACCAATCCCCAATAACTTTCCGGCGCCTTCTTTTGTGAACTTTGCGGGGTTCATTCGACTCTCGCGGTAAGGATACTCAGCTTCGCTCAGGCCTCCATTAAATATACTTTAATGACAAATAGTATCATTATCTGATTAGTCATTTTAAATGTACTTTTGTGCTATAAAGTATACTTGATGAGCCCGTAAGCGTACAAGAGTATCGTTACTTACCGCGTAAGGATACCAAGCTTCGCTTAGGGGAAAGCCAAGGATACATTTTTGGCCAAAAAGCACTCCGATAGCCTGCAGCCGCCAGTACTTGATTTGTGCGAAGCGGTTAGTTCGAGAAGAGTGGGCGGTATGATGGAATCGGATTCAGGGGCCGTTCTCATCGCCATGCTGAAGGACTTCGCTACTTCCATCGTCCAAACCTTGCGCCAGCGCGGCTTCCAGGCCTACCTGGTGGGCGGATGCGTGCGCGACCTTTTGCTGGGGCGTGAACCGAAGGATTACGACGTAGCGGCCAATGCCACACCCGAGCAAGTCATGGAAATCTTCCCCGAGACGTACGCAGTAGGAGCGCAGTTCGGGGTTGTGCTTGTGCCCATGCCGGATGAAAACGTTGCTGCCGATTCCACGGAAGTCCCTGCAATATCGCGTACGGTCGAAGTCGCGACCTTTCGCAGCGACATCGGCTATTCCGACGGCCGCCATCCCGATGAGGTGCGCTTCAGCCAGGATCCGCGCCAAGACGTTGCCCGCCGCGACTTCACCATCAACGGCATGCTGCTCGATCCCGTAAGCGGCGAAGTGTTCGATTTTGTGGGCGGGCGCGAGGACCTGGCCGCAGGTATCGTCCGCACAATCGGCGAGCCCGAGCACCGCTTTGCCGAAGACAGATTGCGCATGCTGCGCGCGGTGCGCTTTGCGGCGCGGTTCGAATACACGATCGAACCAGCGACTTTTGCCGCAACGCGAAAACTGGCTGAGCAAATTTGCGTGGTTTCGCGCGAGCGCGTGCGCGATGAACTGACGCGCATGCTGACGGAAGGGCGCGCCCGGCGGGCGTTTCTCCTGCTGGATGAAAGCGGTCTGCTGGCGCAGGTTCTGCCCGAAATTTCCGCCATGAAGGGCGTGGCGCAGCCGCCGGAGTTTCATCCTGAGGGCGATGTATTTGTGCACACGCTTCTACTTCTGGAAAATCTGCCGCAGCCTTGTCCGCTGACGCTGGCCTGGGGAGCTTTGCTCCATGATGTGGGCAAGCCGCCGACGTTCCGCGTGGTCGAACGTATCCGCTTCGATAATCACGTCGAGGTGGGCGTGAAGATGGCGGAAGAAATCTGCCAGCGCCTGCGCTTTTCGAATGACGATACAGCGCAGATTATCGCCCTGGTTGCGAACCACATGCGTTTCAGCCACGCCACGCGCATGAGCGAGTCTACGCTCAAGAGATTCCTCCGCATGCCCCAGTTTGACGAGCATCTGGCCTTGCATCGCGCAGACTGCCTGGCCAGCCATGGCAGCTTGAGCACGTATGAATTCGTGCGGCAGAAGATGGCCGAGATCCCGTCCGAGAAGAGGAAACCCTCACCGCTGGTCACAGGAGACGATCTGATCGCCGCGGGTCATGTCCCCGGACCTAGATTTCGCGAGATCCTGAACGCGGTGGAGGATGCGCAACTTGAAGGGCGTCTGTCGTCACGGGACGCAGCTCTCGAATTCGTGCGCCGCGAATTTCCGGTCGCGCGTCTGGCGAATCCCACGCCCCCGGCAAACTGACAGAGATGCTAGAATCGGCTTCTCTTGCTGTACATCTGTTGCAGAGGAGACTGCGCGTGGAGCAGGCGGGGCGCGGACTGGAAGAAATCGTTGCGCAATCTCTGCGGCAGGCGCCTGCGGGCGAGACGCCACTGTTGGCCTGGCCTCTGGTCTGCGGGTCGGGAGTGGCCGAGCGGACACGGGCCCTGAGTTACATGGATGGAGTGCTGCGCGTGGAGGTTCCCGACGCGGGATGGAAGCAGGAACTGCAGACGTTAGCTCCACGCTACCTCGCGGCTATCAATCGCTATGCGACTGCGCCGGTTCATAGAATCGAGTTTGTGTTGGCGGGTACGGACGGCATAGGCAGACCACGCTGAATCGATTTCTTATCCCATGAAGGTCACCGATAAAGACGTTGCCTACGTCGCCGAATTGGCGAATCTTGAACTCACCGAAGAGGAGCGCGCGGGAATGCTGCGCGACCTGAATTCCATTCTCGACTACATTGACCGTCTGAATGAACTGGACACATCCGATGTGCCGCCGATGGCGCAGGTGTCCGATCGCTACGGGGTTGACCAGTCGAAACAGGGAAGTGAGCGGTTCGCGTATGCGAACCGGGAAGATGTCCTCGAAGGACTGCGTAAGTCGCTGCCTCACGAGCTTGCACTCGAAAACGCGCCTGACGCAGATGAAGATTTCTTCAGGGTACCGAAGGTGATTGAAAGGTAAGGCCAGGCCAAGGTGGCCGCCAAGTTCCGCAATCCGACGAGAAACTTCTTTCCCCGCGGATGACACGGATTAACGCGGATAGAACTGCTTCTTCTGGTGTGGTTTTGATCCATGTGAAATCCGCGTTAATCCGCGGAAATGAAGTTGAACTTCTGAACAACTGACGACTGATGACTGAAGACTCATTGACTTCCCTCACCATCGACGCCGCCCGCTCCGCCGTCGAGGAGCGCAAGACAACTGCGCTCGCGCTCGCCGAAGCCCATTACGCCCTCATTCAGAAAGAAGATGGTCAGATTGGCGCCTTCCTGACGCTCTCAAAAGAGCGTGCGCTCAAGCAGGCGGATCGCATCGACCGCATGGCGGCGGAGGGCAAGCCCCTGCCTCCGCTGGGTGGCGTGCCCGTGGGTATTAAAGACGTGATGAGCACCCGTGGCGTGCGCACTACGGCAGGTTCGAAGATTCTGGAAAACTATGTTCCCCCCTACGACTGCACCGCGGTAGCCCGCATGGAAGCCGCCGGCGCCGTCGTGCTGGGGAAGATGAACTGCGACGAGTTCGCCATGGGCTCGTCGAATGAGAACTCGGCTTATCATCCGGTGCGCAACCCGCGCGATCTGAACCGCGTGCCCGGAGGCTCTTCGGGCGGTTCAGCCGCGGCCGTGGCCGCGGACATGGCAGTGGTCACGCTCGGCTCCGACACCGGCGGTTCCATCCGCCAGCCGGCATCATTCTGCGGAGTGGTGGGCCTGATGCCGACCTATGGCCGCGTTTCACGCTATGGGCTCATCGCGTTTGCGTCGTCGCTGGATCACATCGGGCCGCTGGCCAAAACGGTGAAGGATGCAGCTATCGTTCTCCGTGCGATTGCCGGGCGCGATCCCATGGACTCCACTTCCGCCGATGTTCCTGTGCCTGATTACGTTGCGGAACTCGACAAGCCCATTCGCGGATTGAAGCTGGGTGTGGCGCAAGAATATTTCGCTGAGGGCCTGGACGACGAGGTTCGCCAGGCGGTGGAATCCGCAATCGACAAGTTGAAAAACTTGGGCTGCGAGATTGTTCCGATCTCCTTGCCCTATACCCCCTTTGCAATCCCGACCTATTACCTGATTGCGACCGCGGAAGCCTCTGTCAATCTGGCGCGCTACGATGGCGTGCGCTACAGCCTGCGGGCGCGGGGCGTGAAGACGCTTTCGGAAATGTACCGGCGCAGCCGCGACGAAGGCTTCGGCGCGGAAGTGAAGCGCCGCATCATGCTCGGCACTTATGCGCTGAGCGCCGGCTATTATGACGCCTATTACCTCAAGGCGCAGAAAGTGCGCACGCTCTTGACGCGAGACTTCGATGACGCTTTCCGCAAAGTGGATGCGATTGTGACGCCGACGAGTCCCACCGCCGCGTTCCGTCTGGGAGAGAAATCGAATGATCCGCTGGCCATGTATCTGGCCGACATCTACACCGTCACAGCCGACCTGGCCGGGATTCCGGGGATCTCGGTGCCTTGCGGCGCAACCAAAGACAAGCTGCCGATCGGATTGCAGATTCTGGGTAAGCACTTCGATGAAGCCACGATTCTGCGTCTCGCAAATGCGTATGAGCAGACGGAGTAGAAGCAGGTTTCAAACCTGGAACTGGCCCCGTAAAGGGTTTGTGGAAGGGCACGGCTTCAGCCGTGCCGCTAGAAGCCAGGAAGAATGTGGGCTTTAGCCTCTGAGGGCCAACGCTTTCTTCGTTAAAGCGATTTTGAGTCCGGTCCTACAGTGGTTCGTAGTAGCTTTCACCCGCGCACCCGCGGCACAGAACTTTCCCTTCCCGCCGCACTTCTCTGCGGAAGTTGATTCCCTCACCGCATTGCTCGCACACCACGCGCTCGCCTTTGTATCCGGGAAATTCTTCGGGTGGTAACTCGACTCTCACCCACTGTGTGGTGAACAGATCATCGTCCGAAATCTCGCGGTAGGCCAGCATCTGCTGCTGGTTCTTGTCCTCGACCTCAGGATGCAGTTGGCGGGCCAGCGCTTTGGAAGATTCTTTCGCGGCGATGCGGATGGCCTTGCCCGAGCTCACGTCCAGGAACGTCGCCGCCACTTTTCCCCAGTCGCGGAATTTCAACGCGCGCTTGCCCAGACGGCATCCGGTGACCACAGCGACCGCGTCAGTGGCGCAGCGATCAATCTCGACGAACGTCACCAGCCGCTTCCGGTCTTTTCCCTGGGGGTCGTCAATTTCGAGTTTCCGCAGGCCGAGCATCGCCAGGCGCACGCCCAGGACCTGCCCGGCACAAATGTGGCCGTGGGCTTGCCCGGCATCGTGGAGATATCCTTCGAGGGACTTCATGCAGGCCAGCGATCAACCATCAGCTTAACATTCCTGGCCATGCGAACCGGCCTCATTTCCTGCGCCAGCGAATACCGTCTTTCGTGATCTCTACGATGATTCCGGCGGCGGCGAGCTCAGCGCGGATGGCGTCAGATTTCCTGAAGTCGCGGGCGGCGCGGGCTGACTTCATCCCGGTTATTTTCGCTTCAATGTCGGCGTCCGCCATTTGCCCCGATTGAATCGCCTCGCGCAACTCGGCACTAATGTCTTTCTCTCGCCCTTCCGCCGCAGCCCACTCTAAGACGCGCTTCATCTTTGGGACATCATCGTCGTCGAGCACGGCAAAAACCTCGTCGAACTTGGCCAGCACCGCCAGCAACGGAGGAACGTCGTCCTTTCTTACTCCGCCCGTATCGAAGGCGACGTTCGCTTGCCGCACCATCTCGAAGATCGCAGCCTGGGCCTGCGCCGTATTCAGGTCGTCGTCGAGCGCGGCGCGCATGCCGGCTATGGTCTCGGTCGCAAGGCTCTGCATCGCCGCGTTGGAGCCCGCTGGGAAATTGCCCGCGCTCAAGCGCAGGCGGAAGTTCCGCAGCCGCTCCACCGAAACCGCGGCCTGCTTCAGCCCGTCAAAGGTGAAGTTCAACTGATTCCGGTATGGGACCGACGTCAGCAAATACCGGATCGACGATGGCTTGTGTCCTTTCAGCACCAGATCGCGCAGGGTGAAAAAGTTCCCCAGGCTTTTGGACATCTTCTCGCCTTCGACCAGCAGGAAACGGGCATGAAACCAGAAATGAGCAAAGGGCTTGCCGGTAAGCGATTCCGATTGCGCAATCTCGTTTTCGTGATGAGGGAAGACCAGATCTTCTCCTCCGGCGTGCAGATCGAAACTCTCGCCGAGTTCCTTCATCGACATGACGGAGCATTCCAGATGCCAGCCCGGCCGCCCCGGTCCGATGGCTGTCTCCCAAAAAGCTTCCCCCGGCTTCGGCGACTTCCAAAGCGCAAAGTCGCGCGCACTGTCCTTGTCATATTCGTCCACATCAACCCGTGCGCCATCGAGCATTCCCTGGAAATCTTTCTTGGAGAGCTTGCCGTATTCCGGGAATTTCGCAATCCGAAAGTAATACGAGCCGTCATCGGTGCGATAGGCGATTCCCTTCTCCACCAGCTTCGCCACGAACTCGGCCATCTCCTGAATGTACTCGGTAGCGCGCGTCAGCGTTGGCTGCTCGATGCCGATCATCCGCGCATCTTCGAGAAATGTCTTCTCATACTTCGCCGTATATTGCTGAACGCTAACGCCGTCGTGCGCGGCATTGCGGATGATCCTGTCGTCCACGTCGGTGATGTTCATGACGTGATGAACTTTGTAGCCAGACTGGCGCAGCCAGCGGCGCAGGAGATCGACCGCGACGAACGTACGGAAATTGCCGATGTGCCCGTAGTCGTACACCGTCGGGCCGCAAGCGTACATGTGAACTTCGTTGTCGCGGAGTGGATGAAACTCCTCGACCTTCGAAGACATGGTGTTGTAAAGGCGTAGGGCCATAGTCGGTTCAACACCCGAAAAACGAACTAAAGATTCTAGGAGCAGCAAGAAGGCGGGTCAAATCGCCTTCACCTTGCCGGCGTCTGCCGCAGGCGGCAATGCTGGTGTGTGTTCGCGCAGGCGATGCTGCACCAGAACGACGTAATGCAGCGCCGACAGGATGGTGAAAATGAATGTGGCCCGCAGAAACTCAGTGCGCGCAATCCATATCCAGCGCGACGGGTAGACCTCGAGCAAAAGAACGAAAAACACCGCGCAGATCTGTGAGAACGTGTTGGCTTTGCCAAAAATGCTGGGACGAAAATTCCTCAACCCGGCAATCGCGAACAACACAGCGCTGGCCGCAAGAATCGAGATGTCGCGGCTGAACACCAGCACCGTAAATTTCCAGGGAATCCGGTGCAGGATGGCGAGCACGAGAAACATCGAGCTCAGGAGCAGCTTGTCGGCTATGGGATCAAGATACTGTCCCAATAGCGTCTGTTGATGAAGCCTGCGGGCCAGCACGCCGTCCAGTCCGTCGCTGAAACCCGCGACCACAAAAACGATCAGCGCCCAGAGATAGCGCCCCTCAACCAGGTGAATCACGATGAAGGGAACAAAAATCATCCGCAGCAAAGTGAGCTGGTTGGGAGCGGTCAAAATCTGCGAGAGCTTCACGCCCGCTCCTTCACCGCATGCGATCTGGAGCCGGAGAGGGCCTGGTTGCCCATTGCAGATTCTCGGTCGGGTGTGAGCGCGGCCGATGGTTCGAGCCCGGTTTTGGCGAGGAAGCGCTGCGAGAGCGAAGGCAGATTCCCGTCGGGCAGATCAAGTTCGACCCGCTCGATGCGATGCATGGGGAAGAAAACGACCGCGGGCGTGAACGGCTCGCCGTCCTTCACCATCACTGTGAGATCCTCAAACGAGGCAAGTTCTGCGCCGCTCAAGCTGAGGCCCTCAGGCGCAAGCCCATGCACCATCCCCCAGAATTTTTCCCGCGGAGTGCTGAGGGTCACGATCACGATCGCACCGGGCGTGAAGGGACCGTGCGCACTGGCGTGCCCCCCCTTACCCGTGCTGGTCGGCTTCTTCTCCACTCAGAGATTGTCGCCGGGCGGAGCGCGCATTGCAACTCCGCGCACTATTGAGCGCTTGAGCTGTTATCGGGTCGAATCAGCAGAGCAAGCCTGGGGAATAGGAACTGACCGGCGGCATCATCGATGACATTCACCTGGCAGGTGTAGAAGCCCGGCTTCAGCGGGCTGAGTGGCAGGTCCAACTGGAAGACCCCGGCTTTCCGGTCGCGGGCATTCAGTTCCGTCAACTCGACCACCGAGCTTTCGAATACCTTAGATTTGCCGCGGAAGAACGCGACATTGGTGAGCAGGTGAATGCCGGGCTTGGCCTGTCCTCCTTCGGAAGCCGGCGGCGCATTCGCCCGGCCGGGGTCGTACACCTCGTAGTAAAGCCGGAGGTGCTGGTTGGCGGAGAAAACGTGAGTCACGTTCGGGACAATCTCCTCACCGTCGCGAATGAGCGGATTCGGAGTCGTGCCTTTCTTCTCCGGCTGCAGTTGGCTCGCCAGAATGATCGAACTCATCTTGAGCGGCTGCGATTTCAGGTCCGGAACGTTCAGGTCAGTCTCGAACGAGCCCATGCGGCCGGTTTGGTTTTCCCTCACCACGAACTTCAGGTGATACTTGCCGGGAGGCAGGCTCAACCCTGTGTCATACTGCACATTCTTCTTTCGCACTTCGGACGAAGTATCAACCGCAAGCTTGACCGTGTCGCGAATTCGAGATATCGGGTGTTGTTCGCTGTCGAACACCGCGCCAATGACATCGAGAGTCGCTTTGTCGCGATCGCTGCTGCGCGTGAAAGGAATTTCTGAGCCCGGCACAACCAGCGAAACCGGGATGAAAAACTTGTTTGTCTCCATGCGGAAGTACGCAAGCCCGAGATAGAGGGGCAGATCTGTCGCGGGCAATTCGGAAGCGAGTTCTTCCTGCAGTTGAAGTTCCTTGTCTTCCTTCGTCGAGTGCTGGTAATCCGCTGGCGCGTAGTAGCCTCGACGGTAGTCCACCTTCACTCCCGGGATATTCACCTTCACCACAATGCGCCGGTAGCGGCCGTCCCTCGCCGGATTCGTGCTGTGATAACCGAGCAGGTAGTAGGTCGATGTATCCTGCTGCACTCCTTTGAAGACCTGGCTGAAATCATTGGAGTCGAGGAAGGCCCGTCCGCCGGTATCACTGGCCAACGTGACCAGCGTTTCCTGCGTGGTGAAGTTCGAGTTCAGGGCGTTGATCATGGATTGGCCTGAATATGCCGAAGTCCCGCGCAGGCTGGCGTTTTGTGCCTCCCCCCCAGCCACGAGCGCCTGCAGGCCACGCAAATCCATGGTGTAGATGGCCAGATTGGCGCGGACCGCGGCGTTGGTGGCCGCCCGCAGTTCCGACTGATTTTCAATGCCGGTTCGGTCCATGCCGCTCGAGAAGTAGATCAACGACTTTTTCTGTTGCACGTGGGCGAGCTTCTCCGCAACTGAGCGCAGCGCCTCCAGGCGCCGGTCGGTATTGAAAATGTTGTATTCCGTATCGTCGGCGGTAAACGGCTGACCGGTGTCTGGCGTGCCTTCGGTGGTGCCGGTTGTGCCTTCTTCGTAGCCCTGGCCGGTGCCCTCCCCGAAAGCCTGCAGCTGTTTCTTCAGCAGTTCATGATCGGAAGTAAAATCCTGGTTCACCAGCAACGAACTTCCCAGAGAAACAATCGAGACCAGGTCTGCCGGTGCCATTTGCGTGTCGACATAGTGCTCGGCCGACGTGATTGCCCGGTCGATTTCATCTGGCTCCATAGCCGAGAGATCGAAAAACAGAACGATCAGGCGGCGATCCTTGAACTGATTCGCGGAATCTGCAGCGGAAGTTGCGGCTGGGTTCTCTGCCTGAGGCGCTGCGCCAGTCAGAGGTTTCGTCTGAGCCACATCCTGGGTTGCCACGGCATCGATATTCTCCACATCAAAGGAAACAACTTTCTGCGGCTTATTGTCCTCGAGGATCGTGAACTCTTCGGGCTTGAGTCCGCGGACAAAACTTCCATTCCGGTCTTTGACAGTCACGTTCACCAGCACCAGTTCACTTTCTACGCGGAAGACATAGTCCCCCTGTTGCTGCGCGGGCAGCGAGGAACACAGCAGCGCAAGCCCCAGCAACGTTGCCAGAATCTTGCTCGCCAACCGGTGCCGGCTGAAACTCATCTGTGTTCTCCTCAAAAACGAAAACGGGCGGTCATCGTAATCTGCCGCATGGCGCCCACCGCCGTCACCCGGCCGAACGTCGGCGAGTTGTACGTCGTATCAATCGACGAATAATTCGGAATGTTAAAGATGTTGGTGGCCTGGGCCCGCAACTCCAGCATGCGCGACTCCTTCAACGGGATGATCTTGGTAAATGCCATATCAAAGACCTGGCTGCCCGGACCGATGATGCTGTTGCGGCGGGCATCGCCATATGGTCCGGCAGGCAATGTGAATGCAGCGGTGTTGAACCACTTCGCCATGGACGGATTCGAAATGCGGATCGATTGCCCGGGAGCCACGTCGGGCCGAAGCGTTCCATTGGTGCCGCGGTTCACCTCCGCCGCGTCGCCGAGCAGTCGTGGCGTGAACGGCAATCCCGAGGCGATGGTCCAGTCCCCGCTCCACTGCCAATCTCCGAAGATCGCGCGCAGCGGAGTATTTCCGGTAAGCCAGCGTTTGTCGTGCCCAAACGGCAATTCCCACAGATAATCTGCGGTGAATTTCTGAGTCTGATTGAAGCTCGAAAGCCCGCGCTCTGCCGACAGATCCAGAGCATTCTGTGCCACGCTCGAGGCCCCACCGCCCGACGCGCTACCGCCGCCTCCGCCAGCGGCGGTGCCACCCGCGCCCAATCCTGGAGTGTTAGCGCCGGAAGTCGCCCCCGCGCCGATCGACGATGCATCATCGATCGATTTGGAGAACGTGTAAATCCCGCCGACGGAAAATCCGTTTGACAGTCGCTTGCGCACCCGTATCGATCCAGCGTTGGCCTCAGAGTCCCCGACATAATTCTCGTAGATGAATGCCTGCACATTCGGAATCAGCAGGCCGGTCGGAGTCCGGTTGGGAGCTTCCAGAATGTCGAGATTGGTGCCCTTGGTTCCCGTGTAATCGATGTTCAGCAGCAACGTTGGACGAAGCTGTTGCTGAATATCGAAATTGCGAATCTGCACGTAGCCCAGGCGGTAATTCGGATTCACCGCGTAATTGTTTGTGATCCCGCTGGTGGAAGACGCCGGGAAGCCGTTCTGCAAGGTGAGAGTTCCGGCGGTGGGCGTCAGCACTCCGCCGTTGTCTTCAACCAGCGGTTGGATGGGCGTCTGTGTGGTCGAGAACGGAGGCTGAAAGGCCAACTGCTGCACGATCCCCTGATAGGCGCCTGTGTTGTAGTTGACGCCGTAACCGCCGCGCACGACCGTGTTCGAAAATGGCTTCCACGCGAAACCGACGCGCGGGGCAAGCGCTTTACGGTCCGGCCGCACCAGGCTGGCAGGCAAGTTGCCGCTGTATGGCCCGACTTGCCCAGGTTGAATGGGCGTCACCTGTAGCGGCAGGCCCGGTGTCTGAACCAGTACTCCGGGAGAAAGGTCCAGATTCACTAGGCGATTGTTGATCTCCGTGAACGGCGACACATACTCGTAGCGCACTCCGAGATTAAGCGTGAGGTTCCCACGCATCTTCCATTCATCCTGCACATATAGGTCCCAAAAGTTGCCGCGGAAGTGATCACCGTTTTCAAAATCGAGAAACTGCTCCGAAGTCTGTTGCGGATATCCGAGGAGAAAATCGGCAAAGTCGTATCCGGTGCCGGAGACCTGCTGGGCGGGTTGACCGGGCTGGCTGGCAGTAAATTCCGAAGTGTTGTATCCGGTGAAGGTGAATGAACCACGGGCGTTGCTGCTGGTCTCAGTATTCAGTTGCACGCGCCGGAAGTCGCCACCCCAACGCCAGGTGTGCTTACCGTGAATCCAGACGACATTGTCCGTAAATGTGTATGTCTGGTTCCGCAGAAGCTGCGGATTCACATCCTGGAGGCTGGCGAAATTGGTGAAAGAGAGATTGGGCAGGCCCCAATCAAACGGATTCGCTGACACTCCTGTGACTCCAAGGGTGGTGGCAATGTCGTCGTTGAATGCATACAGATTCTGCGTGCGCGTCCGGCTGCGATTGAAATCGAAGCGCACAGTGTTGGTCAACTTGCCGATGCTGCGAGTGTAGGCGACCGGCACATCAAAACTGCGGCCGGAAGTGCTGCCACCGACACTGGGGAAAGGATTGGTGATGCTGGTGCCGGATCCGTGATAGTGGAAACCAAAGTTCAAACTGTTGCGCGGAGCGCCGGGTCCCCTGCGGCGTCCCCCGGCTGGCGCCGCGCCCAGAGTGTGGTTGACCCTGACGTTCAGATCGTCACTGTTGTTGTTGGCGGAAGTGACGAAATGAAAATTCTGATAATTCCCCGGCAGATTCGGCATGGGGATGTACTGCAGCAAACCACTCGCGATGGGATTAATCTGCGGGAGCGTATTGTTCGGGAACGGCGTGTTCGTGGCCGGATCGAAGATTTCAACCGGCTGCCCATTTGGCCCCGGATAACTCGTCTGCGAGAAGTTCCCTTGCCGCTCCAGCAGGGTGGGTACGGTGGAAAACTGGTCGAAGGGATTCTCCCCGTGCCTGCCATTGAAGTTGACAAAGAAAAATGTCCTGGACCCGCCGTGATAAATCTTCGGGATATTGAGCGGACCGCCAACCGATCCCCCGAAACTGTTCTGCACGTATGCGGGATTCGTAGCCGGTTCGCCGGCCAGCGCATAGGGCGCGGCATTCAGCGCCGAGTCGCCAATTCCGTAGTAGATCGACCCGTGCGGGTGATTGATGTCGAATCCGCGGCGACCGAAGACCATGGGGCGCCCGGCGCCACCGCCACCGAACCCTCCCGGACCGCCAGATCCACTGCCCCCTCCGAACCCGCCGCCTTGCATGCGAGCGTCATTGATGCGTTGCTGAAGTTCGTCTCCACTCATCCCGTTCAACGGGTTAGAACTGTTGCCGGAAACCGCGATGGACTCGGTTGCACTGTCGGGCGCCATCCCGGGAACAGGCATGCCCGAGGGCACAACATCGCTGAGTGCATTACCACCCCCTTGCTGGTCCGTCACGCCCTGTAGTGCAGAAAGGGTCTGAAATCCGCGCTGGGCGCCGCCCTGACCGTACGGCCTTCGGGTCGGAGGACTCGCCTCTTGGGTGCGCGACAGAAGCGTCAACTCGAAGTTCACCAGCGCGTTCTCATGGGAAGCGTCGATCACAACCTGCTGCGTGCTGTTCGCAAACGCGATCATCTGTACCTGCACCTTGTAGGTGCCATACGAGGGGACCGCCGCAGAATAGCTGCCGTCAACATCCGTCCAGGTAGAAATGTGTTCATTGGAGGATGCCAAAGTGACAATCACCGCGGCCCCTGGAATCGGCATGTTGCCGGACTTCACCATGCCGTGAATTGTCCCGGCTGTGGCTGGGCTGGGCTGGGATTGGGCGGGCTGAACCGTCGAGGGTTGAGTTTGAGCGTGGGCGCGATCCAGGGTAAGCAGAAGAAGCGCACTTAGAGAAAGACACCGAAAAACGGGCCTCACCCTTGTCATCGTCGACGATTTCACGGCCCTCAACACCTTTACCCCTGTGATGGGATGATAGCCCGGCCGGTTCGAGAAAATTGTAGATTTTTGTCTATTGTTGTCGAACTGCGGGTTGGAATGGGCGGCGACAAAACTCGTCGAGTAAAGATTCGTAAAACCGGCAGAACTTTCACAACTCCGGAGCGATAATGTGGTTCATACGATCAGCCCAACTGAAGGCTTAGGAGGAACCATGTTGAAACAGAGTTTGCTCGCGCTGGCGCTGGCCGGCGTCGTTTGTACCGTGACGGCTTCGGCTGTCGCCCAAAACAATGGAAGCAACGACCAGCAGTCTGCACCGGCAGGCGCGCCGTCCGAACAGTGGCACGGGCACCATCATTTGGATCCGGAGCAGCGGGCGGAGATGTTGAATAAGCAGCTGAAGCTCACTTCGGACCAGCAGTCGAAGGTGCTGGAAATACTGAAGTCGGAACAATCGCAAATGGAAAAGCTGCGATCGGATTCCTCGCTTTCGCAGGACGACCGCTGGCCAAAGATGATGGAGATCCGCAAGTCGACCAACGATCAGATCCGCGCTCTTCTCGACCCCGACCAGCAAAAGAAGTGGGATGCAATGCAAAGCAGGCGTGAACAGGGGCAGGGTCACCACGAAGGACAAGGCACGGGACAAGGCACGGGACAAGGTACGGGCGCCGCCCCGGATTCCTCCGAGCAGAAATAACAGCCCGTTCTATTGGCGCCGCGGCGAAATCAACTCCGGGATTGCCGGCGCAGTCGGCATCCGTTTCAGAATAAATGCCGGCTCTCTGGGGTTTCAAAGTGGGGCGACATTCCACGGGCTCACGATCGACGGGCGAAAAGTCGCGTGTTAAAATCCTCCTTGAACCCTGGTGGACCCACGCCGACGACGTCGGCGACTGCAAGTGTGTGAAAGCACAATGTAGGCCCGTAGCTCAGTTGGTCTAGAGCGCTTCCTTGACACGGAAGAGGTCGATGGTTCGAATCCATTCGGGCCTACCATTATCTCTGTAAATCACCAGTCGCCAGCGGCAAATCTTCCTCGAGTCGGCTCAAGTCCTCAGCATTGGTATTGAAGCAATAACCGTTATGAGCCAAGTTTGCACTTTACCGCAGCTCTCAGAAAACGACTTCGACCAGAAGTTCAGCGAGCGCCACCTTGTTCATAAGGTGATATCGAAATGGGCCACGGAGAGGCCCGACCGTCTCGCAATCATCAGCGCTGATACTGGCCAGGGCACGACATGGACCGAACTGGAAGCCGCCACGCTTGGCGTAGCTGCTCACCTGCTTGAGCTTGGATATAAGAAGGGTGATTGTCTGGTCACCGCCCTGCCGCTGACCACCGAGCACATCATTCTGGAGTATGCCTGTTTCCGGATCGGCGTGATTTTCGCACCTCTCGACCTCCGGCTGTCAGCCCCGGAAATGATTCGCAGCATCCGGCAAGTTCAACCGAAGGGATTTGCCTTCCCGGGAGTTACTCCCCTCGGAGATTTTCGTGAAGTGGGCAGGGCCATAGGGAGAGAGTGCCCGTTCGTGGAGCACAAGATTCAGTTTTCTCCCCGGGAAGAGACCATTCCCGGAGCCACGGCAGCCGCAGATCTTTTCGCGCGAGCTTCAGAGCTGAGAACTGGAAGTGAAGAGCGCGTGTCCTGCGAGCAGAGCGAGAACGATGCTGCACTGATCATTTTCACCACGGGTTCGACGGGATCACCCAAACCGGCTCTCTTATCTCACCGGAATATCACTTCTCAGAATATGTGCATCAGCCAGGCATTCTTCGGCGGCGATTCCGGCATGAAGACGCTGGTGAATCTGCCTCCCTCCCACGTTGGCTGCCAGACGGAACTTCTGATGGGTACTTTCTTTGGCGGTGGGACCGCCGTCATTCTGGCGAGTTTTGACCCGGTGCGCTCTCTCAAAGCAATTCAGGAGTACAAGATCGAGATCGTCGGGCAGATCCCAGCCATGTTTGAATTCGAGTGGCGGGTAAAAACCTACGATGAGTTTGATTTGTCCAGTCTGAAGCTGGTCGCGTATGGGGGACAGCAAGTCTCTGAGGCATTCGTCGCGAAAATGTCAACCATGGCGCCTTGGGTCGCTACCGGCTTGGGACTGACCGAAGCGGCCGGGTTCTGCACTTATGAGTCACAACCTCGGGAAACAGCACGCCAATGCGCCGTGAGTCTGGGCTTAGATATGCCGGTGTATCCGTTTTCGATCCGCCGGGAGATGCGCGGCGATGGCTTTGCGGGCGACGAGTTGACCGCCGGAGAAACTGGCCATATATGTTTCCGCGGCGCGCAGACATTTCTGGGATATCTCAACGACCCCGCCTCGACCGCCAATACCATCTCCAAAGACGGATTCCTTATATACCGGAGACCTCGGGTACAAGGATGCGAATGGCCTCCATTTATCAGGGCGGGCGAAATGGGTCATCAAACCGGCTGGATACCAGGTGTTTCCGGTCGATGTCGAGGCTCATATCTGTGCGCTCGCCGATAAAGTTGCCTCTTGTGCGGTGGCAGGCGTCGACCATAAGGTCCTTTCGGAGGCGATTGTGGCCTTCGTGGAGAAGAAGCCCGGCGCTGAGCTCTCCGTTCCCATTCCCATGCTGGAGAAACACGCGCGTTCGCTCGCTTCCTACATGCGCCCCCGGCATTACGTACTCCTGGAATCCGGGGGGATGCCTCTCAACCGGGCCGCCAAAGCCGACTATGTTCGCTTGGCCGAGATGGTCAAAACAGAAGTCGGGATTCTGCGCGCAAAGGGGAAGTGGGACCGCGCATAGGTTGCTGGCTAAGGCCTAGGGGCCGGCGCCGTCAACAGATCAACGAACATTTTGTAGAACTTTGCCGTATCGAGATCGACCTGGACTTCGACCGGCGGCCCGATGATCTGGGGCTTATCCTGCTCGGTCCAACTCAATGTGCTGCCGTAGTTGGCGCCGCGGCTCAGATCCGCGTCGAGATAGCGTGCTTCTCTGGCCGTGATCAGACTCGGATCCAGCCAGGCCACGGCGGCCAGTTCGTCCCACAGATAGTTGTACTGGCCACGAAGCCGCGCATACCTGCCGACATACTGTGCCACCGGAGAATTGCCGGCCCTGACGTGATCAATCAACTCCTGGGTCAGGCGCGTCTTTAGGGAAATGTCCACCGTGGTGCAGACAATCCTTTTCCATGGTGACGTAAGCACGATGTGCGCCGCTTCCGGATCGAACCACAGATTGAACTCGTGCCTCGGCGCGTTCACAAACTCAGGGTCGTCCGTCTTCGGATTCAGACTGGCTCCCATGAACACCAGCTCTTTTGCCAGGGCCGCAAATTCCGGATCCAGCGAGATGGCCAGCGCCAGGTTAGTCATCGGCGCGCCTTCGTAGATGGTGATCTCGTGCGGATATTTGCGAACCATGCGCACCAGAAAATGCGCGGCGTCTTCGTCGAGCGGCTTGGTCGTGGGCTTGCCCTCGGGCATCTCCCCCAACTGATCCGCCGGGTGATAGCCGCTTGGAGTCCAGGCTCCCACCCACGGAACGGAGCCGTATTGCTTCTCCCACAATTCCGTCTCTACTTGCCGCCGCACCAGCGGATACTCCGCTCCCGGCACAACCGGGATATCAGTCCGCCCGATGATTTCGAGCGTGCGCAAGGTATGGGCGACTTCCTCTTTCAGCCAGGCATCACCCGTCACCACGGTGATGCCGAGAACTTCCGTCTGCAGAGATTGGATCAACAGCAGAATAGCTTGTTGAGCGGTTCCCGCCGGCCCGGCTGCATCCTCATCAATGATGACCTTACGTTTCGTAGAAGGCTGGCACCAACATGGGAGGCACACTCCCAGCAGCACGAACGCGAGCCATGTGCGTACACACCTCATGTTTCCCCCTGGGGCAAACACCGATTCCCTGCCCGGATGAAGCATTGCATTCTAGTGCTTAGGCTGGGAGGGCGCCAGCGCTTTCTCCTAATGTTCAGGTTTCAGCTTATCCCGAAGAAGCGCAGGGTGTGGTCAAGCTCCCTCCGGGTCTCGTTCTGTGCTCCGCTTTGCGCTGTGTTACACTTTTGGATTCATACTGAAAAACTTTTTTGCCCGGCAGTTGCAATTCACGCATGCTTCTTTCCAAAGAATATGTGGGCTACTTGGCCCGCGAAGTCACCAAGAAACTGATTGCTGGCAAGCTCATCGAGACTGCGGCGGTTCCCGCGGTCACCGAGCGCGTACACGCCGCTCTGCTCGACGAACTCACGCTGGAGGATCGCATTAACGACGAAGTCCGCGTCATCCTCGAAGCCTATTCCGACGAAATGCAGAAGACCGGCGCCAACTACCAGGAAATGTTCCGCAAAGTGAAGACCGAACTCGTGCGCAAGTACAAGGCGGTGCTGTGAGGCTGAGCCACGACAAAGTCAACGTCCTGGCCCGCGCCGTCTCCGACGTGCTCAAGCAAATGGACGAAGTCGAGTTCATCGAAGACCCCAACACCATCCGCCAGGGAACCCGCAAGATTCTCGAAGACCTGCTCAACCAGGAAGCAAGAATCGACCTCGCCGCCCGCCAGAAAATCGAGAGCCAGAAGCGAACCATCCTCGAAGGTTCGCAGGAGTGGGACATCCTCTACCGGAAGTACTACAACGAGGAAGTCAAGAAGCTCGGCGCGTAAGGATTCGGTCTAAGCTCCGCTCGCAGAGGACACCGTGGCCAGTCAGATTAGCGACGTAAAAGCCATTGTTCAGCGTGCGGCCGAGCAGTGCGGCTTCGACGTCTGCGGCATCGCTCCGGCTGCGGATCTGCCTGAACTTCAGCATTTCTCTGCCTGGATCGCCGCGGGCCGCGCCGGCGAGATGGCATACATGTCGTCTCGTGACGAACGTGGTGAATTGAAGCGCGCTTCGCTCTCACGGGCCGCACCTTGGGCACGAAGCGTAGTCGTTTGTGCCATCAACTACAACACGGGGCATCCTTACTCAACCCAAATGCAAGACCCGAACCGGGGATGGATCTCCCGTTATGCCTGGAGCCGCGAAGACTACCACGACGCCGTCTTGCGCCGTCTCAAGCGAGTGGAAGAAGTGCTGCAAAACGACCTGTGGAGCGGCGGGCGCCCTCGCCCGTCGGACCTCACTACCCGCTGCTACGCTGACACCGGCCCCATCGTCGAACGCGTCTTCGCGAAATACGCCGGTGTGGGATGGATCGGCAAGAACACCTGCATCATCAACCAGAAAAAAGGTTCGTGGCTTTTCCTGGGAGTGATTCTCACCTCGCTTGAGCTGGAGCCCGACTTGCCCGCGCCCGACCGCTGCGGCACCTGCACCCGCTGCATTGCAGCCTGCCCGACGGACGCGATCATCGCGCCCTACCAACTTGATTCGAACAAGTGCATTTCCTATCTGACGATCGAGAAGCGCGGATCAATCCCGGAAGACCTGCGCGCCGGTATGGGCCGTCACATTTTCGGCTGCGACATCTGCCAGGATGTTTGTCCCTGGAATCGCAAAGCCCCGGTCTCAACCGCGCCTGAATTCGAGCCACGCCCCGGCTTCGTGAATCCGGCGCTCGCCTGGCTTGCTGAAATGTCAGCCGACGAATTTCGCGCGGTCTTTCGTGGATCGCCCGTCCGGCGGGCAAAGCGCACCGGCCTGCGCCGCAATGCTGCCATTGCCATGGGCAACAGCGGCAACCCGGAATTCCTTCCGTTGCTCGAGAAATTGGCCGACGACGAAGAACAATCCGTGGCTGAAAGTGCCCGCTGGGCCAGGGCGCGGCTGCTGGAGCGCGACGAGGCGGGGTAAGTCTGGAAGGTCTGAGCCGAATTCGGCCTACGGGTCGAGAGAGGTAGGTGCCGGGATCGCCCTTTGTTTCCAGTCCAGCCGAAGACCGCCTGACTTTTCCACGTCCCGGCTAAGTGCAACGTCGGTTTGGTACCAGCGACTCTCCTGATCCCGGTACGTGAGGGGTACTGTCACCGTTTCAATCCCTTCCTCAACCATGAAGCTGGCTAGCGCGGCCCCGAATGTGCCACCCAGCCGCGCCTGAATGAAGGCGGGATAAAACGCCTCGTCGTCGGCCTGAGTGAGCCTTTCCGTATGACCACCTTGGAACACGAGTGTCGCCCGGCTGCCTAATGCGACGTTCGAGACTGAGACATCATATGCCGGTGTACCGTCGTTCATCACTGCCAATCCCTTATAGCCCAAATGATGCTTGAGAACGCCAGCGCCGTATCGCTTCGGGACCACGAGGGGGCGCCGTGCTGGCAAGCCGGGGGTAACGGCGCACGCCGTTGAATCAACCGTGGGATAGATCTTGAGAGTTACGCCTCCTCTAGGCAGGGGATGACCCTCCATGGTGTGCTGCTCGACGCGCTCAGTGGATCCGTCGAGGAAACGGATCGTGATCGCATACGGCGGCTGGTTTACTGCGTATGAGCCGCCTTCGAAGAAACTAACTACATGGCCGACGACACCAACGTACTCACCATTCTCACCAACACGAAATCCCAGAGGCACTCGCTCTCCCGGGGCCAGACTCGCCATTCCAATTAGCCAAAGTCTCAAGCCGTGCCGCGACTCGATGGGATCAAACCGTATGCCCCTAGCAAACCTTGGGCCGCAATTACGAATGGAGAGACTCAGCGGGGTGTGTGAGTGAACCTCACCGGGTCCCTCGATGGAGAACCATCCCGTAACAGTGCCCCCGTTCGCGATCCCCGTGGCCGGTGCCGCTGGGAATGGCTGTTCGGGCTGTGGAGGCTGCAGCAGTTTCTTCGCGGGGTCATACAAAAGGAGGACCGAGCCAACCGCGAGGACCGTGACAGTGAGAGTTAAGGATGAGGGCGCAGAGGCAAACTGTAGAAAGGCAGAATGCATGTAATCTCTGGTGGCGTCCAGACTCGACAGCAAATCCACAACCAGCCGAATTCCGCCCCAGAATTCCAGGACAACCCCAACGAGCCTTCGCAATTTGACCATCACGGACAGCTCCGCCTCACGCTGGAGGGCGCTAGCGCCTCGAGCATACGGCAACGCAGCGACCTCGCGCCACCATTCGCCTCCTTCGTCCATTCCGCCCTCTTTTCTACCCTGATTCTTCTGGACTTCCGTAACTGGTTTTTCCGGTTGTCCGCAACTATTCTTTCGTTAAGGGGTTCTAAACAGAGAGGTTAAGCTAGGAATCGTCTGGGGTGACTATGTTTTCACGCCACATCCAGCCGCTGCGGCGCGCGGTCGCGAGAGTAGCAGTCATGGTTCTCGCCTGCGTATCCCTGGCCGGCGCCTCGGCCACCTTGTTGCTGGAAGAGCCCTACGGCAAGCTGGGGTTCTTTACCGCGACCGGTCATGCCGCCGTCTATCTGTCCGGCGTCTGCGCTGATACGCCGCTGGTCCTCCGCCCCTGCGCCCCTGGAGAAACGGGAGTTGTCGTCAGCCGCTACGACGGCGTCGGGGGATACGATTGGATCGCCGTTCCTCTCACCGGCTATCTGTACTCGGTAGACCGCCCCGAAGACGTGCCTTTGTTTGCCGATGCGAAGATGGTGAACTTTCTGCGCGACCGCTACCGCCGCGCCCATCTGGAAGACGTCGCACCCGACCGCAAGAACGGCGAACCCCCAGGTGGAAACTGGTACGAACTGGTGGGTGCGTCCTACGACCGCACCATCTACGGCTTCGAAATCGAGACCACACCGGAGCAGGACGAGGCTTTGATCCAAAAACTGAACTCGTCACCCAATGAGTCTCACTTCCACCTGGTCTCCAACAACTGCGCCGATTTTGCGAAGGACATCATCAACTTCTATTATCCGAAGGCCATGCATCGCAGCTTGATCGCCGACGTCGGCATTACAACCCCGAAGCAGATGGCAAAAAGGCTGGTCAAGTTCAACCAGCGCCACCCCAAAATCGGGTATTCGCGGCTGGTCATCGCACAGGTCCCGGGCAGCATGCCCCGCAGCTCTGCCGTGCACGGCGTGGTGGAATCGTTCTTAAAATCGAAGAAGTACTTCGTGCCCAGCGCGGTTGCCAGCCCTATATTTGCCGGCTGCGTCTTTGCGGTTTATGTGGGCACGGGTACGGGCCACTTCCAGCCAGCCCGCAACGCCATGGTTCTCAGTCCTGGCAATGAGCCGGAGCCGCCGCTGGGCAGCGAAGATCGCCGGGCTTATCAGCGCCAGCTGCAGAACCTTCTGGCCGGGTCTTATCCCGTTACCTCGGGCTGGACCGTCGACAAGGCGTGGTCAAGACTGCAAGCCAGAGCCAGAACCGATCTCGACGATCAGGGCCGGCCGATTCTTCAGCTGCCGTTGGCGGGCCGCATCGTGCGCATTGGCGCATCCGCGGACAATGTTCTAAACGGCAGCGCGCCGCCGCAGTTGACGCGGGAACTCCTGGAGGCCCGGCTGCAGTCAGAGTTGCGGCGCAAATCGCCGCCTGCAATATCGGAGAGCGAGGTCAGCCGCGACTGGAAGCTGCTCCAGCAAGCTCTTGGCGACGGCGAATCGGGTCTGACGGCCGTTTCCACGGCCCGCGCCGAGAGCATCAGCCAAAACCGGCCGTAGCGGGCAGTCAGAGAATCTGCTCGCCACCACTCGCCATCAGACTTTCCTGTGGAGTTTACGCAGAATGCGGCGCAGCCCCGCTCTTCAGCAGTGTATTACTGCTCTTGCGGCGGCCGCGGGGGCATGCCCGGCCCAGGCTGTCCCTGTTGTTGTTGCTGCTGCTGTTGTTGCATCTGTAACTGCCGCTGCTGCATCTCCTGCAGCAACTGTTGCGGAGTCTTCACTTCGGGCTGGTCCCCCTGTGGGGCGGGCTGTTCTGCTTCCGCCGGCGCCTGTTCGGCAGCATTGTCGTCCGAGTTTTCTTCAGCCGCGTCTGCGTCATTGGTGTCGGCCGCATCCTGCGCCTGTACCATTCTTGCGGCCGGGTTCGTTCCCGGCTGTGCCGGTTGAGCCGGCTGATTAGCGCCAAGCGCGTTATCCGGCCCGGTTTTCGCCACCAGCACCACGCGCGTCAAGGCGTCCGCATCAACCGGCGAACCGAGAAGCACGTAATTGA
Organism: Candidatus Sulfotelmatobacter kueseliae; assembly: GCA_900290255.1. GTDB lineage: Bacteria > Acidobacteriota > Terriglobia > Terriglobales > Acidobacteriaceae > Sulfotelmatobacter > Sulfotelmatobacter kueseliae. Next base: position 27,537 of record OMOD01000124.1, read on the forward strand.
ACCGTGACCCATTCAGCAATTCCGCGATCACTTCCCGCGCCGGGCCCGGTCCCAGATGGGTTACGACCCGTTCCTTGGCCTCAGGAATTTCGATCTCCGCTCCCGTCTGCTTGTGGACAGCGCGCAGGATGTCGCCCAGCGTCGAGTTGGGGGCGACAATGGTCAGTTGTCCGTCCTGGTAGCTCACCTGCGGCGGCACCGGCGCGATCGAATCCAGCGGAATCTGCGGCACCGGGCCGGTTGGTCCCGAGGGCAATGGAGGCAACGCCGGCTTCTTCGCTTTGTGACGGGTTTGACTGGATGCCGCGTCTGCGAGGCTTAAGCTGCTCAGGCAGAGCACGACGATCCCGGCAAGCTTGGCGAATTTGAAGGCCGCACTCATTACCGCTCCTTCCAGACCGGGACCTCAGCAGACCCTGTAAGAACCCTCTCTACCCGAGATTCTAGCACCACACGGTTGAGAGGCAAGCATGGGTATGCCACACGTTAGAACGTCTCAACTCTGCTCTCTTGCGATCGCATTATGGCTGTCGCACGGACCCGAGGCGCGTCTGCAACTCGATAGCTGTCATGTACTTGCACTCGGCGTAAAATCCTCACAGGCGGGTAGAGCGCGAGCGTAAACTGAACACGGTCAGTTCGCCTCGGGAAGATGAAGGCAGAGTGGAGAATAGGATGAGACCGGTGCGCAGCTGGTTGCGGGCCTGCGTCTTGTGGACCACCCTGGCAGCATTGGCATGCTTTGCCTCACTGGTTTACGCCCAGAACTGCCAGATTTCAGGCGATTTAGACGACGCCACCCGTTCCGCTATCACCGCGGCCGGTCAGCGCTACTTCGACCTGGCTGCCAAGGGCGATGCCGCGGCGCTACGACAAAGCGCCATCCCTAGCCTGGCTTCAGATTTCTCCGGCATTGAAACTACGGTCAAGGATCACCAACAGGATCTCGCGGGCGCACAACCCACAGCAAAAGCGCTGTTTCTGCTCGCGGCCGAGGGTACGGTTGCGATCCCGCACGCGGAGTTCTACTGCGGAGTCTTCGGCAAGAACGGCCAGACCTCAGGCAGCGCCGTTTTCTATTTTGACAATCTTCCGCCCGGCAAATATGCCGTGATCATTTTCGACGCGACTTCACCCCAGGCGCGAACCAACCTGTCCGTGGTTGCGCAGCAGACAGGAGCCGACTGGAAGCTGGCAGGTCTTTACTTCAAGCCGGTACTGGTCGCCGGGCATGACAGCGAGTGGTTCGCAGCCCGCGCCCGGGAGTACAAAACGAAAGGCCAGTTGCACAATGCCTGGCTTTTCTACCTCGAAGCCCGCAGCCTGATTTCTCCCTTGCCTTTCATGAGCACACAGGCTACGGACAAGCTCTACGATGAATTTCAAAGTCTCGAACCGGCTGACTTTCCCGCGGAAGGTAAAACTGCCGACCTCATTGCCGGAAGCACGACCTACAAGTTGACTACACTTTTTCCCACTGCGGTGGGCAGTGACCTGGATCTGGTCGTGAAGTACCAGACCGCCGACGCTTCGAACACGGGCCAGGCCAATCAAAGCAACGTCGCCGTGATTAAAGCGCTGGTGGCGAAGTTTCCTGAACTGAGGGATGTTTTTGCTGCCGTCGTAGCGCGCGCTGTCGACCCCAGCGGCCGCGATTTCGGAACCCTGCTGGCGATGAAAGACGTCAAGTAGCGAGAGCCAGGCGCCGGTGGTCAGGGCTCAGTTGTCAGTCAAATCCCACTCTTCGAGCACGCATTCCTTTGGATCTTTGTCATCCCGCAACCCCAGGAACACCGGCGCCCGCAACTTCGGGCCGCCGCCGTCGGCCCCGCCGGTCCATTCCGCAAATTCAATTTCTGCAACCAGCTCAGGCTTGACCCAAAATACTCTGCGCAGCGCCTCAACCTCTCCAAAGAACGGATTTTTCTTCGTCTCCAGCTTCTTCAACACCTTCCAGATTTCATCCAGCGCTTGCTGATCAAACCCGCTTCCCGCCTGGCCGACATGGATCAAGCGTCCTCGCCTGTCATAAAGCCCGAGCACGAGCGAACCAAAGTGCGCCCGGCTGCCTTCCCGCTCGGTAAAGCCGCCGATCACGCATTCCAACCGGTGGCGAATCTTGATCTTCAGCCACTCGCGGCTGCGCCGTTCTTCGTAGAAGCTGGCGCGCTTTTTCGCGACAATTCCTTCCAATCCCTTCTTCCGCGCCATTTCGAACAGGGCCTTGCCGTGTTCTTCATAATGATCGGAATAGCGCACCGCATCACCCGCCACCAGCACCGACGCCAGCTTGCGTTTGCGATCCTCGAGCGGCACCCGCCGCCAATCGTAGCCATCCAGGTAGAGCAGATCGAACGCGTAATACAGCACCGGCACATCGGCATTGGCCGCCGCCCGCCGTCCGCCGGGACGAAATCCCGTCCGCTGCTGCATCAGGCTGAACGAGGCCTTCCCGTCGGCATCGAGCGCAACCACTTCGCCATCGAGAATCGCGGTTTTTGCCTTGACGAACCGTGGCAGGTCCTTCAACTCAGGATAGCGCGGCGTCAAGTCATTCTGATTCCGCGACACCAGCCGTGCCTTGCCGTCTGCGATAAAAGCAATCGCGCGATATCCATCCCATTTGATCTCAAACAGCCATTCTGTCCCGTCAAATGCCTCCTCCACCGACTCGGCCAGCATGGGATGGATGGTTGCAGGCATCGGGCGCTTCGCCGGCGCGGACAAAGCACTCAACGCGGAGGGCACAGAGGACCTAGAGGTTCTTGGTAGTTTTTTCCCCTTGATCTTCGAGCCGGTCATCGCGACGGCACTGTCAGATGCAATATTGCTCAATGGAGGGTCGGGTCTTTTCTTACCGCTCTCCTCTGTGTCCTCTGCGCCCTCTGCGTTGAGCTTCTGTTTCTTCTTCTGATCGAGCTTCGCCACGGCATCCGCCAGCCAGGGCGCCTTCAACTTTCCGCGCGCCGCTGGCCGGCTCTTCCACTCCGCCGATCCCGCATCGCCGGCAATCTCCGCCAGGCTGCGTCCGCTTAACACCGATTCATCAATATCCCCGGCATCAAATCCCTCCACGACATGTTCATCGTGTTTCTTAATCATCAACCATTCGTTGCCCTTGCTTCCCGGGCGCCGCCCGCGCATCTTGACCAGCGCGAAGTCTCCCTTCAGCCGCTTGCCGTGCAAACGAAATTTCAGATCACCTTTCGCCAGCATCGCAACTGCTTCCGCTTCCGTGCCCGGAACATACTTGCCTTGGACAGCCACCGGCGAAAGCGGCTGCCACGTGCCCACGTCCCACACCATCACCGTGCCCGCGCCGTAGTTGTTCTCCGGAATGTTTCCTTCAAAGTCGAAGTACGACACCGGATGATCCTCGACCTGCATGGCCAGCCGCTTGTCCGCGGGATCGAGCGACGGCCCTTTCGGCACCGCCCACGATTTCAGCACCCCTTCCATTTCCAGTCGAAAATCGTAGTGCAAGCGGGTCGCATCGTGCTTCTGCACCACGAAGCGATTGCCCGATTTCGTCTCCACCTTGGGCGGAGGCTCCGGCGTCTCCTCGAACCGCCGTTTGCGTTTGTACTCTTCCAGCGCCATAGGCCACCCATTGTAAACACAGAAAGGCAAGGTCGCGGACCAGCATGCTTTAGAATCCCTTGCAGCATGAGACGCGAATTTCCTGAGCAGCCACTGGTGGGGATTGGGGCGGTCATCATCGAGAGTTCCCGCGTGGTTCTGGTCAAGCGCGCTCACCCGCCCATCCAGGGCCAGTGGTCCATTCCCGGAGGCGCGCTGGAAGTCGGCGAACTGGTACGCGAAGCGGCCGTTCGCGAGGCTCGCGAGGAAACCGGACTCATCGTCGAAGCCTGCGAACTGCTGGGCGTATTCGACCGCGTCCTGCGCGACGCTGCCAGCCGCGTCCAGTACCACTACGTGTTGATCGATTTCCTCTGCCGCCCGGTGGGCGGACGACTTCTTGCCGCCAGCGACGCCTCGGAGGTCCGCTGGTTCACGCGCGAGCAACTGCCCGCGCTAGGCTTGGCGGAGGACACTCTCGAAGTTATTCATAAAGGATTTGAGAAAGCCACCGAGGGCTGACTTCTAAGTTTTCACCCACCGCCCTTCACGCGCGCTTTCTGCGATGGCATCACATAACGCGAGTTCGTCATGGCCTGTCTGAAACGTCGGAAACTCCGGCCGCGAATTGCTGCCCTTTTCGATGTACGCGTAAAAATCCTTGAACAGCTGCACAAACGTGTCCGGGTAGCCTTCGGTGTGCCCGCCGGGATAGGCCGAATACCCTCTCGCCGCGGGTGTCATCAATGACGGGTCTTTCATCAGTTCCTGGTTGGCCTGTTTGCGGTGCCCAATCCAGAGACTGTTGGGCGACTCGGAATTAAAGGCCAGCGAGCCTTCCGAGCCGTTGACTTCCCACATGAGCGCTGCCTTGCGTCCGGCGCTGACTTGCGAGACGGTCATCACTCCGCGCAGATTGCCTTCCAAGCGCAGCAGCACCGATGCGTAGTCGTCGGTCGAAATCTTGACCGGCTCGGTGGCGATGCCAGCCGCAGACTGAAAAGTTTCGACCCGACCCTTGGGCCGCTGGCGCGTCGGAATGATGGTGGCCAGATCGGCGCAGACTTCGACCACCTTGCGCCCGGTGAGCCACTGGGCCATATCAAGCCAGTGCGTCCCGATGTCGGAGACGGCGCGCAGGTCGCCGCCCAGCTCGGTCTCCAGCCGCCAGTTCCAGTCGGTTGGATAAAAGAGCCAATCCTGCAGGAACTTGCCGTGGACCAGCCGGGGTTCGCCGATCGCGCCGCTGGCGATGCGGGCCCGCGCCTCCTGGCAGAGCGGATAATAGCGCAGATTGTAATTCACTCCACCCACCCGTTTGTGCTCGCGAGCCAGTTCGATCAAAGCCGCGCTTTCGCGGGTGTTCATCGCCACCGGCTTCTCACAAAGCACATGCTTGCCGGCACGCAGAAGAGCCGAGGCCTGCGCAAAGTGGAGATGGTTGGGGGTGCAGACGTGAACTACGTTGACCTGAGGGTCGGCACCGAGTTCCTCGAGCGAACGATAGGCTCGCGGAAGACGCAACTCGGCGCGCGTAGCTTCCGAGCGTTCGGGTGAGTTGTCGAGCACGCCAAGGAGCGGAATACCCAGCCGGCGCAGCGCTTCGATGTGAGCCCGTCCGACAAAACCAGCACCGATGACAGCCGATTGCAGAGGAGACATGAAGATTCCTTTCTGATTTTGTATGAAGTCGAGCCATTGGTTACACGACCCGCGGGGCTGGTGTCAAGGGAAGGCGAGAGCGATTTGCTCTGGTGGCGGCTCGTTAGCCTGCAACTCTAAGGCCCCACGGTCACTTGCAGCGCTCTCGGGGTCTGCATGCGCTCCCGGTAAATCAACTTCTTCGGCGCCACTTCACCCACGACGTCGACATGCACGACGTATCCACCGTGCGGCAGGGTGTCCCCGAAGGGGAGTTCCATCCCGAACGTGCCGCGATGCAGCATGAAGTGCTGGTATCCGATCGCCGTTGCTCTCCCATTGCCGGCGACTGCCAGCACGATGAAGGTCAAGTCCATATCATCGGGCGTCGTGTTCGTAACGGTGACGCTGCCCTCGATCCGGTTCCCATTCACGCGCGCCGGATCTTTCCAATTGAGGGCAAGCGCGGAGATCACCTTCAACACAAATCCCTTCTGCACCGCCGATTCCGGCATGCCGCTCTCACGGACTGAAACGGTGAACTGAAACTCTCCCGCTCGAACTGGCTCGCCGTGCAGCAATCCGCTGTCGTCAAGCTGGAGACCGGGTGGCACCGCGCCCTTTTCTACTCTCCAGTGCAGCGTCGACACTCCGCCCCGCGCGTGAAAACGAAGTTCATAATGCCGGCCGGGATAGCCCTCGGGAAGGTCTGAATCGTTCTCGATCACAAGCCCTGGATCGTCTTGCGGATCCGCAGGCGCAGCCTCCGTCCCCGCCTGCTGCTCATCTGCCCTGGCCCAACCGGGTTGGCAGACAGCCAGCCCCATGGCGCACGCCAAAACGGCGAGCAGAGCGGAAACCTGCCACAGCCATCGGACTTTATGCATGCTGTCCCATCCCTGAGAGTCGGCGTAAGTCTGCGGCCCAAAAGCCCATTCTTTACTCTCCCACAATTCCAGCTTGGCCTCCACATAAGAATGTGCCGGGCGCTATATCTTGCGCAGGACTGTGTCGCCACACGGAAGTCACATTGACTTCGATTCGCAGTTTCTGCAAAACTAATACTCCTAGGAGTAGTGTTTTCGCCCCTTCTGTCCTTTGTTTATGGAACTTTTGCTCAATCTTGCGTGGCTGCTGCTGGCTGTGCCGGCCTACTGGCTCTGGCGCAACTCGAGAAGCGCCGGTGCGGAGTACAAGTTTAGTTCCCTGCAGTGCCTGCTGGCTCTAGGCTGTCTGCTGGTGATGCTCTTCCCCGTGATTTCGGCCAGCGACGACCTCATCGCCATGCGGACTGAGATGGAAGAGTCTCCGCTGAGCAAGCGGAGCATCCGGCAGGCGGGCGGCGACAAGAGCCCCCTCTGGAACTCCAGGGCGCAGATTCCACCAGCCCTGCTGGGACCAGCTTCGACGATTTCACTCGCCGCAGACTCCAGCGACGTGCCCTTGCACCCGTTTTTTCCCCTTCCGGCAGCGCCTGCGCTGCACCGGGCCGGCCGCGCTCCTCCAATGGGCTGCCTCGCGTAGTCGTTCCGTCCGCCGATCGCCGATTCAAGGTTCTGAGCCGCGGAGCAGTTCGAGAAATTGCTTCGTTCGGAAGATCGGCGGTCTGACTCCTTCATTATTGTTGCGGAGATTTTCGAAGTGAGATCGCAGGTTCGAAAGCGATCTGCGCCGGCAGGAATCGGCCCGAGCGCTGTGTCCGGGACAATTGAGGCTTGAGCAGGGAGAGCCTGATGCAGAAAAGACTGTGGCGACCGCTGGTTTGGTTGGCTGTGCTGGGCGGCGCGGCGAGCGTTGCCGCGCAGCAACCGGCGCCCCAGGCTCCATCTGCCCTCCAGGTCTGGAACTGGGATACCGTGAAGCACAACTTCGAGATGAACAACACCACCATGCTGGCGGGTATGTTGAACATCGACGAACTGAAGGCGGAAGAGATCACCTCGTTTCTGCGGCCGAACCCACAACTTTCGCTCACCGTCGACGGAACCCAGATCGCTCCCAACCACGGCGAGTGGCGGCCATTTGCCGGGACCTTTGAGTCCCCCGGCGTCAGTTATCTGTTCGAGAGGCGGAACAAGCGGCATCTTCGGCTCGAGGTTGCCAGGCAAGGCACTGCCATCGGGGTGGCCCAGCAGGCCGACATAGAGCGCAATCTGCTTTTCAACCTGCGCGACGCCTTTGTCGGCATCCTTCAGGCCAAGGCCGTGCTGCGCGTGGCGCAGGACAATCTCGACTACTGGGACAAGGTTCTGAAAATCAGCCGCGACCGCTACCAGGCCGGCGACATCGCCCAGATTGATCTCGACCGGCTCGAACTGCAACGCTTGCAGTACGAATCCGATCTGCAGGCTGCACTGGTCAACCTGCGCACCACCAAGATCAACCTGCTGGCTTTGCTGGATGACCGCCGTCCGGTTGACAGCTTCGATGTCGACGGGCCTTACGATTTCAGCGAGGACCTGCTTTCGCTCGATGACTATCGCAAGGACGCGCTCGATGCGCGGCCAGATCTGCGCGCCGCCGTGCTCTCGGTACAACAGGCGGAAACCAGCTACAAACTCGCTGAGGCTAACGGCTCCACGGATCCGACGGTGAGCGCCTGGTACACGCACAATGCCTCGACCAACAATCCCCTCGCGACCCACACGCTCGGGGTGAGCGTGAGCGTTCCGCTGCGCATCTTCGACCGCAACCAGGGCGAGAAGCTGCGCACCAAAATTGACATCAACCGCAACCAGAAGCTCCGCCAGGGAGTGGAGACCCAGGTCTACAGCGATGTAGATTCTGCTTACGCCATCGTCAACAGCAACATCGAACTGCTGAAGCCGTACAAACGCCAATACCTGGATCAGGCCGTGCGCGTGCGCGACACGGTCTTTTTCTCCTACCAGCATGGGGGCGCATCGCTGCTGGATTTCCTGAGTGCCGAAAGCGACTACCGCACCGTGCAGTTGAATTACGTGAATCTAGTAGGCGCGTATTTGACGGCTGCCGCGCAGATGAATTTAGCGGTGGGCCGCGAGGTCGTCCCATGAGGGCTCATTTTTTCAAACGGATTTTTCCGCTGGCGCTGGGTTTGCCGCTGTCGTTTCTGCTCGTTGGTTGCAGCGGCAAGGCGAACCCCGGTGCCGAAGCGCCGCCCAAGGCTGTCGTCGAGCCCGAACTCGACGCCAATAATTTCACGGTTGACCATCCTGAGCAGTTCCCGCTGGTCGCCGCGGTCGAGCACAAAGCAGTTCCCGCGCTGAATGTGACCGGGGTCGTGCAGCCCGATATCGCCCGCGCCGTGCCCGTCATCTCCCTGGCTTCAGGACGCGTCGTCGAGATCAAAGCCAGGCTCGGCGACACCGTAGAAAAGGGCCAAGTGCTGCTAAGAGTTCGCAGCGGCGACGTCTCTAGCGCTTACGACACTTATCTGAAGGCCGAAAACGACGAGCGGTTGGCCCGCATTCAGCTCGAGCGCGCGCAGACTCTGTACGAAAAAGGCGCCATCGCCAAGAGCGCCCTCGAGCAGGCCGAGGACACCGAAGGAGATGCCAAAGCCGACCTCACCGCCGCGACGGAACAGCTGCGTCTTCTCGGTATCGACAAAGACCATCCTTCTGGAATCGTGGACATTACAGCACCCATCTCGGGCGTGATCACCGACCAGCAAGTTACGAATGCCGCCGGCGTGCAAGGCTTGTCTGGCCCGAACCCGTTCACCATCTCCGATCTTTCTTACGTCTGGATCATCTGTGACGTCTACGAAAACGATCTTGATGCAGTACGCGTCGGGCAATACGCCGACATTCACCTCAATGCGTATCCCAACGAAGTCTTGAAGGGACGTATCGATAACATTCTGCCCATTCTCGACCCCAACATCCGCACCGCAAAAGTCCGGCTGGAAGTGAAAAACCCCGGCATGATGCGCATCGGAATGTTTGCCACGGCCACGTTCTACGGCAAGCAGCCGGAGACCCGCTCCGCCGTTCCCGCGACCGCGGTGCTCCATCTCCACGACCGCGAGTGGGTCTACACGCCGTTGGGCAGCGGCCATTTCAGGCGCGTCGAAGTCGTCACGGGGAACATGCTGCCCGGCAAGCAACAGGAGATCGTCTCCGGGATCAAGCCCGGCGACCAGGTTGTGTCGAACGCGCTCGATCTGCAGAACACGGTGGAGCAATAGACCGCATGCTGCTCGAATTGGATGGCCGATTTGAAAGGGCGCGGCTTCAGCCGCGCCGAAGCAAGACTAGGCTTCCTGCGGCTTTAGCCGCTGGGGTCAGGCCGCATCGGAGGGCGAAATGATTCGCCGCGTCGTCGATTTCGCCCTCGGCAACCGTCTGCTGGTCTTGGGCGGCGCGCTGCTGCTGTTTGCCTGGGGCATCGTTTCGTTCCACAACCTGCCCATCGAAGCCTATCCCGACGTGGCCGACAATTACGTCGAAATCATCACCCAATGGCCGGGAATTGCCGCCGAGCAAATCGAACAACAAGTCACCATTCCGCTGGAAACGGCCATGAACGGCATCCCCGGCGTGGTGCATCTGCGGTCGTTCTCGCTGTTCGGACTCTCTGACCTGAAGCTGATTTTCGAAGATGGAACCGACAACGCCTGGAACCGCGAGCGCGTCCTCGAACGCCTGAGTCAGGTCACGCTGCCGCCGGGCGTCACGCCGCAGATGGGCACCGACTGGAGTCCGGTCGGACAGATTTATTTCTTCACCCTGCGCAGCACGAATCCGAAGTATGACCCGATGGAACTGAAGTCCATCGAAGACTGGATCGTCGAAAAGAATCTCAAGTCCGTCCCCGACATAGTTGACGTCGCCAGTTTCGGCGGGCCCACCCGCGAATATCAGGTCCGGCTGGATCCCGACAAGCTCGTCTCCTACGGATTGAACCTCGCCCAGGTCGAGCAACAACTGGCCAACAACAACGCTAACGCCGGAGGCAGTTTCATCCAGGCCGGCCTGCAGCAAATCAACGTCCGCGAAGTCGGACTGGTCGATCGGGTTCACGACATCGAACAGACGGTGATTCTGACCAAGAATGGCACGCCCCTCCACGTCAAAGACATTGCCGTGGTTTCACAGGGCCCGAAAATCAGGCTTGGCCAATTCGCCCGTGCGATGCATCGCGAAGACGGCAAGATTATTGACAACGACGACGTGGTTTCCGGCATCGTGCTCCTGCGCAAGGGCGCAGCCGCCGATCCGGCTCTGAAAGCGCTGCACGAAAAGATTGATGAGATGAACAATCACACCCTGCCCAAAGGAGTGAAGATCGTTCCTTTCATCGATCGCAGCGACCTGGTTCATTTCACGAGCCACACCGTTCTGCACAACCTGGGTGCAGGCATGATCCTGGTTTCGATCATTCTGTTTCTGTTCCTGGGCAACGTGCGCGGCGCACTCATCGTCGCGGCCACAATTCCGTTCTCTCTGTTGTTTGCCTCAACTTGTCTTGATCTGAAGCAAGTCCCCGCCAACCTGCTGTCATTGGGAGCGCTCGATTTTGGCATGGTGGTCGACGGCGCGGTGGTGATGATCGAAAACATCGTCCGCCACATGAGTTTCTCCCGCGCCACGGAGACCCCAATCGAACGCATCGGCGAGGCAGCGCACGAAGTCCAGCGGCCAGTCTTCTACGCCATCGGCATTATCATCACCGCCTACCTGCCGATCTTCACGCTGCAGCGTGTCGAAGGCCGGCTGTTTCAGCCCATGGCCTGGACTGTCGCCTTCGCCCTCCTGGGCGCTCTCATCTTCTCCATGCTGATCGCGCCGGTGCTGGCCAGTTTCGCCTTCGCCAAAGGCGCGAAGGAATGGCACAACCCGATCATGTATTTCCTGACCGAGCGCTACCGCAATGCGGTTCGTTGGGCCATTCGTCACCGCCGTATCACCGTCGGTGTGGGGCTGGCGGGTGTCGCCGTGGGAATGTATCTCGGCTTCAGTGGGGTAATCGGCTCCGAATTTTTGCCGCATCTGGACGAAGGCGCCCTGTGGGTCCGCGGCACGCTCGCTCCCAGCACAGGCCCAGATGAAGGTATCCGAGTCGCCAACCAGGCCCGAGCAGTGCTGTGCTCTTTTCCCGAGGTTCCCCAGTGCACCAGCCAGGTCGGGCGTCCCGACGATGGAACCGACACCACGGGCTTCTTCAATACGGAATACTTCGTCGACCTCAAGCCGAAGGAAAAATGGCGGCCCGTCTTCCATGAGGACAAAGACGAACTGATCGCCGCCATGCAGCGCGAACTCGACAAGATCCCCGGCGTCGTCTGGGGTTTCTCGCAGCCCATTGAAGACAACATGGAAGAAGCGGTCAGCGGCGTAAAGGGAGAACTCGCCACCAAGGTCTACGGCGATGATTTGAGAACCTTGGAAGAGAAGGCCGATCAGATCGTCGCCATCATGCGCCAGATTCAGGGAATTGAGGATCTGGGGGTCTTTCGTGTTCTCGGCCAGCCCAATCTCAACATCACCGTTGACCGGGATGCCGCTGCTCGGTACCAGATCAACGTCGCCGACGTACAGGACGCAATCCAGACTGCCGTCGGCGGAAACGCCCTTACGCAGGTGCTGCAACTAGAGGCTCGCTATGACCTCGTTCTGCGCTATCTCCCCCAATTCCGCGACACCAGGGAGGCGATTGAGAAGATTCGTCTGCTCTCGCCCACCGGAGAACGCGTCTCGCTGGCTCAGCTTTGCAAAATACAGGTCGCGGACGGTGGTTCGGAAATCTATCGCGAGGGCAACCAGCGTTATATCGCCATCAAGTACAGCGTGCGCGGCCGCGACCTGGGTAGCACGGTGCAAGAGGCCATCCACAAGATCGACGAGCAAGTGAAATTACCCACCGGCTATCACATCAAATGGGAAGGAGAATACGCCAGCCAGAAGCGAGCGAACCAGCGGCTGCTGATCGTGCTGCCCATCACGATTCTGATCATCTTCATCATCCTCTACACCATGTTCAAATCATTTAAGTGGTCGCTGCTGATCATGGCCAATGTTGCAGTGGCTCCCATCGGCGGTCTGCTGGCTCTGTTGTTCACCGGCACGAACTTCAGCGTTTCCTCTGGTGTCGGATTCCTGGCTCTGTTCGGCGTATGCGTGCAGACCGGCGTGATCATGCTGGAATACATCAACCAGTTACGTGTGCGTCGCTATTCCGTGGAAGATGCGGCTGTTGAGGGCGCCGTGCTGCGGCTGCGCCCGATCATGATGACCATGCTGGTCGCGACTCTGGGGCTTCTGCCGGCGGCGATGTCGCATGCCATCGGATCGGATTCGCAGCGCCCGTTCGCCATCGTGATCGTTGGTGGCCTGATGGCGGCTCTCGTGATGAGTATCTTTCTGTTGCCCACGCTTTACGTTTGGGTGGCCGGCGAGCGCGACGTGCTGCCCGCTGCCGAGCCGGGCTTCGACGAAGGCGAGCACGTGGACTAGTTGCGAGTCGTGAGTCCCGAGCCGCTAGCCAACTTCTCTGGACCTTGAGTTCGGCCGCGAACTTGGGCTGACCGACGGTCATCGACCGCTGTTGCGTGACACTCGAAGGGTGCGAATGATGAGGTGGTAAGACCACGGGCAAGGTGGGAACGCTGGCAGCTCGAAGCTCGCGACTCAGGACTCAGGACCGGAAAAAATAAGAGTTCCGAGGTGATGTAGGATCCATTCGTCTCGGCCAGTAGCTCGCGTTTGACCCTCGCTCGACCTGCTCTCACTGCCTCCCTTGCGGGGCGCAATGCGCGATCTTCGCTCGGGCTCCGGGCTCACCGCCAAC
>OMOD01000122.1 GCA_900290255.1 Candidatus Sulfotelmatobacter kueseliae
GAGAAGGTCGACCCCCGATCACGGATGGCATTAAGCTACCGTGATCAACGCACTCTACGGTGCAATCACAATGGATAAGGAGATCGACCTTGAAGGAGCATAACAATTCTCGAAAGAAGAGTGAACCGACATCGAAGCGGTCGAAGACGCGGGGCCCGATGCGACGGGATACGAAGGAAGTGCTGGCGGAACTGGTGGGAAAACTGAAGGAAAAGCTGGATCCGAAAAAGGTGGCAGCAACGAGCGCCGGAGAAGACCATCAGCGAGGTGAGCTTCGCCCCAATCTCGATCGTCTGACGGTGGGAGTGGATCTGGGGGACCAATGGAGCCACTACTGCATTCTGGGTCTGGAGGGGGAAACGCTGGCCGAGGGACAGTTGCGTACGAAGCAGGAGGACATTGCCGAATTCTTTCAGGCATTGAATGCGGCTCGAGTGGTTTTCGAAGTGGGAACACACTCTCCATGGGTGCAGGAAGTCATCTGCGGTTGCGGACACGAAGTGCTGGTGGCCAACCCGCGATTAATGGAAGGGTCGAAACGGCGCAAACGGAAGAATGATCGGATCGATGCCAACAAGTTGGCGCGATTGGGACGTGTCGATCCGCAATCGTTGCACCCGATGCAGCATCGTAGTCGAGAAGTGCGGCAGGACCTGGTGGTATTACGAGCCAGAGATGCGTTGGTGGCGGCGCGGACGGAGCTGATCAACGCCACGCGAGGACTAGTGAAGAGTATGGGCTCACGGCTTCCCAAATGTTCGAGCCCGAGCTTCGCACAAAAGGTAGAGGAGACAGTTCCCATCGAGCTTCGCGACGCGCTGATGCCGCTGGTGCGCATGGCGGCGGCGCTGAGTGATTGCATTCAGGGGTATGACGAGAAGATTGAGAAGTTGGGCCGCGAGAAGTATGAGCATACGGCGTTATTGCGGCAGGTGAAGGGGGTAGGGCCGATCACTTCGCTGGCCTACGTATTGACCTTGGAGAATCCGGACCGATTCGTGAAGAGTCGAGATGTGGGGCCGTATCTGGGATTAGTACCGAAGCAGGAAGACTCCGGGGAGAGCCAGCCGCAATTAGGAATCAGCAAAGCCGGAGATACGATGATGCGCCGGCTGCTGGTGGGTAGCGCGCACTATATTTTGGGGCCATTCGGACCAGACACGGACTTACGACGATATGGGCTGCGACTCTGCGAGCGAGGCGGGAAGAATGCGAAGAAGAGAGCGGCGGTAGCGGTGGCCCGGAAGCTCGCCGTCTTACTGCACTGCCTTTGGGTGAGTGGGGAAGTATATGAGCCGCTGCGCCAGGGCATGTCCGCAACGATGACACCAGCGGCGGCTGCGTAACGGCCAAGGCGAGCCCAACCCGGAAACACTTCATCGAATCCGAGAGGACGAGTCGGAGCGATGCGGTAGAAGGCAAGACCAAGGGAGCAGACATGAATTGATGGCGCCAAAGCCAAGGGTTATCTGGAAACTTTGGCAGGCGACGACATCCACCGCCTTGTTCGGGTGACTGCGTTTCGATTGCTGGTCTATTTAAGACCGCCCGGTAGATGGCAGCACCCAACAATCCCAGGTTCGTCACGATGGTGATGGACCTGGGCTTACGATCGAACCCCAACTTGCACCGGGTCCAGAAGGGCCCATTCAGAGTGCGGATAGAAGCACGGCAATGGTGGGTGGCGTCGACCAGAGTTTCTCGTAGGACTTGGTTCGAAGCGGATCCCTGATGTTCTGTGACCGAAATGAAAAAGATGATGATTGGGAATGCCAAAGGCGGAGTTTGGCTGCCGACGAGGGTGCTGCAGTCCCAAACGCAACCAAAACGGAGATCAAACAAAGGAGGGCCGCCACGTCGGCCTTGACTTTTATGACCTTCTCATAGAAGCAATCGAGACGGCGGCGGAGGCAACGAAGCTGTCGGAGCTTTCGGTGTAGAGGGTCGGCCTGCTCACTGGTACGTTTCCCAAGCCATCCTGTCTGAATACCGTATAGTCCTCGCGCGGCCGGAACTGAGAATTCGCAGGAGTTTGCGTCAAGAACTGCTTCAGCTGATCAAAAGATCAAAAATCACACTCGCGTTATCGCTCCTTCACGCTTGGCCCAGGTGACCTCAAATCCTGCAGACAACATGTTCGTGGAGTGCGCCGACGCAGCTCGCGCGGACTATCTGATAACGGGCAACCAGCGACACTTTCCAAAGTTCTGGAAGAATACCAAGATCATCGGTTCAAGGTTCAAGTGAGTTTCTCAGCATAATAGCGCCTCACCTTCTTCGATGAGAAATCGACCGCGCCCTGACGCATCTCTGTTGCAGTCGGAAGCAAGGATGCAATCACTTTGCGGATTTAGCTTTCGGCCGTCAAACTAGAAGACATCTCATCCAAGAAAGTGGATCCCGAAAAAACTGCCCGGATATCACGCTTAAGTGTGAAGTGGCCACTCTTCGCGTCCTCAGAGGAACTGCTGCAACACGCAACTAAGACAATGTCTTGCGTCTATGGAAAAATTAATTGTCAATTCTCACCCCGAAACCGCATGGCCAATCGTGCTGCGTTCCGGGCAGGAAGGGGAGAGCAATGGCTCAGAAAGATCCTGAATCACGGAGCATGGGAGGACCGCCCCGCTCTGCCATCCCGCTGCCTCTGTGCCCGTGCCCGCCGCTTGAACGTCGTGAAATTGCCGTTCGGAGTGCGCAGGAAACCGTGCCAGACACTGTTCGCATCAGCGTAGGCGGCGAAGAAAAATGACCACAACAGGCTTCGGGGGAAACCACGGGTTCTAGTCTGCTATCGAAACGGGCTCTGGCCGTTACTTAAGGCCAGGAGCTGTGGACACTTTTATCGCCTTGTGTCACCGCTAGTATCCTGAACACTCTGGTTACTGCGCTTTACCGACTTTGGTCATGCTGGAGCAATAAGCAATGGCTGTGCAATATCGCGGGTTTCAATTAGGGCTGCTACCCGAACGCAGGGTCGACAAGATGAAAGCCATGGGAAGGATCGTTCTTTTCTTGTTGGTGCTGGTCGCGACTGCGCTCGGGCAGAGTCGTTTGGAGACGGGACCGGCAGCTCCAGCCACGGGGCCAGCTTTCGCTGTCAGTGCCGGCTACACCTATATCGCTATGCCGATCCCCTCCGCCGGGCATGTGAACCTCAACGGTTTCGATGTTGGCGGGCAGGTCGACATAGCTTCCCGCTGGGGAGCCACGGTGGACACAAGCTACGTCCGCGCTTCCGACATCCTCGGCACGGGCCACAATAGCTATATTTGGAGCCTTCTCGCGGGTCCTGTGTTCTATCCGGTTGAGCGCAGAAATACCCGGATGTTCGTTCACGTGCTGGCCGGTGCGGGTCTGGTCGACGGTGCAGTACCCGTGAGCGACACTTATTACTTGCACGGATGGGTGGCCCGCTTCTCCGATGCGGTGGGGGGAGGATTCGAACGCTCTCTCTCGGGGCCATTCGCTGTCCGCCTCAGCGGAGATTACCTGCGCACGACTTTTGTTGACTCTGCCGCCGCCGCGCACGTGCAAAACAATCTTCGCGCGACCGTAAGTGTCGTCTTTCGCATGAGAGAGCGTCAACGTTAGGTCTCATGAGCAACTCCAGCCGGTTGCCTGCTAAAGGAAAGGGACTTGAAAGGGAGAAGCAGTTGAAACCAAAAGGGCCTCGAACAACAGGTCGAGACCGCTTTGCAGTTCGTCCTTTTTGGGACTACGACGCAGGAATCTGAACCTTGGAAACGATGTTCGAGTAGCCGCTTTCTTCGTCACTCGAATTCACAGCCGTAGCCGCGTAGCAGTACGAGGTGCCATCCGCCACTGTGGAGTCTGTGTACAGCGTGCTGGTATTGAGCACGGTATTGATCTTCGAGTAGGAGCCACACGAACCCGAATAGGCGGCGCGATAAATGTTATAGCCAGAGATGTTCGGCGATGTGCTTGCGTCCCACGACAAGTTGACCGTGTGGGTGGGCGCCGGCGTGCCAGTTCCTGTCAGTGCTTCCGTGGTGGTCGAAGGTTGAGCATTGCTGCTAAAGCTGAGCGTGGCACTCGCCGCTCCCGTTGTCAGAGGACTGAAAGTAACCGTGAAGGGAACGCTCTGGCCTGCCGGGATGGTCACCGGCAGCGATAGTCCGCCCACGCTAAATACTGAATCGTTCGTGGTCGCGGCCGTGACCGTGACGCTCGCACCGCTGGCCGTCAGGCTTCCTGACGCCGTTCCGCTGGTGTCGACCACCACATTGCCCAGGGCCAAAGTCGTTGGACTTACGGAAAGTTGCCCAGCAGTTGCCGTGCCGGTTCCGGACAAGGCGATGGTCAGGGTGGGATCGGAAGCGTTCGAAGTGATGGTGACCGTGCCGCTGGCACTGCCAGTCGTCTGAGGTGCGAAAGCTACTGTGAATGTCGTGCTCTGGGAAGCGTTGAGCGTTAGTGGAGTAGTGATGCCGCTGAGTTGAAATCCGGTGCCGCTGACGGAAACCTGTGAGACGCTGACACTGGATCCACTGTTGGTTAGTGTCACTGTCTGCGACTGCTGGGTTCCCAGGGGCACGCTGCCGAAGGCCTTACTGGCTGGACTGAGTGTGAGCTGCCCGACGACTACGACGCGGGTAGAGGGTCCGGCGCTCACGCCTTGGCAGCCAACCAGGAACGCGAGGCCCGCAAGAAGCAGTAATGCGCCCGCTACTGTCTGGACTGGGGGACGGCTCATCCTCCCCAGTGTCATTTTCGGGGCGGGTCTGCGGTAGATATCTGAGGTACATGTCGCCAGGGGCCAGAAGGCCAGTAGAAAAAGGATTGAAAGTACCAGACTGGTCGTGCTGGGTGCAGACTCACCCTGCAGTTTCCGCTGTGCCGCGGGCGCCGCTTCGTCAGGCGTCGTCTACCGCTTTGGGGTTGCCGTCGAGTGCGGCCAATCACTTCAGGGGAATACGTTTGACCGCTGCAGGCTCCGGGGTGGAGGCTGACGTTTGCTTCATGCGGGCAAGACGGAGGCTGGCGTTTTGTTGAGCTTCGTCGATCTGTTGCGGAGTCATGACCTTCGTCAGCAGACCGCGAGCCTGCGATGCGCGTTCCATTGCGACGAGGTACCACATGTATGCTTGGACGAGATCATTGGGACTGCTCTTGCGCGTCACGTACCACTGGGCCAGTGCGAGTTGCGCCGCGGGCAGGCCGGCTTCTGCGGCTTTGCGAAGCAGGACAGATTCATCGGGAGAAAGGGCACCTTCGCCTTCGGCAGTTTCGGCAAGGGCTGGCAAGGACGTCTGCTCCGCGCCGCCATTGTTCATCTTCATCGTTAAGAAAAGGAGCTCGACGCGGCTGGAAACACCCAGCTTGTCGAAAATGCGAAACAGATAATTCTTGATGGTGTGCTGGCTCAAGTGCAGACGCGCAGCAATCTCGCGGTTCGTCAAACCCTGGGCTAGGCACCGCACCACCTGCATCTCGCGCTCAGTAAGCAGATTCAGGCCGCGGGCATCCACGGCGCGCAGGGTCGGCGCACTGGCCAACGCTCCCAGGGCAACCGCGAGTTGCTCGTTATCGGCCCAGATCTGGCCCTGGTAGACGCATCGAACACACTTGCCCAGCATCTCTACGGGCTGGTGCTTGCTGTAAATTCCGGTTGCTCCAGCACGGAAGGCTTGCACGACCGCCTCGCTTCTTGACGAGTCCAGGAGCATGACAACGCGAACTTTGAGCTGCTGTCCGCGAGCCTCCTGCAGGATTTCGAACCCGCGGCCAGGCTGTTCGTCCAAGCTCGAGTTGATGACCAGCACATCGATTTTCTCCACTTTTATCGCAGCGACCAAACCGGAGGAATTCGACTCGAAAGGAACTACTTCCAAGGCCTTATCCCGCTGCAATGCTTCGGCGAGCAGGTGGGTGTGGATGCGAGAATTATCGGCAACTAAGACTCGGATCATGCTCTACCAGGTGGCCGGAACGTTACTTGGTGGCACCCTCTATCGGAGAATTGGGCGAACCGTAAAGTGAGCTAAGCCGCGTTCTGAGGGGGGATACAGCTACGGCAGAACTGGCGTCAGCTAATCATATCGGCCTGTCGGCTCCTGCGCAAGCCCCTTGCATCCTCATGACGGCCAAGGTCGCAGGTGAAGGTCATTAGAATGCAACAAAGTGCACAGCAAAGTCACCTTTCAATATGGATGGTGTCATGAATCAATCCAGCAGGAAGAGGGTCAGTGCCCGATGGATCGTCCATATAACACCAATATAATCAATATATTACAATCACATCGATGGAAGAGCCGCCTGATCCCTAAGTCGACAGAGGGATAGAGACGATACACTCTAGTACATACATCTCATCGGCATGGACCACGTTACTCATGTGTTTAGAGACGTGTATCGCTGAGAGCATGCACCCCTTGCAGTCAAGTGCAATGCGCTGTAACTTCATGACAACCTAAGTAAGCCGAAGAAGCCGTGAGTGTCGCTATCGGCTTTCCGTTTCCTCCCCCTATGGTCCGACAAGCCCGCGTCGAACTATCTAACCCCAGGGCCAGAAGAAGGGTGGGCTGCCTATTCTTTGGTGCAGGTGCGTTGGCAGATGTTGGCGATATGGTTTAATGTCTATAAGAATAGTAGGGAACATGCCCTGAGCACGTTGCGTCTCAGAGGCAAATGGGCCCACATAAGGTACCACTAGCTATCCCCCTTCCCCTGATTTGGCTGTCTGTTCCAACGCGTTCGATCCCGAGTCCGGGACCGAGGCTGACCAAGTATGAGTTTTTTGGGGCCACTCCAGGAATGTGACTCAGAGGGCGAAGCTATGGTCTCCAGCAGCACACTGTGGCGGCATGACAATCTGGTTCCTGTAACGGGCGCGGAAGATTCCAATTGGTATGCGCTGGTTTGCCGTGCCCGTCACGAAAAGAACGTGGCGCAATCCCTCGTCGAGCGCGGCGTGGAGACATTTCTACCCATGGTCACCGAGATACACCGCTGGAGTGACCGTAAGAAATCAGTAAAGCTGCCGCTATTCAGTTGCTATATGTTTGCCAAGTTAACGCCGAACCGAAACAATCGCCTGCGCGTTCTCCACGTTGGCGGAGTGCTCGGGCTGGTAGGTAGCCTGGGTGAGGGCACCCCCATTCCCAACGAGCAGATCGATGCCGTGCGCGCTTTGGTAGACGGAGACCGGCCTTGGTCTCCCTATCCTTTCCTCAAGATTGGACAGCGCGTGCGAATCCGCGGCGGAGCCCTGGAAGGCGTCGAGGGAACTCTGGTCTCCCGCAATGGAAATGACACTCTGGTAGTTTCCGTGGAGGCGATCCAAAGATCGCTGGCAGTTCGCGTAGAAGGATACGAAGTCGAAGCCGCCTGAAGTCACCTCGCAATTTGTTTTCTTTGCTTCCCGCAAGGAGCCCCCATCTCATGGCAGAAAACGCAACTGAAACTTTACGCTTGCTGGTCGTAAGCCGGGAGTCTGCGGTTCTGCGGCCACTGTGGTCCATGCCAGAATCCAGTTCCTGGCAGATCGAGACGGCTGCGAGTGCATGGGACGCCATCGAGCGCGTGCAGTCCGGCGTAGCTCCGCACCTGCTTCTGCTGGATCTGCCTCGGGGCGACGGCGACAGCCTGCATATCTTGCGCTGGCTGCGCAGACTTCGTCCCGATCTTCCCGTGATCGTGACTTGCTCTCCCGAAGATGCGGACAAGAAGAAAGAGGCAACTCGCCTCGGTGCTCAAGAAGTTCTGATCCGGCCGTTCGAAGAAGCTGAACTCGAATCCGCAATTCGCCAACATCTCCTCTTGCCAGGCAATGAACGATCGGAGGCCGTCAGTGAGGATATCGAGCACCTGGGGCCGGATACGTTCTTCGTCAGCGCGAGCCCAGTTACACAAAAGCTTCGGGCCCAAGCGGAATTGCTGGCGGAGGCGGACGTCCCAGTTCTCATCCTCGGAGAGAGCGGAAGCGGGAAGGACACGCTGGCAAGACTGATTCACAAGCTTTCCGTCCGCTCCGGCTTCCCGTTCCTCAAAGCGAAGTGCGCCGACATGCCAGCCGAGTTGCTGGAGGCGGAGCTGCTTGGCAGCGAGCAGACCTCTTCCCAACGCACCATTGTGACACAGGGAAAATTGGAGCATGCCGAGAAGGGCACAATCTTCCTGGACGAGATCGCTGAAATGCCGCTCACCCTCCAAGCCAAGTTGATGCAGGTCCTGCAGGAGGGAGTTTTCGCCAGACCTGGCAGCGGCAGGACTGTTCCCGTCGATGTGCACTTGCTCGCTGCAAGCAGCGCCAACATGGACCGTGCGATCGCCGAGAAGAGATTGCGCGAGGACTTGTACTATCGTCTAAGTGCATTCACCGTGCAGGTTCCTCCCTTGCGCCAGCGCAAAGAGGAAATCACCATTCTTCTGCAACACCTGATGCACAAGCTATCGCGCCACTACGGTCTTCCCCCTCGCAAGTTTTCTCCTGCCGTGCTGGCGGCCTGCCGGGACCATGCATGGCCGGACAACGTGAGGGAACTGGAAACGTTCGTGAAACGTTACCTTCTGGCTGGAGACAGGGGGCTCACCCTCGGCGCGGCATCGAACGGAGCAGACCGCATGAACGGTGTTCAGGCTTCGGGTTCGAAAGGAGCAACTCCTTTCGTGGGCGCGGACGACGTCCAGCAAGAGCAGTCCGGTCCAACGTCCCTGAAGTCATTAATCGACAGCGTCAAGTGCGAAGCGGAGAGGAACGCAATCGGAACGGCCCTCGAGAAAACTGGCTGGAACCGGAAGGCGGCAGCGCGATTGCTTCAGGTGAGTTATCGTACACTGCTGTACAAGATCGATCAGTACCACATGAGAGTGTCGAAGTCCGGCGTCCTGTCCGTTGCGGAAACCAGGCCGGCAGGCTTTGGAAGTGAGGCCAAACAGAATGGCCGGGCAAGCTGAGCCCGCGCCCAAGTCGCGGCACGAAGCACCAAGGAGCTCCATGACAAGAGCAGCTAACAGCTTTTGGAGAACCAGACTGGCTGTGGCGTCGCTTGTCGTCGCTTTGTGGAGTCTGTTGTGGGGGCTGGCGGGGAGTGCTGCAGCTCCCGCAAGCCCGAGCGCAATGCCAAGTCAGAATCCCGGTGCTTCTGCGGCGCCGAAACCTCACGACGACACTTTCGTGATCGGCAACGACGACGTTTTGGCCATCAACGTGTGGAAAGAGCCGGATATCTCGCGGTCCATCCCGGTGCGATCGGACGGAAAAATATCCTTGCCGCTGGTGGGAGAAGTGCAGGCAGCCGGCCGCACGCCGCTCAAACTGGAACAGGATATTGCGGCCAAGCTCAAGAACTACATCGCCGAGCCAGAAGTCACGGTAATCGTCCAGCAAATCAATAGCCAGAAGTTCAACATCCTGGGGCAGGTGAGCAAGCCGGGCTCGTACCCACTCACGAACTCCCCGACAGTGCTAGATGCAATCGCGATCGCAGGTGGTTTCCGCGATTTTGCCAAGCAGAAGTCAATTTATGTTCTGCGGCAGAATCCCGACGGAAGCCAGGCCCGAATGCCCTTCAACTACAAGGAAGTCGTCAAGGGTAAGAATCTCGCTCAGAACATAAAGCTTCAGCCGCGTGACACCGTCGTTGTCCCCTGAGAATGATCCGCTTTGAACACATTTTCGTAGGCTTGGTCATGCTGATCGGTGTGCCCCTTTGGTCTCAAGTGGACAACACTCCCGCGCAGCCTGAACAGGCAGGGCCCGCGGACAACTCAAGCAGCAGTGAGATCAACGATACTCGAATGCAGGCTCCACCACTCGTGAGCGGACAGGCGTACCCGGTCGAGTTGACATCCCAAGAACGGTCCAACTATCTGCGTGGCGGAGTGGCTTTCACCACTGCTTACAGTGACAACGTGCTAGGGTCAGTGGAAGAACACCCTGTCAGTGACGTGAGCTATTCGGTTGCGCCTGTGGTGGCGCTGGATACGACCACACCTCGGGAACACTTGGTCTTGACCTATGCGCCGGGCTTCACGTTCTACCAACGCACGAGTGCCCGGAACGAGGCCGACCAAAACGCTGCCATCGAATTTCAATATCGCCTGAGCCCGCACGTGACCTTTAGCGCAAGAGACGGCTTCCAAAAGAGCTCCAGCGTGTTCAACCAGCCGGATCTGACGTCAACCGGGGGAGTATCCGGCGGGGCCGAGGGAACTAATTTTTCGGTGATTGCGCCGATTGCGGACCGCCTCAGCAATTCCGGGAATGTGGGCCTCAACTATCAATTCAGTCTGAACGGCATGATCGGGGCGAGCGGAACGTTCTCGAATCTCCACTATCCCAATCCCTCGCAGGTTCCGGGATTGTTTGACTCAAGTTCCCAGGCCGGGTTGGCCTTCTACTCCCTGCGTATCGCGAAAAAGCACTATTTCGGCGTGACGTACCAGTATCAAAGGTTGCTGTCCTACCCGACCGGCGGGCAGAACGAGACCCAAACGCACGCGGTGTTCGCCTTCTACACCGTTTATCCGGCAAAGGGATTCTCCATTTCCTTTTTCGGAGGTCCGCAGCACTCGGACACGGTCTTGGTGTCTCCTGTGCTGCACCTGCAGCAGTGGACGCCAGCGGGAGGGGCTAGTCTGGGTTGGCAGGGACTGTGGAATTCTTTCGCGATCAGCTACATGCACGTCGTCTCAAGCGGTGGTGGACTGGTCGGCGCGGTCCAATCGGACAGTGCCAGTGCATCAGTACTGCAGCGCTTTACTAAATCGCTCAATGCGTCTCTGGCAGGAGGGTACGCTCAGAACAACGTGCTGGGTGGCTCCGTCATCGGCGTGAGCAACGGGCACTCGATTTCGGGCACCGCATCTTTAGGGCAGCAATTTGGCCAGCACCTGTCTGTGCAACTGGGATACACACGAATCCATCAGGACTACAGCAGCGTGGCTGTCCTGGCCCTGACCCCGGATACAAACCGGGAATTCGTTGGGCTGTCTTATCAGTTTGCAAGACCGCTGGGAAGGTAGTCATGGTTGACGATATGGTTGACAATCTGGACAATAAAGAATCGCAAGGTTTAGACATCCAGCATTACCTGGGCGTGGTGCGCCGCCGCCACCTGCACTTCCTGATTCCGTTGTTCATCGGGTGGGCAGTGGTGTGGACAGCGAGTTGGATCCTTCCGCCACGCTACGAGTCGAGTACCATGATTCTGGTATCACAACCCACGATGCCGAAAGACTATGTGACGCCAAACGTAAACGACGACTTGCAGGAGCGGATGCAGAGTATTACTCAGCAGATCCTCAGCCGGACGCGCCTTCTGCACATCATTGACCAGCTCAATCTGTACTCCGGGCAACGTTCGCCGGACCAGAAGGTCGAGCACATGCGCAAAGACATCGACATCGAGCTGGTACGCGACAACCGCAATCAGATCACCGCGTTTAACGTCTCCTACGCGTCGCGCGATCCAGTAGTTGCCCAGAAAGTGACCAGCGAGCTGACCAACCTCTTCATCAACGAGAACCTGGAAGCGCGGCAGCAGGAGTCGGAGGGAACAACCAAGTTCCTGGAAGCACAATTGGAGACTGCGCGGAAGATCCTGGCGGACCAGGAGGAAAAGATCCGCCAGTTCAAGGCGCAGCACGTCGGGGAAATGCCCGGGCAACTGGCGAGCAATCTTCAGATTCTGAGTGGGCTGCAATCGCAACTACAGAACGACGAGGACGCCCTCAATGCCGCCAGGCAACAGCATGTGTACCTCCAAACACTGGTGGACCAGTACCGGGCGATGCAGGGGTCCGCAAAAACCGCTGACGGAACCACCGTCGGGCTGCCGGCAATCGACGAGGAACTGGACAAACTCAAAGCTCAGCTTGCCGACCTTAGCTCCCGCTACACTGAACGTCACCCCGATGTGCGCAAGCTGAAGGAGCAGATCGCGAAGACCGAGAAAATGCGCGATCAATTGTTGGCCAGCATGAAAGAAAAGGGCCCGGATAACACGAACGACAGTGCTGATTCTGCCAATGCGGGAGTGGGCACGGACCCAGCCAAGGCGTCGATGCTGGCTCAAGCCCAGAGCCAGTTGCGATCCAACCAGGTGGAGATCACAAACCGGGAACACTCGATCGCATCGCTGAAGGCGAGAGTGGACGAATACCAGGCGCGGCTGAACCAGGAACCCATCCGGGAACAGCAATTGTCGGATCTGACTCGCGGCTACGATCAATCCAAGGCCAACTATGACGATCTGCTGAAAAAGAAAAATGAGTCGGCGATGGCCACCAGCATGGAATTGTTGCAGCAGGGTGAGCGCTTCACCATCATGGATCCGCCGAGTCTTCCGCAGAAACCCGAGTTTCCCAACCGCCTCAAGTTTTGCGGGATCGGATTGGGCATCGGACTGGCATTAGGTGTGGTGGTAGCGGGCGCGTTTGAGATGATGGACGACCGCGTGTACAACGAAACTGCACTCAAGAAATTGCTACCCCCGAATATCCTGGTTGAAATTCCAGCGATTGTGAGCACTTCGGACGAGCGGAAGTACAAGCGCCAAATGTGGCTGGGCTTGGTAACGGCCGGGGTCGTATTTGCTACCATACTGGCGGGATCCGCGTTCAGCTATTTGCGCGGCTAGTTAGTTCCTCTAAATGTATAAAGGCTTTTACAACCTGAAACGGAACCCTTTCGAGATCACTCCCGATCCCTCTTTCTTGTTTGTAACCAAGAAGCATAACGAGGCGCTGGCCGCGCTTTACTACGGTGTCAAGCGACGCAAAGGTTTCGTGGTGTTGACCGGCGAGGTTGGTACCGGGAAAACGCTGTTGGTCCGTTGCCTGCTTCAGATACTGACCCGCGCCAACATCGCGTTTGCGTATGTTTTCAATTCGCGTCTGACCCCGATGGAGTTCCTGCAATACGTCGCGGCAGATTTTGGCCTCGCTACAGCGGGCAAGACAAAGAGCGAACTACTGATCGGTCTGGCGGGCTACGTCATTTCACGTAGCCAGAAGAACCGCACCACGGTTCTGGTAGTGGACGAAGCGCACCACCTCTCTGCGGATGTACTCGAGGAAATTCGGCTGCTAACCAACCTGGAATCCCCGCAGGAGAAGTTGTTGCAGATTCTGCTGATCGGGCAGCCTGAACTCGACGAGAAACTGGACTGCGACAATCTGCGGCAGCTCAAACAGCGGATTGCGTTGCGCTCCCAATTGAGTCCCCTGGAGTCGGACGAAACTGCGGGCTACATTTATCGCCGGCTGCAGTTGGCGGGCAGCGCGCAGCCTGACACGATCTTTCCCATGGACACAGTCCTGGAAGTGCACCGCCACTCGCGAGGTTTTCCCCGGTTGATCAACACCCTTTGCGAGAACGGCCTCATTTGGGCCTACGCGAAGCAGTCCCGGGCGGTCACTCCAGATGTCATCGAAGAAATTGCAAAAGAGTTCCGCCTCAACATCGTGCATCGCACTTCATCCGAAGGCAAGGAGCATGCTGCCGAGGTCCAGCAAGCGGCTGGCTCGCAACTCGATCGGTACGCGCAGCTGCGCCAGGCACAACTCGAAAGAACGGACGTGGCGACTTTCGTCAGAACAGGCAAACATGAGCCGTATATTTGATGCGTTGCAAAGATCGGGAACCGAACAGTCGGGAATTGAATATCCCGACATGGTGTCGGTAGCCACGGAAGTCTTCGAGGCGCCGAATCGTCAGACGTCGTCTGAATCGTCTGATCCGAACGTCGCAGACCAGGCGCTTGCGTTCCCCCTGCCATTGGTCCAGACTCCGTTGCGCGAGACCATAGCGCAAGGGGAAGGGAAAGAAGAGAACACTCCTCAAGAGTTCCCCTCACTCGAAGTATCGGTTCAAGCTTCGAGTCGGCTCGTGTACTTTAGCGAGCCGGACGGCCTGGCGGCAGAGAAATTCCGCTTCCTGGGCGTCCGCCTCCGGCAGTTGCAACAGAATCGGTCGCTGAAAAAAGTACTCGTGACCAGCACCATTCCGGAAGAAGGGAAGAGCCTCGTCTCCGCCAATCTGGCGGGCGCGCTGACTCGCAGAAAACAGCGGGTGCTCCTGGTAGAAGGCGATATGAGAAGGCCGAATCTGGCGCAGCAATTCGGTCTGGGGAGACTTGCCGGTCTGTCGGAATGGTTGCAGAGCGGGCTGAGGACAGTCTCGAACATTTACCACCTCCGAGGCCCGGGCTTCTGGCTGATGCCGGCGGGCGATCCCCCCGTGAATCCGATCGAATTGATGCAGTCAGGCAGGCTTTCTGAGTTAATGGCGCAGGTGACCCCGATGTTCGATTGGATCATTGTGGATTCTCCGCCTCTGCTTCCCCTGGCCGATGCTACCGTGTGGGCCCGCTTCACGGAGGGCACGCTGCTGGTGGCCCGCGAAGGAAAGACGGAAAAGGCCCAATTGCAGAAGGGGCTGGAGGTTCTGAAGAAATCAGAACTCCTCGGAGTTGTCTTGAACGGCGTTACTAACCCGAATCATAAGAACTATTATCAGCGCTACGCACCACAGGAAGCTAAGTAACTCCAGTCCGCCTTTCGGCGTGTGTACCTCTCTGCGCCGAAGCCTGAACAACCGAACCAGTTTGACCGTCTCCCCCGGTAAAGCCAAGCACATTATTGGATCCCCACATTCAACTCGCTTTCGCATACTTGAGGAGAAAAGCCGTGAATTCCAGAGCACTAGACACTCCAAGTAGCAGAGTTTTCGTCGCAAGAGCCATGGGTCGCACCCTTGATGAGGATGCCTTTCACCGGATGATCTCAATCGAGCGGCGGAGAGCCGCCCGATCGCGCAAGTCGTTTCTACTGATGCTGCTGGATATGGGTGACCATTCGACTTCGAAGAATCAGGGGACCAGCCTCCGAAAGATTTTGTCTACATTGGGCCTGATACTGAGGGAAACGGATGTCACCGGTTGGTACAAGGGAGATTCCGTCGTCGGAGTAATGTTTACGGAGATCACTCTGGATGACGAAAACTTCATTTTCGCCACGATGATGAGCAGGGTAAGCCAAGCGCTGAAGAGTCGTCTGTCCCCTCAGCAGTTTAACCAGATTGGTATCTCGTTCCACCTGCTCCCAGAAGTGCGGGACCATGGGCTCGCCTCACGAAGTCTCTATCCGGCGGTGTATTCCGTTTCCGCTCCCAACAGTCGCACAGGAACATCACTGTAGCCGCGCTCCTTTGCCGCGGCGGTGCAACCTCCCCTTCCTGATCACTGTCTGGATGTGTCGTTACCCGAGAGACCACAAATTGAAGCGGACAAATTCTGATTACCAAGCAAACGGCCAACGCGTTGATCTTGAACTGTCGCGTTCCACCCTCCCCTCACCTTCTCGAGGTCGCGTTCCAGTCAGCGATGCTTGGGTCTTAGGGAGGTCTGCAGAGAGGTGAAACCAACTGTCCTGGTTGCGGCGACTTCACATTGGTTTCCAACGTGTCGGCTTGCGATGGCCTTGGCCAACACCGGTTGCATCGTTGAGGCGGTTTGTCCCCCTCGACATCCTCTTTGCAGGACGAACGCTGTGCGGCGAATTCACACTTACCGTGGATTGGCACCACTGAGCTCGCTGGCGAGTGCGATCGCCTCAGCAGAGCCGGATTTGATCATTCCGGGCGACGACCTTTGCACGCGTCACCTGCACCAGCTCCATCGCAAGGAATCTCGGCGCGGGAAGAGGGGGGCCAAAACTTGTGAGCTGATTGAACGTTCGTTTGGTGCACCCGAGAGTTTTCCCATCGTGTACGAGAGAGCTGCGTTCATGCGGCTTGCCGAAGAAGAGAACGTGCGGGTGCCAAAGAGCGGCGTCATTACGAATCTCGACGAGCTGAGGTGCTGGACAACCCAGGTGGGCCTTCCCGTCGTACTCAAAGCAGACGGCACTTCGGGTGGCGACGGTGTGAGAATCGCCCGTACGCTTGAAGAGGCCAAACGTGCTTTACGGAAGCTGCAAGCTCCGCCGCTCCTGGCACGCGCGTTGAAGCGAGCCCTGGTAGACCGCGACAGAACCTTGATATGGCCTTCACTCCTGCGTCAGCGCTCTGTTGTCAGTGCACAGACATACGTTCCAGGCCGGGAGGCAACAAGCACGGTCGCTTGCTGGAAGGGTACCGTTCTGGCCGCCCTTCATTTCGAGGTGATCAACAAGAGGTATGCCGTGGGGCCAGCGACGGTGATGCGCTTGGTTGAAAACGCCGAGATCTCATCCGCTGTCGAGAAAATGGTCCGCCGGCTCAATCTTTCGGGCGTGCACGGGTTCGACTTCATGCTTGAGGCGAAGACGGGAAATGCCTACCTTATCGAGATCAATCCTCGAGCGACGCAGGTCGGACACTTGGCTCTGGGGCCTGGTCGCGATCTTCCCGCAGCTTTGTACGCAGCCATATCTGGAATTGGAGTCCGGCCGGGACCGAAGGTGACAGAAAAAGATACGATTGCTCTGTTTCCGCAGGAGTGGGGGAGGGATCCAGCTAGCGCCTTTCTGTGTTCCGCGTACCATGACGTTCCTTGGGACGAACCCGAACTGATTCGGGCTTGTGTCCGTCGCCGCCGCAAACTGAGCACTTCGAGAACTGAGGCAAACTGGGACCCAGCTTTATCCCCAGTTCGCGCACCCCGCGTATGAAAGCTCGGCGCAAGGCTACGCTGCAAGCGGTCGATCGCGAAACCGAATGAATCTCAATATGGGTAACGAGCCAGCCGCCAGACAACTCGAGAAAGAGGTGGAACCATTCTTGGAGCACGTACTCCCACTTCGCTCCGGGCATGGCGATGCGCGCTGGAGTACCCGCCGGTTCCTGCGAGTGATGAAGTTCGGCGGAACCTCGGTTGGCGACGCGGCCTGCATCCGGAAGGTGATAGAAATCATCCGGCGGGGGTCAGCGGAAAGTGACCTTGTGGTAGTTGTGTCCGCGATGAGTGGTGTGACCAACCAGCTGATCGAGACGGCTACCCAATCAGAAGCCGGCGATCGCGGATGCGCGACGAAGATTCTCGAAGACCTGCGTGCGCAGCACGACACGGCTCTCAAAGCGTTGATTCATCCGGGCCCGGAGCGTGATCGCATCGCTCGCAAGATACGAGAGCTTTTTGAACAGTGTGAACGTTGGTGCGCAAGCACGGCTGTGCTGGGCCAACTGACGCCGCAGATGCGGGACTCGATATCCAGTCTTGGGGAGCGCCTCTCGGCTCCTCTGGTTGCTGTTGCTCTGGCTGCGCAGGGCGTGGCCAGCGAAGCGGTCGACGCCACTCAGTTGGTGGTCACGGATGGGTATCACGGCGCCGCTGACCCTAAGATGGACCTCACCCGCGAGCGCTGCGAAGCACGCCTCAGGCCGTTGCTGCAACAGGGCGTCATCCCCATCGTGACTGGCTTCATTGGAGCAACAGAGGATGGTGTGCTCACAACTCTTGGCCGCGGCGGTTCGGACTATTCCGCAACCATCCTCGGAGCGGCTCTCGAGGCGGATGAAGTCACGATTTGGACAGATGTGGACGGTATGCTCACGGCTGATCCGCACCTGGTGCCTAGTGCGAGCACCATTCCCGAAATTTCCTACCGCGAGGCGGCCGAGCTTGCTTATTTCGGGGCCAAAGTTCTGCACCCGAAGACTCTGTATCCCGTCATGCAAAAGCGTATTCCGGTCTGGATCCGGAACACCTTCGCATCGGAAAAAGCGGGAACAAAAATCACGCCCGGGGGGCATGCAGCCAGCGTGGGAGCGAAGGCTCTTACCGCGGTCAGCGAGGCAGCGCTGATCACTCTTGGTGGACCTGTTCTCAGCGGTGTGCCCGACGTTGTCGGCCGGGCGTTGGCGGCCGCTGCATCGGTTCGGACTGACGTGCTGATGAGCTGCCATTCCCCCTCTTGCAACCACGTCTGTCTGGCCGTGGCTGCTGCGTCGGCTCAGAAGACGGTTGAGGCGTTGCGTCGCGAATTCGCGCGAGACGCGAAACATGATGGTGCAGAGCATGTGACTGTCGATTCGACCGTTGCGATCCTCACCGTGGTAGGGCACAACCTGCACCTTGTTCGGGGGATTGTCGGACGCGCGGTTGATGAGTTGAGCCGGGAGAACGTGAACGTGATCGCGACTGCACATGGATCGATGGAGCGGAACGCTTCATTCGTAGTCGCCAGAAAAGACATCCAGACCGCACTGGTTACCACTCACCGGGAGTTCCAACTCTGCGTTTTGAACTTGCCGCAGGAAAGCAGATCCGAAGCACAAGCTCTGTAGAGGCACCGCCATCCCCCAATGAGCCCAATTAACGGGTTCGCCAAGTGATTCCGACTCGCGCCAAAAGCGAAGGGAAAGCAAGAGAGGGAGTAGTGAATCTACGTCGATCAGATCGGACCCTGACACTGTCAGAGCCACCAAGAAGCCGGGAATGTCTGGTGCTCGACGAAGCATCGTTCCGGAGCATGATCGCGCTGGAGAGAAAGCGAAGCGAGCGCTCTGGAAAGCCAGTGCTGCTGATGCTGCTGGATGCCGGGAGTAGTCTGTCCTTCGAAAGGAACGAAAGAGTGCTCAGCAAGATTCTTTCTGCACTTTCGTTGTCCACGCGAGACACCGACGTTACCGGCTGGTACCAGAACCACTCAGTGGTGGGCGTAATGTTCACTGAAATGGGCTCGGATGATCATGGCGAAATTCTCGGGACCATGATGAGTCGCGTGAGCCAGACTCTGCGAGACAACTTGAGCCTGGAGAAGTTCAGCCAGATCAGCATTTCCATGCACGTGTTTCCCGAAGACTGGGAGCACGAGACTTCGTCGGCCAACCTCGCTTTATATCCGGATCTTGAGCATCGCGAAAGGACGCGAAGAGCCGTCCTCGTGATCAAGCGGCTGATGGACATCGTGGGCAGCGTGACCGCGATGGTGCTCTTCTTTCCCATATTCTTTCTGGTTGCGTTGCTGGTCAAAATGGGGTCCAAGGGGCCGATTTATTACAAGCAGGAACGCTTGGGACAATTTGGAAGGCCATTCACATTCCTGAAGTTCCGATCGATGTATGTGAACAACGATCACGAGATTCATCGCGAATTCATGAAGCACGTGATCAACGGAGACCACGACGGAGAAGTGGAGGGCGAGGGCAAGAAGGTCTACAAGATGACGAACGATCCGCGCATTACGCCGATCGGCCGTTTCCTGCGCCGCACCAGTCTGGATGAGCTGCCGCAGTTCCTTAACGTTCTGCGGGGAGATATGTCGTTGGTCGGACCACGACCGCCGATCGCGTACGAATGCCAGGAATATGACGTCTGGCACCGGCGCCGCGTTCTCGAAGTCAAGCCTGGAATTACCGGGCTTTGGCAAGTGACCGGGCGCAGCCGGGTGCGCTTCGACGACATGGTGCGACTGGACCTCCAATACGTACGGACGTGGTCATTGTGGCTCGACATTAAGATCCTGCTCAAAACCCCGAGGGCCGTGCTGTTCGGCGGGGACGCATTCTAGACGTTCCCCTATTTGTTAGTTGAAATACGGAAGGAGCATTGCAGTGGAAAGTCAAGTTGGGAGACCGACTGCGTTGGTTAAATCAGCAACGGATGACGCCAGTGGCTCGCGTATGGACCTGGCGCAGACGCGAGTCGATGCGCCTGCAGAGACGCTTCCTAAAGCGAAGAACAGAATCTGGATTGATATCGACAATTCTCCGCATGTCCCGTTCTTCCTGCCAATCGTCGATGAATTGCAGAGACGCGGAATGGAACTGACCCTGACCGCCCGCAACATGTATCAGGTTTGCGAGTTGCTCGACTTCTTTAAGCTTCCCTGCAAAGTGGTCGGCGGTCACTGGGGCAAGAACAAGGCTCTCAAGGTTCTGTGCAACTGCGTAAGAGTCGCGCAGTTGGTGCCGACGGCGCGTAAGGCCCGTCCGGATCTTGCGCTTTCCCACGGTTCGCGGGCGCAATTGCTTGCGTCCAAAATTCTGGGTATCCCCAGCATCATGATGCACGACTATGAACACTCCACGAAAACAGGTTTTCTTGAGGCTGACTGGGTCCTGATGCCGGACGTAATCCCGGATGGATTGATGAGCAGGAAATCGGAAAGAGTGCTTCGGTATCCCGGCCTCAAAGAGGACGTGTACATCCCGCGCTTTCGTCCCGACCCCTCAATCCTGCCCCAGCTAGGGATCTCGCCCGATCAACTGGTGGTGACGGTCCGGCCGCCCGCAACCGAAGCGCACTATCACAACCCCGAGAGTGAAGTGCTGTTTACCGAAGCCATGCGTCTGTTGTCTTCTAACCCCAGCGTTCGTGCAGTGACCTTGCCTCGGAATGCACGGCAGAGCCAGCAACTGCAATCGGAATGGAAAGACCTGATCGCCTCTGGTTGCATGCTGATCCCAAGTAGTCCGGTCGATGGCCTCAATTTGCTCTGGTTCTCGGATCTGGTCATCAGCGGCGGTGGCACCATGAATCGCGAAGCCGCGGCTCTCGGAGTTCCCGTCTACAGTATCTTTCGAGGCAAAATTGGAGCCGTCGATCGCTACCTGGCCGAACAGGGCAGGATGACGCTCATTGAAAGTGCCCAAGAAGTCCGGACCAAGATTAAGGTGTGCCGGTGGAATCGACCCTCCGAACCGGAAGGCCGGTCCCGGCCTGCGCTCCAGTTCATCGTGAATAGTGTCCTGTCCGTGCTGGCCGCCCAGGATCCGCGATTTAGCGCCTGGCAAATGCGCGGCACTCCCGAGTCAAAGATTCACCCGAGACAAGCCAGTACGGCGCAATCCTGAACCCCCAATTCTCTTGGGACTCCATCGAGAACTGACGGATCCTTCTTAGGAGAGTGATGTTGAGTCCAGCAATTCCGATTGGTACGAACTCGGCGGCTCTTCAGGCCGAGTGGGCGAGGCCGCGAGAGGCAGCCTCGAAAGCCGACCACGGGCTGGTCTATTGCATTCAACCCCTGGAAGACGCTCGCTGGGAGCGGTTCTTAGAGGGGCATCCCCGCGCGTCCGTCTTTCATTCTTCGCCGTGGTTGAAGGCTCTGCAGCGGACTTATGGATACCAACCCGTTGCGTATACGACGTCTTCAGCCGTTCAGAACCTCGAAGATGCAATTGTGTTTTGCAAGGTCGATAGTTGGTTGACCGGACGAAGACTGGTCTCTCTGCCGTTCTCGGACCATTGCGATCCACTAGCGGGCGCAGACGACGTAGCTGTGATTACGACGAGAATTCTCCAACAGGAACTTAGTGCAAACCGCTGGCGCTACGTGGAGCTGCGGCCCCTCCAACCCCTTGAGATCTCGACGCAGCTCCACCGCACGGACGTGACTTACGCCTTTCACCAACTGGATCTGGAGCCTGATCTCGATACCCTTTTTCACAACCTGCACAAGAACTCGACGCAGCGGAAGGTCCGCCGGGCGGAGCGCGAAGGTCTGGTATATCGCGAGGGCACGACGGGAGAGTTTCTTGATCATTTCTACAGGCTCTTCCAAATGACCCGCCAGCGACACAACGTGCCGCCTCAGCCAAAGCGGTGGTTCGCCAACGTGATCACTTGCTTCGGTGATGCACTCAAGATTCGGGTGGTGTTTGCAGGGGATCGTCCTGTGGCGGCGATGATCACGATTCGCTTCAAAGAGACGTTGGTCTACAAGTATGGATGCTCCGATCCTCGATTCAATAGACTCGGGAGCATGCATCTGCTGTTCTGGAGAGCGATCCAGGAGGCGAAGATGCTGGGATTACGGTCCCTCGATTTTGGTCGCACGGACGCCGGTCAACAAGGGCTCATCACTTTCAAGAACAGATGGGGAGCGACCCAATCGGTGCTGACTTATTTAAGATACGGAACTGAGGAAAAGTCGACGCACTTTTTCGATTTGCCAACAACGCAATGGAAGGCGCGAGCGACAAAATATGCGTTGTCCTGTTTGCCGTCTCGTGTGGTCTCAGCGGTCGGCCGGGTGCTCTACCGCCATATAGGGTAGGAGCCGAGACAATCACCATCTAATCAATGAAAACTTCCGGAGCATTACTTCCAATGACACAAGCAAGAGTCGCGACGTCGCCCCGGGTGGAGAATACTGCTGCCACGGTCAACCGCTTCGTCAATTTGGCCGTACGCGGACTGGTGCCGATGTTCGACCGGCAGCGGCAGTTGTTCTGCTATCGCTTGAAGAAGACTGACCAGGGCATGGTTCGGGAAGACATATCTCACCGCTACACGGCAATGACCCTGCTCGGACTTCATCAGCTGGGCCAAGCCGGAACGGTTTCACCGTTCGATACGGAGTCGATTCTCCAGACGTTGTTGTCCGACGTTTCATGGGTCGACAACATCGGAGACCTCGGCGTGCTTCTGTGGCTTTGTGCTGTGGTTTGCCCCCAGCGATTGTCCGCGCTCGAACCTCGTCTGCGACTTGAGACAGCACTGAAACGCTTTCAAGGTGCAAGGCAGGGCGCGACCATGGAACTTGCGTGGTTCCTGACCGGCCTCTCTTATTGGGGACAGGCGTATCCGGAAAAATTGCCACGGTTGGAAGCCCTCGCTTTCAAAACATACGACACTATGACGAGGAACCAGGGCGACCGCGGCTTCTTTGGGCACCTGTCAACTTCTCGCAGTCTTTCGGGCCTAGCTCGAGGCCGCATCGGCAGCTTTGCCGACCAGGTGTATCCCATCTATGCTATGGCGCAGTTCTCCAAAGCCTATCAGCATGAGGAAGCCGCCGATCGCGCCTTGAAGTGCGCGGTTGGAATCTGCGAGGTGCAGGGCCCACTGGGACAGTGGTGGTGGCATTATGATGCTCCCGGAGGACGGGTCACGGAGGGATACCCGGTTTTTTCCGTTCATCAGCATGCGATGGGGCCAATGACGCTGTTCGGGCTCGGCGAAGCCATCAATCGCAACTTCGATGAGTGGATTTACAAAGGACTGCATTGGATCAACTCGGACAATGAACTCGGTTATGACATGGAGGACGCTTCGCGGTGCGTGATTTGGCGGTGCATCTTCCGCTCGCGGCGCTCTTTGATGAAATATTTCAGAGCCGGGTTTGGCCGCCATTCCGACACAGTCCAGCATCCGCACCCGGGTGACTTGAAGATTCTGTTCGAGTGCCGCCCCTATGAACTGGGCTGGCTGCTTTACGCTTTCTCCAGTCGGGCCCGGAAACATAGTCCAAGAGCGGACGGGCCCACAGATTAGTCGGCAGTCACAACGTCCCGAGTTTTGCAGACGAACAAGTAAGGCGAGGCAGATCTTCTCGCTTACAAATCTTAACCACAGGCATTTCGCAACAGACCCCTTAAAATCGGAGAGATCCGTTTACCATTCGGGTCCACGTAAGGCTTCATATGAGACCAGAGACTCTTCCCCCCCAATTGGAACATGTACGTCTTCAGGCCAAGCAGAGAACTCTTTCTCTGGTGATCGTGGTTTGGAATGCCAAGAAATACGTTCTCGACTGTCTGGAATCATTAAGAGAACACTGCGCAGGCGTGTATACCGAAGTCATTGTCGTCGACAACGCTTCTACGGACGGCACTCCCGAGTTGATTGAGCGACGATTTCCCGAATTCGAACTCATTCGTAACTCCGAAAACCTCGGATTTGCAAAGGCAAACAACATCGGGATGCTTCGGAGTACAGGAGACTATATCTGCCTGGTGAACTCCGATGTGAAGTTCACCAGCGACTGCCTCACGCCTCTGCTCGGTTATTTTGCCGACCATCCAACGGTCGGGATGCTCGGACCAAGAAGTCTGGGACCGAGTGGTGAAGTGACACGTTCTACCTTGAGGTTTCCGACCGTTTGGAATAACTTCTGCCGAGCTCTCGGCCTCGATCGCGCTTTCAAGAGATCCCGTCTATTCGGCGGCTTGTTGATGGCGGATTTTGACCATCGGTCGACGTTGCCCGTGGAAGTGCTCGTGGGTTGGTTTGTCGTCGTCCGCCGCAGTTCGGTCGAGCGAGTGGGCTTGTTAGACCCGCAATTCTTCATGTACGGCGAAGATGTTGACTGGTGCTACCGTTTCCGGCAAGCTGGAGAGCAAGTCGTTTTCTTCTCTGAAGCCGAAGCGATTCACTATGGAGGGGCGAGCTCATCTAATGCGCCTCTGCGCTTTTATCTCGAGCAGGAATTCGCCAACTGGCAGTATTGGCGAAAGCACCACAGCTGGCTGGGACAGTTGTCCTTCCTCGCGAGCTTAGCTGTTTATCATAGTGTTCGACTCTTAGTTTCTGCCCTGAACTACTTGTTTTCGCCCGGACAGCGGTCAGAAGTTCGCGACAAGCTCACAAGAAGTCTGGTTTGTTTGCAATGGGTGTGTCAGCCCAACCGTCGCCCTTTGGATATGGGTCTCAATCTGGGCCGAAGCAGTTCTTCAGCAGCATAGCCGATCGTAAATAGAATATGAGTCTCCGATCTCAGCTTGGGCGCATTCGATCCAAGATCCTATGCGCACTCTACCGGCGCACCGTGCCCTTGGGGACTGCCGGTCCAATCGTATCCTTCACCTTCGATGATTTTCCTCGTACCGCCTACTCGGTTGGCGGGTCCATCCTGGAAGAATTCGGAGCTCGGGGAACGTACTACATCACTGGCGGCCTCATGAACGCTTCTAACGAACTCGGTGAGCTCTGTTGCTGGGACGACCTTCAATCCCTAATCGATAAGGGTCACGAACTGGGTTCCCAAACATTCCGTCACAGCTCCTGCCGTGCCTTGTCCCTTGCGGCGTTCCGGGAGGACGTTCAGAAGGGAATGGAGGCCGTGGAACAGATCAAGGGCCACAACTCGACGAACTTCGCATATCCATACGGGCATGCGACATTCCGCAGCAAGAAGATCCTGGGACCACGTCTCACCAGTTCCCGAAGCATCATTCCTGGCTTCAACGGGCCAGAGATCGATCTCAATTTGCTCCGGGCAAACCGGCTGTATGGCGATATCGACCAATCGGGGCCCGTCGAAGACTTAATCCTTCAAAACGCAAGACAAAGGAGCTGGCTGATCTTCTACACTCACGACGTGCGGGCCAACCCTTCCGAATATGGATGTACCCCGGCACTCCTCGAGTTCGCTGTATCTCGTGCAGCACGCAGCGGCAGCCGGATTCTCACCGTTCAAAAAGCGTTGGCTGAAGTCGGTATTCGCAAAGCTTGATAAGGCCCAGGCCCCCAGCGGCGCTTCCTTCATCGATGTCTGAACCCGTAAAGGGCTGTGGACGCCGAGGCTTAGAGCGTCATTGGGCAAGATCGCAGGATCGCCACTTTGGCGCATCCGTCAGTGCCAAACGGCCAATACGGGATGTTCTTGCCGTTCATGCACTTCTGACAGCTTGGCGCCGGGAGATGGACTGAATACCATGTCACTTGAAGCTAGCCTTGATTTCTGACATGGGAGCCCAATGAGTCGCATATTTCCCCCAGCTCAATTAGCCCTCATCCTCGCCGTCGTGCTCACGGGAAGTGCTTTCGCCGGAACGTATTACATCGCAGCCAACGGCAGTGATTCCAACAATGGAACGTCCAAGACGACACCCTGGGCACATCTGCCGGGCATGGCAACCTGGACCGGAAGCCATACCCCAGTCGCTGGCGATACCTTCATTCTGCGCGGCTGCGACGTGTGGTCGAACGCCAACTTCTCAATCTTGTGGTCTTGGAGCGGGGCAACGGGGAATCGCATCCAAATCGGCGGACTCGACAAGACCTGGTACAACAGCACGAACTGTCCCTCGGGATGGAATCGGCCAGTGTTTAACGCAGGCAATGCGGTGATGAACGGTACCGAATGCTCCGGAGACAGCAGAGGGACCAACACAAACAGTTTTATCTACAACACGGGAGCACACAACTTCTGGTCCTGGATTGAATTGAAAGGACTGTATTGGGCATCGGGCTGTGGGGGAATTGCAGACACCCATGCAGTTGCTGGAGACGTGATCTACGACAACCTCTATGTCCACAAGTGGTCAGTCAACTTGTCTACCGCAGGCGACATATCAGGTTTTTTCACCATTCCCGGAGGAACTGGAGCCTGCAACAGCAATGCGGGGGCCGTGAATTGTACGGTGCAATATCTGGTGCAAGATAATTCGGATAGTCCTAACGGAACCAACCCCAACCAACGTTCCGGTGGTGGCGTAATGGCGATGAACACAATCAACAGCATCTTCAGCTACATGACCAATGCCATTAAGCCTTACACCAACGGGGAAATTGGCGGGAACAACATCTCAAACGTCGCGGGCGGATTTGATGGCACGAACCACCCGAACTGCATCGAAACCATTCAGGCGAGCGGGAATAATACTTACTACTTCCACGACAACTGGGTACACGGCAACTACTCCTGCCAACTATTCACGATTGGTAACCCCGGCGAGATTGACTATGCGTGGAACAACATCTTCGATTGCTCTGGGGGCGGTGTTGGCAACAACTGCCCCGCCTTGGAGCAGGGCAGTGGTGACCTCCACTCGCTTTTTTTCTGGAACAACACCATATTTAACGCCAATGGCAACTACTGCATGACGCTGGGCAGCAACAACGCCTACCAGAAGGATTTTCAGGTCCGAAATAACCATTGCATCACAACGAACACGGGCGGAGTTGTCTTTGGCCTCAACAGCCCCAGCCCCGACAGCGGAGCGAATGCGCCAGTCACGGATCATAACTACATCGAGAGCGCATCCCAAGCAGCCAGCAACGGGTATACCAGTTCGCAACCCTACAACTACTCGCCCACGTCTGCCTCTAGTCCCACCGTCGGAGCAGGGATCAACTTGACATCCTCTTGGCCGGGGGCATATTCGACCAACGACACGAACTATGCGTGTACCGAACAGACAGTGAACGGAGTCGTCCAGTCGGTGTGCCCTGCTCGATCTTCGGTCAGCCGACCCAGCAGTGCGGCTTGGGACGCAGGAGCGTACTTCTTTCCCGTAGGGACGCCGAATCCTCCGACAGGCCTGGCGGCCGTCGTGCAATAGAGACAGTCCCACTATCTTGCGCTGGGGATCGCGGACCCCTGCGGTCGCCATTCTGCAGAACCCAATGACCGGCAACCCGGCTCGCATTCGAGTGCTGTACAGCTTTCCGAATAAACTCGGCGGGGAGCGCATCTGCTACACAGCTTGGCAGCAGGTTAACGGACTTGCAGCGGCTGGAGCCGATCTGCTTGTGTTCCCGGCTTCGACCTGCCGGCTGGTCCCCTCTGCCGCAGTAGTGCGACCCACTTTAGCGCGGGGAAGACTAAGGATACCTTATAGGCTTCTCGGCAATGACCGTGCGCACGCCCTGCACGACTACATCGTGGCGCACCGGATCGAGAAGCTTGCGAGCCAGATTGACATTGTTCACACATGGCCATCCGGCGCACGCCGGACGCTCGAAGCTGCAAAGAGATTAGGGATTCCGACCGTGCTTGAGAGGTGTAACTCCCATACCCGTTACGTATACGAAGTTGTACAGAAGGAGTGCGAACGCGTGGGGGTTTGCCTTCCGCCAGGCTCCGAAGCTGCGTTCAATCAAAAGGTCCTTCAAATCGAAGAAGAGGAGTTTCGACTGGCCGACCGACTTTTGTGCCCCTCAGAGTTCGTGGTCAAGACCTTCTTGGACAAGGGATTCCCACGTGATCGACTTGCGAGGCACATCTATGGTTTTGACGACAAGGTCTACCACCCCGCACCGAGTTATCAGCCAAGTCAGACCGGGCTGAGAATGCTGTTCGTCGGTTTCTGCGCGGTCAGGAAAGGAGTCCACTATGCATTGGAGGCGTGGCTCAAGTCACCGGCACATCGTGACGGCACCTTTATGGTCGCCGGAGAGTTCTTGCCCGAATACGCCAGGAAGCTCGGCCCGATGCTTTCACACCCCAGCGTCCGGGTACTAGGTCAGCGGAATGACATACCCGAACTAATGCGTAATAGCGACGTCTTGGTACTGCCGAGCATAGAAGAGGGTTTCGGACTCGTGTGCACGGAGGCTATGGGCAGTGGATGCGTTCCGCTCGTCTCAGATGCCTGCACCGATGTCTGCAAACACATGCAGAACTCATTAGTGCACCATGTGGGGGACGTTGAGGCTCTGACGCAGCACATCACACTTCTGCACAACGACCGGATTCTTCTCCAAAGGTTGCGCTCGACCGGATTGAATCTGAGAAACACCCTTACGTGGAACGTTGCAGGCGTCAAGCTTCTAGAGGTGTATCGCGAGACGATCAGTATGTACTCAAAGAACAGAGACCAGAGCGCCGCTTCTGGTGAGACTTTGAATGTCTAACAGGGCTAGGACATTTCGCAACGTCATTTACAGCAGCCTCACCAAGGGGACAACCCTGATTTGTATCGCCGTGACAAGCTCGGTGGTGGCCAGAAACCTTAGTCCGTCCGACTATGGAGTCATTGGATTTGCCACCATCATTATCGGATTCTTGAGCCACTTCAGCGATGTTGGGGTGGCAAGCGCCGCTATTCGCCGTCCCGCGCTCGATCAGCACAGCCTCCGAGCTGCATTCACTCTGAAGATCATCCTGAGTTTCGGCGCATGTACTGCGGCTTTTCTAATCGCACCGTTCGCGCACCATTTTTTCGAGCATCCGCAAACCGCCAATGTGGTCCGGGTCTTGGCCGTGGAGTTTCTGGTAAGCACGATCGGATTCATGTCTCTGGTGACGCTAATAAGGGAACAGAACTACCGTGCCTTGGTGATTCCAGGGCTGGCAAGCGCCATTGTTCGGTGCGTCCTCGCGGTCACGCTGATTCTGTGGGGATGGAAGTACTGGGCGGTCGTCTGTGCCGACGTCGGCGGGGTTCTGGCCGCCAGCGTTGCCACACAGCTCGCGAGAAGAATCACCATCCGTTTTCGGTTCGATTTGACTGATTGGCAGGAGTACCTGCGGTTCGGCGTGCCTTTGCTCGGAAGCGGAGTCCTGATTTTTCTGGTAATGAACCTGGACAATTTTCTGGTTGGCTCCCGCCTGGGAAGCACCCAATTGGGCTACTATGCTCTGGCATTTACTTGGGGGAGCTTCATTTGCGGCCTGCTTTACGACACCGTCAACAACGTGCTGTTTCCGGCATTTTCCGCTCTGCAGAATGACGCCGCCGCAATGCGACGATGGTATCTCAAGACGATCGACCTGATCGCATTTGTCGCCGTCGTAGCCAACACCGCGCTACTCGCCAATACGCACTTTTTTCTTGTGACCTTTCTGGGCAAAGGCACGGACAAGTGGGTCCCGGCGGCTATGGCTCTTAAGATTCTTTGCGTCTACGGAATCGTACGTGCAATAACTGAGCCGCTCAGCAACTGCGTGATGGCCCTCGGGAAAACCAAGTCATTGCTGCACGCAAATGCTTTAGCCGGCGGCCTTGAGCTACTTCTGTTCTTGGTTGTATTGCGAACCGGCAGAATTGAACTGGTTGCGGGCGCTGTGTTCGTCGCATACGTGAGCCAATCCATCATCTATCTGCCATTCTTGCGTCGAAATCTTGATATCGGGACCGGAGAGATCGCCGCGCAGTTGTGGCCGGTGATTCCCGCTCTCGCCGGCGGTTACATCATCACATCCCTTCTGCCGGTTTCGCTGGGAGGCACGTTCTTTACCCTTGCTTGCCGGGGATTGTTCAGCGCCTTGGTCGCCGCGTCGATCCATGGACTATGTACCCGCTTCCGATGTTTCCAGGAAGCCGGTGGAATGATTTCCCAAAACCTCGCTCGCGTGCGGGCGTAGGGCCGTGCGAAGGGAGCAGGGGAGAGCGTCCGAACAAATGAGCATGCAGGCCAGATTGGTTGCCTTTTACCTGCCCCAGTTTCATCCCATTCCGGAAAATGATGAATGGTGGGGGAAAGGCTTTACGGAATGGACGAACGCGGCGAAAGCCAAGCCGTTGTTCAAAGGACATTATCAGCCCCGGCTCCCGGCGGACTTGGGCTATTACGATCTGCGAGTACCGGAAGTCCGGGAGGCCCAGGCGGAACTGGCCCGTAATGCTGGCATTGAGGGGTTCTGCTACTACCATTACTGGTTTGGCGGAAAACGCTTGCTGGAACGGCCGTTCACTGAAGTGGTCGCCTCAGGGAAGCCTGATTTCCCCTTCTGCCTGTGTTGGGCCAATCAAACCTGGACAGGCGTGTGGCACGGCGCGCCCGGTCGGATTCTTATCGAGCAGACATATCCCGGGACCGAAGACAATCGAAAGCACTTCATGGCGTTGCGGGATGCATTCGTGGACAAGCGCTATATGCGGGTAGAGGGTCGTCCCATTTTCGTAATCTATCGTCCCACCGAGTTCCCCAATGTGACCTGCTTTGTTCGCGAATGGCAGGAGTTGGCTGTTCAGAGCGGGTTGCCCGGGGTGCATTTTGTCGCTCATCTGCTGCCGCACGAGGCAGCTTGGGATTACAGGTCGCAGGGATTTGACAGTTGCGTTGTGGTGAGCACTCAGAAAGTGTTTACCCTGCCGGTGCGCGAGCTGCTTCTGAGGAAGAACGGGAATGGTTCCCGAGAAGATCTGGGACATTCTCGCACGGGAACGGATAGCGATGCGTTCCAGGGAGTGCTGCGTCATTGGTGGTGGCGACGATATCGATCATCGTTTGCACAGTTTGCCAACGTGAGGCTCTACCGGCATGCGCTTCCTTATCTGCTCGACGGTTGTAGTGAGGATCCGAACACGTATCCTTGCGTTACTCCAAACTGGGATAACACGCCCCGGTCCGGAGTCCGAGGGATCGTGCTGCACGACTCGACCCCCGATCTGTTTCGCGCTCACCTGCGGGAAGCCTTGACCTTAGTGCAGTCCCGCTCGATAGACCAGCGATTGGTTTTCGTAAAGTCATGGAATGAATGGGCCGAAGGCAATTACCTGGAGCCTGATCAGAGGTTCGGGCACGATTACCTCAAAGTCATCCGGGCGGAAGTTTCGGAGCGGGAACAAACCTCATGAAAGTGTCGGCGGTTATCCCCACTTTCAATCGCAGGGACTACATAAAGCGCGCCGTGGATTCGATCCTGGCGCAAACAACCCCTGTCGATGAAGTCGTTGTCGTCGACGACGGTTCTACGGATGGCACCGCTGAAGCTCTGGACGTGTGGTTTGGATCACGCATCCGCGTTGTGAAGCAGGAGAATGGCGGTGTCTCCAAAGCCCGCCGCCATGGGATTCGAGAAGCCAGCGGGGATTGGATTGCATTCTTGGATAGTGACGATGAGTGGCTGCCGGATAGAAACGAACGCCTGTTGAAGGCGGCAGAGCGGGTGCCAGCAGATGTCGCATGGATTTTCGGCGACCTAGAAGTTGTCACTGATGAAGGACACGGAAGCACGATATTTGGTGAACACGGGCTCTCTATCAAGGATTGTCCGCACGTATTTCCCGATTCGCTGAGCGTGCAGTTTCCTTTTCAGTTTGGACTTTTGCAGGGCAGCTTCATCCGCCGAAGAGTACTTTTGGAACTCGATTGCTTTAACGAGGGCCTGCAACATTCCGAGGACCTGCTCGCGGGATATCAGGTTGCCTGCAAATACAGATTTGCGGCAATTCCGTCGGTGGTCGGCAGATATTTCCGAACCTCGGATCTAAACGCGAATTCAGCATTGCTCAAAGGGCTCCAAAGCCAGGACTATTTCCGATCGAGAATGCTTTGTTTCGCACTGGCAGTGCAATCAGGACACTGGCGGCCCTGGAACGTGCGATACGCCGATGCGGCGCGCGAGTTGTGCAAGATTAGAGTGAAAGAGGGCAAATCGGCGCGGGGTCTGGCATTAGAGCAATTTCGGTTTGGCGGCATTTCGGCAAAGGCCATAGCATTT
This sequence comes from Candidatus Sulfotelmatobacter kueseliae, assembly GCA_900290255.1. Classification (GTDB taxonomy): domain Bacteria; phylum Acidobacteriota; class Terriglobia; order Terriglobales; family Acidobacteriaceae; genus Sulfotelmatobacter; species Sulfotelmatobacter kueseliae. Next base: position 31,789 of record OMOD01000122.1, read on the forward strand.
TTCTGTGCGGCCATGTTTGGACAAAAGGGAATCCAAGTTTGGAACGCCCTGGCTGACTTCCGCCGGCAACTTCGTCCAACACAGGTCCGACTTGAGAAGAAGAGCGGCCTGAAGGCATCTTTCGAATCTTCTGGTGCAGCGAATAAGCAAGTTTAGCGCTTTCGCTTGGGATCTTGTGGAGACGCGTTGATGAACGAACCGCTGGTGAGCGTAATCATTCCCACCTACAATCGGGCGGAAGTGATTTGCGAAACCATTGAGAACATATTCCAGCAGACCTACCCGAACCTCGAACTCATTGTGGTCGATGACGGTTCTACCGATGACACACCATCGGTACTCCGGTCGTATGGCAACAGGATTCGCTGGGCCGCTCAGGAGAATGCCGGGCCGTCGGCGGCTCGGAACCGGGGCATCTCGATGGCGAAGGGTGAGGTCATCGCCTTTCAGGATTCCGACGATGCCTGGCATCCGACGAAAATTGAGCGCCAAGTTTCTCTCCTGCAGCGCGGTGGCGAGTCTGTCGTCTGCTGCCTGTGCAACTGTAATGTGGAACGGGATGGCCGCGTAGTCCATTCTTTTGAAACGGCCCCCATTTACCCACCTATTGAAGAGGGAATGTGGCTCAACGTGACCGAGGTGCTGGCCACGCGCTGTGTCCTTTTTAACCAGGCGGTGGCCGTTCGAAGAAAAGCGCTGGTGAGAGTGGGGGGTTTCGATGAGTCGTTCCGGCTCATGGAAGACATGGAGCTAGCGCTTCGCCTTTCGCTGGAGGGACCGTGGACGTTCATTCGCGAGCCGCTCGCTACCCGCCAAGCGAAACTCCGGCACACATTGTCGCACGAGGCAAGTGAAATTATAGTTGCCAAGAACGTGGTACGGATACAGGAAGGTATCCTGCGCATTATCGAGTCCAGCGGCCGGCTCGCTGCTTTGAGGCCGCAACTGGAGAGAGAATTGAGAAGATCGCGCCGATTTCTGCGTGCGGCCCAAATGAAGGAGAGCGATGTGTTCGGGGCGTCACTTGTTGGCTGGGTCCTGGAACGGACCGAGCATTACCGCCAGGCCGCCTACCGGCGAACTCCCTGGTTTCCACAGATGAAGGTTTCTGCGCTGGACTCCCGGAATTTCTGGGATTTGCGAAAGGCGTCGGCTTCCGAACCGTCCTTGCGATAGTCGAACGAGGCTTAACCCTTGGAACCGGAGCATCTACATTTCGGAGGCGGCACAGCTGATACCGTCCTCAACCCCATTGTTCTGCTGTTGGTTCTCATCGTGGGGGTACTCATCCTGGTCTGGCCGCGCAGCAAAGCGATCGCACCATTCATCGCTGCCTCTATTCTTATTCCGCTGGACCAGGTACTTGTGGTCGGTGGGCTCCACTTTCCAATGCTGCGCCTCCTCGCGCTTTTCGGCATCGTCAGGCTTATACGGGAGAAAATCTCATCGAGGGCTCGGATCTTCAGTGGCGGGGTCAACAAGATCGATCTTGCGGTCATTTTGTTTGCAACATCCACTGCCCTCGCCGGAATCCTGCTGTTTCAAGAAGTGGGAGCCGTGATCTTTCAGCTCGGAAATATGTACACAATCTTTGGTATCTATTTTCTACTGCGATTTCTGGTCCGCGATAGAGAAGACATTATCCGCGTAGTCCGGACACTTGCATGCGTCGCCGCGCCAATCGCTGTCGTCATGATTTGGGAAATAGCAACGGGGCACAATCCATACGCAGTACTGGGAGGGGCGCGGGCTTCGTTCTACGCAAACCTCATGGAGCGCGATGGCAAATTTCGCGCGCTGGGATGTTTCGGGCATCCGATCCTGGCCGGAACGTTCGGTGCGATCGTGCTTCCACTATTCGTTTTGCTGTGGCGCGAGGGCAAGAAGCACCACACACTCGCCGCAGTCGGAATCGCTTCAACAGCGGTGATCGTCGGAACATCGAACTCCAGCACACCCATCCTGGCATATGTAGGTGGTGTGCTGGCTCTGTGTTTATGGCCGCTGCGCAACTGGATGCGAGCCATACGGTGGGGCATCGTTTTTATCCTGGTCTGTGTGCATATTGTCTGGAAGCACCCAGTATGGTACCTCGTCGCCAAGGTCGACATCTCGGGAGGGTCGTCATCGTGGCACCGGTTTGCCCTGGTCGATCAATGCATCCGACACTTTGGAGATTGGTGGCTGATTGGTGTTAAGTCGACGGAGGCTTGGGGCTGGGACATGTGGGATACAGCGAACCAATACGTGGGTACTTGCGATTCTTCCGGTCTGCTTCCGTTTTTGTTATTCATTGCCATTCTCGTATATGGATTTAAGTACCTTGGAAGGGCCAGAAGAGTTGCCAGTGACAAGAAGCAGAAGTTGTTCTTTTGGGCGCTGGGGGCTTCGCTCTTCGCGAATGTCGTCTCCTTCTTTGGCATCTCGTATTGGGACCAAACCCAGGTGGTTTGGTATGGACTGCTCGCATCAATCTCTGCATCTGTTGTGATTCGTTCAGAGTCTCCGCAATTACCCCATGAAAGCGGTAACTGGGCCGAACGAGCCTCGAAATTCACTACTGACGCTGAAACCGAAGCAGTCGAACCAGCCTCGGCCCAGACTTAGCCTACACAAACATTCTCTAAAACTGTCGGGTTTATGGTGCGAAGGCAACAATACTGCGGTGCATACGTCCTCTTGACTGCGGCCTACAATGAAGAGGCCTACATAGAGAGGACCATCCAGAGCGTTGTCTCGCAAACGCTCCGGCCGCGACGATGGGTAATTGTCGATGACGATTCTACAGACCGCAGCGGTCAGATTGTGCAGAGCTACGCCGAAAAACACGACTTCATAAAACTTCTGCGGGTCACTAAAAAGGCAGGCCATAGCTTCGCTGCGAAGGTCGTTGCCCTAAGAAAGGGCGAAGAGTTGCTGCGAGGGCTCGAATACGACTTCATCGGGAATCTCGATGCGGATCTTTCTCTGGAACATCGCTATTTCGAAGAATTGATCCGGCATTTTCTCGCTCATCCGGAACTCGGACTGGCGGGTGGTTTTGTTTACGAGGACGATGGAAATGGATTTAGGGGCCGGTGGTTCAACAGCGTCAGTAACGTGTCTCACGCAGCACAACTGGTCCGCCGCCAATGCTATGAGGGAATCGGCGGATATGCAGTCTTGAAATACGGGGGCGAAGATTGGTATGCACAAACGTGTGCCAAGATGAAGGGCTGGCAGGTCGAGTCGATTCCACGATTGAAGATTTTCCATCATCGGCACACGGGGGCGAGCAGTCACCCGATTAGAAACGCTTTTCGTCTGGGGCGATTGGATTATTCTTTCGGGAGTGACCCGATGTTTGAAGTAGTGAAATGCCTCCGGAGACTCAAAGAGAGGCCACGTTTCGTTGCTGCGATGACACGGCTTTTGGGATTTGCGTGGTGTTATCTTTCCGGAGAGGAGAAAGCTGTGCCTGCAGAATTTGCAGCGTATCTGCGCAAGGAGCAGAGGTCAAGGGTCTCCTCCTTGTTCAGCACTCAAACTTTCCGCTTCTCGCTGCGTAGCAGCAACAGGCAGGTTCCGTGAATCACATTCTTCATGTTGTTGGGGCTCGACCGAATTTTGTGAAGGCGGCGCCAGTGCTGCGCGCCATGCGGCAGCTCGGTCTGCGCCAAACGTTAGTCCATACGGGTCAACACTACGACCGGAATATGTCAGATGTGTTCTTTACAGAGCTCGAAATCCCGGCGCCGGATTTCAATCTGGAAGTAGGCTCTGGTAGCCATGCTTTTCAGACCGCAGAGATCATGCGGCGCTTCGAGCCTGTGGTTCTAGATCGGAGGCCTGACATTGTGCTGGTGTATGGCGATGTGAATTCGACGGTCGCGGCTGCTCTGGTTTGCTCAAAGCTTCTGTTTCGTGTGGGTCACGTGGAAGCTGGGCTGCGGTCGTTCGACCGTACGATGCCGGAGGAGATCAACCGCATAGTTACAGACCGCCTCTCGGATGTACTGTTCACCCCCTCCGAAGACGGCGATCTCAACCTGAAGCAGGAGGGTGTGCCATCAGAGCGTATACACCGGGTCGGCAACGTGATGATCGACTCGCTGATTCAGGTCTTGCCAGCGGCCGGGAACTGTCCGAAGAATGGTGGACCTTCGCGATTTGCACTTGTGACGCTCCACAGGCCTTCGAATGTGGACGATAGCGACAATCTGCACAGGGTTCTCCAGTCCCTTATTGAGGCAAGCGCGCAACTAGACATCATTTTCCCAGTCCATCCTCGAACTCGCCAGCGCATCGAGGAATTCGGAATCGACGCCGACCGGTTGCATCTGTACGAGCCGATGCCCTACATCGAGTTCCTGTCGCTGCAGAGCCGGGCCACAGTGGTCATCACGGACTCCGGCGGAATTCAAGAGGAAACGACATACTTAGGCGTTCCCTGCCTAACGTTGCGTACCAACACTGAACGTCCGATCACGGTGGAAGTGGGAACCAACATTCTTGTGGGAGACGACAAGAAGCGGTTGGACGCGGAGTTGAAAAACATCTTGGCGGGGAAAGCCAAGAGGGGCCTAATTCCCCCGCTCTGGGATGGACACACTGGAGAACGTATAGCGCGAATAATCGCATCGTTGTAGGTAAGGGTTGCGGATATAAGAATCCGTAAGTAATAGAGTACAGTGGAGTTAGGCATCTCTTTTGCGCTAGATATTTGTGTGATAAACTGACATAGTTAATTCCGCAGAACTCCCTCCTTAGTTACTTTGAACCAGCAAAAACCTCATTTGAATCTATGACAGATACAGTTATTGTTGGGGCAGGTCCTTACGGACTCTCGATCGGAGCCCACCTTCGGCAATCCAGAGTCCCATTTCGCATTTTCGGTCGTCCGATGGACAGCTGGCGGTCGCACATGCCGAAAGGCATGCTGCTCAAGTCGGACGGATTTGCCTCGAACATTTCTGATCCCAAGGGTCATTTCACCCTAGGGAAGTTTTGCGCAGAACGGGGAATCCCGTACGCCGACACGGGCACCCCAGTTCGGCTCGAGACATTCACTGAGTACGGACTTGCGTTCAAAGAGCGCGTCGTGCCCGAGCTCGAGGATAAGCTCGTTATCAACATCGAGCACACACCCGAAGGCTACTTGCTTCGACTCGATGATGGCAAACTCGTGAAAGCTCGCAGGGTGGTGCTTGCGGTTGGAATCACCCATTTCGAATACGTGCCCGACGTCCTGGCACATCTGCCGGCCGAATATCTCTCACACAGTGCCCGCCATAGTGAGCCTGGAGTTTATAGCGGGCGCAACGTCGTGGTGATCGGCGGCGGCTCTTCCGCGCTCGACTGGGCGGGACTACTGCACGAGGCGGGGGTGAACGTGCAGTTGGTCGCGCGTCAGACATCGCTGAAGTTTCATGGAAAGCCGACTGGCAAGCCCAGGTCACTCTGGAGGAGAATTCAGAAGCCTAAAACCGGTCTTGGTCCGGGCTGGCGATCGAGCTTCTATGCAAATGCTCCGGCCCTGTTTCACCATTTGCCCGAGAGCTTGCGATTGGAGATCGTCCAACGGACGTTGGGGCCGTCGGGAGGATGGTTCATCAAGGACAAGGTAATGGGCAAGGTGCCTCTTTGGTTGGGTTACACCATTGAGAATGCCGAGGTCCAGGGGCGCCAGGTGCATCTTCGTCTGCGGGCGCAAGACGGAACCGCAAAAGAGATACTGGCCGATCACATCATCGCGGCGACTGGCTACAAGGTTGATCTTGAGCGGTTGACTTTCCTCAGTCCGGACATCCGTTCGAAGGTGAAGACCGTAAAGAACACCCCGGTGCTTTCCACTACCTTTGAATCATCCGTGCCCGGCCTCTATTTTGTGGGGATCGCTGCGGCAAACAGCTTTGGCCCTGTCATGCGGTTTGCCTTCGGCGCTGAGTTCGCCGCTCGGACAATTGCTCGAGCGATTTCAAAGTCGCCCTATCGGGATGCGGTTTCTGACTCCGTTTCCAGCGTGGCGACAACGGCCAGATGAACTGGTATTGCCCGTGCTTTTCTTGAGTCGACCCGAGGCATGAAGAGAGAAACCATCGCAATTCACGTCGGCTACGACGGCGATCCCACGACGAAGGCCGTGGCGGTACCCATCTATCAGACCGTCGCGTTTGAGTTTGACAGTGCGGAGCATGGAGCGGCGCTGTTCAACCTGGAGGTTCAGGGGAACATCTACACCCGGATCGGCAACCCAACCAACACGGTGCTGGAGAAGCGCGTGGCTGCACTGGAAGGGGGAGTTGACGCGCTGAGCGTGAGTTCCGGGATGGCTGCGATCGAGTATTCCCTGATTAACATCGCCGAAGCCGGGAACAACGTGGTTTCGCTCCCGCAGCTCTATGGCGCCACATATACCCTCTTGGCGCATATTTTCCCAAAGCGGGGAATTGAATCGCGCTTTGCGAAAAGCGACAGCCCCGACGACGTAGAGAAACTGATCGACGAGAAAACACGGGCAGTTTACTGCGAAAGCGTCGGAAATCCTGCAGGCAACGTTGCCGACATCGAGGGACTGGCGAAAGTTGCTCACAAGCACGGAGTTCCGCTTGTCGTGGACAACACCGTGGCTACACCCATTCTGCTGCGGCCGATCGAATACGGTGCTGACGTCGTGGTGCATTCCATGACCAAGTTCATGGGAGGGCACGGCACCAGCATCGGCGGAATGATCGTGGATAGCGGAAAGTTTCCCTGGCGCCGATATCCCGACCGCTTCTACATGCTGAATCGGCCCGAAATTGCCTACCACGGAGTGGTCTACGTCGATCACTACGGTGAAGCCGCTTTCGTTGCACGCTGCCGAACCGTGTGCCAGCGCAACACCGGCGCGACGATGTCCCCGTTCAACGGATTTCTATTTCTACAAGGAGTTGAAACCCTCGCCCTTCGCGTCGAGCGTCACGTGGAGAACGCCAGCAAAGTCGCGGAGTTCCTGCGCAGCCATCCGCGGGTGGCATGGGTGAACTACGCAGGCTTTCCTGACAATCCGTTGTACCCAATGGCTCAGAAATACCTTGGTGACAAGCGTTGTTCGCTGCTCACGTTCGGAGTGAAAGGCGGGTTCGAAGCGGGAACAAAGTGCTTCAACGCGCTGCGTTTGTTCAAACGGATGGTCAATATGGGAGATGCTAAATCGCTCTCGTGCCATCCTGCTTCCACCACTCACCGGCAGTTGACTCCAGAAGAGCAGGCGAAAGTGGGTGTGACGCCTGAGATGCTCAGGCTGAGCGTGGGTATTGAGCACATTGACGACATTCTGGAAGATCTGGCTCAAGCGCTAGAGGCCACGACGAAGTAATGGTTCACAAATGGAAGCAAGCACCTTGTGGGGAGGTGTGATATGCCACTGATTGTTGAAGGCCGGGTTCCGAGTCACTGGGCGGAGAAAAGAAGTCCGCGGCATGTGGTGCCGATCGACAAGCGTGGGCGTGCAGAGTGCCTTCAGCTCGCCCTGATCAATAACATGCCAGACGCTGCTCTGGAAGACACCGAATTGCAATTCTTCGAACTGCTGGACATCGCATCCGGCGACGTTCCGATTGTCATTAAGCTCTACTCGCTGACCGGAGTTCCTCGAACTGAGCGTGGACAACGCCACCTGAACAGCTTCTACTTCGACTTTGAAGACCTGTGGAATAGTCAGCTTGACGGTGTCATCATCACGGGCACGGAACCGCACCATCCGAACCTCAAGGATGAGCCGTACTGGACGCTACTCACCAAAGTTTTCGACTGGGCCGAGCGGAACACGTTCTCGACTGTGCTGTCGTGTCTCGCGGCACATGCGAGCGTGCTGCACTGTGATGGCATCGGCCGCCACCGGCTCTCCGACAAGCAATTTGGCATTTTCGAATCCAGAAAGACCTGCGACAACGCACTGATGAATGGCGCTGCGAGTGTTCTCCGTTTTCCGCATTCCCGTTGGAACGAAGTGCGGGAGGAGGAACTGACGGCGTCTGGGTACCTGGTTCTCACGAAGTCGGCGGATGCCGGAGTCGACCTGTTTGTGAAAAAGAAGAAGGAAAGTCTCTTTGTTCACTTCCAGGGGCATCCGGAGTACGGGGCGCAGACTCTGGCGAAGGAATATCGGAGAGACATCAAGAGATTCCTTCGCGGAGAACGGGAAACATTTCCGTCCATGCCGCACGGGTACTTCGATGATGCATCGACTCAACTGTTGAACGATTTTCGCCGGAATGCCTTATCTGTTCGATGCGAGGAGATCATCGAGTCCTTCCCCGAATCAGTTGTCAACGGACTCGAAAACACCTGGCAGTCATCGGCCATTTTTGTGTATCGAAACTGGTTGAGTTACATCGCATCCCGTAAGGCTAAGAGGTCTGCGCTTCCGGCTTTTGTGCGTGTTCGACCTCTGCGGTGCCAGTCCGTACGCAACGAAATCGCATAACCGTAGTGATTTCGCGCCCGAGCCTCAAAGCCTTGGCGCGTTTGCTTTTGTATGGCTTCGATTGAAAAGAGAATTATCTCCGCGCTCTTGGCCAAGATGCGAAAGCGCCGCGGTGCGCGCATGGCTCCACACGGAAAGTTGAGCGTCGACTCCACAGCTGTGGTGCCGCCGGCCAGACTCCGAGAAGCACTTTTTTCAGATTTTGCAGCTGTGGCCGAACTCAAGCGACGCTGGGGGCTGGGTGCTGATTCACTAGAAAACTGGGAACGCTTGTGGTGTCGTAACCCGGCACTGGTAGGAAGTGGAGTTAAGCGTCCGATCGGCTGGGTTCTGGAAGCAAACGGAGCCATTGTTGCGTACCTTGGTAACATCTCGTTGCAATGCCGTTATGGAGACAGAACGCTAACCGCTGTCACGGCAACTGCTTTTGTGGCGGAACCCCCGTACAGAGCACTCGCGGTAACTTTGGCGGCTGCTTTTTATCGTCAGAAATCTGTCGACCTCTTCATCACCAGTTCCGCAATTGAGGCTTCCGGCAAAATCGCACTTGCTTTCAAGTGCGCTGCTTTGCCGGAATCGGATTATGACACCGTCCGATTCTGGGTTTTGCGTTCTTATCCGTTTGCCCAGGTATTGATGAACGAACTAAGGGTTAGCCGGCTACTCTTGCCGATTGGCAGCATTCTCGCCGCACTTGCGATCAGGGCGGATACGATTATCCGGAGGCGCTGGCCTAGGCGGTCTGCGATACGACTCGCCGTGAGCGAAATCAGCCTAGACGATGTCGGGGATGATTTTCAGACGCTATGGACAGAGAAAATCAAAGAGAAGACCCGTCTGTATGCGGACCGCAGTGCGGCCACTCTACGATGGCACTTCGACATACCCGGAGATAGAGGACGCGTGCGCGTGCTTTGCTGCCATAAAGATGGAAAACTTGACGGCTACGCCGTAGTCCGCAGCGAAGTAGATCCCCGGGCTGGCCTGCGTACGTCGACCGTCGCGGATATGATAGTCAGGCAGGATGATCCAGCGGTTGTACATGCTCTCTTGGTCGCGGCCTACGAACACGCAAAGAATGAGGGAAGCGAAATTTTTCAGATACAAGGTTTCACGTGCGACGTACGGGAAGTATTTTCTGATTGGGCACCGTATCAGAGGAAATTTCCGGCTCACCCCTACTTTTACAAAGCGACAGACCCAGTTCTGCATAGGGTCCTGGGCGACCCGAAGGCTTGGTATGCCTGCCCCTTCGACGGAGATGCAAGCTTAGTTCGGCCCTCCTATTCGAGTTGTGACTCTCATGCAACTTTTCAGCGGGAAACGGAAAGTACTCAAACCGTTGTCGCTGTTGTTTCCGAGAGTGAACGAACCCACGTGTCTTGAAGGCTGTGGGTCCATGCCCTCAGATATTCCACAGAACAAATGGCGGAGGCTATTCGATCAATGCAAACAACAGATATCGAGCGGGACGTCCGAGAATTTGTCATACAGCATTTCCTTTCTGGTGATGCCGGCAAGCTGCGAGCTGACGGGTCCCTGCTGGGCGATGTAATCGACTCCATGGGCGTCATCACTCTTGTCGCGTATGTTCAAGAACATTTCGGAATCACGGTCAAGGATGACGAAGTGCTTCCGAGCAATCTCGATACGATTGCCAACTTGGCGGCGTTCGTGGAGAGGAAGATCGGCGCCTAGGGTGAACTGCTCAGCATCCCTGCGAGGACAACCACGGGTAGGTTAAGCACAACAGAATGGTCATGACTGAACTTGAAAGGCCGAAGACGTTGATGGTGGCGGCCATCCGCATCAGCGATGTCGTAAGACAGTGGGCCGAGCACTTGCCCGACCACCCAGCGCTGGTCGAGAGCACGGGCACCTGGACGTATCGGCAACTGGCTTCCGCAGTCTCAGAGACTGAATCCTGGCTTCGCGAATTGAGCGTGCGTCCGGGCGATCGAGTCATGATCGTGGGCGAGAACTGCCGGGCTTTCGTGGCAATTCTCTTGGCTTCGGCAGGCATCGACGCGTGGCCCGTGCTGGTGAACGCCCGTCTCTCGGGGCGGGAGATTGACGAGATTCTGGATCACTGTGGTGCTCGTCGCGTCTTTTACACGGCAAGCGCATCGCCACATGCGGCAGACCATGCCAAGCGAAGCGGCGCGTCGTTCGAGGAGAGGAAAGGCTTTGGTTCGGTTGGTATTGGCCCCTTGCAGGAAAGCGTTGAGCCGGAGCCACTCGAGGCAAGCGTTTCCGATCGCGTCGCCGCTCTGATCTACACGTCGGGCACAACAGGGCTCCCGAAGGGCGTCATGTTATCCCACAGGAACCTCCTGTTTATGGCGGAAGGATCAGCCAAGATCCGATCCGTCAGTCCGGGCGACAGACTCTATGGCGTCCTCCCCTTGTCTCACGCCGTCGGCCTTTCCGTGGTGTTGTTAGGCGCGTTGGTTGCCGGCGCATCGGTGTATTTGACGCCGCGGTTCGACCCGATGACGGCGCGGGTGACGCTGGAGAAGGAGCGCCTCACCTTGCTGTTGGGTACGCCCGCCATCTTTAACCAACTACTGCAATACGCGAAGCTCAGAAAGATTTCGTCTCTGAAGTTTCCGGTACTCCGCATCATTTCATCTTCCGGAGCTCCGCTCGATCCCATTACCAAGTCGGGAATCGAGAGTCTTTTTGGCATGGTGCTGCACAACGGTTACGGTGTGACGGAATGTTCCCCCACGATTGCGCTGACGCGCCCGGAAGCACCTCGCACTGACACCTCAATCGGAGCCGTTTTTCCCGGGGTAGAGGTAAAGTTCGTGGACAGCGACGGCCACGCGGTGGCTCCAGGTGCGGTCGGCGAGTTGCGAGTGCGTGGGCCCAACGTTATGAAGGGATACTACCGAGCTCCGGAGGAGACAGGGTCTGCGATCGACGCCGAAGGATGGTTCAACACTCGCGACCTTGCGCGGCTGGAGGACGGGAACCTCGTCATTGTGGGGAGGGCGAAGGATCTGATTATCCACAAGGGGTTCAACGTTTATCCAGCCGAAGTGGAGGCCGTACTCAATTCTCATCCAGCGGTGGTTCAATCTGCTGTCGTTGGTCGATCCGTTGAAGGGGACGAGGAGATTGTCGCTTTCGTTCAAACCTCGCCAGAAGCAGCTTTGACGCCCGTTGACGTGGCCAAGTACGCCGAACAACGCCTTGCTCGCTACAAGCGGCCGTCAAAAATCGTGATTCTGACGGAGATGCCGACGACCGCGACCGGGAAAATCGCAAAAGGAGTGCTCAAGAAAGTTGTTGAAGGCAGCGAATTCGAGGTAAAGATCGATGTCAAGTTTAAAATCAGCGAGCTCCACTTGACCGGTGAGAGCCCAGGAGGAAGAAACTAATCATGAATTCCGTTTCCCAAACAGGAGTCTGCGTCGTAGGGGCGGGTCCCTATGGTCTCGCGATTGCGGCGCACTTGCGCCATCTCGGCTTGGATTTCCGCATTTTTGGGTCTCCGATGCGGCGCTGGCTTACCCAGATGCCGACAGCCATGCTTTTGAAATCAGAAGGATGCGCCTCTAACCTGCCTGACCCGGAGGGCCGCCATACCCTTCCCCAATTCTGCCGCGAGGCGGGTCTTCCATTCGCCGATTATGGTGTTCCCTTGTCGCGTGAGATCTTTGCTAGATATGCGCTCTGCTTCCAGCAAAAGCTCGTCCCTCAGGTGGAAGATGTTTTGGTCGACGCGGTCAGCAGAACAGGGAACGGTTTTGAAGTACGCCTCAACAGTGGAGAGAAGTTAAGGGCAGCTCAGGTCATCATCGCTACGGGCATGGACCGCATGGAACAGGTTCCTGAGCAACTCCGCGGTTTGCCGTCTGAACTGTGTTCACACTCTGCGGCGCACTACGACCTGAGCAAGTTCAAGGGCAAAGAAGTGATAGTGCTCGGCCGCGGACAGTCGGGGCTGGAGACAGCGGCGTTGCTCCGGGAGGAAGGAGCTTCTGTCACTCTTGTGGTGCGCGCGTCGACGATAGCCTGGAATAGGGTTCCGTCGACCGAGCACCGCTCGTTCTATCAGCGTCTGCGACGTCCCAGAACGCAACTTGGCGAGGGCCTTCAGCTTTGGGTTTACGATAATGCGCCCCAGTTGTTTCACCTTCTCCCGCTGCAGGTTCGCCTTTCACGAGTGAAGGCATCGCTTGGTCCGGCCGGGGCTTGGTGGCTGAAGGACCGGGTCCTGGGGCAGATGCCGATTCTGCTTGGTCATCAATTGCGTAGTGCTGAAGAGCGGAACGGACACATCGTGCTGCATCTGACCGACCAGAATGAGCAACCAAAACAACTGATAGCCGATCACGTTATCGCAGGAACCGGGTATCGGTTTGACTTCCAAAAGCTTCCCTTCCTGGATGAGGGCCTCAAGTCGCGAATCAAACATGAAGCGCAGAAGCCTGAGCTATCGTCCCACTTCGAGTCTTCTGTGCCGGGATTGTACTTCTGCGGTTTAGCCAGCGCGAACTCTTTCGGGCCCGTCATGCGGTTTCTGGCAGGAACAGGCTTCACAGCTCGTCGTATCTCGACGCATATCGCGAAAGGACAACACTCGCGGGCGGCTTCGTTCGCTCGACTGCAAAAATGCGGAGAAAACTGAAACGGACGAGAAATCAGGACCGGGGAGAGATGTTGCCTGCTCTGGATACGAAGTACCCAGCCCTGATCCTTAAAATGAGCCCCAACGTCATTCACCACGGGGCTTTGGCGGTTACACGAACGCTGGGCAGGCTTGGTGTGCCTGTTTATGCCGTTGTTGAGGACGCCTATGCGCCCCTGGCCTTGTCGCGGTATCTGACGAAGGCCTTCGTCTGGGACAGTCGCCCGACTGATTCAGAATCGTTCGTGAAGGCCATGTCGCTAGTTGCGGAAGCGATTGCTCAACCCGCAATCATCATTCCAATGGATGATCTGTCGGCGGTATTTGTTGCTGAAAACGCGGCGAATCTCGGTCGATGGTTCGTTATTCCACGGGTCCCGCCACAGCTTCCGCATCAACTCGCGAACAAGGCCTGCCTTCTGACCCTCTGCGCTCAAGTCGGGATACCTAGTGCACGAAGTGTGGTTCCCCAGTCTTTTGCTGATGTCAAGGCGTTTGCCGAGGGTACAGAATTCCCAGTGGTGGTGAAGGCGGTCGAACAATGGCTTCCAGTAAGTAACGCGTGGTGCGCAAAAGTGATACAGACGCGTGAAGAACTATTCAGTCTTTGCGCAGATTACAACTGCGAGGAAACGCAGCGCCTGATTATTCAGGAGCATATTCCCGGAGACGATTGGATCTGCCATGGATATTACAATTCAGAAAAAAATATAAGCTTGACCTTTACAGGAAAAAAGCTACGTGGCTATCCGCCAGACGCTGGATCAACTTCGCTGGGCATTTCGGTTGACAACGAAACGTTGCGTAGCGCAAGCGAGAAGCTCCTAAGGTCTGTGGCGTATTCGGGAATTATCGACATGGACTGGCGAAAGGATGAACGGGATGGAGAGTTCAAGATGCTGGACTGCAACCCACGCGTCGGTCAGAACTTCCGGATGTTCGAGAACAGTGCGGGAGTTGACGTGGTTCGGGCGCAGCATCTGGATCTGTCCGGGCGGCGCTTTGACAACGCCAGCCTGAGGGAAGGCCGGTTGTTTACGGTTGAGCCGTACTATGCCTTGGCATTTCTCCGTGGCCTGCCTCGGAGTGCTTCGAAACAAGACGCAGCTGAGTATTTCCCGCACAAAGGCAAGGAGCTGGCGTGGTGGAGCGGCGACGATCCATTGCCGTTTCTTATGATGAGCGTTCGTCTGGTCATGAGAGTTCTAGGAAAGGCATTGGGGCGCCTCTGGTCTCCACTCCGCTCGAGGTTTCGGCGTCACTTCCGAATTAAGAAACCAGCCGTTCTAGACGCCGGATGAAGTCGATTGGACGTGCGTCCCCCACCGAGACCTAAACATCGCAGGGCCCAGTTTACGGGGTATTCCTCTTCTCCAAAGGCCCAACAGCGCTTGAATCTGCCAGAAGCTGAATCATAACCTGCCGCTAGCTCGGAGAATTTTGGCCTGCCAGGAACCCGCCGTCGAGAACCATGCACTGGCCCGTCATGAAAGAGGCGCGATCCGAGCACATCCATACCACCGCCTCGGCCACTTCGGCCGGTCTTCCGAAACGGCCAACAGGATGGCAACTCAGAACATATTTGTGGACGTTGGGAGCCCCAAAGAGACGCTCGGACATAGACGTTTCGATCACTCCGGGGCAAACTGCGTTGATGCGAATTCCACTGCGTGCCATTTCCAGCGCGGTAGACTTCGTCAGCCCGATCACTCCATGTTTGCTCGCGCTATACGCTGCCGCCCCCGCAGACCCGACTAGGCCTGTAATCGAAGCCATGTTTACGATTGCTCCACCCTTACCCTGCTTCACCATCTGCTTAATTTCATACTTCAGGCAGAGCCAGGCACCCTTGAGATTGACTTGAATGGTCCGATCCCAATCTTCTTCGGATTGTCTGATGATCGGTGCCCAGACGCCTTCGATCCCTGCGTTATTGAAGGCTACGTCCAAGCGACCAAATCTCTCTACTGCTTTCTGGATGAGCGCTTCGACTTCGGAGGCTTTTGAGACATCGGCTTTTACGAATAGGCCCTCGCCTCCGGAGGCACGGATCAACTCGATCGTTTCCTCGCCTTCCGGCTCGCGTCGGCCCGCAATCACTACTTTTGCACCCGATTTCGCGAAAAGTACGGAGGTCTCACGGCCCACACCCGACGTCCCACCAGTGACGAGGCCGACCTTGCCTTCCAATTCTCTTGTCATAGTTCCCCTTGCGAATCAGACTATCTCAAGATAGACGAAAGAGACCGCGGATTGCTTGATGCTTTCGATAAAACGGTTACGTCTGAATACCTTCGGTGAGAAGGCCGGTGAGTGTCAAGGGAGAATGGGATGAGCTCTGGCAGATTCGGAGAGACAGGATGCAAGCTGGTGGGGACCTGGAAGTTGGTGTCTGTCTCGGGCACAACATCGACCGGGGAGCGAAGCGAAACTCCCTACGGTCTCAACCCAATTGGCTTTCTTATCTATTCTGAAGATGGCAAGGTAACCGCCATGATCAGCTACGGCGGCCGAAAGCCAATCTCTGTCGGAGCTGGGGCGGAAGAACAGGCTGAGGCATTCAGAACATTTCTTGGCTATGCGGGGCGGTACACGCTCAGCGGAGACAAGGTCACCCATCACATCGAAATTTCATCGATTCAGAACTACGTAGGCAAGGAACTGGTCCGAAGCGTCAAATTCCAGGATGATCGAATTACATTGGTTACACCGCCGACGCCAGTGAGCGGGAAAGTCCAAACCCTCGAATTGGTCTGGCAACGTCTACCGGTTGAGTCTTAATAGGTGCAACGGCGTGTACAGCGCCGCGTCAAAGCAATAGTAGTGCACACAATGCCAGAGTAGTGGACACAATGCCAGCCGATGGGCGATCACAACGGGAAGAACCCTGAGTTAAGCTTGTTCTTCTTTAGTGCTGACGCTGCGGAACGAAAAACCAACAGTACGACATGCTAACTTAGATTTCATCTTGCGAGGAAATAAAGGTTGTCCCAGCTAATCGCCAAAAACAAGAAAGTCCTTTTCAGCGACGAGATCCTGCAGGACCCGTATCCTACATATGCCCGCCTCCATGAGGAAGGTCCCTTGCATTACGTCGAGGTCGCCGGCAAGTGGGCCGTGTGGTCGATTTTCAGCCACGCCGAATGCTCATCGATTGCGAAGGACACGCGGCTCTCTGCCAAACGCGCGCAGCAAATGTTACTGCCCTTGCCGCTGAGCCGCCAGGCCGAATTCGGCGAACTCGCGCGCATGTTGAGCCTGTGGCTGATTTTCATGGATCCGCCGGAGCACACGCGGTTGCGGAAGCTTCTCAATAAGGGATTTTCAGCCGGCGCTGTCGAGGCCCTGCGCCCTAAAGCCGAGGCCATCGTCGATAAAATGCTGAAGCCACTGAAACATGGTTCGGAAGTCGAACTGATGAGTGAGTTCGCAAATCCGATGCCGGTACGCATCATTTCAGAACTGCTGGGCGTACCGGAGGCAATGCATGGCACATTTGTGAATGCCTCCCGGGCAATTGCAGTGTTTAGGGGTAACCCGAATCGAACCGTGGAAGAGGCCCGCGCCGCCCAAGACGCTCTTATTGAACTGACCAACTTTTTCCGAAAGACTGTGGCGGAACGAAGACGCAATAAGGGAAACGACCTGATCAGTCTCCTGATTGACATCGAGGAAGAAGGAGAAGTGCTGACGGAAGAAGAGCTCTACGCGCAATGCGTCGCGCTGCTTTTCGCAGGACATGAGACGACCCGCAACCTGATCGGTAATGGAATGTACACGCTGCTTCAAAACCCGCAGCAGACAGCGGAACTACGCGAGAATTCTGATCTGATTCGATCGGCCGTGGAGGAACTCTTGCGTTTCGAAAGCCCTGTGCAGTTTACGGCACGCGTGCTCAAAGAAGATATTGAGCTTTGCGGCCAGTACATACCGAAGGGATGGTCGATACTATGTATGCTCGGTGCTGCAAACCGGGATCCCAGGCAATTCAAGGAACCGAATCGGTTAGACCTGAAGAGACTGAACAATCAACACTTGGCGTTCAGTGCGGGTCTGCATTTTTGCATCGGGGCCCAACTGGCACGCTTAGAAGGGCAGATTGCGATCCTGAATCTAGTACAGCACTTTCCAAAGATGAGACTCGCAGGTCCGCGGCCCGAATGGGCTTCCACATTTGGATTTAGGGGCCTGAAAAGTCTTCCCGTAGTTTTGTGAAGCTTGGTTCCTGATCTCCACTCAGCCCCTGCCTCGCTCGAATCCCTCAAAAGTCATCCTTCCCACCCGTCCATCTTCATCTTTCTGTCTTCCAAGCCGGCCTGACCTAACCCTGGAAACCTCTGACAAAACCTCGTTGCCGCGCGACTCGTACGCCGTGCGCCCGGCTGTGGCACTGCATACAAAGTGTGATGAGGTTTATCTCGGAATCCGCTCCCGAGTGACTGCGGAATTCCTTTTGGTGGACCCCGATGTTGGCCATCGTGCCGCATGTTCGGCACGGATCATTTCCAAGCAGTAGCTGCGGGATGGGTCACTCCCCAGCATCCCGGGCTCGCCCGGAACGGGCCACCGAAAGCTGCGTGGCTGGGGAGCGGATTGACTTTCAAGGTCGCTGGGGCAGTCCCTACGCAGCCTTTTTCACAACACCGGGCATCTCATTCCCAGCGCCGGCAAGGGCACGGAGCTCCGAGGCCATGCAAATCAAGAAGCACACCACACTGCCCTCGAGCAGATTCCGGTCCGACAGGTCTATTTTCAAGAACAGCGCCCTCGCAATGTGGATATGGAAAATTCCCCCGCAGACGAGCGCGATCCAACCGACGTAGTAGGTAATTCTTCCAACCAGCTGCAATCGAGCAACGTGACCCATGGTGATTACCCTCCTGGCTTTTCGTTAGCTGAATGAAAAATCCTTAAAACTGGTGCAATTGACGAACGGGAGCATTGTACACGGCGAAAGAAGGCATGTTGCTGATAAAACGACACTCCCCCTTGTCACGGTATTGTTTGGTGGTGAACTTCCAAATTCGACATCAGTCCGCATAATTTGACACCGCCAGCAGTCACAGCGCAGAACCTGTTGCCTCAGTTTCTCTACGTTGCGGGATCGAGCCGCAACCGCGGCCTTGGGGCGGATTCGTTTTATGCCGCTGCCTCGCTCAGTTGCTTGAGGAAAGTTGTTTCTGGGCTTCGGGCAAGGGAAGAACCGCGTCACTGAAAACAGCAGAGTCTCCGCATCTCCTAATTTGCCAAATTAGGACACTGCCAACATGAAACAAAAGGCCGCAGTTGTGGGATAAGGTATACTCACGCAAAGGTAGGGGCGAGAACGCGGATTCTCGCATAACATGCTGGCATCGTTGTTCAGGTTGTGTCGGGGGGCGACGGTAGTCTCCTCCTCTGGAAATCGACGAAAAGGAGAATGAACATGGAAAAACGACTATGCAACGCATCCTATTGGATCGGTATCGTCAGCACGGTACTTGCTGTGATCATGCGGGGGCTCGCAATAGTGGGTGTTTTTGTGTTCCCCGCATCTCCGGGGGCGATCCGGATCTCCTATCACACCTTCCTTGACGGGGCCATGCTGTTCTTTGTCATGGCGATTGCCAGTTCGGTCACCATGTGGGCTAAATCGCAAAAATCGTAGAGTGCCTGGTCGATGAAGAGCCCTTCGGCTGCGCTTGGCCCTGAAAAAGGGATGCCCAGCGCCGAGAAAAAGCAAGTGGCAGCATAGCCGTTGCCACAGTGGCCCTGTAATCAATCTGGCCCGGTTACGATCGTGTGGGTACGTGGTGGAGACAAGCCACACCGATGCCCTAGCAGCGGCTCGGACAACAGTGTCTGACCTGCTTCTGGGCCTCGGGCAAGAAGCGGAAGAATCGGGTTGCTGAAAACAGCAGGGTTTCCGGATCGCCATTGTCCAAGTTGGCTCCCTCCAGAAAGTCGGCACAGATCATTCAAATCCCTCCGAGCTGTTGAAGATCGCAGCCGATCACTACCCAAACATCCGAGTGCCAGCGGCAGCATCACCATCACCTCCAACGCTTCCGATCCTAGTGGCGGTCGTGCCTGTTCCGACAACGTAATGGTCAGGGTGGAGGACAGACAGTGATTCCGCCGAAGAGATCAGCTCCTCCGCTCTTGCAGATATCTCCGCAGAGCATCCTGCCAGTTGGGCATAGCAATCCCGTATGGCTGCAGGCTTCTGGCAGAGAGAACCGAGTAAGCCGGACGCGGCGCGGGACGCGCCATCCGCTCAGTACTGACCGGCCACACCTCCGTGGCCAGTCCGGCGCTCTTTACGATTTCGTGCGCGAGCTCAAACCAGGAACAGTGCCCAGCGTTAGTGATATGCACAATACCGGTCGCGCCCTTGCGGCACAGTTGGATGATCGCCCGCGCCAGATCCAGGGAATACGTGGGGCAGCCACGCTGGTCGTTCACAACATCCAGCGCGGGGCGGCTGGCCGCCAGCTTCAGAATCGTGTGCGGGAAGCATTTGCCGCCCATGCCGAACATCCACGCTGTCCTTACAATGCAGC
This sequence comes from Candidatus Sulfotelmatobacter kueseliae, assembly GCA_900290255.1. Classification (GTDB taxonomy): domain Bacteria; phylum Acidobacteriota; class Terriglobia; order Terriglobales; family Acidobacteriaceae; genus Sulfotelmatobacter; species Sulfotelmatobacter kueseliae. The sequence goes on from OMOD01000122.1 coordinate 51,419, forward strand.
ACTGCGGAAGGACTTCCAGCAACCGGACCTCCGCCTCCGCCTTCGACCGACCATAGATGCTCTGCGGATTCCGTACATCGTCAATCTCGTAGGGGGATGTTTTCGTTCCGTCGAAAACATAATCCGAACTGAGAAACAGGACCTTCGTGCTGACCCGCTTCGCAGCCTCAGCGACATTCACGGCCCCATCACGGTTTACCGCGAATGCCAGTTCCTGATTGCTCTCGCAGCCATCCACATCTGTGTAAGCGGCCGCCAGTACAATCCAGTCCGGCTGGTTCTTCTCAACAACCTCGCGCACGTTGGCCGCGTCGCGAATGTCCACATCCTCGACGCTGAGACCCGCAACATCGTCTCCGGTCCACTCGCGCATGAGCGCCTGACCTAGCAGGCCGGAGGCACCAAAGATCGTTACTCGCATGGTGTGATTTCTCTTTCTTACTCGAAGGTCTCGGTATCGCGGAGAGCGACGCCGCGCTGGTCTTTCGGAGATACGATTGGCTCGCCTCCCAGTTCCCAGTCAATCTTCAAGTCCGGATCGTTCCACGCCAGCGTGCGCTCGTATTGCGGAGCGTAGTAATCGGTGGCCTTGTACAGAACGTGTGCCTTGTCCGAAGTTACGCAGAATCCGTGGGCAAAGCCCGCCGGTATCCACAAGATGCGCCGGTTGTCGCCAGACAGGCGAACGGCTTCCCATTGGCCAAACGTCGGCGAACCGCGGCGCAGGTCCACGGCAACATCGAGGATCTCGCCTTCCACCACCCGCACCAGTTTGCCCTGCGGATGCTTGATCTGGTAATGCAGCCCGCGCAGGACATTGCGCTGAGAACAGGAATGATTGTCCTGCACAAACCGATCCTGGATGCCCAGGTCCGCCAGGGCGCGCTGGTTGTAGCTTTCCAGGAAGAATCCGCGCCCGTCGCCGAACACGCGCGGCTCGAGAAGCAACAGGCCGGGCAGAGAAGTCGAAGTTTTCTTGAACGCATCCATCGCAGGTTTCACCACGGAAGCTTCACCCATCAGAATACCTTCTCCGTCAAAAGCTGCAGCAGATATGCGCCGTAGCTGCTGTTCTTCATCGCGCTCGCGATCTGCTCCACCTGGGTTCGAGAGATGTAGCCGGAACGGTACGCGATCTCCTCCGGGCACGCCACCATCAATCCCTGCCGCTTTTCGATCGCCTGAATGTAGAGCGCGGCATCCATCAGCGACTCGTGCGTCCCGGTGTCGAGCCACGCCATACCACGCCCCATCACCACGACTCTCAGGTTTCCGCTTTTCAAGTAGGAGCGGTTGACGTCGGTGATCTCGAGTTCGCCGCGCGCGCTCGGTTTCAGCGATTTCGCGATCTTCACCACGTCAGAATCGTAGAAATAGAGCCCGGTAACGGCATAGCGCGACTTGGGCTGCTTCGGCTTCTCTTCGATGCTCAACGCCCGGCCTTCGGCGTCGAATTCCACTACGCCATAGCGCTCCGGGTCGTGCACCGGGTAGGCGAAAATGCGTGCCCCGCCGACGGTTTGCGCCGCCTCCCGCAAATCGCGGACCAGGTCATGCCCGTAAAAAATGTTATCGCCCAGAACCAGGGTACAGGGACTGCCGGCAAGAAACTCTTCGTCCACGAGAAACGCCTGCGCGATCCCTTCGGGCTTGAGCTGCACCCGGTACTGCAAACGAATTCCGTACTGGCTGCCATCGCCGAGCAGCGCCTGGAACTTGGGGACGTCGTCCGGAGTCGAGATGAGCAAGATGTCGCGAATCCCCGCCAGCATCAGCGTGCACAGCGGGTAATAAACCATGGGTTTGTTGTAGACGGGAAGCAGGCTCTTGCCCATCGCCTGCGTAACCGGATACAGCCGTGTGCCCGATCCTCCCGCCAGAATGATGCCTTTGTAAGAAGACGTCTTGTTCATGGTCAGCTGCGCTTTACACAGAGTAGTGTTTTGCGATCCATTGTCGATAGCTGCTGCTCGTCACGTCCCGCACCCAGGCTTCGTTTTCGAGATACCAGGCCACGGTCTTGCGGATCCCGCTCTCAAATGTTTCCGTGGCACACCACCTCAGTTCTCGCTCGATTTTACTTGCGTTCATGGCGTAGCGGCGATCGTGACCGGGACGGTCCTTCACGAAAGTAATCAACTTCCGATGCGGAACAGGGTCACCGGGCCGCAACTCGTCGAGCAGCTCACACACCTTGTTCACGATCTCCATGTTCTTCTTCTCGTTCCCACCGCCAATGTTATAGGTCTCGCCTGGCTGTCCCTTGGCCAGCACGGTGCGGATGGCATCACAGTGGTCTTCAACATAGATCCATTCACGCACATTCTGTCCGTCGCCGTAAGCCGAGAGCGGTTCTCCGTTGCAGGCATTCAAAATCATCAAGGGAATCAGCTTCTCAGGAAATTGATAGGGTCCATAGTTGTTGGAGCAGTTCGTCGTGAGCGTGGGTAGGCCGTAGGTGTGATGGTATCCCAGTCCGCGAAGTACGTCAGCGCTCTTAGACTTATTCTAAGCGCACGTGGGAGTCTTTCTGCATGATACCTTCTTGAATCCTCGGCAATACTTAAGCGCCTAAGTATCCTCACCTATGTATACATAGGCGCCTAAGTAAAAGTCAAGAACTTTTTTGGTTGATTTCGCCCATTCGGAAGATTAGCTTCTAGATCATCTATGGCCAGGAAAAAGAATCCGAATGCCGTCGCCCTGGGAAAGCTGGGTGGTTCGAAGGGTGGCAAGATCCGGGCGGCCAAGTTAACTCCGGGAGAAAGAAGCGAGATTGCGCGCAAGGCTGTTCTGGCTCGGTGGGCCAAATCTAGGGAAAAAGCCCGGGAGCACGGCCCGCACGACGAAACCTGATCGGCTGACATTCCCTCGAAATTGAGCAGAACCAACTTGGGTAGTTTCTCACCCGGCATCATCCGATTGTCTTGGTCTAAAACAGCCCGCTACCCACTTTCATGCCTTTTCTCACTTATCCTCGAGTGATAGGATAGAGGCGAATATAAGGCGAATATCGGATCGCGGCGAGGATTTAGCAGGAGATGGCAGCGACTAACTCGAGCAGGAGGCATATCCAATGCGGTTCAACTCGAAAAGCGACTGGCCCGGCTCGAAAAGCGCGTGGCGGAGAAGACAACCAGCTAGCCTGCTGAGGCTGGGAAAGGTCCTATCGATCAGTAGGAATAACAACTGACGGTGAGGGTCAAAACCAAAACATCGCATCTATTTGGAACGAATTGGGGCATGATTGCGCCAAACGCTGACGTTGTTAAACCAGTTATAAACTGCCGGTTACGTTTGTAACCTGCAACGTATTCTTTAATTCGGACTATTCATTGTCCTATACTCGGTAGGTAGAACCCTTAATCCGAGTTTTCCTCGGTCGTCGCGAGGCAGGCAAAACATCGAGTTGAAATGCGCCGGGGCCAAAAGACCATGTCAAGAAACCTTAAGGCGCGGCTGGCAAGAGAAGGGACTGGCGAGTGATGAAGTATGCGTGATCTGAACACATCCATACCACCGCCTGGGCCACATCGGCCGGTCTTGCGAAACGACCAATAGGATGGCAACTCAGAGCGACATTGTGAACATAGCCGAGAGAGTACTCAGTTGGGAGTAGCTGCACCCACCGCTCCAACAAAACACAGAGGAAACTTGCATTATGGAAGAATTGTTGACCAAAGTGCGGACGGCCTTTCAATCAGCGTTCAGCATTGATCCGCAGACCGTTACTATTGACACTGTACCAAGCGACGTTCCGGCTTGGGACTCCATGGGACATGTCACGCTGGCTAGTAGCCTCGAACAAGCCTTCGGCTTGACTTTCGATGTAGACGACCTGATGGCGATGGAGGACGTGAAATCAATCTGCCGGGTCGTACAATCCAAGCTAGGTCAGGTTCAACGTGCGTAATGGTATTGAGGGGAACTTCGCGCGCTGTCTGGTTGAGCGTTTGGGAGAAACCTCCTGTTTGATTGACGCGGCAACTGGGCAGACCGTTCCTAGTCATGATCTCCCCAATCTGATTGTCGGTTTCGCGGCCGGTCTCCGATCGGCCGGACTGGGGCCGGGTGACAGGATGTTGGTGGGTTGTCGCGTGAGTCCAGCCAGCACGTTGGCCTACCTCGGCGCCATGTACGCCGGAGTGGTACCCGTGCCGACAGAAGAGCGCCTGCTGTCCGCCTCCGGAGGTTTCCTGCTAGCTCAGTCGCAAGCTAAAGTCGTATGGACCGACAAAGGGACCAAGTGCGATTGGCTGAAGAGCCATAGCGTCTGTCACATCGAAGGAACTTTCGAGGCCTGTTCTCCCGACTCGCTCCCGCCGCACCCTTGCGCAGAGAATGATCTCGCCGTCTTGATGCCGACGTCAGGTTCTACAGGCGTGCCTAGGTTGGTCATGGTCGCTCATAGCAACTTGAAGTCCAATACGGAAGCGATCATTCGCAGCCAACGTCTAGGAACCGATGAAAGGGCCATGCTGATCATGCCGGTGAGTTATTGCTTCGGCGCCAGCGTGATGCACACTCACCTTTATCAAGGCGGCGGAGTCGTCTTTGATTCTCGGTTCATGTTTCCGGACAAGGTGCTGCACGCCATCAACACCTATGGCTGCACGACGTTTGCTGGAGTTCCGGTCATTTACAACGTTTTGCTCCGGCGGTCGAATCTCAAGTCGATCCCCCTGCCTAGTCTGCGCCGTTTTCTTCAAGCCGGAGGTGCGCTTGCTCCTGAAAATGTGCGGGAGATGCGCCACATCGTACCCACCGCAGAATTTCTGGTCATGTATGGCCAGACCGAAGCCACAGCACGGATTTCCTGTCTGCCCAAGGCTCGTTTACAGGAGAAGCTGGGGAGCGCGGGCATTCCACTGGACAATCTTGAGGTCCGCATCGTGGATGAGGAAGGACGGGAAGTACCGCAGGGGCAGATCGGGGAAATTCAAGTCCGAGGTCCGTCGGTGTGCTTCGGATACCTGGATGATCCCGAATCTACCGACCGCAAGTTCGGCGGCGGCTGGCTTAAGACCGGCGATTTTGCCTGTTGCGATAAAGATGGATATCTTTGGATCAAAGGGCGCACGGACGAGTTCATCAAAATTCGTGGCGTTCGGGTAAGCGTTGGTGAAGTCGAGACCAAGGTGGCGGCCATGCCCGGCGTTAGCGAATGTGCGGCGGTGGCAGTGAAACATCCAGAGGCCGGTGAAGCCTTGGCGCTACTGATCGTTCCTGACAACAGCGCGACAGAGAGCGCGGTTGCTGAAAATCATGGGGATGACCTCGGCGATCGAATCCGGCGCGCACTTCCGCCGCACTGGACCTGCGCTTCCGTCAAGATAGTCGCTGAATTGCCGAGAACAACGAATGGCAAGATCGCCCGTTCTCAGTTGCAGACGTTGTTATGAGCCAACTGGCAGAGCCTCGGTTAGCAGAACTCGAGCAGGCTGTCGGAGCGTTGCTGGATAAGCCGCCATACGCGGTGCCTCCCAGCGAACGTCGCGAGGCCTTGCTTGCCCTGTTCAAGCAGGAACTGAGCTACGCCTGCGACCGCAGCCAGCAGTTCCGCAATTACGTGCGGCACTGGCCAATCAGCTTGTCGGCCGCAGATGCGGTTGCCGATCTTCCATATCTGCCGGTCAGTACGTTCAAGGCCAATCCACCGTTGAGCCTGGTCGAGACCCGCGACATCAAGCGTACTCTCTCCTCCAGCTCGACCAGTGGCCAGATTCCCAGCCGGGTGGTTCTGGACGCCGCCACAGGCCGGCGGATGACCAGGGGCGTGACGGCGATCATTCGCGATTTCATCGGACCGGCGCGCAGGCCCTATCTGGTCATCGATATACCAGAGAACTTGAAACCACAGGTTGAGCTGGGTGCGCGAGGCGCTGCCATTCAAGGTCTTGGCTCTTTCGCCACGGAAACTGTGTGCTGCTTGCGCCGTGACGATGCAGCAGATTCGGTCCTCGAGCTGGAGAAGCTTCTTGCCTGCGCTGAGAAATGGAGAGACAGCGCAGTCTTGGTGTATGGGTTCACGTATGTGATCTGGACCCAGTTCGTGCAGCCCCTGCAGCGCCAAGGCGTCACGCTGCGCATGCCCAACGTCCACGTCCTACACAGCGGCGGATGGAAGCGGCTGGAGCAGCAGGCAGTGACGAAAGACGCGTTCATGCGCGGCGTGGCTTCGGTCTTTGCCTGCAGCGCAGACCGTGTCATCGATTACTACGGTATGGTGGAGAATGTGGGCGTCGTTTATCCAGATTGCGAGCACGGCCACAAGCATGTACCCACGTTCGCGGAGGTGATCATCCGCGATCCGCTGACACTCGCGCCCGTCGAAGCCGGGCAGCAAGGACTGGTTCAAGTCTGCAGCGTTCTGCCCACGAGTTTTCCCGGATTCCTGCTGCTGACCGACGACATGGCGGAACTGATCGGTCAGGATGGTTGCCCATGCGGACGGCGCGGCACGTATTTCCGCTTCACGCGGAGGGTGCCAAAGGTGGAGGTGCGAGGCTGCGGCAATCTGGAAACCACCCGCTCGCGGCAAGGGACAGGTGCGCATGAGTGATGTGATCCATTCGATTACCTCACCTGAGGAGATCAACCGCGCGGCGCGGCAACTGCGGGAAACCGCGCTCGAAGCGGATCTCAGCCCTGACGTGGTGCTTGAAGTTTTCGAGCGGTGGTCTGCTGCCTTGGATGCGCCAGGCCTGCGCGACGTTCCTGGTGCGGCCTTTCTCCGTCTCTGGCTCCGGCGCGGCACGTTGCAGCCGATTTTGCTCCGCGAGCTGGGCCCAGAATCACTTCATGGTGGATGGCGGGAGGAAGGGCATGCCCGGCTGAAAGCATTTCCTCTGGGAGTAGTCGGTCACTGGCCGGCCGGGAACATTGAGATCCAGCCCGTCCTGTCTCTCACGTGTGCCTTGCTCGGCGGGAATGGCTGCTTGGTGCGGGTACCGAGCGGGTTGGTCGAGACAACGCGCCTGATCTTGGAAAAGCTGCTAGAGGTTGATCAGGCGGGTCTATTGACCAAGCGCCTATTCCTAGCCAGCTTCGATCATGCACGCACCGATTTGCACGCGGCCATAGCGCAGACCGTAGACGGCGCTATGATCTGGGGTGGTGCCGAGTCAGTCTCGGAGGTGCGAGCGTTGCCCTTTCCTCACTGGGCGCGCGTGGTGGTCTTTGGTCCACGGCTCTCGGTGGCGGCGATGGATGCGGGCGCATGGGGCTGCCGGAACGAGCGGCCGTCGTGGTGCCGGCGCATCGCACGCGACGTGTGGCAGTTTGAGCAGCAAGCCTGTTCCTCGCCGCAGACGTTGTTTCTCGAGCGCGGCGACGACTGCGATCCCGGCGAGTTTGTCGAAGATCTGAAGTGCGCTTTTCAGGAGGAGAACCGAGCACATCCGCGGCGGGAAATCGAACCGGCGTTGACCTCGGCAATCTGCCAGGCCCGCGCGTCCTGGCTCTTAGATGATGCCGCGAATCGTGCGTGGTTTCCCGGGTCGCCCGATTGGACGATCTTACTAGGGAAAGGAGTGGACATACCTGAGCCGACGCAAGGCCGAACGCTCAGCGTGCTGGTCGCGGAGGACCTTATGGAGGTGGTCTCGCGATTCGATGGGACCGTGCAGACGCTGGGGTTGGCGATCAAGGACGCGGCGCGGGAGGAAACGCTAGCTGCGGCTGCAGGACGTCACGGAGTGGACAGGGTGGTGCGGCTTGGCCAGATGCATGTTTTCGGCTCCCCGTGGGACGGGGTAGATTTGGTGCGGCCGATGGTGCGTCTGGTTCGGCATGTGTGTTCGCAGGATTAGAGCTGGAGTGGGAGAGAAGTCCAGATGAATCATGCAGAACTTTTCCTGGAAGCCTTGGATCGAAAGGCCAAGATCTTTGCCCCCAATGCCCGCGCCACATTCGAAGCCAACCGGGAGCTGTGCTCGTGGTTGCTGAGTCCGCTGGCACGGTGGGCTGAGGCAGCTTACGGGAGCAACGTATTTGACGAGGCCGCACGCGGCTACGCCGAATATTGCTTCGGCGTGGCCAAGGCCAAGCAGGTTTACGAACGCGCCGGCAGATACACTCCCGAAGCCATGCCGGAAATCATGTCCGGGGTCTATGAGCATGAGGGCTACATGATTCCGTACATGTGGGCAGCAATTCTCATCTATCCGTTTTGGCCGTCGATGGTCAGCCATATTGCGCTATTCCGCGACGAGTTCGTGCGGCGGTTACCCCGAAATGCCAGTGTGCTCGAGCTGGCCTGTGGCCATGGCGTGTTAAGTCTTCTGGCTGCCGAGGAGCGCCCGGACATTCAGGTCGAAGGTACCGATATCAGCGCACCCGCCGTGGCCGTAGCCAATCGCCTGCTGGCTGTTTCCCGACACGCGGGCCGCGTTCGCTTCGCAGTCCAGGACGCACTGCAACCCGACAACCAAGGCGGGAACGGAAAATGCCAGGGCGTGATCTCCGCCATGCTGGCCGAGCACCTGATGGATCCAAAGCCGCTGTTTGCGACGATGGGGCGGCGCGTCGCGCCGGAAGGACTGGTATTCTTCAGTACAGCTCTGGAGTCGCCGCAGCGGGACCACGTGTTTGAATACAACCACGAGAGCCAGCCTCTGCAGATGGCCGAGATTGCTGGGCTGCGGGTGACCCGGCTCGTATCCGATGCCAGTGCAATACCCACCGGATCACGCTTCCTGCCCCGGGCCACGGCCATGATTCTGAAGTCTCGCTGATTAGACAACCCAGACAGGCGTTACAGCCACCCTCAAACAAGGCCTGTGCCGCACTACCAGCGGCAGGCCAATCCCTATCTGACCTCCACTATTTCCGAGTACTTCTCCCGAAGATGCGATTGTCGTGGATGAATCAACGACCTCGGGGCGGAAGATGGCGGCAGCCATGAAATGGGTTTGGATCGAAATCGAGGGCACAATGCCGTTCTCTTCACGTCGGTAGCGGTTAGCGGCGAAACGTTCTCCGCCGAGCTACGCCGCCGCATCGGCGTCAGGTTCCACGGGCGTGTACGGAACTGCTCCGCAGTTTGGCATCTATGGCGTGGCCACGGGCAGCGGCAACTCGGTGGGTGTGTACGGTAATGGCGTCGACGGCCTGCAGGGCGCCGGCACCATCCACGGCGTCTACGCCAACGGCACCCAATACGGCGTCACCTCCTTCACTTCTGCCGGCGTTGCGGGAATCTACGGGGTTTACGGAGGCGCAAGCGGAACCGGGCAGACCTGGCTTGATAACACAGGCACTGGCGGCGCCGTTTGGGCTGACACCATTAGCCCCACCGGCGGTTACTTCATCCCCGCCTTGCTCGCCACGACCGACAATAACGAAGCAGCTGTCTTCGAGAACAATTCAAACGATTACGAAACGATCGACGTTTACAACTATGGGAGCGGGGGCACCGGCAACGTCGTGCGCGCCGAGGGCAGCACGGGAAGTTGCACCCTCACCGGCGGCGGTGACACCGCCTGCACGGGCGTCCTGAAGTCCGTGGTTGCAACCAGCCAAGGTGCGCGGCGGGTCGAAACCTACTCTGTACAGTCATCGGAGAACTGGTTTGAAGATGCGGGCACGGCCCAGCTTGTCAATGGAGCCGGCCGCGTCAACCTGGAATCCGTCTTCGGGCAAACTGTGAATACCGGCGTCGAATATCACGTCTTCCTGACTCCGGACGGCGACTGCAAGGGGCTCTACGTCAGCGCCAAAACAGCGTCCGGTTTTGAGGTACACGAACTCGGCGGCGGCACTTCCAGTGTCGCATTCGAATACCGCATCATGGCCAAGCGCGTAGGTTATGAGAGCGTCCGCCTTGCGGACGTCACGGAGCGATTCAACCGACAAGAAGCACGAAGCAAGAACATGCGGCGACCTGCGCGGTCGTCAGCTGATCGGCGATCCAGTTCACGGATAACAACGCCGCCGCCAGTGCATCCAGTGGTCGAGCAACAACTGGCCCCGAAAATGCTGGTGCTGCCGGTTCTGGCATCGGCTGCGCCGCTGCCAGCGCCGGTAACGCCCAAGCTGACACCCACGCCGCCAGTCCGGGCTGCGCTGCAACCGATGGCTGCTCAACCCAAGTAAGTGCTGTCGGCAGATAACACCCTGCGCTGCCGAGGGGACCAAGGCTCCAAGCCACGGTCCCCTTCGGCGCAGTATGCGAACAGGGATCGTGCTAGGGAAGCAGTAGCAAACGGAAAGCATAGAAACGCCGCTCGGTCGCTCGGGCAGCTTTTCTTTGTGAAAGAACCCCGTCAGGGGCGCGAACCTGCAATGAGCTTCTTCTTGGGATGGTTTCTTCTTGCCTTTTGAGGCTGATGGTTCTGTTACGCGCTCTTGACTCAGCCCTCGGCCTCGCAACAGATTCCGCGTGTGGGACAGGTGCGTTGGTCGAACGCTTACGTTTCAGAAGGCCAGGACCTCGCTCGCCATCTCAGTTTTGGCGAGCAAAGCCTGGCGCTAGTCATCAAAGTTAAGGCACCACTCTCCATCCAAACGTGATAGGCTGGCGTCCCCTCGAACTAGGAGTTCCAGAAGTTCGGGCTTGCGAGAGTGCGCGATTGTCCAGCCACCGCGGCCGCATGTGAAGAAACAATTTTTCTGCGATAAGGCGTCCATCAAGTGGATTGGAGCAGTCCCGTGGAGGCCGACCGCGCCTTGACTCCAGGCATCGTAGAAAAGATGGTCAAGAATGTCCTTGCCGAACCGGCTCTCACCACCGATCTGCACCGCTTGGGCCACATCGCCAATCTTCGGATAGTAGATATACCAGCCAACGACCTTCTGACGGTCATCACGAAGAACAATCTTCCGCAGTTCTGACCGGGGGTGCATCCGCTCCATGAACGTCAAGAGCCATTTCAGCGAATCGACTTCATAATCAGGCAGAATTGAATGGTCACTGCGGAATTTCGCTAAACAGTGAAGAAGCACTTCAACGTCTAGCTCTGCGGCCTGCAGATGAGACGGGATCGGACGTAAGGGGCTGAAGGGAAGTCTTGCACCGATGGCGTCCACGACGCTACAAAAGGGTCTTGCGGCAATCCTAAGGCTGGCGGAGAGCGTGGGCCCCGCTAACTTGGACATGGCGTGGGCAGCGTAATTCGTCAGCCGCAAGGGGCGTGCCCAGTGCATGCTCAAGGGCATAATAGTCCTGAAGCCCATTCGTTCCAGCAGACTCCTAGATATATCGTTTGCTGAATCCGTCAACGAAATGTCCTGCTCTCCTGCCATGTACGCCGTCAGCAGACGCAAGCCAGCCAGCGAGGACCGCGCCTCCGGAGCAACCACAAAATTGCCACCAACGGCGATGCAAAGCGGCCGTCCGCGGAGAGACATTTTCCGTCGGACTACACCTAGGAAGCCTACAATTCTGCCGTTCTTGCCTTCATAAACACGGGAAGGCGTTCTCTCGTCGATCAAAGGACTCCTGAAATAAAGCTCCTCAAAATATGAGTGGAGTCCGGACGGAGGAGCGCCCTTGCCGTAACGCAGGAATTTCCACCACAGGTCCGCTACCTGCGGGATATCGTCGACAGCAAACGGGCGCAGACCCGGATCTTTCCGCGCCAACCCTAGCGAAGGCCCATCTTCCGCCTTCATACCCCGCCCGAGAACACTCGCCAGTTTTCGTGGGGTAGGGGCATCGTAAAGAGCCGCGAGCGGCGGGGTGCATCCTAACTCGCTTTGGATCAAGGCGAACAACTGCGCCGCAGCCACGGAGTGGCCGCCTAAAGCAAAAAAGTCGTCGTCTGGCCCAATCTCGCTGCCATTCAACACACGCTGCCAAAGCGGGATCAAGGATTGGACTAACGTGGCCTCCGACATCCCGGAGATGGTCGGCGTATCCGAGAATTGCTGTGGCGCCCCGGGTGTCGAGCCCAAAGCCGGCGACACGGATTGCCGCGTCATTTCTCGGTTTGGAATGCGTTTGTAAACGATCTCAGTGGCGGAAGCAGTCTCGCTCCACTTGAGCCGGGCTAGCTGCGTTACTTTCCGTGAAGGATCGGCCGCCAGCTCTTCAAAGATGGAGCCTAGCGTCACCAGCCATTCTCGTACGGTAAGATCCGCAAAGAGCTTGATGTCATAGTGGCAGTGCAACGCCAGGTTTTCTTCTGCCTCCACCACATTCAGATAAAGCTCGAACGATTCGAAAGCCTTGGGGTTGGCCTCGTAGTCGACGGCAAATCCGAATTGCGGTAACTCGTTTTGCTTGAACTTCTTGATGTTGGTAAGTCCAACCGAGATCGGGGAAATGCCAGGCGTAGGCGCAGCCGGGTGGAGATCTTCCATCAAGCTCACCATTGTAAAGATGGCGTGCTCGTGAGCGGCGAGAAGATCGGCTTGTACGCGCTTTAGGAAAGCCTCCGCTGCTTCGCCTTCGCGTAACTCCACGGCAAAGGGAAGAAGGTTGACGCAGTGTCCGACGAGACCAGGCTGTCCGATAGACGGTTGTTCCGCAGTGGGCAGAGTGATCACAAAGCGATGCTGCCGCGAGATGCGGGCTAGCAGAATGGCCAGAGAACTGAGCAGGACCGCGAAGAAGCTGCAGTTATGTTCGGCTCCCAGCGCTCTGAGATCGCGCACTACCGAGGCTGAAATCGAGTGATCGAGACGGCGGGCGTTGAATTCACGCCGCGCACTCCGCGGGTGGTCTGTCGGAAGCACGAGCACGGGGAAACCATCATGGAATTTCGCGTGCCAATAGTTGCCCGCTTGCTTGAATTCTGCGGAGCGCTCCCGCTCCGTTGTGTTCTTCACGTAATCGCCGTAACTGTCTGCGAGCTCTAGGTGCACAGGCGCACCTGAGAGTTCTTCCGAATAGAAGGCGCAGAGATCGTGGATCAGGACATCCAGCGACCAGCCATCGCAAATAATGTGGTGTGCCGTGATGATGACCGCAGCACGCTCGGCACCGAGCAAAACCATTTGGCAGCGGAACAGAGGGCCTGCGGGCAGAGGGAACGGCAATGCTGTTTCATCGGCAATCAGTTTGCGGAAACGTTGCTCTTGCCAGTCCGGTTCGTTGGCCGGAACCTGCATTGAGAGATCAGTCACCGGCATCGCGATCTTCAGGGCCGGGGCGATCTTCATCATCCTGCCAGTTTCGTCGAAACTGGTGCGTAGGGCGTCATGTCGTTCCACCAGACGTTCCATGGCGCCCATCATTTTCGCGACTGAGATCTTGCCGGTGAATCGCAGCGTCATGGATTCGTTGTAAGACGCCGACAAGCGCTCGGACAAACGCGAGGACGAGAAAATACCCCGCTGCGGAACCGTAGCTTCGATATCGCGTGGACTGGAACGCACGATGGCGGGCTTCGAACCATCTGTCGATAATTTCTGGACCACCGGCGTCTCATCTTCCGCGGCTATGCGATTTCCACCGCCTTTCTCGAGAAGCGCAACCAGCCGGGCGATCGTGCGCGCTTGCTCGACAACCGCTTCTTCGAGCGTGCTGCCCTTGGACTGGATACTTGGCTGAGCATTCGTCCGGACGTCCGCAAGAGAGTTTGCGGTCGGAATAGGAGTGGCTTCGGCGAGAGCCTCGGCAGGCAGGGTCGAATCAAGATGCGCCGCCAACATGTCAATGTTGGGGAACTGCTTCATGAGCTGACTGAAGCTGACCTTCACGGAGAACTCCTTTTGGACAGCGAAGGCGACCTGGGTTAACGACAGCGAGTCGAATCCCTGCTCCATGAACGTAGCGGAAGTGTCAATTTGCGAACGTTCGCGTCCGGAGACAGGTAAGAGCAGATCAATCACGCGCGCAGCGATGCGGTCCTTGCGCGAGCCTGCCCCGCGTCCCGACGTAACGGCCTCTGTGAGTGCAGACGGGAGAGCAGACGGCGCCACGGAGGGCTCGGTTGATGGCTCAACTCGGACGCCAGCCGCCGCACTCGAACTCCTGTTCTCGGGATTTTGCGCAGTGGACGCCTCGGCGGGATCCACCCAGAACCGCTGCCGCTCAAACGGGTAGGTCGGCAATGGTATGCGATGACGCTCTTCGTTAGTGTAAAAGCCTTCCCACTCAATGGACACGCCATTCTGCCAGAGGGACCCCAGGGCAAAAAGCAGAGTAGCCCACTCGGTGTTGTTCTCCGCCGTGTCGGCAAACGTCGGGATCGCGGTACAAGGATGATCGGGCGTAAAGTGCTGGCGGGCCAATGCACACATTGTGGAACGTGGTCCGCATTCCAGGAAAAAGTCGTGTCCTTGCTCCTTAAGGCATAGGATGGCTTTTGAAAACTCCACTGTAGCCCGAGCATGATTGGCCCAATACGCGGGATTGCTGGTCTCGGCGGCGGTAATGGAGCGTCCTGTTACCGTCGAGACAAAGGGCTTGGCCGGAGCACGCAAGCGGATTTTGGCAACGGCCTGGCGCAACGGCTCGATCATGGGATCCATCATCGCGGAGTGGAAGGCATGTGAGGTGTGCAGTTGGCGGCAGACAAAGTTTTCGGCCTCGAGTTGCTTCCGGAATTGCGCAATATTCTCTTCCGGCCCCGACACCACGCATAGAGCGGGAGCATTGTTGGACGCAAGCTGAAGTCCAGGCGGAAGAATCTTTGCAACCGATTCCGCGCTGCTGCTCACGGCCATCATGGAGCCACGCGGCAGTTCCTGCATCAAGCGTCCCCGCAGAGCGACAACGCTGAGTGCATCCTCGAGATCCCACACCCCGGCGAGCGTGGCAGCGACAAACTCTCCGATGCTATGTCCCGCCATCAGGGCAGGCTCGACGCCGAGGCTTTGCCAGAAGCGCGCCAGCGCGTATTCGATGACAAAAATCGACGGCTGTGTGAAGAACGTGTCCCGCAATGATATCTGAGCCGTCTCTTCGTCTCCGCTCTGGGGATAAAGAAGTTCGCGCAAATCCCGGCCGAGATGCGGTTTAAGGCACTCGCAACAATCGTCAACGACTGCGCGAAAAAGCGGCTCGTCACGATAGAGGTTCAATCCCATGTTGACGTACTGCGTGCCCTGACCGCCGAAAAGGAAAACGATGGGTGGATCGCGACGCTCGCAGCGTTTGCTCCCGCAGCGTAACGGATTCGGTTGCAAGAGCAGCTTGGCGGCATCGCCGGAATCGGCGGCTACCACGAATCGCCGCTGCGCCAGCTGTTTGCGCCCGGTTTGGAAGGTGTAGGCCACATCGGCCAGATCTTCCGGTGCGCTCGCGAGATGCTCGGCCAACGCCCGGCTGTAGGCATCAAGGGCTGCTGGACTCTTGGCTGAGAGCGGCAAGAGTTGCAGTGGGCGCGAAGGCCGCCCGCTCTTTGCCACCGGCGCTTCTTCCAGGATGACGTGGACATTCGTCCCGCCAAAGCCAAACGAGCTGACCGCTGTGCGACGCACTCCCTTTCCACGAGGAAACGGGATGAGCTTGTCGGCCATGAGGAACGGGCTGCCACCGAAATCGATCTTGGGATTGGGTGTCTTGAAATGCAGGGTCGGAGGAATTTGCTCGCGATGGAGAACGAGGGCCGCTTTGATCAGGCCTGCAACTCCAGCGGCATTGGTGGGATGCCCGATGTTTCCTTTGATGGATCCGATATAACAGAAGTTCTTCTTGTCGGTCTTGTTCTCAAAAACTCTTCGCAGAGCTTCGAATTCAATCGGATCGCCGACCGGGGTGCCCGTACCGTGCGCCTCGATGTAGCCGATAGTCTCGACCGGGACGTTAGCATTTGCCTGCGCCAGGGCAATGGCCTCCGCTTGGCCGTCCACGCTCGGGGCCAGAAAAGAAGCGGGGCGGGCACCGTTGTTGTTCTTGCCGGTGCCGCGAATGACGGCATAAATGGTGTCGCCATCGGCTAGAGCTTCGGCATACCGCTTGAGGACGACCACGCCGGCGCCGTCGCAGAACATGGTTCCGGTAGCGTCAGCATCAAAAGGACGGCAGTGGCCATCTTTGGAGAACGTGCCTCCCTGCTGATATAGGAATCCGCTCCTCTGCGGCACCGTGATGTCGATGCCGCCCGAGAGTGCGATGTCACATTCGTAGTCGAGCAGTGAGTGGTAGGCTTCGTCGATAGTCAGGAGCGTAGTCGAACAGGCTGTATTGAGGCTGACCGCGGGTCCGCGAAGGTCCAGCAGATAAGCGGTGCGCAGGGCGATGTAGTCTTTTTGGTTGCCGTACTCAACGGCCAGCTTGCCGGCCATGGCCAACAAATCCGGTTGCGTCAAGAGGTTCGTGGTGTAGTAGTGATTGTCACCGATACCCGCGAACACTCCAATGCGCCCTTTATAGCGCTCGGGGTCGTACCCGGCGTTTTCCAGCGCCTGCTGCGCCAGTTCGAGAAAGATCCGCTGCTGCGGGTCCATGACCTTGGCTTCAAGCGGATTGATGCCAAAGAACGCGGCATCGAAGAGATCCGCGCCCTCGATCAAGCCGCGGGCCCGGATGTAATCGGGATCGCGGCGCAGATGGGGATCGATGCCAGGTCCCAGTTCTTCGGGTGTGAAAAAAGAGATCGATTCGACGGCATTGCAGAGGTTGCGCCACAGCTGATCGAGATTGGCCGCTCCCGGGAAGCGGCCCGTCATACCGATCACCGCGACACCTTCCCGCAGAAGCCCGTCCTCGGTGGCCGGATTTCGTTCTGACTTGGGCTGCGGATTCCGCCGATGCCGCGCCCGCTCTTCAGCTTCGGCAACCAGATCGGACTTGCTCTCACTCTCTTCTAGGAACTCTGCGAGCTTCGCGATCGTGGGATACTGAAAGACCTTGACGGGAGGAATCTCGCGCCCAAAGCGCGTGTGATACTGATTCACCATACGGACCGCTGCCAGCGAATTGCCGCCGAGATCGAAGAAGCTGTCATCAATTCCAACCTCTTCGAGTTGCAGCAGCTCGCACCAGAGACTTGCCAGTTGCCTTTCGGCTGCTGTGCGCGGAGCGATAAATTCCTGGGCGAGCAGCGGCCGTTTGCCCTCGGGCCGGGGCAGGGCTTTGCGATCAATCTTGGCGTTCGGAGTCAGAGGGAATTTCTCCAGACGCACGAAAACGGAAGGGATCATGTAGTCGGGAAGCGTAGTTTTGAGGAACTGAACGAGAGAGGTGGAACTCAGACCTTCGCGGCCCGTGTAATAGGCGGCTAGGCGTTTCTCTCCCGGACGGTCCTCGCGTAGGATCACGACGGCCTGGGCGATTCCTTCAACTTTGGCCAGCGAGCTTTCGATCTCGCCCAGTTCGATGCGAAAGCCGTGGAGCTTCACCTGGTTGTCGAGACGCCCCAGAAATTCCAGTGAACCGTCGGGCCGATAGCGGACTTGGTCACCAGTACGGTAGAGCCGCTCACCCCGTCCCTCGCGGGTGGGATCGAGGACAAACCGTTCAGCCGTCCACTCGGGGGGGTTGAGATACCCACGAGCCAAACCCGCACCGCCAATCCAGAGCTCGCCGGGAGTCCCTTGGGAAACCGGTTTGTGGTTTTCATCGAGCAGGTGGAATTGCGTGTTGGCAATGGGTGTGCCGAGCGAGACCAGGTCGGGTGAGGTCACGCGCTCAGTCGAGGACCAGATCGTGGTCTCCGTCGGCCCATACATGTTCCAGAGTTCGCGGCAGCGAGGCAGCAATTGCCGAGCGATGTCCGCGGTCAGAGCCTCTCCCCCGCAAAAGACTCGCAGGTCACTCTTTCCTTCCCAGCCGTTTTCGAGAAGCATGCGCCAGGTCGCCGGCGTCGCCTGCATCACGGTGATCGCGTGTTGATGTAGCAGCGTCTGGAGTTCACGGGCGTCCGCAGCCTGTTCCGCAGTGGCGAGAACAATCTCGGCGCCGCAGACCAGCGGGAGCAGGAATTCCAGGAGCGAGATGTCAAAGGAACTCGTCGTGACCGCCAGGAGCCGATCGGAAGAAGCTATGCCCGGTGTTTCCGCCATCGACAGCAAGAAATTGACCAGTGCCCGGCGCTGGATCATGACCCCCTTGGGTTTTCCCGTCGAGCCCGAAGTGTAAATCAGATAGGCGAGATGTTCGGGCTTTCCAGATGAGGCGAGGTTGGTCGCCGGCAGCCCGGCGATCGACTGATTCTCGACGTCGAGTGAAATAACTCGCGCAGCAGTTTCCGGCAGGCTCCCCCGCTTGGAAGAATGTGTCAGGAGAAGAGGGACTGCGGAGTCCGCCAGCATGAACGCCAGACGGTCGTTCGGAAACTTCGGATCCAGGGGCAGGTAAGTTCCGCCGGACTTGAGGATGGCAAAAAGGCTCACAACGGAAGCGAACGAACGGTCAAGATACACACCCACCACGCTCTCAGGACCGACTCCTTGCTGGCGAAGGAAGTGTGCTAGGCGGTTTGAGCGGGAATTCAGCTCCCGGTAGGAAATTCGTTCTGCACCCAGGGAGAGCGCGGGAGCGTCAGGCGTACGCTCGGCTTGCTCCTCAATCAGCTCGTGCGGGCCTCGCCGCAGGGGCGCAAAAGTTCTTGCGACACCACGAGTCAGTTTCCCGTGACCCGGGCCACTAGTCTTGGAGGGCGCTGTCGAACCACCATCCCGGACTGCAATTTCTTCGACATCACTGCGTAACTTCATCGGCCTCAGTCGAGCCGCAAATGCAGCTAACGATATAGGGGTTAGAGGGAGCAGGGGAGAGTTTATAGCATAGCCGAGGCCCCTTACGCTGTCTGTGATTCAAATCACAAGCAATGGTTGGGCCGGCTTCCTCGAAGAGACTGCCGGACTTAGCGTCCGCTTTCACGCGGAAAGCGGCGGCTAACGGCGTAAATGTCTATTTGTTCGGGCTAAGGCTTTGAAAACAGGCAAGATGCCGGTTCACGCCACTGAGAAAACCCGGAACCGGTCATTCTTCATAGATCTCGATAGGCAAGTTGTCCGGATCGCGAAAAAAGGTGAAGCGCTTGTTCGTAAACTCATCCACCCGGATGGGCTCTACTTGTACGCCCTTAGCCAGCAAGGCCCGGGCCGCTACCTGAACGTCGTCGACTTCGAAGGCGATGTGGCGCAAGCCGCAGGCCTCCGGAAACGACAACCGCCTGGGAGGATCAGGGAAAGAAAACAATTCGATCTGGTATGAATTCCCCACCTTCAAATCCAACTTAAAGGATCCTCGCTCCTGGCGATGGACTTCTCGGACAATCTCAAAGCCAAGCGTCTCTACGTAGAAACGCTTCGACCTCGTGTAGTCAGAGCAAATGACAGCAATGTGATGTACGCGTCTGAACATTTCTCCCCTCGAAGCGTCTCGATCGGTCCGAAAGCTAAACGGCGTTCTTAAAGGCGAATCAAGCCCAGCCTGTTGTATCTTGCGTCCTCGTGTAAGGGCAAGTTCGTTCTTGTTCGCGTTTAGTCATATTTTCGGCGTTTCACATGCAGGAGGATGTGCGGGACTACGGTCTTCTTTGCCGCACTACCTCATATTGATACAAAATTGGATTGTCGTCACTTCTGGAAAAGGGTGTGCGAGTAGTATCGATGTGAAGGACGGTCTGTGAACCAACAAATCCAATTCTCGAGGAGAAGAACCGGAGCGCTATGTCTGTGCGCGGTCTCAGCCGTTCTTATGGCCACGCTGTGGCCCTTTGATTTTCTTCCAAGGAATGCCGTCGACTGGATTCAAGGCACAAACGGACTAAGGTTCAGGAAAGCCGGCGTGGTCCTCAGCAGCGATCCTCTGAAAATGGCAAATACCGAGGCCGATTCGTACAGCGTTGAGGTCTTGCTTCGGCCGGCAAGCGTCAAGCGGGACTATACGATCTTGGGCTTCCACAACCCGACACGGACGAAACAGTTGCTCGTCAAGCAATGGACGGACGGTCTTCTGGTGACTCACGATGCTTCCGTCGATCGCGACGGAACGGGAACTATCAAGTTCGATGTTAACCATGCGTTCGTTCCTGACAAACTCGTCCTTGTGACACTCTCTTCGGGGCCAAGTGGAACGAGAGCTTATCTGAACGGCCGACCGGCAGGTTCTTTCCCTCGATTCAAGATCTCACGCAGTGAATTGGCAGGCGAGATCGTTCTTGGGACTTCACCAGTGACCTACCAGCCATGGCCGGGTGAAATCCATGGTCTTGCCGTCTTCGCAAAAGAGCTCACGGCTGACGAAGCACTCCAGCACTACCATGACTGGAGCAATCCTGACGGCCGCACCCCGGATCGTGAAGCAGCGATCGCTCAGTACAGCTTTACTGAGGGGGCGGGCCGTGAAGTTCAGAACGACATATCCTCCGAACCGAATCTGCGAATACCTTCAGCTTTCTCAGTCCCGCACAAAGCCTTGTTGCGGCCTGCGGCCGAGGAGTTCAGGCCTGACCGGCGCTACGCGTTCGACATCGTGATCAATATCGCGGGATTCGTTCCGTTAGGTCTGATTATGTGCTCGTATCTCATGTGGACGAAAGGTCGTTGGAGAGCGACCCTGATCGCCATCTTCCTCTGTGGAACGCTGAGCTTCATGATTGAGGTGTTGCAGTACTACATCCCGCGACGGGAATCGGGAACGACCGACGTCATCACGAACACGCTGGGAGCTGCTCTGGGTGCCGCGCTCGTCCATGCAAGTGTCTTTCGGCTGATACTAGAGAAGATGACGCTAATCCCCGGCGCTCAAGGGGCCTCGCAACACGGACGATGAGTTGGATTCTGAATCAGTGACCTACCACAGATTGCTGTGCGCAATCAACGGCTTGCCGCCCCCGCAAGACGCGCAACGTCGTTCTCCTAATCAGCAAATCAACCGACCCTGGCGTCTTCTTTTCTCACACGGTTAACAAAGTGTGTAAGGGTCAGCAATGAGAATGCTTTCCAGGCCGGGAAACGAACGAGCCGATGGTACGCTGATAGAGAATCCGACGGAGGAAAGGGCTTGCTTTCGGATCGGAGGGAGTAGATAATCGTCCCCATCTTTGGGGCAACATGGGGACGGGGATCGCGCTCAACGAGGACTAGAAGGGAACTGTTAGATGAACTTGCGGGCGACCAAAGCCCAACCAATGGGGCTCTGGAAATGGCTGAAGTCTCAGATTGTGCAGCGCGTGCCGGAAGCGGACGCATTGTGCGAATATGACTGCCGCAAGCAGCAGTGCGTCGACGGAGAATGGGCGACCTGCGAGCGGAGACTAGAGAAAGCGAAAGGGGAGCTGTGGCCAGAGTCTCCTCCCGCAGCTCGTCGGGCAAACGGCCGCCCATAGCGGCCTCGATTCCTCAAAGTAGCGTGCCCTCGGTGGAGTAACCGGGACCCCTCCTGCACGAGACGAAGCTTTATGAAGAAAGACACCCGCCTAAGGTTCAGAGTCAGCCCAAATCTCAAGAGAGACATCGAAGCAATCGCGACTCGCGAAGGCAGAGTGTTGCTCGGATATGCGAAGCCTTCATCGTGGTCAGATCCGACGTATATAAGAAGCAAGGAGCGAACTTCTATAGTTCGGGACGTCTGGAAGCTGCACTGCTTCTATCCAGACATGTCCAACTCTCCAGGGAACAACCGTATTCGAAATCGAGCCGGAACCTTGACCGCGCGCTGCGCTTCTGGCCGACCGCAGGGCAGCAGCGGACTTCTCCTTGGGCAGTCATGAAGTGACCGTGCCGGGGGAGGAAGATGTTTTCCGGCTTCAGATCACCGTGGGCGATTCCCTTGTTGGGGGCCGCGCCGATGCCGCACACGATCTGCTCAGCAGACTCAATCGCCCCGCGCACGGGCAGGGAACCGAAACGCCGCCGCTAACGCAAGGTCTCGCCCTCCAGCGCAAACGCGGAATTCTTGCGCAAGGGGACTGCACACCTCTTGTCGAGATATTCGAGAATCTCCAGGAACCGGGGTATCGCCTCCTCCCGGCGCGCGATGACCTCTACGACAAGCTCTCCAGGAAACGAGCCGCACTGCCGGTTCAGTGCCACAATAAGTTCTTGGATCTCCAGGATAAATGTCGGAGTAACATCTAGGAGGAGTCTGCTGGCATTCCTTTTGAATGGATGTCCAGCGAGATGCACACACGCACTGGAATCGTCAGTGCGGGCGGCTAGCGTTCTCTGTGCTTGGCCAAGACCGGATTTGCCCTGGCCAGTGAGTGGTGTCTATCTAATATGAAGCCGAACAAGATCTTAAGAAACCTTATCCTTGAAGTCGTCGATGACCAGATCAGCAGCGGGGAGCCGCCCGAGACTAGGGTAACGTACCATCGTCTCGTGAAAGATGGAATCGAAGAGCAGGAAGCAAAGCGGCTGATCGCGTGTGTGCTGGCTAGCGAACTCTTCGATGTTATGAAATCGGAGCAGCCCTACGACCATGATCGATACGCTAAAGCCCTCAATCGTCTGCCCGAATTGCCGTGGGATTAGAACAATAGACCAGCTAAGGATCTACTGCCCAGTGCTGGGTCGACCAAGGCATTCCCATCCTCACGCGGGATCGGTACTTCGCCGGGCTTTCGCTCAAACAGCGGATCTCAATCCTGTAGTGGACGGAGACGCAGTGAGCCGACGTGCAGTCGTCGTACCCTATTTGCGACTCAGATATAGTCTTGAGTGTCATGGAAAGAGAGAATGCCGGCGCGGGGAAGGTAGGATTGTCTTGGGCGGTAGACAAGGGTCTCGCCCAGGAGGGCAGAATGCAGGATGCAGGAATGCCCGATTTCGCCAGGTGCTTAGCTGCGTGGGCGATTAGGGAAATTACTGAATTGGTTGGGGCTGGCAGCCGGGTTGACCCGCCGCCACCGATCTTGCCCGCCTGGTTATAGGAAGGGCAGTGCAGCGCCCAACGATTCGAAGTCGCAGTGAGACCTTACTAATTGCGCGGGAAAAGGATGCTGATCGATGAATGCACCAGCGATGACATTTGAAGAAGTACGAGCCGCCTTGAAGCAACGTTTTCCTATGATCATGGTTGATACCGTGACCTCGCTGGAGCCAGGCAAGAGGATCCGAACAACGAAGAATGTTACGGGGAATGAGATTCAGTTCCTTGGGCATTTCCCCGAACACGCGGTGATGCCAGGAACCATGATTGTGGAGGCAATCGGCCAGTCCGCCTCCATTCTGTTCTCGAAGACGACCGGGACGGGAACACAGCCAGGTGAGTTTCTTGTGCTCGGCGCGATCAACGAGATGAGGTTTCTGGTCCCCGTGTTACCCGGAAGCAGGTTGGACATTGAGGTGCAGGTGCTGAAGTTCATTGAAGATTTCGCGCTCGTGGAAGCGGTTGCCACAGTCGACACTACGGTGGTGGCTAGAGGTAAGCTGGGCTTCGCCCGCCGTGGCTTGCAAGCTCGCCCCTCTGAGCCCAGTTTCTCTTAAGTCCGGATGCTCGGCGGATTTGGAGGCTCTGGCTCGCCAGGCATTGTGGGAGCCTCGATCAGCGTCGGACCTTCCCTCTCACTTCCTTCCCGCACCGCCTTCGCGACGCCGTCCAGCACGCAGGCGTGGGTGCGGTGTGAGCATAGCATCGGTTAGGGACGAACTCCACGAAGCAAGGCACACATCATCCCGCATACGGGCAGGTCCGCACGGCATCTGCTGACCCTGCGGGTTCTGCTACACTTCAGCCAAGGTTTTGCTCCATGCGCACTCCGTATTAAATAGGACTTGAAAGGAAACCACGATGAGCATTGATATCGCGTCACCTCACCTTTTCTCCGAATTCAGGAACAAAATATCAAGCCGTCGTGCACGAGTCGGAGTCATTGGGCTGGGCTATGTTGGACTTCCCCTGGCTCTGTTATATGTCGAACAAGAGTTTCCTGTAACTGGTTTCGACATTGACCAGAACAAGGTGCAAGCCCTCACAGAGGGGAAGTCATACATCTACCGAATTGCCGAGACGGAGATACAGGAAGCACGTGCAAAGGGGCTGACAGCGACCTCTGAGTTCTCTCTGTTGGCGGAGATGGATGCGATTATCATCTGCGTTCCTACGCCGTTGAATGAGTACCATGAGCCCGACCTCACGTTCATCACCAACACTGCTCACGCGATCGCCCCGCACCTACGAGCCGGGCAGCTGGTGATGCTGGAGAGCACGACCTATCCCGGGACGACCGAGGAAGTACTTGTACCCATTCTTGAAAAGGAAAATCCGAATGGTCTAAGGGCAGCCCGCAGTATCCCGTCCGCCCCGCCCGCGAACGAATTCTATGTGGTCTTCTCTCCGGAAAGAGAAGATCCAGGAAATACCACAGTGGCGCGTCACGACATCCCGAAAGTGATCGGAGGGTTGGATTCAAGGGCGGCGGACTTGGCGGCTGCTCTGTACGGATCGATCTTCCGTCGCACTGTGCAGGTCTCTTCTCCTGCGGCCGCGGAGATGACCAAACTATTGGAGAACATCTATCGTTGCGTCAATATCGCGCTGGTCAACGAACTGAAGCTGCTCTGTTTGCGGATGGGGCTCGACATTTGGGAGGTGATCGCGGCGGCGTCCACCAAACCGTTCGGATTCCAGCCCTTTTATCCAGGGCCGGGGCTCGGTGGCCACTGCATTCCTGTGGATCCGTTCTATCTATCTTGGAAGGCCAAGGAATGGGACTTTCGAACTCGCTTCATCGAACTGGCGGGTGAAATCAATGTGGGGATGCCGTACCATGTCGTCGCTTCGGTGGCCTCAGCGCTCAACCAGCAGAAGAAAGCGCTGAACGGTGCCCGCATAATGATTCTAGGCGTCGCCTATAAGAGAGACATCGACGATTTACGGGAGTCTCCTGCTTTAACGATCATCGAGTTGCTGCAGAAAGAAGGTGCCGAGGTCAGCTACAACGACCCCTACATTCCAATGATTGGCAAGGGACGCCGGTACAACCTGCAGCTGAGATCTTCTGCTCTGGAAAAACTAGATGCATACGACTGTGTGCTGATTGTCACCGACCATTCCGCTTATGACTACGCCAAGGTGGTGAAGGAAGCGCAGCTCGTGGTCGACACGCGCAATGCGACAAAAGGGATAAGCAGTTCGAAAATTGTGCGCTGTTGATCGGAAGCGGAGAATGCATACACTGACAAGTGTTCCCTGTGGTGCTCTTCACGACTTCAAGCTTCGTCAGTTCAAGGTCGGGCCAGCGCTGCAATTACTCATTGACTCCATAGCCCAGGGATGGCCCGTACGATGCGTTTTTTTCGATTGTGGCGGGGATGAAATTCGGGCGAGGGGGGAAGACCCTATGCTGAAGCCGCCGATGTTCTTGGCTCCGAGAATACGATCCATTCCAAGGTTGAGAACGGTAGATAAACGTTCGGTGCATCCATCTTAGCCATTGCGCTGCCTGTAATCTCTCGCAAGGCCGTCACCATGTCGTCGCTCAGAAAACAGAGCCCAGTTTCATCTGTGGCAGCAACCGTGCCGGAGAACGCCCGGCTGAAAAGAGAGACTTTCACGACCACGCGCTTGCCCACAAGCTTGGCTTTGAACGAAGGCGAGTCTGGCAGCGACATAGTTCCTCCGCAGAAATACTTCTGGCAATAGATTGCGGCCCGCACGTCGATTGAACAAGCCCGGTTCAGGATCTGCCGTTACGACGGTAATTAACCCCGTAGTGCTCCGCGCAGCGAAAAACCTGTCGCCTGATCCCCTTGATGGTTGCCTTGCAGGAGATGGATCAATGAGTGCAATGGCGATTTAGCGTCAACACTCCATAGTCTCCGCGTCACCCACGTTCCCTTTTCTTGGTCACCCCACGCAGGAATATCGTCTGCCCGACCGCCAGTCGACCGGTGCGAGTGACGGCGCCGTAGATTCCTGCGTTGTTCTGGTTCACCCGAACGACCGCCTTTAGCACTTCTGGCGCCGGACTGGCTGAATCGGGATCAAAGTTCACAATGGAGCAGCGTTCATCGCGCATCGTGACGGTAATGGCGGGGGCGTCGTCTTCCTCGCCGAATGAGAGCATACCGCCCAACCACTCGTCCTCCTGGAAGGGAACTGATCGCAGCGAGCGAACCACAACATTCGGGCGAAATCGCCGCACGTCCGGGCTCACAGCTGCGAGTCGTGCGATCTCGCGCACCGTATCGAGGGCGATCACGGAGATGCTCGCTTCATCGAAGATGCCATGCTTCAACTGCATCATCTGCACGGGAGCCCCGTACCGGCGTCCGATCTCCGCGGCCAAGTCCTCTCCAAAGACAGGCATCTCTAAGCCATCCGGCGTGCAAATATGCGTCGGAAGGTGAAGGTCTCCCTGAGCTCCGTCTTCACGAGCATCGCCTTCACGGCGCTGCGGAGCAAACAGGAGCAAGTCGGGTAGCTTGCTTGCCGTTAGCCACGGAAACCCGCTCTGGTTATCCGTCCGCCGGAATGCTAGGCGTCTGTCACCATCGAGGCCGTGCCAGCCCATATTGGCGACCTCGAGCCGTTCGCCGCCCATGGACTTGACGGGATACCGAAAGAGCGCCTCTACATGTCCGATCTCTACAAGCATGCTCGATCCGAGTCCGCCCAACAGCGTATCACTGGAAACCAATGGGGGCGCAAAGGCAACGACAAGAAAACGTGACAAGCAGGCTGACTCGCCATCTCACATGTCTGAGAGGTTTGGCTTTGCATTCCGCTTTTGGACGATACAACAACCTGCACTTGTAACGAACGCGCGCTATGTCGTTCTCGGTGAGGGAGGCTTGATTTGAAAGCAATAGCGCAGATTGCTGGCAGGATTCGATCATGCCCAGGTGTGTATAGAGGGCGTCAAAACTTAAGACAGAGCAACTCAAGGCGGGCCAACCTTGTGTCTTTTCAGACCCCCAGCGGCTCGCGCTCCTCGTCCGACCGACGAACCCTCTGGATAGAAGCAGTCGCACCCACCCCTTCACAAGCGAACACTCGCCGTAACCTGCGAAGATCATTCAGAATGCGCCCGCTTGCTTGAATGTGTTGTTGCAACCTCTGCAGCTTGTAGAATACCAAACGAAGCGCATCTAACTGGCGGCCAGCGGGGGATGCAGATGCTGATTTCTGGTCAGCCTCGACATCATTCAGGACGCGAGCGAGTTCCTCTGCGAGAAGACGCAGATAGTCCTGCGCACTTTCTATACTCTCGAACGGATTTTTGCGTTGGTAACCCATGTTAGGCCGGAAACCGAATGGCAGATTCCCACCCGCTGTAAGGGCATCTGGAGGGCCATAGGATAGCCATCTAAGTGCTTTCGTACCAGCGCCTTAGCGTGGCTGTTCTCCTCGAGCGGGACTGTGTGTGCAACCTTCTTCATGTGGTTGGGCACCTCGAGATCACTTCCCACAGGGGTCCCCATTCAACGGCCTGATTAATACCGAGTGTGAATGGAACGGTCTCCATCTTTAAAAGTCTATGCTCTATTTGAAGGCTTCGTGACGCGGAGATACTCAAGAGTCAAGCCCACCCGGGGAATGCGGAAGGAGGTCTACGGCCTCTCTCACGTACCATCCCACCATGCGCGCCAGAGTTTCGACCGCGGCGGTGAGCATTCCCACGTGATCGCCCGGTACTGTCTCGACCTCGAGGGTTCCCACCAGATGCGACCAGACTGGCACCGGGTCTGAAGGGAAATGTGAAACGATTGCAGCCCGCACGAACTTGACCCTGCCGTTGTAGAAACGTGGACGGTAGTTGCGCAGCGCGCGATGTTGTGCCTCCTTCACCCGCTGCATCGTTCGGGCAATCGATTGTTCCACAGGTGAATGACCGAGCAGGTTCGCGCCCTGCCTAGCGAGGGCCGACTGATGGGAACTCCCAGACGCCCGCATCCCGCCGGACATGCGCTGCTTTGCCAACTGCAGGGCCAGACGGGCATGTTGTCCGATCGACAGGTGGCACCGATGCGGGTAGGAATCCAGCATGGCCAGCAATGCGACGTTGTGTCCATTTGCCGACAACCGCCGAGCTACTTCCAGACTCACTAACCCTCCGAGGGAATAGCCGACAAGAAAGTAGGAGCCGCCGGGCTGGATCATCCGAATCGCATCGAGATGTGCCTGCGCCATATCTTCGATGCGATCAAAAGGCTCTTCCACGCCGTCGTTTCCCCTCGCTTCCACGCCGTAGATTGGCTGGGTCAGTGGCAGGCACCGGGCAAGCGGTACCAGGTCGATGACGCTGCTGCCTATGCCGTGGGTCATAAAGACCGGCGGGCCGTCAGCGCCGGGCTTCAGCAGCACGAGCGGCGAACGGGACGGCGGGAGCTCTAACCGGGCGGCAAGAGCGACAATCGTTGGGGCGGCACAGACGGTCACGGGAGTGAGATGCTGACCAGTTTGCTCCGCGATCTCTGCGAACAGCCTCGCGGCCAGCGAAGAGGTTCCGCCCAGCTCAAAGAAGTCATCGTTGATTCCGATGGGAGAGCGCTGCAGCACACGCTGCCAGATCGAGGTCAGCACTTCAATCGCCACAGAGAGGGACCGATCAGTCATAGATGAGAGCGCCAACCTGCCGGCTGCAACTCATTATAAGGATCTCTCAAGCCAGGCTGTTGGTCGTGAAAACTCACCCATCGGCCAGTCGGAGACCGGTGATTCAAATCAGTTGCGCTGGTTTGCAGTGTCGGGTTTCGGGCGCACCTCTGGGATGCTTCGATACGCGGAGCGATTCTCTGCCATGGAGCCGCGGCTTGCCGCTACACCGCTGTCGCTGAGCGCAAGGACGGCATAGGCCGTCGCCGCATCCCGCATGAAATGCCCAGCGTTCGACGATGGATTCCGTCGTAGAGTTAGGGATAGCGAAGGCCAGGATCCGTCTTCGCTGCTCTGGCTGCTTGCAAGCCAGGATAGTCCGCTCTTCAGGGTCTCATCCTGCGGCGACACTCCAGCTTCCTGCAGAACGAAGGTGATCAGTCCCGTGGCATAACCGTCGCTGTCTGCGCTTTGCCGCGACCAATCGGATCGCAACCGGACCCTGACGAATGAGTGCAGGCTCCATCGGTTTGGCCATGCGAGAGAAGAAAGGGCCCAGCCCCCGTCCGCCTGCTGCGCCTTGCTGACCTCGCGGATTATGGTGTTCTGCCGATCCGCATCGACAAGCCCGGGCCATTTGGTGGAAGCCCACAACAGGACCACGCGGTTCATTCTGGATTGGGCCGGATATTCGCGGTTCAGGTAGTCGTGCAACAGGCTGAGTTTCTCCTGAATATCTGGGGACGCGCGGTAATTCTCCGGAGCGATGCCGGTTGCAACTGCCGCGAGAGCGGCACCGTAATACTGCGAATCGGGAGCCTCCCAAGGCTCCATGCCGAACTGGAGCCAGGGCCAAGCACCCTTTCCTTCTCCTTCCGTCCGCTGCAGTGCCCACATGTTGCTGAATGCCATCCGCGTAATGTCGCTGAGCTTGCCGATCTGAGCGTCGCTGCTGGCCAGGATCAACGCGTTGAGAACCGCCTCGGTCCCGCGAGATTCGGCAAGCTTGCCGTTGCCGTATCCCTCATCGGAGTAATATGGCCCGACCTGGTTCCACAGACGTACTCGTTCAGTGACGTTCTGCAGGATCTTGCGTTCGTTGTCCGACGGTTGCCGTTCGGCCAGAGCCGCGCGAAGGGTCGGCCGCGAGAGCACGTAAGGCACAACCGTGTGACAGGAGACGCAGAATGTTCCATGGTCGCGGGCGGACCCAGGCCATCCCATCCAGGTTGTTTCCCTCACATCGAGATAGGCTGCGGCAGCCTTTGGGTCCCAGGATTTGTTGACGGTTTTCGACGGGTGCGAGCAGCCCGCCAGGCAGCCGGCTACCAGACATAGTGCCAAGACCCGTCCTCGCGTCGGTTCAGACATGGAAGTTGCCTTCTTGCTTGCTTCAGCGGAAGTCCAAGAAGGGCAGAGACTGATTCTTGGCGGCGAAACCCCAGTGATATCCCTCGCCACAGAGCCTACAAAAATCTCTCACAGTCGAAGAGACAAAGCAACTGAAACCGCCATGCACTACAAAGGGACCTCGATCAGCGTCGGTCCTTCGCTTTCGAATCCCTCCCGCAGCGCTTTGGCAAATCCCTCCAGTGAATTAACCCGGGTGCTGGGCACTCCCATGCCCTTTCCCAGTTGCACCCAATCAAGATCAGGGCGCCCGATTTCAAACATGTCCAAGGCCCGCGGTCCGGGTTCTCCCGCACTCAGGTACGAAAACTCGCGCTTCAGGACCGCATAGTCGCGGTTGGCAAAAATCACCGTCGTTATGTTGAGGCCTTCTCGAGCCATGTTCCAGAGCGCTTGCAGCGTATACATCCCGCTGCCGTCGGCGCTGAGGCATAGCACACGCCTACTAGGGCAGGCCACGGCCGCTCCCACAGCTAACGGAAGGGCGATTCCAATCGATCCTCCGGTGTTCCCCAGCCAGTCGTGCGGCGGAGCTCCCCTGGTTTCCGCCATCATTCCTCGGCCGGAAGTCATGGATTCGTCTGCAACGATGGCATTCTCGGGCAAAAGTGCCCCTACCACAGCGGCCAACCCAGGCAGAGTAATCGGGCCGTAAGGCAGAGACGGGCGTTCTGGCTTTTCTGTTGACGGTTCCCTGCGCCGTACTGACAGCGCCGGTTCCAGCGCCTCAAGTGCACCCACGTAGTCCTCGCCAGATCTGGCCAACGTGTGAATCTCACAGTCGGGCGAGGTGAGCACACTGTTTTTTCCGGGATAAGCGAAATATGCGACCGGCGCGGCGGAGCCGACTAGGATCAGCTGACGAAATTCCTTGAGCTGGTCGACTGCCTGTTCGAGCACGTAGTTGATTCGCGCGACTTTCGGGATTCCAACTCCCCGTTCGAGGCGGGCAATTGGGTAGGGGGCTAGGAGAGTTGCATGTGAAGCTGCGGCGATACTCCCGGCCGCCGCCAGCCCCTTTCCGTAGAGTGCGTTTCCCGACATGAGAATGGCGGTCGGAAGGCCGGATCGGAGCATGGCCGCTGCACGTTCGATCGCCTTCGTACTCGGCATGGGGGAGCGGGGCGCAGGCGTAGCAGTTGCGACGACTCCACCGTTACTCCATGCGACATCGGCGGGGACAACTAAGGTGGCAATGTAGCCCGGCGCAGTGCGTGCTGCAGTGATCGCCGCAGCCGCATCTCGACCAATATCCGCCGGCGCTTCCGACGTTCGGACCCAGTGGCAAAACGGCCGAGCGATCGCTTCTATGTCTGAAGTCAGGGGCGTATCGTGGCACAGATGAGAGATAGCGTGCTGACCAACGACATTGACGATTGGCACCTGAGCCCGCCGCGCGTTGTGCAGGTTTGCGAGCCCATTGCCCAGACCCGGCCCGAGATGGAGAAGCGTACATGCCGGCTTCTCCGCCATGCGCGCATATCCGTCGGCGGCTCCGGTCACAACTCCTTCAAAAAGGCCGAGCACGCACCGCATTTTGGGGATTCGGTCTAATGCCGCAACGAGGTGGATTTCCGAAGTGCCCGGGTTCGTGAAGCAGGTATCCACACCGCTTGCGATGAGTGTGCGAATTAGACTCTCCGCGCCGTTCATAGTTGCTGACTATTTGTCCTCTATCCTTATCACAATGGCGTGAGCTCCGGGGTAGGAAGATCGGGCTCTGGTGATTTAACCAGTACCCGGGATTGTAGCAGTGGGAATCGAGCGTGAGTCTGTTTGGGGACTACCGGCAGATTGATTCTCTGCTACAGGATTTGCTGTCCTGGCGTCTTCACTGTGCGCAGGCACTGGGGCAACCTGTTCTGCACCCGTGTTGGGAATCACTTAGCTTACCCGTGGCCCCGCAATCTCCTTCCGTCACTGATCGAACAATTCGATGCTCTGGGAGAACAAAAGGGGAACAGAAGAGGGCTAAAAGCCAGCTGCGTTGCAGAGTATGCAACCTCTTGCAACAGTTGCAAGAACTCTCATCTTGACAACAGGTTGGGAGGGCGGTGAAATAGGTTGTCGGTCTTGGGATTTGTCCAAGAGAGACGGTAATGTAACCCGGCCAGACTCCCCCCTGCCGAGTGGCGGATGATGAATCGGAACGTCAGGGGAGTGGAAGTTATGATGAGACGAAACCCGAAGTGGTGGCTGGCAATTGCTGTGCTCGTCCTGCTAACGCCAGTGTTGTCGGCTGAGCCGTATCACCATAAGAAGGACGGATGCGACAACCGCGAAAGTGCTAAGTGCCGGCAGGTTCCGGAGGGTGGTTCTGCTGCTACCTATCTGCTTGGGGCCGGAGTTGTGTGTCTGGGAGCGATGTTCATTCGTTCTCGGGCTTCCAAGCTCCGCCTTTCCTAATCTGAGTTGCAAGAAAATCAAGCCCGCGCGCGAGTAACCGAGCGGGCTTTTTGTTTGTGGCCCGTCCGCCCAAATCACTTTCCTCCACGTTGCCATGCCCGTCCTTTGCCACCCCCCTCGACCACCACCGGAGTTCGGAATTCGCATCGAGTCAGGACGCACAAAAGCACGACAACGGCGGCCACCGCAAGGCTCCAAAAAACTATCCCCCCTTGGCGATGTAACCTTCCATCAAGAAAACCAGGGTCTACTCGAGTTCCGAGCTCCGCGATGGTGAAGATGCGGAGGGCGTTTTTCGCCACCGACAGTGGTAGCGCAATCACGATCAGCAGAGCTTTCTTCCACAATGAACGAAGGAAGAGATGGGCTAGGACCATCGTGGTAATGATCAGCATCATGCTCGAGCGGATACTGCTGCACTCGCGTGCCACTTCGATGTCCAGACCCGGGATGGATAACATGATGCCTTCCCGCGTCACCGGAACCCGAGCGCAACGAAACAGAATGCTCGCCGCTACGGTCGATTGATGTTGCAAAAACTCGGTGACCCAGCTCAATGCATGTTCGGGGAAGGGAACTACCAGGAACAGAAAGCACAGGGGAAACAGAAGGGATCGGAAAGTCTGCAGTCCAAAGCAGAGGATTACGCAGCCGATCCACCAAATGACAAGCGCAAATATGCTCAGCGATAAGAAGTCGTTAGGAGATAGGTGCCCAGTGGTCCAAGCGCTGACAGCCCGGAGGAGTAGGGCTGCAGTCAATAAGATCGCGCCCAAGCGTCCTCTCGACTCGAAAGTCAGCCGCGCTTCTTTGCCTTCAAGATAAACCAGCGCCATACTCAGCGGCAGGATGAGCAGGATATGAGTGTGTGCATCGCTGCTCAGAGCAAGTTTCAAGTTGGCGGCAATTGGGTGCCACCAGACGACCAGGGATCCGGCGACAAGAGCAGACAACTCGATATATCGCGCTCGGTTTGTCACTGGATTTCCCGACACAGGATCGGCGCCGCGCCCGCCACCTGTTCTACACGCCTCTTTCGCAGAAACCTACCGACCGGTTGGCCCGTACCTGCGCAAACCATATTTATGCACGGTCGGGTCACAGCCGAATCGCCGAAGATGAGTGGGCGAATGACCAATAGAGTTCTCGGGCCTTGGCATAGATGGGTCCGGGTTGAAGAAACTGGCCATCGATTCGGGTCACGGGCACAACCTTGGAATAATTCCCCGTCGAGAAGATCTCGTCTGCCAACTCGAAATCCTGATATGTCAAAATCTTCTCCACCACGGTCACACTCGCTTCGCGCAGCAGCCCGATTACTCGTTGGCGGGTTATCCCGGCCAGGAAGGTTCCGTTGGGGATAGGCGTATAAACAACACCCTTCTTCGCCATAAAAATATTGGATGTGGCGAGCTCTGCGACGTTTCCCAGTACGTCACAGACAATTGCATTATCGAAGCCCCGTGCGTGGGCGTGGAAAAGTGCGCGAGCATTGTTGGGATAGAGACATCCGGCCTTGGCATCGACCGGCATGGTGTCCAGCGTGGGCCGGCGAAACGGGGACAATGTAATCGAGAACCCTTTCGGCGGACGCATGGGCGCTTCATAGATGCAGAGACACCAACGAGTCGACTCCGGATCATGGGCTTGTACCCATGGCCCCTCCTTCTCCGCCCAGTACATGGGCCGGATGTAAAGCGCCGCATTCTTGTCGAATCGTGCAATCCCTTCCCGCGCGAGGTTGACCCAGGTTTCGGTTGAAACCGTCGGCTTAAGAAACATCTTCTTTGCCGATTCATTCACGCGCGCACAATGAAGGTCGAGGTCGGGCGTGACGCCTTCAAACGCCCGCGCACCGTCAAACACCAGCGAACAGAGCCAGGCGGCATGGGTGCGTGGACCCATGATCGGCACGTTGCCTTCATGCCACTTATCCTCGAAGTAGGTCCAAGTTTTTGACCAACCGCCCTCGACTGCCATACTCCTCCCTCGCTCCTGCAACATTCTCGAATGCGTGATTCCGCTGGCGGACAACGGGTCGTACCGGATCCGCAAGTCAAGGTCTTCGAACTCACTGATTCACCCGTAGCCCGTAGTCGGTACGTTACGACAGTGCAATTCACCAGTCAATGACACTACAGTGGCACAGTTCACGTCCTTGAGCCCCGCGCCAATCAGGTGGGGCGCTCATTTCGAACTGGCTTGGCCGCGACAGAAAAGAGGCGAGGCGGTGGAGGGGAGGGCGGCGCTCTGTTTGCCGCGTGGGATTGCAACAGTAATTTCATTCGAAGAGGAACTGAGCTGTCCGCTGCTACTGATCGCGGTTGCAACGTAGAAATAAGTGGCTCCGTCCTGCACGAGATCGTCCACACAAGCTGTGCCGACTACGGGGGTGGAGTTGATCTGTTCGCACTCGCTGCATGTGGGATTCTTTCTTGCCGCTTTCCTCTTCTGGCTCCGATACAGGCAGTAGCCTACACCCGTGCTGTCGGGGTTGCCCGAGGGGGCGCTGGCGTTCCACGTGAGGATCACCCTGTGATCGCCCATCCCGGGCTGTGATCGCTTGAGCTGGGCGATGCCCGCCGCTGGACACACAGGAGGAACCGGAGCAGGACTTTTCAAAGCCAGCCGTTTTTCGGTGGGGGCATCCTCCAATTTCAAGCGTACTCTCCTAACATTGTTATCCCGGCAGGCTGGGCAAACAGATTGAAACACGAGGAGCATTAGAATCGCTAAGACACTGTGCAGCTGCGCGCAGTCTTTCGAACGATATTTCATCCAGTCAGTTGAGTAATCGAAATTACGGCCTTATGAATTGATTATGCTACTGTTTTGACCCTGCTGCCATTGGCGTGCGAAGTGCTGGAAAACGGCTCAGGACATTGCAACAGTCGCCTGACCTCCGGCCCCTCACAAAGTAGAATGGAAACATGAGAGATTGCCGCCAGTTCTATATCGATGGGAGGTGGGTGAATCCAGCCGAAGGGATGGATCTTACAGTCACGAATCCAGCCAATGAGGAGCCCATCGCAACCATTAAGCTCGGCAGTGCCGCTGACGTTGCTATCGCTGTGGCCGCAGCCAAGAAAGCGTTCACGCCATACTCAGAGACCAGCCCTGAGCAACGCTTGGCTCTCTTGCACAGGATCATTGAGGTTTACCAGGCGAAGAGTAACGAGATGGCTGAAACCATTTCTCTGGAAATGGGGGCTGCGATATCGTTGTCACGAAAGGCGCAAGTTCCGGCGGGGCTGGCGCACTTGGCAGAGGCGGCAAGGGTTCTGGAACACTTCAAATTCGAGGAACTCAAGGGTTCGACTCTGATGCGGAAAGAGCCGATCGGAGTGTGCGGGCTTATTACCCCGTGGAATTGGCCAATGAACCAGATTGCCTGCAAGGTGGCACCGGCCCTCGCGGCAGGCTGCACGATGGTCCTGAAACCGAGTGAGTTGGCGCCGCTTTCAGCTTATCTGTTTGCACGGATTCTCGATGAAGCCGGTCTCCCCCCGGGGGTCTTTAATCTGGTCAACGGGGATGGTCCCACCGTAGGGTCTGCCCTGGCTTCGCATCCTGACGTGGCCATGGTTTCTTTCACTGGGTCCACGCGGGCCGGTGTGGCGGTGGCAATGGCAGCCGCACCGACAGTGAAGCGGGTTACTCAGGAACTCGGTGGCAAGTCGGCGAACATTGTCTCGGGCGATGCTGATCTTATAAAGACAGTCAAAGAGGGCGTGCGGGCGTGCTTTCGCAACGCCGGTCAGTCCTGCAATGCGCCCACCCGGTTGCTGGTTCCGCAATCCAGGATGGCGGAGGCGGCGATGGCAGCAAAGCAAGAGGCCGAGGCGGCAAAAGTTGGTGACCCGCGCAGGGAAGACACTACGGTCGGCCCACTCGTGAGCAAAGCCCAGTTCGAAAAGGTTCAGCGGCTCATCAACCAGGGAATCGAAGAGGGCGCAACTCTGGTCACCGGTGGCTGCGGTCGCCCGGAGGGTATCAGCAAAGGCTACTTCGTACGGCCAACCGTATTCGCCGACGTGCGCAACGACATGACGATCGCACGAGAGGAGATCTTCGGGCCTGTTCTTTGCATCCTACCCTATGAGGACGAAGACGACGCAGTCGGGATCGCAAACGATTCTCCGTATGGCCTTGCAGGCTTCGTAACTTCCGGCAATCTGGAGCGTGCCCGCCAAGTGGCGAGACAGATTCGCGCCGGCAACGTGCACATCAACGGTGCGCCGGTCGATTTCAGCGCGTGTTTTGGCGGTTACAAACAATCAGGCAACGGCCGAGAGTGGGGAGAAGCCGGGCTCGAAGAATTCCTGGAACTGAAAGCGGTTTTTGGCTACGCGAACCGAGTGAAATGAAGACCGAGGAAACTTCTCTGACGATCGCCGCTCTGGCTGCCCCGTTAGCGCAGGGCCCCAGGTGCGGGTTCACCTCTTTTGACACGGAGACACGGAGAATAGGCATGCTAATATCGATCACGTCTCCAAGGTGCCTCACGTTTGCGGACGATTACAATGAAGTTTCTTGAGAAACCGATAATCCAAATCGACACGCCACCAGCAGGCAGGTATGCCGCAAAACGCTGATTTTGCCTTGCCTCCCGATCTGTCGCGTCCCGTCAATGACGGAGCAGCGGATCACCTAGTCGGTATGCCCATACCCAACATCTGTCTCCCCTCGACGTTCGGTGGACTCGTCGACCTCTCGCGGCTAAGTTCGGCTCGGACAGTGGTTTACTGCTATCCCATGACCGGCGTGCCAGAAAAATCGCTGCCGCGAGGATGGGACGGCATCCCCGGAGCGCTCAGCTGTACGCACGAAATCTGTGGTTTTCAGGAGCATTATGGGCTGTTATTAGAGCTGCAGGCGGAAGTGTTCGGCCTGAGCACTCAAACAAAGGGATATCAAGATGAAATGGCAAACCAGCTTCATCTTCCCTATGAGATTTTGAGCGACGTCGACTTCAAGTTTTGTGACGCCTTGCGCTTGCCGGCGTTTGAGGTCAATGGAATGCGGTTCCTAAAACCCCTGGCATTGATCATACGAGGCGGACGAATCGAACACGTATTCTATCCCGTTTCTTCGCCGAGTGAGATCGCCGATCAGGTTGTGCAATGGCTCGCGGATCATCCGGTTGGCTAGAACATTGCTATCCCATCGACTGACTCTTGAGGGATCCTTTGCAAGTCAGGCTGCACCTGCAAAATGCGCTTCGTAGGTCACGATGGTCAGTGGCGAATCGAAGGCCCCGGTGCTGACCGCGCCAAATGTGCTTCCACAAAGATTGCTGGCGATGGTCTCGAGTACGAAGTTGAAGCTTAAGGGCATCTGGACCGTGCAAGGTGGCGATCGGAGTCCGAAATAGTTATGCATATTCTTCACGTTGTCGGGGCTCGACCGAACTTCATGAAGGCTGCACCTGTGCTGCACGCTCTCGGAAAGCGGGCAGGCGTGCAGCAGACACTAGTGCACACTGGCCAGCACTACGACGCCAACATGTCAGATGTCTTTTTCTCCCAGCTTGAAATTCCAGCACCGGATGTCAACCTGGATGTTGGTTCCGGTAGCCATGCGCGGCAAACGGCTGACATTATGAGCCGTTTCGAGCCAGTTGTCCTGGAGCGTAAGCCAGATGTAGTGCTGGTCTATGGTGATGTCAATTCCACGGTAGCGGCGGCTCTAGTGTGCGCGAAATTACGTGTCCGGATCGGCCATGTGGAAGCTGGACTCCGCTCCTTTGACCGGAATATGCCGGAAGAGATCAACCGGGTCGTCACAGACCGGCTCGCGGATTTTCTGTTTACTCCCTCCGAAGATGGAGACAAGAATCTAGAGCATGAGGGCATTCCGCCGGGAAAGATCTACCGTGTCGGGAATGTCATGATTGATTCCTTGGTACGGCTTTTGCCTGCTGCAATACAGTGTTCCAAGAATGGGTTCCCTGACCGCTATGCTCTAGTCACACTTCATCGGCCATCCAACGTTGACGACAGTCAAACTCTGAAAAGCGTTCTCCAATCCCTACTTGACATAAACGAAGACTTGGATGTGATTTTTCCGGTACACCCCAGGACACGTCAACGCATTGCCGCGTTCGGGCTCAATGTTGAAAAGTTACACCTCTTGGAACCGCTGCCCTACATCGAATTCTTGGCTCTGCAGCGCCGCGCCGTCGTGGTCATCACCGATTCGGGGGGAATCCAGGAAGAAACTACCTACCTGGGGGTACCATTGTGTGTCATCAGAACCTCTGAGACCAGCTTGGCCGCCAGGCCAAGCTACGGTTTGAGTT
>OMOD01000120.1:0-56261 GCA_900290255.1 Candidatus Sulfotelmatobacter kueseliae
CGCTCTTCTCTGAGTGCATGGTGGAGTGTGCTCGAAAAGTGCTTGACACCGCCGACATTGTCAGAGACGCGATATTTCAGGATAATTTTTCCTCGCTCAGGCCGCCTTGAGCAGCATGCAGGTGACGTCGTCGTGCTGGGGCGTCGTGCCGACGAAGAGGTCAAGCTCAGCCATGAGGCGGTTGAGCATCGCAGCAGGCTCATCCGATTTCCCCGCTTCGATCACGCCCAGCACACGCGTCTCGCCGTATTCTTCCTGGCTGGCATTGACCGCTTCCACCAATCCATCGGTAAAAATGATCAGCCAGTCGTCGGGTGCGATTGTGACGCTGGCGGATGCATAGGTCACGTCGGGCTGAATGCCGAAGGGTAGACCGCCGACGTCGAGACGCTCAATCTGTCCGCTGGCGCGGCGCAGGATGGGATTGTTGTGTCCCGCGTTGATGTAATCGAAGCTGCGGCTGATCGGGTCGTACAAGGCGAGAAAAGCGGTGGTAAAGCGCAATCCGCCCTGGCTGTTGGTGCAAGCGTAGCGGTTCATGTTGGCGGCAAGTTCGGGCAAGGCGACCTGCGCGGTCGAGAGAGTCTTGAGACTCGCCTGAAAAGTCGCCATGAGTATGGCGGCGGGAATGCTTTTGCCGGCAACATCGGCGACGGCGAAGACTACTCGGTTCTCCTCGGGCGTTTTGCCTGGGCGCGGGAAGACGTCGTAGTAGTCGCCGGCGACCGTATTCGCGGGGCGGGTGGCATAGGCCAGGGTCAGTCCGGGAATCTGCGGCGGCGCGCCCGGAAGAAGCCAGGTCTGGATCTCGCGCGCGATCTGCAGGTCGCGCTTCATTACGACGCGATCGGCAATCTCGAGCATGAGCAGGATGAGCAGGAGGAGTCCCGCCCAGAAGTGGAGATCGAGTTCGACGCCAGTGATTTTTCCAGCCTGACCTTCGTAGCTGAATCCAACGTGGGGAATGCAGAGCATGACCAGCGCTGCCAGCAGCAGTACGCGGCGGGCGGGCGAGAGTTTCTCAAAGACCGCCCAGAAGAATTCCTTGATCACATGCACGTGACGCCCGCGTGTGGTGAGGCCTTCCGGCGTCTTGGCCGCGACGTCTTTGGAATAGAGCTGGTAACTGGCACGGGTTTCGGTTTCAAACTGCGACCAGAGCTGGCTGACCTCGAGGCCTTCGGTAACGCGACGCCAGAATCTGTGCACCCGCACCCCAACAGTTGAGGGCTGGGCGGTGTGTCCGGCAGGTGGCGAGGCAGTGGCCATGGGATTCAGTTGGGATTATAGAGGATTTGGAAATTGAGTAATTGAGCGCTGAGTAATTGGGGAATTGATGAATCCGCTGCGGTTCGCGCCACAAATTTCCCAATTACTAAATTACTCAATCTTCAGAACAGATTCAATTGCTCGGCGAAAGCCGGCATCGGCCATTTGGTCGCGTAGGCAGGGCTGTGAAAGCAGATGTTTCAATGTGTGTCGCATTAGTGCTTGACACCTGTCATCGTTTGTTTATATACGGTTGCTGTCACAACGGCTACATGGATGCTGCTGGTTTTCGCCAGCGAACAGGCGTCCGAGTTGAGGGCTTCCGTGCCAAAAGCGGAGACTAAAGGAGAAAGGGGAGGTCTATGAAAAGGCTTTCGGGATTGAGCGTTTTGTTGTGTGTGATCATGTACGCGACAGCAACTTGGGGACAAGCCACAACCTCACTTCGCGGTACGGTGACTGACCCATCCGGCTCGGCGATTCGCGGAGCCCAAGTGACCGTTGTCAATCCCAGCACGAGCTATACCCGGCAAACACAAACCGGCGCGGACGGGACTTATGTTTTCGTCGAATTGCTTCCCGCGACTTACAACCTGACCGTGGAAGCAAAGGGCTTCAAGAAATATCTAGAAGCCGGCGTGCTCCTGCGCGTAGACCTGCCCGCGACCGTCAATGCTCGGTTGGAGGTCGGCGCAATTGCCGAAGTGGTCTCGGTCACCGCCGAGGCGCCGACGCTCAACACGACCGATTCCAGCATGGGGCAGACGATGGGCACGAATGAAATCGAGAACCTGCCGCTGCCCGCCGAAAATGCCGTGCTCCTGCTCAGCCTGCAGCCCGGCGTTGCCTTCAATGGCGAGAATATTCTGACCGACTACTACGACACGCGTGCCGGCATGGTGAATGGCGAGCGCAGCGATCAGAACAACATCTCGCTTGACGGCGTCAGCAATAACAACGAGTTCGCCGGCTACGCTTTCAATGGCGTTCTGCCAACCACGCCGTTTTCGGTGGACGAGTTCCGCGTGACCACATCCAACTACGGCGCCAGCGAGGGACGTTCTTCCGGAGCCCAGATCGCTCTGGTCACGAAAGGCGGCACGAACCAGTTTCATGGCTCACTCTATGAGTTCAACCGCAACGGCCTTGGCGAGGCCAACGACTGGTTCCTGAAGAACTCGCAACTGAGTTCCGGGCTGCCCAACCGGCCTACACAACTGGTGTGGAACAACTATGGCGGAGCCATCGGCGGGCCCATCTGGAAGAACCGCCTGTTCTTCTTCTTCAACTACGAAGGCCACCGGCAGAACGTAGGAGCCAGCGTGGAGCGCGCGGTTCCGAGCCCCAATTTGCAGGATGGCGTGATCATTTACGCGTGCGCTCCGACTGTGGACAACAATGGAAACGTCATCCAAACATCGCAGCAGGTATGCCCCGGCATGACCGTGCAGGGCACCAAGTCTTCCCATACATTATCGCCTGACAGCAACTACGGTTATTACGGCCTGGGACCAGCGGAGCTTGCAGCCATGGATCCGACCGGCGTCGGCCCCAGCGGCGGAGCGCTCGCGTACTTCGCAACCTACCCGACGGCGAACGATCTCAGCTACGGCGACGCCCCGAACTTCGCCGGCTACCGCTTTGCCGCGCCGACGACCACGCGCGAGAACTGGTATACCGGGCGGCTCGATTACAAGCTCACCCAGAACGGCAATCACACGCTTTTCTTCCGCGGGACCGCCGTGGACGACAACTATGGCAATGCTCCGTTCCTTCCCGGCCGGCCGCCGGAGACGAAGAGTATTGCCCTCTCCAAGGGCTTTGTCGCTGGTTACACCAGCCTGTGGGGATCGCACCTCGTCAACAATATCCGCTATGGCCTGACGCGCGAGAGTATTGGGGTGAACGGAAATGCCAACCAACCGTGGGTGTTCATGCGCGACTTGGACCAGGGTATTGTCTACTCCTATGGCGACACCGCCCCGGTGCACAACATTGTGGACACCGTCGATTGGAACAAAGGTGCGCACAGCTTCCAGTTCGGCTTCAATTTCCTGCTCTCCCGGCTGAATAGTTACGACTACGCTCCTGTCTTCAGCGACGCCCTTACGAATGCCGACTGGATCGCCGCGGGAGGTTTTGCCAACAAGAACGATTTCCTGAATCCCGCATGTCTGGCGCAGAATCCGGGCTCCAGTAATTGCACCGCCGGCGTCGCTTTCCCGGCAGTGGACATCGGCTTCAACCACGCCTACGACTTCCCCCTGGCTGCTTTGATGGGCATAGAAAGTGAAGTCGACGGTTCCTTCAACTACAAGGTTGGAGCTACCAGCGCAACCCAGCTCGGCCAGGGTCTGCCTATCGTCCGCCACTGGGCGGTCGACAACTACAACCTGTTTTTCCAGGACACCTGGAAGGTGAGCCGCAATCTCTCCGTCACCTATGGTCTGAATTACCAGCTCATGACGCCCATGACCGAGACCGCCGGACAGGAGGTGACTCCAACCGTAAACATCGGCAAATGGTTCAATCAGCGCCAGAAAGCGATGTACGCAGGGATCCCGGACAACCAGGTCCTGGGCGGCGCGCTCATTGGCTTTGGACCTGCGGGTTCGGTGTATGGCAAGCCCGGCCTGTATAGTTCCCAGACCAAGAATTTCGCTCCCCGCCTGGGCATCGCCTGGACGCCGCATGCGGATTCGGGCTTCTTGAGCAAACTTTTCGGCGAGGATAAAACCTCGATTCGGGCCGGCGCGGGCATGTACTACCAGAATTTCGGCCCTGAGTTGGCTCAATCCTATAGTGGGGCGGGCGAGTACGGCCTTTCCACGCAGGTCTCGAACCCATCCGGCTCTCTCGACCTGAGGGCCTCGCCTCGGATCGGCCCGAATTTGTCCGACATGAACGTGATCCCGCTCTCGCTCTTGGCAACTTGTTGTCAACAGAGCCTAATCCCTCCCGCCAGTTTTAACTTCCCGGACGGATCGACGCCGCCCGCGGGCTCGGTCCTCATCGCACACGGCATTGACCAGTCGATCAAAACTCCATACTCGTATGCCGTGAACTTCTCTGTGCAACGACAGTTGCCCGGCAAAATGACGCTCGACGTGGCCTACGTGGGGCACTTTTCCCACCGCCTCCTCGCGCTCGATGACGTTGCCGCACCCATGAACCTGGTCGATCCGAAATCCGGGATCAGTTACTTTGCTGCGGCCCGGCAGTTGTCGTCCTTGTGGCGCCAGAACACCCCGGAGAGCAGCATTAATGCTTCGACCATCGGGCCGACAGCAGCGTATTGGCAGAACATGCTTGTACCCCAATCCTCGTACACGCTCTGCTCGTCGGGGAATTCAACCACCAGCCTGCTGGAGGCCGTGTATGACGTCTTCGGCCCGGGTTGCGGCAACCTTTACAACGAGACGTCCGGGATCTTCAATATCGACTATTACGGTTTCCCGACCGCACCTCAATCCGGCCTGTTGAGTTACTACAACAGCCAATATTCGTCATGGTATACCTGGCGCTCGATCGCCTGGTCGAACTACAACGCCCTCCAGGTCAGTCTCAACAAGCAGACGTCCCACGGAGTGACGTTTGGTCTGAACTACACCTACTCCAAGGCCTTGGACGTCGAGTCCACGGCGGAACGCGGGGTCCATTACCTGACTGACAGCGTGATCAACGCGTGGAGCCCGGGTCAAATGTATGGCCCCGGTGACGCCGATCTTCGGCATCAGATCAACGGCTACTGGGTTGCCGAGTTGCCCTTCGGCCGCGGAAAAGCCTTTGCCGGGAACGCCAGCAAACTGGTTGACGCCATCATTGGCGGCTGGCAGCTTGGTGGCACCACGCGCTGGACCACCGGTTTCCCAGACAGCGTCTTCCAGGGATACGTGTGGCCAACCAATTGGGACGAAATGGGGTGGTCGGATCTGACTGGTGCGCCAATCAAGACAGGCACCACTATGATCAACGGCGTTCCGAACATCTTCAAGAACCCGGCGCAGGCAAGGGCAGGGTTCGATTATGCCTATCCGGGTGAAAGCGGCGTGAAGAACCCCATCCGGGGCGACGGCTACTTCGCGACCGACATGAATCTCTCCAAGCGGTGGAAGGTCACTGAAAATCAGTCCTTCGAGCTGCGCTGGAGCGTATTTAATGTGTTCAATAACGTCCGCTTCGACGCTTTCTCCATGTCGGATGAGTGGGATGTGCCTTCGTCTTTCGGCAACTATTCCGTGAGCCTCACCAACCCCCGCAGAATGGAGTTCGCAGGAATCTATCGTTTCTGACGGAGCAGGGTCGTTTCGCATCAACGGCCCGGCGGGCAACTGCCGGGCCATAATTTTTGTAGAGGTGTGCTTTTGCGCGCGGTTGCATAGCCTGCGTTAAATCACCTCAAAACTCAAAGCGTCAATGACTGCCGTCCCCTTTCTTGTGCT
The DNA here is from genome assembly GCA_900290255.1 of Candidatus Sulfotelmatobacter kueseliae. Lineage (GTDB taxonomy): Bacteria > Acidobacteriota > Terriglobia > Terriglobales > Acidobacteriaceae > Sulfotelmatobacter > Sulfotelmatobacter kueseliae. Next base: position 5,712 of record OMOD01000120.1, read on the forward strand.
TCATCTTAGGGTGATGTTGCGGACGCGGGCGGAGGCGGAATCGTGATGTCGATCTCCTTCACTGCACCGAGCGAGGAGAGCGGCTTGTCGAAGTCCTTCGTGTTGCCGACGACCAGCACGGCCAGTTGGTCCTTGTGCAGATACTTGGCGGCGACGCGGTTCACATCGGCAGCCGTCACTTTCTTGATTTCGGCCTGGTATCGGTCGAGCCAGTCGGGAGGATATCCGTAATACTCATAGACCATGCGCTCGCCGAGAATCTTGTCGGGCGAATCGAGACGAAAAACAAATGCGTTGAGGATGGCGTCTTTGGCGCGCTGGATTTCCTCGTCAGTGATGGGTTGGCGAGCCAGGTTGTCAATGTCTTCGCGGACGGCTTGAATCGCTTCGATCGTGCTCTGGCTCTTCGTGCCCATCTCAATCTGCAGGATGCCGGGACGGCCGAAGTTGGTTCCGATGCCGCCGCCGACGCCGTAAGCCAAACCGCGCTTGGTGCGAATGTCATTGAACAGGCGCGAGGAGAAGCCGCCGCCGAAGACCTGGTTGAAGACGCTGACGGCGTAGTAGTCGGGATTATCCCGGGTAATGCCGAGCGCGACCATGTTGATATTGCTCTGGTTCACGTCCTCCTTGGGGATGAGATAGTAGCCCGGCTTGGCGGGAGAGTACTGGATTTCATTCTTCGGAGCTGCAGGACCTTTGGGCCAGGCGTCGAAAGCCGCGCGCAGACGGGCTTCCATGGTAGCGGAGTCGAAATCCCCGCTGATGCCCAGGATTATGTTGTTGGGGTGGACGTACTTGGCGTGCCAGTCGAGCAAATCCTGGCGCGTGACGGCAGCAACGGTCGCATATTCGGGAACGCGTGCGTAAGGATTGTCAGCACCGTAAGCCAGCTTGACGGATTCGCGATAGGCAATTTCGCTCGGTTCGTCGTTGCGGCGGGAGATGCCGTCATATTCACCCTTCTGGGCAATGTCAATCTTGTCGGCGCGGAACTCGGGATTCTGCAGCAAATCGGCGAAAATTTTGAAGACATCATCGAGATCGCCTTTGAGGCAAGAGAAACTAAGGGTGGTGGAGTCAGAACCGCCCTCAGTTTCGACTTTGGCGGCGCGGATTTCGAGGAAGTCGTCGAGTTGGTCGCCGGTTTGCGACTTGGTGCCGCCGGTGCGCCACACTTCGCCGTAGATGTCGACCAACCCTCTCTTTGCGGCAGGTTCGTTGACCGAGCCGCCACGGATGCGCGCGAAGCCGTCAATGAGCGGCAGTTCGTGATCCTCCTGAAGGAAAATCACCATACCGTTTGCGAGTTCGACACGCTTAGGCTGCGGCGGATGAAAAGCTGGCAGAGGAGGGATGGGGATCTGCTTCCACGAAGAGGCGACTTGAGGCGCTGCTTGAGCTGAGGCTTGTGGCAAGTATCGGAAAGCCGTGACTGCAAGCAGGACGGCAGTGAAAACGGTCAACTTCATGGCGCGCGACGTGATCATCGCGCACCTCCCTGATCGCCGGAATCACTTGCTCCCTGGCCGCTTTCACCGGGAGGAGCGCCGCTGGTTTCGATGATGCCGACGATGCGGTTGTTGTCGGCGAAGACTTCGTTGGCGACGCGCCGGATATCGGCTTTGGTGACCTGGTCAATGCGATCGACCGAGCGGAAAAGCTCGCGCCAGTCGCCATAGCGGGTCTGGTAAGTCGCGAGTTGCATGGCCAGGCCTTGGTTATCGGCCAGCCCGCGGATCAGGTTCGCCTTGGCGCGGGTCTTGATCATCTTGAGTTCGTCGTCGCTGATGTCCTCTTTTTTCAGGCGGTCGATTTCGGCGTGAATGGCGTCGCCGACTTCCTGCGGCGTGTGACCGGGAAGGGGCGCGGCAAGAAACGCAAACAAGTGGGGATATTTGCTGCCCGGGTATCCGGTGAATCCCTCGGAGAAGGATGCGATCTTCTTGTCGCGCACCAGCGAGCGATAAAGACGCGAGGTGCGGCCTTCGGATATGAGGTCGCTGATTGCGTCGAAGACGGCGTCATCTTTGCTGCGATAGTCGGGACGGTGATAGCCCTCGATGTAGATCGGCTGCGAAGGCTCTTTGAGTAGGACTCTGCGCTCTGAGTTCTGCGGCGGCTCGGTGGTCGTGGTCTCGTCAGGTTTCGGGCGTGAAGGCAGACGGCCGAAGTACTTCTCGAGCATGGGCAGCGCCTGTGCGGCCTTCACGTCGCCGGCGACGGCCACCACCATGTTCGCTGGAACGTAGTATTGGTCGAAGAATTTCTGCGCCTCGGTAGCGGAGAACGTGTTCAGGTCCGAAATCCACCCGATGGTCGGGCGATGATAAGGATGGGCGGCAAACGCCTCTTCCGTGAACTGTTCGATGAGGCGGCCGATCGGACGGCTGTCGGTGCTCATGCGGCGCTCTTCGATCACGACGTTGCGCTCCTTGTAGAACTCACGCAGCACGGGATGCAGAAAGCGCTCGGACTCGAGGTAGGCCCAGAGTTCGAGGCGGTTTTCGGGCAGCGAGTAGTGATATTCGGTCTCATCGTAACTCGTGCTGGCGTTCATGTCTTCGCCGCCGTTCTGCTCGACGATCTTGCCGAATTCGTTGCTGACGACGAATTTGTCGGCAGTGGCGATGGCGTCTTTCCAGGCTTGTTCGAGTTGTTTCAGCTTGGTTTCGTCACGTCCGACCGTCTGGTCGCGCTCAGCGATGTAGGCGGCGTAGGCGGTTTCGACCTTGGCCAGCGCAGGCTTTTCCGCAGCATAGTTGGTCGTGCCTATCGTGTCAGTGCCCTTGAAGGCCATGTGCTCGAACATGTGGGCAAGTCCAGTGGCGCGCATGGGGTCTTGCGTGGAGCCTGCATCCACCAGCGTGAAGAAGGAGAAGACGGGCGCTTCGGGGCGCTCGCAGATTAGGATGGTCAACCCATTGGGGAGCGTCTTGACGGTGATGCGCTTCTCGAAGGAAGCTACGTCCTGTGCGGCCGCCATGGCCGCGAGCAGGAGCACAAGAGCGCCGAACTGGAGGGCACGGTGGTGGAGGGAGTCGCGCTTTACGGGACGTTGCATCAGGCAGCTTTCCATGGGACCTCCGGGGGCACGCATGACACTGATATGTTTTGGACGGACAGGAGAGGCAGAAGTCTGAAAGTACGTGGAGGCAAGGGAAGTTGTCAAACGGGGTCTCACTGCCGGACTGCGAAGTCTCGCCGCCACAGCACGAGGAATGAAAATTCAGGAAGGGATTTAGGCTGGTCGCGCTGGGCGATTTGGCGCTTTTTCCTCTTTTTGGGCACAATGAGTGCGCATGGATTCCAGCGTCGACATCCAGGGCAGGCACCTCAAGCTTTCCAATCTCGAGAAGGTGATGTACCCGGCTGCGGGTTTCACCAAGAAAGACGTAATCGACTACTACGTGCGCATCGCGCCGGCGATCATCCCGCATCTGGCGGGACGGGCGCTGACGCGCAAGCGGTATCCGGACGGCGTGGACGGCGAGCCCTTTTTCGAAAAGAACGCTCCCATGCATCGGCCCGACTGGGTGAAGACGGCGCCGATCTGGAGCGGGCACAACCGGCGGACGATTCATTATGTGCTGACCGATGATCTGGCGACGCTGGTCTGGCTGGCGAATCTGGCAGCGCTGGAACTGCATCCGTCGCTGGCGCTGGCGAAAGACGTCACCTGTCCGACAGAGATGGTGTTCGATCTCGATCCCGGGCCCCCGGCGAACATCGTCGAATGCTGCCAGGTAGGGCTGTGGCTGCGCGAGATCTTCGAGCACTTCGGACTGCGGAGTTTTCCCAAGACTTCCGGGTCGAAAGGGCTGCAGATTTATGTGCCGCTCAACACGCCAACCACTTACGATGCAACCAAGCTTTTTGCGCACGCGCTGGCGCAACTGCTGGAGCATGAGCATCCTGAGCTGGTGTTGTCGGAGATGAGCAAGCAGGCCCGTACCGGCAAGGTGTTTGTGGACTGGAGCCAGAACGACGAGCACAAGACGACGATAGCGGTGTACTCGCTGCGGGCCCGGGAGCGTCCGACGGTTTCTACTCCGGTAAGCTGGGACGAGGTCGAGCGCGCCCTCAAGAAGAAAGATGCCGGCCTGCTTGTTTTCGAGGCGGCGCAAGTGGTGGCGCGCTTTGAGAAGATGGGGGACCTGTTCGAGCCCGTACTCGAGCTGAAGCAGCGACTGCCGGACCTTAAGAAGACCGGAAGCGAGCCTGCGGCTGTGGCAGAGGCAATGGAAACGACGAAAGTCCCCACCCATGCCGCAAAGAAGGCGGCAAGGATGGGACACCCGCCGCGAACCCGGTCGAAACGGCGATGATTCACAACACAGAGGCACAGAAATGAGTCAACTCTTTGCAGGAACGTCGGGATGGGCTTACCCAAGCTGGAAGCCGGATTTTTATCCGGCCAAGCTGGCGCAGAAGAAATTCCTCAGCCACTACGCGACGCGGCTTAACACGGTGGAAGTGAATTTCACCTTCCGTCAACTGGTTAAGGAAACCACCATCCAGAATTGGCTCAACGAGACGCCCGCGCATTTTCGCTTCGGCGTCAAGGCGCACCAGGTCATCACGCACATCAAGCGGCTGAAAGGGACTGAGGATTTTGTGCCGAGATTTCTGGCGACGATTGAACCCCTGGCCGCGGCTGGAAAACTCGGGCCGGTTCTGTTCCAACTTCCGCCCAATCTGAAAGCCGACGCAGCGCTGCTCAGGGATTTCCTGGCAATCTTGCCGCGTACCGTGCCGGCAGCGTTTGAATTTCGGCACACGACGTGGTTCGCCGATTCTACCTGGGAAGTGCTCAAGGCGAGCAACGCCGCGTTGTGCGTGGCTGAAACCGAAACGATGACCACCCCCGATGTGGCGACGGCCGCAATCGTCTATTACCGCTTCCGCAAGCCGAGTTATACGGGGGAGGAGCGGCGGTCGATGGTCGAACGGATCACTCAGCATCTGGCTGCGGGCCGCGATGTGTTCGCGTATTTCAAACACGAAGAAACGCCGGAGGGGGCTCTTTCGGCGGTGGAATTGTTGCGCGAAGTGGGACAGAGTAGGTAACTACGTCTCTGCACCGGCATCCCCGCTTGCACCTTCTTCATTACTTTTCTCTATGTCCGATAACGCGCATACTAAGTTTCTTCCTGGTATGGCTTCCGAAGCGAATGCGCGCGTCCTTTCCGGATTTCTCGACTATCTGCGTATCGAGAAAGGGCTGGCAGCGTTGTCGATCAGCGCGTACACGACCGACATCGGCCAGTTTGCCGGGTTTCTGGAGAAGCGGAAACGCCCGCTGCTGACAGCGCGGCGCAGTGATGTGCGCGAGTTCCTCGAGCAGCTTTTCTCTTATCAGGTGGACGGGCGCAGCGTAGGCAGGAAGCTTTCGGCGTTGCGGCATCTCTATCGCTATCTCCTTCTCGACAAACGGATCGAGCACGATCCCACGCTGAATATAGAGTCGCCGCGCCAGTGGAAAGTCTTGCCCAAGGCGCTGGCGCGAGACGAGATGGAGACGACGTTAGCAGCTCCTCTTGCCCGAAGCCGGGCCGTAGGCCGCCAAACGAAAGAGTCAGCGGCGCTGGCTGTGCGCGATCGCACCATGCTGGAAGTATTTTATGCGGGGGCGTTGCGCGTCTCGGAGATGATCAACGCCAAGCTCGAAGATTTGAAGCTGGAAGCGGGATACATGCTGGTTCGTGGCAAAGGCGATAAGGAGCGGGTGGTGCCTTTGGGGAAGTCCGCCCAGGATGCTCTTTCGCAGTATCTGGCGGAGGCGAGGCCGGTGCTGGTCGATTCCCACCCTTGCCGCAAAGAACGCGGCAAGGATGGGGCACCCACTGGCGTTGTTCTGAGAAGCTCTCCGTCGCTGTTTATCGCGCGCGGAGGGCACCAACTGACGCGGCAACGGGTGTGGCAGATGGTGCGGGCGGCATCGGCGGCATCCGGTCGGCGTGCATCGCCGCACATGCTGCGGCACTCCTGCGCCACGCACATGGTGGAAAACGGCGCGGACCTGCGTACGGTGCAGACGATTCTCGGCCACGCGGACATCTCGACCACGCAGGTGTACACGCACCTGGCGCTCGACCGGCTGCGGACTGTGTATCAGAAGCATCATCCGAGGGCGAAGAGAACGAATTGTTGATTGTTGAATTTTGATTGTTGATTGAAACGCATCGACCGGGACGACGCTTGGCTGGTTTTTCAATCAACAATCAACAATCAACAATCATCAATCGCCAATGGCAGCACATAGGGCAGGCACGGTCGTCAGTCGCGGGGTGGCAGACTTTCTCCGCCACCTGCGCGAGCGCAATTCTTCGCCCCATACGATTAAGGCCTACAGCGGCGATCTGGCCAACTTCGCGGCCTACACCGGCTCGCGCGGATGGAAACAGATCGACCACATCGCAATCCGCGGATTTCTCTCGCAGCTCTACGAGAAAGGGCTGAGCAAGACTTCAGTGGCGCGGTCGCTGGCGGCAGTGCGTTCCCTGTATCGCTGGCTGGCCCAGGAAGGCGTGGTGGAACAGAATCCGGCCAAACTGGTGGCGACGCCCAGGCTGCCCAAGAAACTGCCGCGAGTGCCGACGATCGAAGAGATGAATGCGGTGCTGGACGGGGAAATGCCCGAAGCGGCGGCCTTTCCCGAGCGCGACCGGCTGATGCTCGAACTGCTCTATGGCTGCGGCATCCGCAATTCGGAGCTGACGGGTATCAACCTCGCTGACATTCGGCTGAGTGCGGAGGCGATCCTGATTCGCGGCAAAGGAAAGAAAGAGCGCTATGTTCCGTTTGGTGAGTCGGCCAAAAGCGCGCTGGCAGTGTACCTTCCCGCACGGCAGGCAACGCTCGGGGAAACTGGCAAAAACACGCCGGCGCTACTCATCAATCAACGCGGCGGGCGGCTGACTACGCGCAGCGTGGGGCGGATCATCAAGAAAATTGCCGTGGCCAAGGGGCTCTCTCCCGACGTGCATCCCCATACCCTGCGCCACGCGTTCGGCGCACACATGCTGGAGGAAGGTGCGGACCTGAGGGCCATCCAGGAACTGCTTGGTCACGAGCGATTGGCCACGACCCAGCGCTATACGCAGCTTTCGATGAAGCATGTACTTGAGGTTTACGACCGGACGCATCCACGCGCCCGATAGGGGAATCCCAAAGGCCAATTACCTCGGTAATTTGGGATTCCACTCCGCCGGTTTGAAAATGTCATAGAACGGGAAGACTGGGACCCGGAGTTTCTCTGCTCCGGGTCTGGTACCTCTGCCCCGGAGGCACTGTGCGCAAGATTAATCCGGAACTTTGGCTGCTGTTGTTTCTGGTCGTGATTGCTGCGATGTTGAATTTCCTGGTGGCGTCGCAGCGCATGGCCCTCGTTTTCTATTTCCTTCCGACGCTCTTTTCCGCTTTTTATTTCGGCCGCCGTCATGCAACTCTGACAGCAGTTGCCAGCGTTGTGCTGGTCATCTTGCTGACCTACATGAATCCGACGATGTTCAAAGGGGGGGTAGAGTTGCCCTTTGATCCCCGCTGGTTTGACCTTACGGTGTGGGGTGGAGTTCTTATGGTGGCGGGATACGTCACGGGTACGCTGTACGAGCGCAACCAGCAGACCTTGCGCGAGATGGAAGACGGCTACGACGGGATGCTGGTGATCCTGCAGAATTTTCTGGCCAACCAGAAATACAGCGAGGCGCACGCGTATCGCATCTCGATGTGTGCCACCAAGATTGGCGAGACCCTTGGCCTGGATTCCGGAAGCATTGAAGACCTGCGTACGGCCGCACTATTGTTCAATCTGAAAGAACTGGGAATCCCGAACGAGGTGTTGTACAAGGCAGCGCAGGTGTCGGCAGACGATCTGACGCGGAAAAGACAGAAACGCAAGCGGTCGCTTTCGAGGGCGAGCGCGCTCGGCAGTTCGCTGCGCCGTGCGATCCCGATCTTTCTCACGGAGAGGCAATTGCGGCAAAGCGGGGGCAAGATCAGCGAGGCCCCGTTTGAAGTGCAGGTTCTAGGTCTGGCCGAAGAATACGAAGCTTTGATCAGCGGGCAAAGCGGGGCGAAGGTGTCGCCTTCGCAAGCGGGACAGGAGGTAGTCCGGCGGTCAAGCGGCCGTTACGATTCGCTGGTTCTGGACGCGTTTTCCAAGGCCTTTGGCGGGCAGGCGGCGACCGCGGGAGCGTAAACCTTAGCTCACTAGACAGCTCGGAGTCTTTCCCACATTTCGACGATCCGCCCCCTCAACTCGGCCGTGAGCTTTTCATAGGCGGCTTCCGACGCCTCGGCTTCCGGCGGCGGGCAAATGGGTTCCCCGAATACCATCCGCAGAGATGTAATCTTCTGGAAAAACTTCTTGCCGCGCGGCCACGCTTCGTAAAAGCCCTCAATCGCTATGGGCACAATCGGCGCCTGCATGTGGATGGAAAGAATCGCCGCGCCTTTTTTGAAAATTCGCGGCGTTCCGTCAATGGAACGCTCGCCCTCGGGATAGAGAATCAGCACGCGTCCATGCTTCAGGCCGAAGGCGCCGGCACGCATAGCAGGCACGAGATTGGCGTCGGGGTTGAGCACGATCACGCGCAGCCAGGGCGCCACTCGCCGCATAAGTCCCTGACCGAAGATATCGCTGGTTCCCACCGCGAAAACATTTTCCATGATCTCCTTCGGTAGCATGCCAGTCAGGACTAGCGGGTCAATGTAGCTCTGGTGATTGGAAGAAAGGATGAACGGGCCGTGCCGCGGCAGGCGCTCCAGCCCGGACACGCGCAAGTGAAACAAATCGCGCGAGATCATCTGGATGACGCGCGACAACGGATACAACACGGTCTCGAAGCCGGGCGCAGGATCTTTCAGCGCGAGCACCTCCGGGTCCGTCGGGTCTTCCGCCAGAATTGCCTTCCAGCCGGCAACAGCTGTGCGGGTTGCGGGGGTGTCACCGCTGGCGGCGCTTGCCAGAACGGCATCGAGCAGATCGCGGACGGTGTAGATTTCGGCAAGCTGCGACTCCTCCACGTTGCCGCCGAGTTCTTCTTCGAGCCGGCTGAGCAGTTCGACGCGCTGCATGGAATCGAGGCCCAGATCCAGCTCCAGGTTATGGGTCGGCCTTAGGTTGGGAGGAGCACTGTGGAGGGCCGTGCACACGATGGCCAGGCCGCGCTGTATGTCAGACTGATCGAGCCACGCGAGTTCATCCGCGGTCAGAGGCTTCTCCGCTGGCAGTTCCGAATCGTCGGCGACCTTCCTCGCCTGGTTTGCCCTTACCCGTTTCTCAATTTCGTAGCGCTTGATTTTGCGCGTGGTGGTGCGCGGCAGATCTTCCTGCCAGATTTCGTAACTGCCGATACGTTTCGTGGAAGCGATCCGTTGCGACAAGCCTTCAATGTCGTAGCGGATGACTTCCTTGGCGTTGACGATCTTCTTCTGCCGCAGCACGTCGAAATTGGGAACGATCACGGCGTGCAGCCGGTCGCCGCCTTCACCCGGCTTGCCTTCCAAGCCAACGACCGCAATTTCCTTCACGAACTGGGATTTGCCGTAATGCGCTTCGATCTCCTCGGGATAAATGTTCTTGCCGTTGCTGAGGACAATCACTTCTTTCTTGCGACCGGTGAGAAACAGGTTGCCGCGCGCGTCAAAGTAGCCGAGGTCGCCGGTATAGAGCCAGCCGTCGCGGAGAGCTGCGGCCGTCGCGTCGGGGCGATTCCAGTAGCCCTTCATCACGACCGGGCCCCTGAGCAGTACTTCGCCCACGGCGGGTCCGCCATCCTCTTGAGGCTGGGGATCGAGAATCCTAGCTTCTACGCCCTTCAACGCTTGGCCGACCGAGCCGATGACGATGTCGTTAGGGGGATTGGCAAAGACGGCCGCGGCGGTTTCGGTCAGGCCGTACGCCTGCAGGACGTCAATGCCAAGATCGTGAAACTCGCGCGCAATGGCAGGATCGAAGCGCGATCCGCCGGTCACCAGGTAACGCATCTTCGGCCCGAGCGTTTTGTGAATCTTCCGGAAAAGAACGGGCCCAGCATTCATGCCCACTCGGCGCAGCGTCCGGTTGAACGCAACCAGGGCAGCGAACACCCTCTGGGTGAGCGGCCCTCGTTTGGCGATTTCCTCGAAAATGCGTTCGTGAATAAGGTAGAAAAACTGTGGGACGACAGCAAATGCCGTGATGCTCCGCTCGCTCAGGGCACGCATGAGTTCGGTGGTGTTCAGGGTCTCCAGATAGACGACGCGGGAGCCTTTCACCAGCGGGAGCAACAGATTGGCCATCTGCGCCAGCACATGAAACATGGGCAGCACCCCGAGCAAGGTATCGGGAGGCCCGATGTCCACCCAGTTGAAGACGGCCTCAACTTCGCCCAGAAAGTTGGCGTGGGTCAGCATGACGCCTTTGGGGTCGGCCGTCGTACCGGAGGTGTAGATCAGCGCGGCGAGATCGTAGCTATTCGAGGCCGCGGGCGTGAAACGGGCCGGTCCTTCACGGAAGATCGCTGGTAAGTTGGCCCGCCAGTGTTCCTGGATCGACTGGCTGGTCATGCGATCCGGATCCATCAGGATGAGACCCAGGTTCAGTTCGGCCGCTGCGGGCCGCGTGACGGGAACATGTTTCGCATCGACGAATACAGCGGAGGCGCCGCTGTCTTTCAGCAGCTTGGTGACCTGGTCCGCATGCAGCGCGGTGTCGAGCGGCACAGCGGCGCAGCCCGAGGCAATGATTCCCAGATAGGCGGCCACCCAGCGGGGATGATTGTCAGCCACGATGGCCAGCCGGGAGCCGCGCGGGAAGCCGCTTTCCATGATCCAGCGCCCGACCGATTCGGCCATTCGGCGAAGCTCGGCATAGGTACAGCTCTCGAGGTGGTCGTGACGCTGGATTTCGAGCGCGACGTTGTCGGGCCAGCGCTGGGAGCACTCCACAAAGCGGTCGTAGAAAGTGGGCATCGGTCGAGGCGAATATACACGAAAAGGACAGTGCGCCGCATGCGGTGGCCGCTATTCGCGCGACCCGGCGGTGGCGGCCGGTTAAAGCGCACCAGGTACCTCATGGTTCGGGAGACCCCTTGTCCCGCATCTAATATGCTAGGCTTTATAGATCAAGTGAAAACACTGCCTCCCGAGGGACCTTCGGTTTGATTAACACTCTGCTAGGCAAGATTTTTGGCACCAAGAACGAACGCGTAATCAAGGCGCTGATGCCGAACGTCGAGGCTATCAACGCGCTTGAGCCGCAGATGCAGAAGCGCACCGATGCCGAGCTGCGCGCCAAGAGCGACGAGTTCCGGCAACGGATTCAACAACGGCTAAGCCAGCTTGCCAAGACTCCACAAACCAATGCCAGTGAACCCGAAAATGAGGAGGAGCCTGATGTCGACCGGCAGAAACGGCTGGAAAAGGAAGAACACGATGCGCTGCAGGAGGTCTTAGGCGAAGTTCTCGTCGAGGCTTTTGCCGTAGTTCGAGAAGCCGGACGGCGCGTCTTGAACATGCGGCATTTCGATGTCCAGTTGATCGGCGGCATGGTGCTGCACGATGGCAAGATTGCAGAAATGAAGACCGGCGAAGGCAAGACGCTGGTCGCGACTCTTCCGGTGTATCTCAACGCGCTCAGCGGGCGCGGCGTACACGTGGTTACGGTCAACGACTACCTGGCCAAGCGCGACTCGGAGTGGATGGGCAAGCTCTACCGCTTTCTCGGGCTCAGCGTCGGCGTCATTGTGCACGATCTGGACGACGAGGAGCGCCGCGCCGCCTATGCCGCCGACGTCACCTACGGCACCAACAACGAATTCGGCTTCGATTACCTGCGCGACAACATGAAGTTCGATCTGAAGGATTGCGTGCAGCGCGGGCACAACTACGCCATCGTTGACGAGGTGGACTCCATCCTGATTGACGAGGCTCGCACGCCTCTGATTATTTCCGGCGCCAGCGAGGAATCGACCGACAAGTACTACAAAGTCAATCGCATTATTCCCAAGCTGGAAAAGGGCGAAGAGCTGTCACCGCAGGAAGTGCGCACCCTGCTCGAGGAGGACAAGGTTGCGCCGGGGAGGCGCGCGGACCTGATCGAGGAGCTCAACCGGGCTGGCGACGATCCGCAGAGGAAAATCCTCACTGGCGATTACGTGGTCGACGAGAAGCACAGGAATATCACCGTCAGTGACGAGGGCTGGGAGAAGGTCGAAGGGCTGCTCGGCATCGGCAACATCGCCGATCCTGAGAACTGGCCGCTGAAGCACCACGTCGAGACGGCGATCAAGGCGCACGCGCTCTATCGCAAGGACGTGGAATACGTCATTAAGGACGGCGAAGTCATCATTGTCGACGAGTTCACCGGGCGCATGATGCCTGGGCGCCGCTGGTCCGACGGTCTGCACCAGGCCATTGAAGCCAAGGAAAACGTCAAGATCGAGCGCGAGAACCAGACGCTGGCGACGATCACCTTCCAGAACTATTTCCGCATGTTCAAGAAGCTGGCCGGCATGACCGGTACGGCGGAAACGGAGGCGACCGAGTTCGACAAGATTTACAGGCTGGAAGTGGTCGTGATTCCGACCAACAAGACGCTGCTGCGCGTCGAGAATCCCGACGTTGTTTACCGTACGGAAAAGGAAAAATACTTCGCTGCAGCCGATGAAATCCAGCTGCTTGCGACGAAAGGCCAGCCGGTTCTGGTCGGCACAACTTCGGTGGAGAAGTCTGAGCGACTTTCGGACCTGTTGAAGAAAAAGGGAATCAAGCACGTTGTGCTCAACGCCAAGTTTCACGAGCGCGAAGCGGAAATCGTGGCTCAGGCCGGCCGCAAAGGCATGGTCACGATCGCCACCAACATGGCGGGCCGCGGTACCGACATCCTGCTCGGCGGCAATCCGGAATTCATGGCCAAGCAGGAGATGGTAAAGAAGGGAATTGCGCAGCAGTTGCGCGTGGCGCAGGGAAAAATCGAAGGGCCGCAGGAAGACGGCGAGACTGGCGTTTTCTACTACAACGGCAACGAATACACGGTCCCGACCGGCAAGTGGACCGAAGCCCTCAACCACTACAAAGCGCAGACCGACGTCGAACACGACGAGGTCACGGGCGTCGGCGGCCTGCACATTCTGGGCACAGAACGCCACGAATCCCGGCGCATTGATAACCAGCTTCGCGGGCGTGCCGGTCGCCAGGGCGACCCCGGGTCGTCGCGATTCTACCTTGCCCTGGAAGACGACCTGATGCGCATCTTCGCCAAGGAGTGGGTGTCGAACCTGCTGCAGCGGTTGGGCATGGAAGAAGGCGTGCCGATCGAATCGAAGATGATTACTCGCCGCATCGAAACCGCGCAGAAGGCGGTGGAGGCCCAGCATTTCGAGTCGCGCAAACATTTGCTCGAGTACGACGACGTCATGAACAAGCAGCGCGAAGCCGTCTATGGCCTGCGGCGGCGGCTGCTGGAGGGGGTGGATCAGAAAGATCTGATCCTTGAGGATTATGTGGCTGCCATCCTGGGCGATTTGCTGGACGAGTATTGTCCGCCCAAGGCGCACGTGAACGACTGGGATATTAGGGGACTGAAGGACTCGATTTTTACCCGTTTCGGCGTGGACATACTCGCCGAGGGAGTGAAACCCGACACGCTGACCCGTCAGGAGCTCGGCGACGCGATCTTCGACAAGCTCAAACAGCGCTACGACGCAAAAGAGAAACTCATCGGCCCCGAGGCCATGCGCCATCACGAGCGCATGATCATGCTGAGCGTGATTGACCAGCTGTGGAAAGATCACCTGCTCAGCATGGACCACTTGAAGGAAGGAATCGGGCTGCGCGGCTACGGGCAGCATGATCCGCTGGTCGAGTACAAGAAAGAATCGTTCGAGATGTTTGAAGCGATGATGCAGCGCTTCCAGGAGGATACGGTCCGCTATCTCTACCTGATGCAGATTCTGGAACGTCCGCCCGAAGCGCCTCAGCGGCCGGTTCAGGCGGAAGCAGAACCCGCTGCCGCGCTGCCGGGTGGCGATGGCAACGGGCGGCGTCCTCCGCGCATGGTCTCGACCACCGCCGATGAGCTCGAAGAAGCTTTCCTGCGCCGCAAACGGCGCGAACTGGAACAGGCGCGCATGGCGGGTGGAGGAGACGCCGCGCCGGTGCAGCAGGTGATTCGATCGCAGCAGAAAGTGGGGCGGAATGATCCCTGCCCCTGCGGCTCGGGCAAGAAGTTCAAAAAGTGCCACGGCGCGTAATGCCAGTCCCAGAAAATGACTTGAATAACTGGTGCCCTCGTCCTTTTAGCTTCACTTGTAGGAATGCGATTGCGCCTTGCTCTGAATTTTGGGGAAGCGCAGGCGCCAATTCTCAATAGTCAAACCTGGAGCGATACGGGATGAGATACATGCGGACCGCCCCGAGTAACTCGGGATCGATATCGCCTGGTTGTTTCAGATTCACGTCCCAGGTGTTCAACTGAATGCTGTGCCGGCGCTCGATGGCCTCGGCCAAAAACTTGGCGCGCACATCAAACGACAAGCTGCTATAGGGCAAGTTGGAAATCGTCGCCACCACACGATCTGCAAACTCCGAACACCCATCTGCCCTAGCCGATTGCGAACATCGAATCCCGTCTTTCGTGGGCAAGTAGTACGAGAGGCCATAGCCGCTGTTTCGAAAGTTCGCGAGCATGCCCCGCAGCGGCGCGTCATCGGAGCGGTCCAGCGAGGTTTCAATCAGAATCCCTGGCCTCTGGGCAGGCTCAAACAGTTCGTTCAGGTATTGTAAATAGAATCCAGCATTCGACCTATCCAGGTTCTTTGTATCCAGCCACAACTTCGACCAACTGCGGGGCTGGGAGGACACCAGGCCTTTCAAGGTGAGATAGGTGTTTTTTTCGGTGGATGAAATACGTACACCTGTCTGCCAGCAGCATCCAGAACGAGGTCGATTTCGAGACAGGGAAACACTTGCGCAGCCTCGTTAAACTTCATCCAGCTGTCGGCGCGATGAGCACAGATGCGGTCCTCCCAGCCGCCAGGAAAGGAGTGAATCAGGCGCCGCTTTGCGTACAGATCGATGTTGGTGAGAGAAGCGACTCCCTGCGCGTCACGATCACCGTCGACAGCAATGACAGAACGCTTCCCGTGCTCGATTCGCAGCGAGGAGTACCGGTCCGGCGTTTGGTTGAGGCCGCGGAATATGGATAGCAGATCGCGCTTGTAAGCCAGACCGGCGATATCCAACAGCGAGTCTGAGATCCACGCCAAGCTGTACCGGATACCTTTATTGGCCCTGGCGGCGTCTAATTCGTGCCGGTAGTGGCGGCCGGCGGCTTCGTTGAAGAACACCACCAGTGGGACTTCGATTTTGCGAAACGTGGCGCTGCTGGAGTCATGCCCTGTGCCATCCAGCACGTCTTCGCCATGGTCTGAAAAATAGACTAACACCATCGGCTCGGTGGCCTTCCACATCTCCTTCATCACCACATCCAGATTGGCCGCAATGTAGGCGAGAGCACGGTCGTAGCAGTTGATTTCCCTCAGGTGTCTTTGCCGGTTGAGAATCAGGAGATCGCCAAATGCGGCCTGAAAGGACAGCATCGTCCTTACATCCCGCGAAACCGCCGGAGCTCCAGCCGGGAGGTTTTCGCAGTATGGAACGTGGCCGGCATATGAGTGAAAGAAAATCGCGCTCCGCTCAGGGGATCGAATCGCTCGCAGAATGGAAGGCAGTAATTCTGAATCCGGCTTGCGGTATCCCGTGAAGAAACTGCCCCCGCTTTGCTCTTGGAAGCACGCGTGGTTGGCTTCTGTCGCAAACCACTTTGCTGGCCACTCGTCCCGTCCTTGATTGGAGTACCACTCGGCGCCCACACCCATGCGGTTTAGAACCGATATCAGGTTGGCGCGCCAAAGCTCCGTGTCGTACTTGAGTTGATCGCCACGTGGATCGTCGCTGACGGTCAGCGCTCGAAGCAGGGATGGCGCGGTGTGGGAGTGCGGGCTGATGACCTGCTCGAACCATACGACGTTGTCCTTGAACGGCGCGGCTTCGATCCGGCCGGCTAATGCTCGGTAAAGCTCACGATTGGTCGACTCTCCGAGATAGACAACCAGCCTCGGTCCGGAGCGTGGCCGCGTAAAATGTGTGAGTTCCGCCCCAGTTGCCCTTATCATTCGTTGCTGGATGAGCTGAGTGCCCTGATAGACCGAAGCTAGGCGCAAGGTGTCCCGCGAGAACAGAACTGTTAGGGCGGTTGCGCTCACCACCAGTGAGAGGATCGCGGGAGTCAGCTTCGGCCGTAAGCCAACGAGCTTGGCGAAAAGCGCGAGAAGCGCGTAAAACCAAGCTGGCGACAGCGCCACAGCCAACTGGGTGCCGCTAATGGCCAAGGTGCTCAGAGCCTGCAGGGTGTACGCCGTCGCCTCCCGCCAGTTCGTCGATAGGATCTCGGCTAAGGAGTCGGCTCCGACCGTACCCATCTTGTTGTCCAGTAGGACCGAGCAAGACAGAATTGCCAGGGCCGGCCACATGAGAGCAGCAAAAAGGCGCCTATTGTGAAACCCGCGTAGGACGGCCAGCGTGCAGACGATGATGCAGGACAGGACGGTGTAGATTGCCTGTTCGAAGACCTCTGTGACTTTACTCACAACGACTGCCCGCACTCCGACAGTCACAGCCGCCCGGATGTCAGCACCATAGAGATGCAATAGAAGGGCGCCCACTGGCAGTCCAAGAAACGCAAAGTTTACCGCCGTCCAAGCAGCGTCGATCGATTTCAGGCCTTGCCTCTTGCGGGCGACTGAAACGGGGGTTGCGCCGTTACTGGTACTTGGCTTCAGAAACGTGGGAACGGCAAACATAATTGAAGTATCACCTCCTGGGGGCCCGCTAACAAAGCACCGAAGGTAGTAACCGACACCCCGAAGGTCGCGGTGGACTTTTTCACCGTTCCAACAGTTCTGTATGGCGTCTTGTACTATGTCCCGCCTTTGGGTGGGTCTGGTCTCGCGCTGCTTTCATTCCTCGGTAGAAGGCGGGGGGCACCGCAACTGACTGGAGAAGGAAACGCAGCTGCGCGCGGGTGGCTCACCTTTCCAGCGGCGATGAGAAAACCTTGGGCGCCCCATTCTTTCGCGTTTTGTGCGAAAGGGTGGGGCACCCTTTGTCGTGGTGAACTCGACAAAAACCACGGTGGGCCGCCCGTCCGAAACTCCGTGGTTCCCTATGCTGAACGCGGTCGACGTTGCGCCCCAATTGCATGGAACGTCATTTCCTCCGCCGGACTTCCTGTTTCCTGCCTCCACTCGGCAAATAACGTCGCGTAGTTTTTGGTAATGTAATCGGCTGAACTCACACTGAGTTTCTTCGCCGTAACATCAATCCAGCGGGGCGGGCCTTCGATCTCGCAGAAATTGCCGATGGGAGTTTCGTCCACGACGACGTGGCCTTTGCCATCGCTCCACTCCGCGCGAAACTTTTCGTAGCGGAAGGAAGGCGCATATCCGAGCGCGCGCAGGATCGCATCCATCCTCTTTCCGTCCGTGACGGCTGTCTCCAGCTCGACCCGGCTGCTGTGGCGGCCGCGGGTGGTGCCGCTCTTGTGGGTCAGGGTCCAGACTGACCCATACTTGCGGAGGCGCAGCAACTCTTTTCTCTTGCGCAAAATCTCTCCGGGCAGGTCGTAGAGCGTGTTCATTTCGTGCGTGCGCCGCGTGACCATGCGGAATCCGGCCCGGCGCAACTCGCGCACCAGCGCTTGCACGTCGGCCACGCGAAATTTGATTTCGATTTCCCTCGGCATGGAAGCAGTGTATGGAAGTCCGCCCACTTCTCGCAAAAGCGGCGAGAGTGGGGCACCCAGCAGTGTATTACGGCGAAGCGGTATTTGGCGCCGGGGCAGCCAAGATCGCAGAGCGGGAGTTAGCCGTCCAGTTCAGGGCGTAGACTCGGCGGGCCGGCGTTAAAGGGCCGCTCTAATTGAACGTCGGTAACTTCACCAGATCGTCCTTCGGCACCGATTCCAGCGGTTCCCCCGCCTTGCGCCACGCGGTGAGTCCGCCGACGATCACGAACGTGTTGAATCCTTTTTCCCGCAGCAGATGTGCCACCCGGGCACTGGTCGCTTCGCGCAGTCAAGTACAGTACAGGTAAAGGTCCTTGTCTTTGGGCAGATTCTTGATTTCCTCTTCTAGGTTGTTGGGCTCAATGCGTATGGAGCCTTGGATGCGCTCGGTCCCAGCGTCGTAATAGCCGTGGCTGCGCACGTCCACGATCTGCACCTGGCCGGCGTCCTCTGACCCGAGGCGCATTGCCAGTTCCTGCACCTGCACGCGAGGCACGATGTCGTACTTGCGATACTTGTGGAAGCGCGCGCCGCGGTAGATCGCGTAGACGAGAAGTGCCGTGCCGATCAAGATTTCCATGGCGCGCCCAGCGGCGTGAAAGCTGTTCAAGGCGGCGGTGAGAAAATCGCGCGACACATATCCCAGCAGCAGGTAGGTAACGCAGTACAGCGATCCACCCGCGAAGTCAAGGCGCAGGAACTGGCTGTAGCGCATTTTCATGCTGCCGGCCAGAGGCGCTGCCATGGTGTTGATGCCAGGAATGAATTTGGCGATCACCAGCGTCACTTGGCCGCGCTTATAGAAGGACTCGGCCGAGCGCAGGATGCAGGTCTCCGGGTTCATGGACAGGCGGCAGAGGAAACCGAGCAGAGCCCAACCGGAGTAGCGTCCCAGCCAGAATAGGGAGGTATCGCCGATCAGGAGCGCCAGCAGCGCTGCAAACAACACTCCCGGTCCCCAGAGAGTGTGCGATGCGACGGCAGCTCCGGCTGCTACCAGTGCAATGGCGGCAGGGAAAGGGAAGCCCATGGCTTCGGCCAGCAGAAGGGCAAAAGTCAGGGCATAGCCATGGCGCGCCATCATCGGGAGCAGGTCGTTCATGAGCTATGTCAAAACTGGGAGGTTCTTGGATTGCAGGCTTTTGATTCCCGGAACCCGCAAAACGCTTCAGGATAAACAAAGCCGGGCGGGCCTCGGATGAGTCCACGCCCGGCTCTGCTGCACGGGGGTGCGTCTCTCAGGAGGACTATCCCCGTCGAAGATCAAAGAGACAGCGGCCTACACTCGGAGTCTCTCCCACCCTGTAACGGGCTGGCGCGTCGAAGAAACAAAGACGCCTATCATGCAAAACTTCGACTGAAGCCGCCGTCTCGGGTTGGTGGTTCGTCCGCAGCGGACAGGTCCCTCGGCGACCTGCCTTTCTTCAGGTGCCGGGGGGAGAGGAGTCAGGTCGCGTTAGCCGCGGCCCATCGCATGCCAGTGCGTCTCGTTAGCCTTCCACTCTGGCGGACACATCCCAGCAACTGGCGGGATTCTCGACTGCCAGCGGGAAAAAGTCTGTAGCAGTAGTCACGGCTGGTAGTGACCCGGATCAAGAGTGCCCGGTGGAGGTTTTTGTGTTCCGGCTCACAGGGTTACTTCAGGGGTGTGCAGCGATTACTTCTCTCTCGCCACAACAAACTCAGGAGCCCAAAGCAGGGCTCGCTTAATCTCCGAGTCGGGGAAGGCGCAAATCGATTTCCGCGCGGACTCGGCATAGCGGACGGCGCGAGCGGTAGCCGCTTCCAGCGAACCGTAACGCTCGAGGATTTCCAGAATCTGCGCATGAGTTACACCGTTGAAAGCCCGGTCGCGCAGAATGATCTCAATCTTCACCCGCTCCTCCGGTGTGCAGCGATCGAGCGCGTGAATCACCGCCATGGTCGCTTTCCCCTCGCGCAGATCGCTGGCCACAGGCTTGCCGAGCACGGCTTCGGACGCGGTCAGGTCGAGCACGTCGTCCACGATCTGGAAGGCCATGCCGAGGTCGTGCCCGTACTGGCCCAAAGCGGCTTCCTGCTCCGCCGTGGCGCCACCGAGAATCGCTCCCAACCGCAGGCAGACGGAGAACAGACACGCGGTCTTGCGGAAAATGAGGTCGAAGTGCTCATCCAGCGTGATCGGCTTGCCGAGTTTTTCCATCTGCAGCAGTTCGCCTTCCACCATCTGCTGGGTAAGCTCGATGAGCGTATCGAGAATGCGAAAATTCCGCTCCTGCACGGCAATCTTGAAGGCCTGCATGTAAAGCCAGTCGCCGGCCAGCACGCACTTGGAGTTGCCCCACTGCGTATTGGCGGCCGGCCGCCCGCGCCGCGTCTTGGCGTCGTCAATGATGTCGTCATGGACCAGAGTCGCTGTGTGAATGATCTCGACCACCGCACCCAATCGGACCGCGCCGCTCCCGCGGTAGTCAAACAGCTTGGCCGCCAACAGCAGCAAGGCCGGGCGGATGCGCTTGCCCCCGCCCGCGCGCAGATACTCGCCAATCTCGGTGATCGCTTGCACGTCCGAGACCGTGTCCCGTCCGAACTCGCTCTCCAGCGCGACGAGGTCGTCCCGCAGCAGATCGAAGATCTCCTTCCCGTTAATGGTGGCTGGCGCGCTCAATTTGTCCTGTAATTCGTGAACTGCATGTCAATGCCGAAGTCTGTTTGGCGCAGGAGCGCGATGATCTCCTGGAGCGTATCGCGATCCTTGCTCGAAACCCGCACCAGATCTCCCTGAATGGCCGCTTGCGCTCTCTTCTTCGAATCCTTGATGGTCTTTACGATCTCGCGGGCTTTTTCAATCGGGATGCCTTGTTGCATCGTGATGCGGCGCTTGGCCGTGCCTCCGGCTGCCGGTTCCACCGCGCCGTAGGTCAGGCCCTTCAGCGGAACACCGCGCTTGACCAGCTTCTGCTGCAATACGTCGTTTACAGCCTTGAGTTTGTATTCGTCGGCTGAGTGCAGAATGATCGCGTCTTTCTCCAGTTCGATGTTCGACTTTGAATCCTTCAAGTCAAAGCGCGTGTGGATCTCCTTCAACGCCTGCTGGATGGCGTTGGAAACCTCCTGCAAGTCGATCCTGCTCACCACGTCGAAGGTGTTATCGGGCATATGTTTCTAATCTTTCTGAAATAATGGAATCTTTAACCGAAGCTTAACAGAAAGTCAGGGCCTGCCGGGAGGAACTTTGTTTTCAGCCATTTCAGCCAATTTGAAAAACTCGTAGAAATTGCGCGCAGTGCGCAGGCCCACCTCTTCCCGTGAGAGTCCCCGCAACTCGCCGAGTTTACCGGCGGTTTCCACCACAAAGGCGGGCTCGTTGCGCTGGCCGCGGTGGGGTATGGGCGCGAGATACGGGCAGTCGGTCTCGATCAGCATGCGATGGAGTGGAACTTGCCGCGCCGCCTCGCGAATCTGCTCCGCCTTGGGAAAGGTCACATTCCCGGCGAAGGAAATCATGAAGCCCATATCGAGCGCACGTTTGGCCTGCGCCCAGTTTCCAGTAAAGCAGTGCAGAATGCCGCCCAGGCCAGTCGGAGCCCATTGCTGGTGAATGAGGTGCAGGCAGTCTTCCCAGGCATCCTCGCTTCCGGCGGAAGGACGACAGTGAATGACAATGGGCAGCTTGGCGGTCGCCGCCAGTGCAATCTGCTGCGCGAAGACTTTCTGCTGTGTTCCGCGCGGAGAGTGATCGTAAAAATAGTCGAGTCCGATCTCGCCCCATGCGATGACCTTGGGATGCCGCGCCAACTGCTCCATTCGATCGAAAGCGGCCTGGTCTGCCAGTCTGGCCTCGTGGGGATGGATCCCGATCGTGGCGTACATGAAATCGTATTTCTCGGCCAGTTGAATCGCGCAATCGAAGTTCACCGGCCCATCGCCGTTGCCGATCGCCAGAATGTTTGTGACTCCGGCTTCACGCGCCCGAGCGATGACCTGCTCGCGATCGTGGGCGAACTGCTTGCCTTCGAGATGGGCGTGAGAGTCTACGAACATGGTCGTTGGCCGTCGGTCGTTGGTCGTTGGCTCAAATCCGGTTTTGGCGAACGACTAACGACCAATGACTAACGACGGATTTACTTCAGCCTTGCCCCAATCGGCACATCCTCCAGAAAGCCCGTCAGCACGGGTTTCCCACCTTCCGGCGATGCGGCCACGATCATTCCATTCGACTCCAGGCCACGGAGTTTGCGGGGAGCGAGGTTGGCTACGATGACTACCTTGCGGCCGATCAGAGTCTCGGGCGCATAGGCTTCGGCAATCCCGGCTACAACCTGCCGCACTTCCGTGCCGATGTCAATTTCCAGCCGCAGCAGTTTGTCGGCCTTGGGCACACGTTCGGCAACCTTTACGATGCCCACCCGCAAATCAACCTTGGCAAAGTCGTCAATCGTGATCTTCCCGGCGTCCAGCGACGGACTTGCCGGAGTTGCCGCGGCCGGTTGTGCCGCCGGCGCCACCGATGGTTGCGCTGCCGGCAGTTTCGCTTCCTCCACGGCGGAGCCTCGTTGCTGATCTTCCATCTGCTGCATCCTTTCGACAGCGCTCTTGTCCGCGCGCGGAAAGACGGGTTGCACTGCACCTAACTTCGTGCCCAGGTGCAACTGTCCCCAGGCAAGGTCAGCCAACGCAAGCTTTTTGATATCGCCCAGGCCCATCTGTGCCCAGATCTTTGCGGTCGCGTCCGGAATCACCGGGTGAGCCAGAGCGGTGGCAATGCGCAACGCCTCCGCCGAAGTGTAGAGCACGGTCGCCAGACGGGCGCGGCTGTCTTCATCCTGCTTCTCACCCAGCGACCAGGGCTCGTTTTCAACGATGTACTTGTCCACCGCGGCCACCAAACTCCAGGCTGATTCGAGTGCGCGTGAGAACTGGAATTGATCGAAGAGGGTTGCGAATTCCCGGATCGTCTTGCGCGCCGCTTCGGCGATCGCATCGTCTGCCGCTGTTTTCGCAGCGGCATGGGATGGATATGGCACCTCGCCCTTGAAATATCGGTTGATCATGGTCAGCGTGCGGCTGGCCAGATTTCCCAAGCCATTCGCGAGGTCAGAGTTATAGCGCTGCACCAGCGCGTCGAAGGAAAAAGACCCGTCTTGGCCGAAGACCACCTCGCGCAGCAGGAAGTAACGCAGAGCGTCAGCGCCCAGAACATCAAGAATGGTCTCGGCGCGCACGATGTTGCCGCGCGACTTTGACATCTTGCTTTCTTCAAACAGCAGCCAGCCGTGAGCCATGATTGCCCTGGGCAGAGGCAGTTCGGCCGCCAGCAGAAATGCCGGCCAGTAAACGCAATGGAAGCGGACAATTTCTTTGCCGATCATGTGCACGTCAGCGGGCCAGTACTTCTGGAAAGCCTCCTGCGCGCCCGCATGGGTTGAGCCGAAGCCGATGGCGGTGATGTAGTTAGCCAGAGCGTCCAACCAGACGTAGATGACGTGCTTGGGATCATCGGGCACCGGGATGCCCCAGGAAAACGTCGAGCGGCTGATGGAGAGATCGCGCAGTCCCGAGCGTACAAACGAAATCACTTCGTTGCGGCGCGTCTCGGGACGGATGAACTCCGGGTTGGTGTAAAGCTCCAGCAGCTGGTCTTGAAACGCCGATAGCTTAAAGAAATAGTTTTCTTCCTCGACGGTTTCCGTGGGGCGACCGCAAATAGGGCAGGGGTCGCCGGGTTTGGCGCTGTCCACATAGAGTTCATCAGAGAAACAGTACTGGCCGGTGTAACGTCCTTTGTAGATGAATCCCTTATCGCGAATGCGCCGGAACAATTCCTGCACGCGCTTCTTGTGGCGGTCTTCGGTGGTGCGGATGAAGTCGTCATTGGAAATGCCCATGCGTTGCCAGAGCGCGCGGAACTCTCCCGCCACCTCGTCGGTGAACTGCTGCGGAGTCTTGCCGGCAGCCTGGGCCGCCCGCTCGATCTTTTGCCCGTGCTCGTCCGTTCCCGTCAGGAAAAAGGTGTCCGCGCCCAGCATGCGCTGCCGGCGTGCAACGGTATCGCAAGCGATGGTCGTGTAGGCATGCCCGATGTGCGGGTGGGCATTCACGTAGTAGATGGGGGTCGTAATGTAGAACTTCCTGGTCATGTCCTGGTTGTCAACCCGTGTGATTCCGATTGCGAAGGTTGCTTAAATCGTTGTCATTCCGAACCGGCACAAGCCGGTGAGGAACCTGCTTTCTCTTCGCGTCTGCAATGCAAGTAAGCTTCAACCGCTGCGCCCATGACTTGTCTCAGCGGCACCTGATGCTCGGCCGCAATGCGCCGGCAGTCTTCGTATTCCGGGGCGTAGTTCGTTATCGTTCCGTTCATGCTGGCGATCTTGATCCGCACCTCGCCCCACGGCGTGCGTACATTCTCCCACCTCCGTGCCAGACTGTGCCGTACTTGATCGCGCCGCCGCACCCCGAGGGTCGTGGTCTCGGCGAAAATCAATTGCGTCAGCTTGCCCGCATCTTCGGGCTTGCACAGCACGGTCAGCAACGTTCCGGGGCGATTTTTTTTCATCTGGACCGGCACACCGAAAGCATCGAGCGCGCCTTCTTCCAACAGTCGGTCCATCACATAACCGAAGACCTGAGGGTTCAAGTCGTCGAGATTCGCTTCCAGCACGGTGACAGTCTCCTGCGCAGTCGTCGCGACCGGAAGCGAGGTCGCCTCGCCTATCGTCAGGCGCACGACGTTCGGTAGCCCGGGAAACTCACGCGATCCGGCGCCAAAGCCCGACTTCTCGATCTTCATTTCGGGGAAAGTGGTGAACCGTCGAGCCAGCGTTTTTACGATTGCCGCTCCCGTCGGCGTGACCAGTTCCGCCTGCACTCCCGAGGAGTACACGGGGGCATCCTTCAGCAACTCGACCGTCGCCGGAGCCGGGACAGGAAATGTTCCATGCGCGCAATGCACAGTTCCTCCGCCCACGTTCAGCGGCGAGCAGACGATCTGGTCTACGCCGAGCGCCTCTGCCCCCACCGCCGCGCAGACGATGTCAACGATCGCATCCACCGCGCCGACTTCGTGAAAGTGGATCTGCTCGACAGGAACGTGGTGGATCTTTGCTTCAGCTGCGCCCAGAGCCTCGAAAATCGTAATGGCGGTTTTCTTGGCGGTGCCGCTGATCGCCGCCTTGCGGATGATTTCGCGAATCTCGGTGAGGCCGCGGGCGTGACCGTGCTCGTGCGGCCCGGGCACTCCGCTCTGCAAGGTGTCCTCGGGAAGATCCCGCTGAGCGTTCTCATGATTCTGCCCGTGATGGTGATGGTGTTTGTGCGCGTGCTCAGAATCCGCGTGCGGGGGCGTCTCCGCCACGTTCTCTTTGGCCCAGTATTCCTCCCGGGGTAGATCTTTCTTACCGGCAACCCAAACGTCCACTTTGGTAGCTGAAATCCCACTGCGCACTACGCGCGAAATCTCGAGCCGTGCGCCCACTCCCAGCGCGGCGACGGTCGACTCCAGTACCCGGGGCGGAACTCCGGCGTCGATGAGGGCGCCTAAGAACATGTCGCCGCTCATGCCGGAAAAGCACTCGAGGTAAGCAATGCGCATAGGGAAAAACCGTCGTTGGCCGTTAGTCGTTTGTCGTTGGCAACGATAAGTAGCGCTTGTGAACTAACTTTCGAGAATTGAGTCAGATGACCCGGCCAACGACCAAAGACCAACGACTAACGACGGAATTCTCATCATAGGGAAGCGCGCATCTCGCGTCAAACCAGTACCCGCCGCCCACTCTGCTAAAATCACTGTTTCCTCAACAGGTTAGAGGGTTCCGTGTATCGTCATCTTGAACATCGTCTCACCGAGCGGGTACGGGAGTGTCTTGGGCGCCGCTATCCCGGCGTAACCCTGCCTTCCGTGGTGATCGAACAACCGCCCAAGGTCGAACTGGGTGACTTCGCAATTCCGGTTTTTCCTTTTGCCAAGCCTCTGCGCTCGGCGCCGTTGAAGATCGCAGAAGCGATCCGGGCCGAACTCGGCCCGATCGAGGGCATCGCCGAAATCAAGGTGTCTCCTCCCGGCTATCTGAACGTCAAGGCCGAACGGTCTTACATGGCGGCCAGCCTCGCCAAAGACGAGAAACCACCCTCCGTTATTCCTCCCGGTAAGATTCTGGTGGAACACTCCAGCATCAATCCCAACAAGGCGGCGCACATCGGACATTTGCGCAACGCCATCCTGGGCGACACGTTTGTCCGGCTGCTGCGTAACGCGGGCCGGGAAGTCGACATTCAGAACTACATTGACAATACTGGAGTCCAGGTCGCCGACGTGGTGGTCGGGTTTATCCACCTGGAAAAGAAATCACGCGCCGAAATAGAAGCCCTCACCCGCCAGCCGCGATTCGATTATTACTGCTGGGATCTCTACGCCCGCGTCTCGCAGTGGTACGAGCAAGACAAGCAGAATCGGGAGACGCGCCTCGCTACTCTGCACGCGATCGAGGATGTCGCGAGTGACGCAGCCACGGTTGCCGATTTGATCTCGACCGCAGTGCTGCACCGGCACCTCGAAACCATGGATCGGCTGGACATCGAGTACGACTTCCTGCCGCGGGAAAGCGAGATTCTGCAGCTGCATTTTTGGGACGCAGCCTTCACCAAGTTGAAGGATGCTGGCGTGCTTACCTTCGAGAGCGAAGGCAAAAACAAGGGTTGCTGGGTGATGCGCCGTGCCGGAACGGAGAATCGGGCTGGAGGAGACGTGGAGGGCGCGGAGGAAGGCAGGATCAGCGAAGAAGATCAGAAAGTCATTGTGCGCTCGAACGGCACCGTCGGTTACGTGGGCAAAGATATCGCGTACCACATGTGGAAGTTTGGGCTGCTGGGGCGCGATTTTGGCTATCTCAGGTTCTATCGCTATCCGAATCATCACGAGTGCTGGATTTCAACGACTGATGGAGAAAAAGTCCATCCGCATTTCGGCGATGTCGCCGAAATTTACAATGTCATTGACGCGCGGCAATCCGAGGCCCAAAACACGGTCATCGAGGCGCTGCGCGGGCTTGGCCACGACGAGGCCGCCGACCACTACACGCATTTTTCTTATGAGATGGTAGCGCTCACTCCGCGCTGCGCCGCCGAACTCGGCTACACGCTGAGCGAAGAAGACAAGACGCGTTCTTATATCGAAGTAAGTGGGCGCAAGGGCTTCGGAGTAAAAGCCGACGATCTGCTGGATCAGCTGATTGCCTCAGCCAAGAAGGAAGTAGATTCGCGCCATCCTGCCATCGCCGACAGTGAGCGGCTGCAGATCGCCACGCAGATTGCCATCGGGGCCCTGCGCTACTTCATGCTGAAGTACACCAAGCCCTCAGTGATCGCATTCGACTTCAAAGATGCGCTCAGCTTCGAAGGCGAAACCGGGCCTTACGCGCAGTATGCCGTGGTGCGCGCGACCAGCATTTTCCGAAAAGCCGGGATCGACCCTGAGACTTTCGGCAGCAACATTGCTGGCAACATCTCTCCCGCCGATCTGGGAAGATTCCTTACCGAAGCCCAGGCGGATGAAATTTGGGAGCTCTGGCTGGCTGCATCGAAAACGTCCTATGTAGTCGATCAGTGCATCGCTACGACGGAGCCGGCCTATCTGGCGAAACACGTTTTTCAACTGGCACAACTGTTCAACACCTTCTACCATCGTCACCCGATCCTCAGCGAACCGGATGAGGGGCGAAAACAATTCCTGCTCATTACGGTGGCTGTGGTCAGAAGGGAACTGATTCGCGCACTCAAAGTCATGGGCATTACCGTGCCGCCCGTCATGTAGAATGCCATGGGGCGTGGCTGCAGAAGTATCATCTGTGCGGATTGCACCTTCCGCCAATGACCGAAACGCCGACAACGTTCGTTCCAAAACCCTCCTGGCCCCGCCGTATCGCGCGCGGCCTGCTCGTGTTGCTCGTGGTCCTCGCCGCCGCTGGGTTCCTCTACGAGAACATCTCGGAGGCTCGCGACCGCCGATTTAATCCCATGCCGGGCAGGCTCATTGATGTCGGCGGCTACAGGATGCACATTGATTGCGCGGGGCAGGGAAGTCCCACCGTCGTCCTCGACTCCGGCCTGGGTGACTCCTACGTAGTGTGGCAGAAAGTGCAGCCACAGATCGCAAACTTCACGCGCGTTTGTTCCTACGACCGAGCCGGAATCGGGTACAGCGAGCCGAGCTCTCGACCACGAACCAGCAGGGTGATGGCCGAAGAATTGCATACGCTGCTGAAAGCAGCCGGTATTGCGCCGCCTTATGTGCTGGTAGGGCACTCGATGGGGGGATACACCGTTCGCCTCTTCGCCAGCCTGTACCCGGGCGAGGTCGCTGCCATGGTGCTGGTGGACGCTTCGCACCCTGATCAGGAAAATCGCTTTCCCCCCGCGTTGAAAGAGTGGAAGAAGAGCGAACTGCGCACGGCGGAGTTTCTGGAGTTCGGTATGCCCGTGGGGATTCCGCGGCTTCTCGGCTTGTGCGATCCCGACCCGGTCATCCGCGCGGCTGAGTGTAACTTCCAAACCGCGAGCGAGGAGGTCGCAGAAATGAAGTCGTTCGCCGAGAGCGCGGCCGAAACCGCAGCCACCGGCTCGCTAGGGGATATGCCACTTGCCGTGCTCTCGCATGATCCCGACAAACCCTCAGCCGAGTTCCCCGCGGATCTGGCCAAGCCCACGAACGAAGCCTGGGAGAAAATGCAGGACGAACTCGCTCATCTTTCCACGCGCGGCACCCGAACCATTGCCAGGAACAGTTCGCACTACATTCAGGTCGATCGCCCCGAGGTGGTCGTCGAAGCGGTGCGTACGGTTCTGGAACAGGCGCGTGCTACACCGTCGGCCGGATCACCGAAGCCCTGAGAAATTGCTTAGGCATGATTTCCTGACTCTCGTTGCACAAACCTGCTAACCTTTTTTCTCGCCTCAGAACTCGCGCATTGATGAATCCCGCTTCAGCGCTTCAGGAGTGCACGATGGCATTTTTGCAGCGGTTGGCATGTCTTCGGATTTCTCTTCTCATGCTGTTCAGTCTTTCGCTGGTGGCGCCTGTCCGTGCCCAGGAGCCTTCTGCCCCAGTCGCTGCCCATCGTCCGCGTGTGGGTTTGGCGCTGAGCGGGGGTGGGGCACTCGGACTGGCTGAAATCGGGGTGATCCGGTGGATGGAAGAACATCGCATCCCGGTGGATCGCATCGCGGGCACCAGCATGGGCAGCATTATTGGCGCCATGTACGCCACCGGGATGTCTCCGGATGAAATGAAGAAATTCGCGGAAGGGATTGACTGGGATGAGGCCTTGCTTCCCGAGCCAACCTACAGTCAGCTTGCGTATCGCAGAAAGCAGGATCGGCGTGATTTTCTCATCGATGCTCCCCTCGGACTGAGGCACGGTCTAAGCGGACCGAACGGCTTCAATCCAGGCCACGGAGTAGGGCTGTTGTTGGACCGGATTGCCTTCTCCGAATCCGACATTGCCAGCTTCGACGATCTACCTATTCCCTTCCGCTGCGTGGCCACGGATATGCTGAGCGGTGAAGGCGTCGTGCTGCGCGACGGGCCGCTGGCCCAGGCCCTGCGCGCGTCCATGGCCATTCCTGGTGAGTTCACTCCGGTGGAACTCAACGGCCGAGTGTTGGCGGATGGCGGCATGATCGAAAACATCCCGGTAGAGACGGTTCGCGCCATGGATGCCGACACAGTGATCGCCGTCGAGTTGCGTGTTCCGCCGGGCGACCGCGCCCAGTTGGGGACTCTGACTGGCGTGTTGAGTCGTGCCGTGGACGTCATGATCGCGCAGAATGAAAAGCGGTCGCTGGCTCTGGCCCAGGCTAGAGTTAGCGTGGACGTGAGGGGGTTTTCCGTTGACGACTACGACCGCGTCAAGGAACTGATCCAACTGGGTTACACCAGCGCGGCGAGCCAGTCTGCCGTGTTGCTGGCGTACGCCATCGACGATCCGGATCAATGGCAACAATATCTGGCGGAGCGGCAGGCGCGAAAACATCCGCTGCCCCAGAAAGTAGAGACTGTCGAAGTTAGCGGCGCGGACTCGGATACCGACCGCCGGATTGAGCGCCGTCTGGCCAAAACGCTGCGCGGACCGCTCAATCTCCCCCGCCTCGAGACTCAACTCACACGGATTGCCGGGGAGGGCCAGTTCGACCGGCTGGGTTACGAGGGATTCGTGCAGAACGGAGTTCCCGCCTTGCGAGTCACGGCACACGAGAAGTCCTACGGTCCGCCCTTTGTAGATTTTGCCGTAAACGTGGACGGCTCGGGTGTGGCCGCCTTCGATTTCTCCGCCGGTGCGCGTGTGACTTTCATGGATTTTGCGGACCGCGGCGGAGAATGGCGAAGCGACCTTCTTTTCGGTTCTAGTAATCTGGCCGCCACCGAGTTCTATCAGCCTCTGGCCGAATCTCGATTTTTTGTCGCGCCCTATGCCTTTGCCTCCAAACTGGCTCGCAACTCGTTTACTGGCCTGACCCGTGTTGCTGTGTTCGGCGACGAGCGCGCCGGCGGCGGCCTCGACTTCGGTTACACCGGGCGCCGCAGCGAATTGCGATTCGGCTATGAAATCTTTGATGGCAAGCTGAGTCCGCTGATCGGCAGCACAGGGTTGCCGATTACCAGCGGCAGTACCGGCGAATTTCGCGCGCGATATGTCTGGGACGGAGAGGACAGCCCTTCAGTGCCCAGCATCGGCAGCCGGGTGGTAATCACGCTTTCGCGTGTGCTTCAAAGTCCGGACCTGACCCATCCCATCGGCCAGCTCGAGGTGCAGACTTCCAGTTTTGTTCCGGTTGGGGAGAAGACGTCGCTGTTCCTCTTGGCTTCCGGCGGGACGACTTTTCGTGGCACGGCTGGACCATTTCAAGTCTTCGCTCTGGGAGGGCCGTTCCGCTTGGGCGCGTATCTTCCGCAAGAATTTCTGGGTAATCACTACGCATACTCAGCGCTCGGATTTCGCCGCGAGCTTTACCGGCTCCCTCAACTCGTGGGAGGAAAGATTTACTGGGCCGGATGGTACGAAGCCGGTACGGCATTTGGCAGCGCAGCCAACGACCCTGGGCCGGTGGCGGTGCGCGGCACCTTCAATCTCGGTGTGATCGCGGAAACCATTGCCGGTCCTATCGCGCTGGCGGGCAGCGTCAGCCCGACCGGCCAGAGCCGAGTGAACTTCTCAGTGGGGCGGATTTTCTAGACGTCTGAGCGAGGCGGCCGGATCCGTTGGTTCGCTACAGAGACGCCATATCAATCACAAACCGGTAGCGCACGTCGCTCTTCAGAACGCGCTCATAGGCTTCATTGACTTTCTGGATCGGGATGACCTCAACGTCACAGGTGATGCCATGCTTGCCGCAGAAATCCAGCATTTCCTGCGTCTCGCGGATGCCGCCGATCTGCGACCCCGCCAGACTGCGGCGCGCTCCGGTCAGGGCGAAAGCGCCGATCGGAATGTTCTTCTCTGGCAGACCGACAACCACCATCGTGCCTCCGACTTTGAGCAGTGCCAGATATTCATTCCAGTCGATCTGCGCCGACACCGTGTTGATGATCAGGTCGAAGGATCCCTTCAGCCGGGAGAAGGTTTCGGGGTCAGAGGTCGCATAGAAATGATCGGCTCCCAGACGCTTGCCATCTGCTTGCTTTTTCAGAGAGTGGCTGAGGACGGTGACTTCCGCGCCAAGAGCGTGCGCCAGCTTGACGCCCATGTGGCCGAGTCCACCCAGTCCGATAATCGCTACCTTCTTGCCCGCGCCGGCCTGCCAGTGGCGCAGCGGGGAATAGAGCGTGATGCCGGCGCACAGCAGCGGGGCGCACGCATCCAGTGGCAGATGCTCGGGCATGCCAAGGACGTAATTCTCGTCCGCCACGATGCGGTCAGAATAACCGCCGTAGGTCGGCTGGCCTTCGTCGTCGCGGGCATTGTAGGTCCAGATCGTGCGCACAGTGCAGTATTGTTCGAGGCCGCTTCGGCACTCCGCACACTTTCTACAGGAGTCGACAAAGCAACCCACGCCGACTTTATCGCCAACCTTGTATTTCGTGACTTTGTTACCAACCGCGGTCACCACTCCGGCAATTTCGTGCCCTGGAACCATGGGGAAGATGGATTCCTCCAGGTAGTCGTTCCATTCGTTGCGGGCCTGATGAATATCGGTGTGGCAAATCCCGCAATACCTGATTTCTATGACCACATCGTGTGCCCGTGGCTCACGCCGCTCGAAGATGTACGGAACCAGCGCAGCTTTGGCGCTCAGGGCAGCGTATCCTCTGCTTTTGCTCATCGTTTTTTCCAAGGAGACCAGAATTAAACACTCCTACTATAGCTGAACATTTTCGCTAGGGAAGGCTGTCGTGGCTTCAAGTCGGGCATCGATTTCCCCAGCCCGCGCCAGATTGATATACTGCGCCCTCGGCCTGATTTCTTTCTCAACAGATGTTTGGAGGAACATTGGTGCGCTCGTCAACTTCGCATATTGTCCTGTCCTTGCTGCTTGCCATCTCTACGGCTGCACAACAAGCCCCGCAACAACCGCTCAAGCCGCTGTTCAAGCTTCAGGAAGTCATGATTCCAATGCGTGACGGAGTTCGCCTGCAAACCGTAATCCTGACGCCTGCGGACCAACAGGAACCATTGCCGATTCTGTTTCGCCGCACGCCTTACGGCGTCCCTGACAAAGCGCCCGAACAAATACCTGCCGCCGCTAAAGAACTCGCGCAGGACGGTTATATCTTCGTCTTCCAGAACCTGCGCGGCCGATTCAAGTCTGAAGGTGTGTTCAACCTTTCTTCGTGGGTGGATCTGAATGATGCCAAGGCGACCAATGAGACCACCGATGCTTACGACTCGATTGATTGGCTGGTGAAGAATGTGCCCGGCAATGACGGGAAAGTCGGGATGTACGGCGTCTCTTACGATGGACTGACGACGGCACTGACGCTGCTTCACCCGCATCCCGCACTGAAAGCGATCAGTGAGCAGGCTTCGCCAGTGGATCAGTGGATGAACGATGACGACCACCGCTATGGCGCTCTGCGCGAAAGCTACGATTTTGAGTACGCTGTGATGGAACAATCGGACAGGAACAAGAACACGCACTTCGATTTCGAAACTTACGACACTTACCAGTGGTATCTCGACCTGGGTCCGCTGTCGAACATAAATGCGAAGTATCTCCACAGCTCGATTCCCTACTGGAACTCAACCATCGACCATCCCGATTACGACGAGTTCTGGAAGAAGGAAGCCTGGGTGAACCAACTTCACGCCTCGACTGTGCCGAATCTCAATGTCGCCGGATTTTGGGATCAGGAAGATCCCTGGGGCCCGTGGCAGATTTTCCGTCATGCCGAAGAAAACGACCCTGAGCACACGAATTTCATCGTGGCTGGCCCGTGGTATCACGGCGAGTGGCAGAGCGATAAGGGTGACAGCATCGGCATCATTCCTTTCGGCGGACACGAGACAGCGCGTGAGTTTCGCGAGAATATCGAGGCGCCATTTTTCCGCTATTACCTGCACGGGAAGGGTGAGAGGCCGGCGTGGCAGGCCAGCACGTTCCAGAGTGGATCGAACACCTGGCATACCTATGCCACCTGGCCTCCGAAGGAAGCCAAGCCGACGAAACTTTACTTGCACTCCGACGGCACGCTTTCCTCCACCGCCCCAGATACGACCGCGAGAACTTACCGCGAATATGTTTCCGATCCCGCCAATCCCGTGCCTTATCGGCAGCGGCCTATCTCCCCTACGTATCCCGGAGGCGACTGGCGTACCTGGGAAGTGGCCGACCAGCGCTTTGTCGCGGACCGCCCCGATATCCTCTCGTTCGTCAGCCAACCACTGGACCGCGATCTGACCGTCACCGGGTCGCTGGCGGCACATCTGTTCGCTTCGACGTCCGGAACAGACGGCGATTTTGTTGTGAAATTGATGGATGTGTATCCCGAGAACGCCCAGAAGAACGCGTGGCCTGCCGGAGAAGGGCCCAAGCCCGGTCAGTACGGTCAGTCGTTGAATGGGTACGAACTGCCGATTGCCATGGAAGTGCGGCGTGGCCGCTATCTCGTGAGCTATGAAAAGCCGCACGCGCTCACGCCGAATGCACCCGCTGAATGGACCATTCCGCTGCGTGATCACGATCATGTGTTCCTGAAGGGCCACAGGATTATGGTGCAGGTTCAGTCGACGTGGTTTCCTGTGATTGACCGCAATCCGCAGAAGTTTGTGCCGAGCATCTACCGGGCAACTGCCTCGGACTTCGTTCCGGCGACCCAGCGCATCTACTGCTCGCCGGCGATGCCTTCCTATCTGGAATTGCCAGTTATGCCCTAAGGCGGCACAACCAATCACGGCCCAGGGGTGGGAGACTCCCGGGCCGTGATTCAACCTCGTCTTTCCTACTTGCCGCCAGCAGTTCCGTGTTGTCCCAGCCACGACGCCAACTGCGATTGCTGCTGCGCCTTGAAATCTACGCAGTTGTTGATGCGTTCAATCGACTGTTTGTAGGTGCGCTCGAATGCCTCAACTTTGTGCGCCGTGAAGAACTCGGTCACCTGGTCACGCAGTTGCGCATCGCAGAAAACGCTGGTTGACCCAACCACCTCGGCACTCGCAAAAGGTCCGCCGACTTTTTCGATTTCCGTCCAGTGTTGGCGGATGAAGTCCCAAGCCAGCTTCTGGCCTGCCGGATTGGAGAGCACACCGGCGACCAACTGCAAGGCATCCTGCGAACGCACGTCAGGCGAAATGGCATAGTTCAGAGTGCGCTCGAGCAGCTTCGGATCGCTGAACTGTGACAGGGCGGAAAAGTAGATGTAGTACTCCTCCGGGGATTTCGGATTCTTCATGGCCGCGATTAGCTTGTCGTAGAACTCGCTGTTGCCCTCCAGAGCTGCCAACCGTAAGGCGCGGCCGGCCAAGTCCTGATCGACCGACGATGGGTCGGCCAGAGCTTGATCGGCGATTTTGTGAGCCTCGGCGAGCGCCTCTGGATCGCGGGCGTCATAGCCCAGCGCACCGAGCAGACGCGAGCGAAGGGTTTTTTGTTCGTCGCTCTCGCCCGCCTTCGCCTCCCATCCGACTTCCCTCATGGCTGCAGCCAGATATTGCCGTAGCCAGGCACGATAAGCATCGCGGTCGCTGTCGTCCGCGAGGCGCTGGCCGACATAGCCGAGCCCTCCCACAACCTCGTCGATCACGGCGCGGTTGCGGTCTGACTGCAGACCTTGTGCGAACGCGAGGTAATCGCCGACTGGCTCTCGCCCAACTCCTACCGAAGCCCAGATGTCGGCCTCGACTGCAAGCCGCTCAGCTGGAGTCAACCTTGACTCGGCATCGCTGGCCAGGCCTCGTACCGCATCCGGTTGGAAACCCTCGCGGAAGTACCCACTCGCGCCGGCATTGGCGAGAACCCACGTCGAGCAGCCGGGCAGCGTGAAAGTCGCTTCTCTTTTGGTCAGGAGTTCGCACTTCGGCGCACTATCGCCGGTTGCCGATCCCTTCAAGCAAATCGGAATCTGCCAGAGTTGGTCGTTCGTTTCTTCGAACTTCGACCGGTCGTAGTAATACCGTTTCTGCGCCAATGTGACCTTGGTGGATTTACCCGAGCATTGTGCCTTCACATCAACAATGGGTGCCCCCGCCTGCCGGACCCACGTGGGCATGATCTTGTCCACGGGCTGGCCGGAAGTTTTCGCCTGCGCGTCCCAGAAGTCTTCCGCCCTTGCGTTGGCGTACTGATGTTGCTTCAGATAGGCATTGACACCCGCGCGGAAAACTTCCTCGCCGAGGTAGGCTTCGATCATGCGCAGCACCGAAGCCGCTTTCCCGTAGGCAATTCCGTCGAACAATTCGACTATCTGGTCTGGAGTGTCTGCCGCCTGGTGGATGGGGCGCGTACTCGACAGAGAATCCACGCTGAGAGCGTCACCGGTCCCGGCCACGTCGTCCAGGTTGACATTCCATTCCGGCTTCCACGCCTCCACAGGCTTGCTTTCCATCCAGGTGGCGAACCCTTCATTGAGCCAAATGTCGTCCCACCACTTCATGGTGACGAGATCGCCAAACCACTGGTGTGCCATCTCGTGCGCAATCACGCTGGCGATGCCCTTCTTCAGGTCTACGGAACCGTGCTGCTCATCAATTAGCAAAATCCCTTCCCGGAAGGTGATGCAGCCGGCATTCTCCATCGCACCGGCAGAGAAGTCCGGCAGTCCGACCAGGTCGAGCTTCCCGTAGGGATACTTGATAGCGAAATACTTGTCGTAGTAGCGGAGAATATATTCCGCAGCCTCCACGGCGAACTTGCCCATGTCCTTCTTGCCGGGAGTCGCATAAACCCGAATCGGAATGCCATCAGCTTCGCCTTCGATGTATTCGAAATTTCCTACGATCAGGGCGGCCAAATAGGACGACATTTTGGCCGTGGTCGCGAAACGCACAGTGTGTTTGTCACCGGGGCCGGGTGTGTCGGACACAACTTTCTGGTTCGAGATAGCCACCATGCCTTTGTCGGCAACGGCGGTGATGTCGAACGTCGCTTTGTAATCGGGCTCGTCAAACGAGGGGAAGGCGCGGCGGGCGTCGGTGGCTTCAAATTGCGTGGCCGCGTACTTGCGGCCCTGGTCGTCTTTTCCCAGGTAAAGACCGCGCATCTGGTCGTTGAGAATGCCTGAGTAAGTGATGTGCACCGTCGCCGGACCTTCGGTGAGGGGCTTGTCGACGGCCAACACGACCATTTCCTTCTCTTTCTCGGGGGTGACTCTGGCCTTCTGGTGTGCGCCGCCGTTGACGATACTGACTTCGTGCAGGGTTAGCTCAGCCGCGTTCAAAGTGATCTCCGAGGTTGGTTTCAACACGTGGATGGCAATGGTCTCGTCGCCCTCGAATGTGGCCTTTTCCAGATCGGGCGTGAAGGTGAGCTTGTAATTCTCCGGCCTTGCGACCTCGGGTAAACGTTGTGCGACAGCCATCGAGCACGACAGCACTGCAAAGGTCAGCACTGCAAGGATTCTTTTCATCGGTTTTCCTCAGAAGATTGAGTCGGCTTGCTTATCATGAATCGTTGTTATGTCTTGCTGGATCGCCACAATGCGGAGCGCACGCCTGTTCTCAGTTGCATACGGAAGGCAGAGCCGCAAAGTTCAATCGCGCACCCCAACTACCCCGTTCAGCACTGTCATGGAACAGTGGTTCGCCCCAAACCAGTATGGAATCTCGCGGTAGTCACTGACGGCAAATACGGCTAAGTCCGCGTCTTTTCCCGGCTCGACGCTGCCTTTTCGTTCCGCCATGCGCAGCGCCCATGCGCCATTGATGGTCGCCGCGGCAACGGCTTCTGCCGGCGCCATCTTCATGTGGGTGCAGGCCAGCGACATGGCCATTGGCATGCTGAGAGTCGGTGAAGTGCCGGGGTTGTAGTCCGTGGCCAACGCCACCGGGACGCCAGCATCGATCAGGCGCCGGGCATTCGGATACTCCTTCAACCCCAAAAAATAATTCGCCCCCGGCACCAGCGTGGCTACCGTGTCGCGCTTGGCCAGTTGCGGGATGTCATCTTCGTTCACGTGGTCCATGTGGTCGAATGATGCCGGATGAAAGCGCAGAAACGGCCACAGGAGGGTTTCCGAAAGCTGGCCCATGTGAGCCCGAACATTCAAACCATGTTTTTCTGCGGCGGTGAATATCTGCTCAGTCTCCTCTGGATTGAAAGCGCCCTGGTCGCAGAAAACGTCGACGAACTGGGCGAGCTTGCGCCTTGCCGCCTGCGGAATCATCTCTTTACAGACGATCTCAACATACTTTTGTGAGCAGCCCTGAAATTCTCTCGGAACGGCATGCGCTCCAAGGAGGGTAGCCACGACCGTTCCGGGCCAGCCGGAAGCCGCCTCACGGATCGCCTCCAGCGACTTGAGCTCGGATTCGACCGTCAGCCCATAGCCCGACTTCGCTTCAACGGTAGTGGTGCCATGCGCTGCCATATCCTGCAGCACGGCAAGAACTCTCGCGCTCAGCGCGCTCTTTGGGGCTTTGCGCACGGCCTCCAGGCTGGAGCGGATGCCTCCGCCAGCCTTGGCAATGTCGTCATAGGAGGCGCCTTCGATGCGTTTTTCAAAATCCACCAAGCGAGGGGCGACGAAAACAGGATGGGTGTGCGAATCCACAAAACCGGGCAGGACAACTTTGCCGGCGCAATCAATCTCGACAACCTTCTTGCAATGTTTCTTGAGCCAGGGATCGCGCAGGGCGTCTTTCGTCGTGCCGACGGAGACGATCTTGCCCCCGATGCAGAGGACGGCGCCATCTCGGATGATGCCGAGTTCCTTGAGGTCGGAAGCGCGCCGGGG
This sequence comes from Candidatus Sulfotelmatobacter kueseliae, assembly GCA_900290255.1. GTDB lineage: Bacteria > Acidobacteriota > Terriglobia > Terriglobales > Acidobacteriaceae > Sulfotelmatobacter > Sulfotelmatobacter kueseliae. Next base: position 43,904 of record OMOD01000120.1, read on the forward strand.
ACCCGACTTGTTGGAATCAAAGCGCAGCGTGAGAAGCTGGCCAATGTTGACGAGAAGCAGCGAGCGTTGCGACTGAGACTTGCGCCTTATAGTAGTCACGCCTGCCTTAGTCTAGCAGCACCGTGGTTCGCGAGGGCGGCATTTAGGCTCTCTCCGTGTCTCCGTGGTGAGGGTTCATGATTTGCTCATCGGAACGCAAACGCCCGCCTTCTTGGCAAACTGCTTCGCCTCTTCGTATCCCGCATCGGCGTGGCGAATAATCCCCATCCCCGGGTCCGTCGTCAGCACGCGCTCGATGCGCTTGGCCATCATTTCAGTTCCGTCCGCGACCGTGACTTGCCCGGCATGCAGCGAGTAGCCGATGCCCACGCCACCGCCGTTGTGAATCGAGACCCACGAGGCGCCGGCAGCCGTGTTGATGAGCGCGTTGAGCAGTGGCCAGTCAGCCACAGCATCCGATCCATCTTTCATGCTTTCGGTCTCGCGGAAAGGAGACGCGACCGAGCCGCAGTCAAGATGATCGCGGCCAATGACGATGGGCGCCTTGATTTTGCCCTTCTTCACCAGATCGTTCATCGCCAGGCCGAATTGTGCGCGCTCGCCGTATCCCAGCCAGCAGATGCGCGCCGGCAATCCCTGGAACTTGATGCGCTTGCGCGCCAGCTCGATCCAGCGGCGAAGAATGCGATTGTCGGGGAACAGCTCCAGAACCAGATCGTCGGTCACGTGAATATCTGACGGCTCGCCCGACAACGCAACCCAGCGGAACGGGCCGCGGCCCTCGCAAAACAACGGGCGAATGTACGCCGGGACGAAGCCGGGGAAGTCGTAGGCATTTTTCACGCCACGCTGGAAAGCGAAAGTGCGGATGTTGTTTCCGTAGTCAAACGTGACCGCACCCATCTTCTGCAGGCGCAGCATACCCTCGACGTGGCGCGCGATGGCATCGAGCGACTTCTCCTGATAGGTTTTCGGATCACGCTGGCGCAGTTCCAGAGCTTCTTCAAGACTCATGCCATTCGGTACGTATCCGTTCAGCGGATCGTGGGCCGAAGTCTGGTCGGTCAGAATGTCGGGGACCACGCCGCGTTCGGCGAGTTCCGGGATGATATCCGCGCAATTGCCCACCAGCCCGACCGAGACATTTTCCTTCTTCCGCACCGCGTTCTTCAGAATGCGCAAGGCCTCGTCGAGCGTGGTGACCATGAAGTCGCAATAGCCGGTTTTCAGCCGCTTCTTGATGCGCTCGGGATCGACGTCAATGCCCAGAAATGCCGCGCCGGTCATGGTTGCGGCCAGGGGTTGGGCGCCGCCCATGCCGCCCATCCCGCCCGAGACAATCAGCTTGCCCGCGAGATCGCCGCCGAAATGCTTTTCGCCTGCGGCTGAGAAGGTCTCAAACGTTCCCTGGATGATGCCTTGCGAGCCGATATAGATCCACGAACCGGCAGTCATCTGGCCGTACATCATCAGGCCGGCGCGCTCCAGTTCGTTGAACTTCTCCCAATTCGACCAATGACCGACAAGGTTAGAATTTGCGATCAGCACGCGGGGCGCGTGATCGTGGGTCTTGAACACGCCCACCGGCTTGCCCGACTGCACCAGCAGAGTCTCGTCATTTTCCAGGTTCTTCAGGGTTGCGACGATGGCTCGGTACGCTTCCCAGCTGCGCGCGGCCCGGCCAGTTCCGCCGTAAACGACGAGGTCTTTGGGCCGTTCGCCGACTTCTTCGTCGAGATTGTTCATGAGCATGCGCATGGCAGCTTCCTGCTGCCAACCTTTGCATGTGATCTCGGTACCGCGCGGTGCGCGGATGGACGTGGGAGATTGGACTTCGGTCTCAACGGGCATGGATAGATGATAATTACTCCGGCATCGTCGATACAAATCGCAGCGATAGTAAAGGGGCAGATTTTCTGGGGAGATGTGACAAAAGGTGCGTTTTAATCACCAGCTGCTGTAGGCCGTCCCGTCGCTGGCGGTTCCGTTGGACGCCGAGTGCACGTCGTTAATGCCGGGGTCCTGCTGGTCGACGGCCATCAATACGTCTTCCTGGACCACCTCCCAGTTGGCCTCCCGGGTCATGGGATCGAGCGGAATCTGCCGGAGATATCCGGCGGTCACAAGGTCGTCGAGAGACTGCGGGGCTTTCTGCTTGTCGAGCGTGTACTGCGAGATGACATTGCGCAGAGTGCTCAGGTTCGAGCGCAGCACCGATTCTCGCGCTTGCACGATGGACTGGTTGTACATCGGTACCGCTACCGCCAGCAGGATCATCATGATGCTGAGGACGATCATCAGCTCGAGCAGAGTAAAGCCGCGCATCCGCCCCAGCTTCTGTGCTTGACCGCGTGAGCGCGCCGATGCCCAGGGCCTGAAGCCCCCCCCGAACCTGTCACCGTCCGACTTGTGCACGCGCCGCAGCATTTACCAGTCCTTGTATTTTGTCCCGTCGAGCGCAATGCCTTCCGATTTGGTGTAGACGTCGAACACGCTCTGCCCTCCCCAGGAATCGGATTCGGGATCGTCCTGCATGGAGCGCAAGCCCCATTCCTTGGTTTTGGTCATGGGGTCCATAGGAATCGCACGGAGAAAACGGACCTTCTTGCCTTGAACGTCAACTCCCTTGACCAGAGTCTCGAGGTCGGGTGGATAGCCTTGGCTGTCCACCTTGATCTGAAATGCCTGGCGGTCGGCGGCGTCTTTATAGCGGTCGATGGCATCGCGCATCTCCCACAAAGCCTGCCGGAGCTCTCTCTCCTTCTCGCGCTGAATGGTGACGCGCGCCAGCGGCACCGCCAGCAGCGCAAGAATGGCCAGGATCATGGTCGTCACCACCAGCTCAATGAGTGTGAAACCACGCTCGCGCCTTGCGGCCAAGACCATCCCTTCGCGTCCTGTGCGAAGAGCGAACCAGCCGTGCTGGGACCTCGGCATCATCGTTTCTGTATGCTCCACTTGATCGAGAGCGGAGAAGGGTCTACTCCGCTCTACTCAACGGTCACCGCCGCTTGGGCCCCGTTGACCGTGATGGCCTGCAAACCGGGATCGCGGGCACCTCCCCGCGTGATGGTCAGGGGAGTCTGGCCGGTTGTCTTGGCTTGAAAAGTCATGGTAACCACCGTACCCTGGCCGGAAACCCCGCCGGCGCCAGGGGGGCGCGTGGCCGTAATTTGCAACTGCCCTATGGTTTCATCTTCGCGGTGAACCAGAGCTACTGCTTGGCCATCCTGCGAGAGAAAGCCGCCGTTCGACACGTTCAACAACTGCAGCAGTCTGGGATCGTAGTTCAACTGCACGGGCACGGAGTAAACGTTCTGCGCGCCAGAAATGAGCAGGTTCACCGCAAATGTGCCGCCTTTCGCGGCTTGAATGGTCGGTGGATCAAACAGGAAACTAGCTGTTCCTCCGGCAGCGGGAGAGCTCTGCGCTGGCGCTTGTCCTGCCGCAGATGGACTGGCTCCCGGCCGGTTGAGGTTGGGAGATGTTGGCTGCGCTGCCTGCGCTGTCGGTGCGGGTGAACTCGCCGGTGGCGCTGCCGGCGCTGACGGCCTGCTCACATGGCGCAACTCGATGGAGCTGGCAGTCCCGATTTCAATCGCTCGTTGGTTCGCCTCATTTACATCCGTCCCGCGGATGATGTGCGGAGTGATGGCGAAAACCGTCTCATCCTCCTGGTGATCCTGCTGCGTCTGGCCAAAAAGGTACTTCAAGATCGGGATCTGCGCTAACCCCGGGATCCCGCTCAGCGACCTAGTCTGCGAATCGTCCAGGATGCCGCCGATCAGGCTGGATTCCCCATCCTTTAGACGAATCTCGCCCAAGTCAACTTTCTTCTGCCCGATGATGGGCTGGGTGATGCCGCCGATACTGGCCTGGCCTATCTCCGATGAAACCTCCATGGTGATCTTCAGCGTGACGTCCCGGTCCGCGTGCACGTGCGGCGTGAGTTCGATGACCACGCCTACGTCGATGTACTGGAACTGGGTATTTACCAGAGGATTAATTCCAACGCCGCCGATGCCAGGCTGGAACGAGCCGGTAGCCACAGGCAGACGCTCGCCGATCTTGAGAGACGCTTTCTGGTTATCAAGGGCGCGAATCTGCGGATTCTGAATCAGCTTGGTGTCGGTATCTCCCATGACCGCCGACAGATTAGCCGATGGAATCTGGACCTGAAAGTTCGTTGCATTGAGGTTGGCCAGAGTGTTCAGGTTAATGCCGTTTGATGAGCCTTGGGTGACCGTGGCTCCCGTCCCCGAAGTGGTTGTAGCCGTCGTGGTGGTCGTATTACTTATATTGTCCTGCAGAGTCACCGTGGCGCTGGTAGGTGGACTTAAACCGAGGGTGCGGGATCTGTCTTTGCTAATCTGCATTACGGCGATGTCGATGATGACTTCCGGGCGCGCTTTATCGAGGTCGTCCACCAGCTTTTCCGCCAGAGCGATCTGATCCGGTGTGCCGCGCACGACCAGCGCATTCTGGGAAAGCAATTGCTGCACGCGCTGCACGTCCAGCACGCTGCGAATGGCGTTTACCACATCCTGCACTTCGGTGGGCTGCGAGAGATTCGAGAGATAAAACGTTTTGAGGACGCTCTGCTCCAGTTCCTTGCGTTTGGCAGCATTGTCCTGGGCTACGAAAATGGTGTTGGGCGTCACCGGTCGCCAGAAAGTTTTCGATTCCAGCGCGGTGATTTCCAGCGCGTCTTCGAGGGTTACTCCATTGAGTTCCACCTTGATCGGTTTAGGAACGTAATCGGGGTCGAAAAGGACATTGATCCCGGCCAGCTGTCCGATGGTGCGGTAAACCATGTCAGATTTGTCGGTCAGCTTGACGGTGATGGGGACGCTCGAAATGGGAGCCAGTTCCACCGGCCCGGCAGCTTCCTGAATCTTGCGCTCCAGGTTGGCCGGGGGCCCGGCCGCCTGCGGCGGCGGATTCTTCTGGTCGTTGATCATCTTCAGGGTGCGCGTGAGTTCCTGCTTGGCGACGAACAGCGACGGATCGATGTCGAGGGCTTTCTGGAACAGGGCGGCAGCGTCCTCCAGCTTTCCGTCGTCGCGCAGTTTCTGTCCACGATGGACAATCGAGGCGGCGGCCTCGAAACGGCCGCGCTCGAACGCGGATCGATAGCGCAGATCCTTCGGTTTGAGATCGTAAGCCTGTTTGAAGAAGTCGTAGGCCTCTTCGTAATTCTGGCGAGCTTCGGCGTCCTGGCCCTTGGCGTACAAGTCTTTCGCCTTATCGGCGAGGGCGGGAAGTACTGCAACCGCGACCAGCGCCAGCAATAGCGCCGGGCGCAATAGGGGTCTCATTCGTTGATCCTCGCAGAAACCATACGTACCGGAGATGGTCCTCTCACATCGGACCTTGCCGAACAGACGACTCTGTCCGGCGTCCGCGATCTCGCGCAACAATCCACCTCGATTAATGGAAAAATCTTCGCGCATGCGATTATAGCATCGCCATTTCCGGGTCCCGAAGTGCTTGTGCACATAGCAGTTACACTCCTTGCTCGCGTGACCCACGATCGCCGGTCGGCTGCCAATGCCGGCATTCGCTGATAACATGAAGCGGACCCATGGCTCGCCAATCGTCACACCAAACTAAACCCAATCCGGAGAAATCCCCCCGCCGTGATCCCACGGCTTCCGGGCAGCGTGACGCCGCTGTTAATAGGATCGCTTCACATAACTATTTCTTGCTGGAAAAATTTGAGGCCGGGGTCGCCTTGACCGGGACCGAGGTCAAGTCCATCCGGGGGGGGCGGGCCAATCTCAAGGACTCGTACGGCCTGGTCAAGGATGACGAACTCTGGCTGCTGAATTGCCACATCAGTCCCTACCAGCATGGGAGCTACTCCAACCATGCCGCCCTGCGTACTCGCAAGTTGCTGATGCACCGGGACGAAATCCGCAAGCTCACGGGCAAGACTCAGCAAAAGGGACTCACCCTCATCCCCACCCGCATGTACTTCAAGAACGGCAGAGTAAAAGTGGAGCTTGCCCTGGCCAAAGGCAAGCAGCTGTGGGATAAGCGGGAAACCGAACGGCGCCGGACCGCGGACAAAGAAGCACGCGACGCGATTTCGCGAGGAAGAAATAATAAGAAGTGACTACGGAGCCAGAAAACCCAAGCCGAGACTCGCCATTAAGACCGTAAACCTCAAATCCGATATGCCGGAGGTCCGCGTGGCCTTGCAGCGGCTGGACCGGGAACTGGCGCTGGCACGCCAGCAGGAGGCCGCTCTTCTCAAGGTCATCCATGGCTACGGGTCAAGTGGAACCGGAGGCGAAATCCGCATCGCGGTGCAGAAGCGACTCCATGAACTGAAGGAAGCGGGCCAGATTCGCGGCTGCATTTTCGGCGAGGACTGGTCGAAATCGGATGCCACTACATGGCAACTGCTCCGGGTGCATCCGGAACTGAAGAGTGATTCGGACCTGGGCAGGCGAAACCAGGGCATCACGGTAATCGTGCTGTAGTCTTTATGGAGCCGGGGTCGGTTTCGAAGCCGGGGATGTGGGTGGCGGCGGCCTTGGCGGAGCACTAAGGGGATCCGGTTGGTGCAGTTTCTGTTCACGGCTGGCGAGCTCGGTTCACTCGCCGCAGTTGACTTACTTTTGCAAAACTCTACAAATCCACACATCCACAGAAACCATCCTCGCCTATCATGATGGACAGCTGGTCTTGCGCCGCGGACTGGCTGTCAACCATCGCTAGTCCATGCAATGCGCACACCTCCAGCGGGAGGAATTATGAAAGCCGCTCTCGCCCTGATCCTCTTTGCTGCTTTTGCCTATGCCCAGGAAATCCCGGCTTCTCCTCTTTTTCATGCTGCTTGCGGCCCGGTCGAAGTCAACTTCGCGACGGAGACCTCGGCCGCCCAGCCGCCTGCTCAGCCCGAACCCGGCAAGGCGCTGGTCTATGTCGCTGAAGATTTCACGACAGTCCAGCCAACCATTGGCAGCCCCAGAATCAAGGTCGGCCTCGATGGCGCGTGGAGGGGGGCGACTCACGGCAAGTCGTATCTCTTCTTCTCGGTCGACCCCGGCGAGCATCACCTGTGCATCAAGTGGCAATCGAGCCTGGAACGGTTCTCCAAACTCGCCGCGTTCGCACATCTTACGGCTGAGGCGGGCAAGACCTACTACTTCCGGTCGCGCATTACCTTTTCCAGCCAGTGGGCCAACGAGTACCTCGACTTGGATCCCGTCGATCCCGACGAAGGCCAGTACCTCGTCGAGTCGTCTCAGCCCGTCATGTCGCACCCGAAGAAGTGAAGGCTCCGGCTTTTCCTTGACGTTGGGTAGTCTGCCGTGCACAATGCTGCGAAATCGTCGAGCGGAGTTCGTGCGCTTTTTCGGGACGATTCGTTTCGACGGTAAGGAGGATTTCATGCGTTCAGTTCAACAAGGAGACCTCGGGCTTTTGCAGCATCCCGCGTCGCAAGAACTTCTGCAGTCGAAGATTCCCGCCCGTCTGGCCTATGTCTGGACCGACGGCACACCTCGCGTCGTTCCCATATGGTTTCATTGGAACGGAAAGGAAATTGTCATGGCCACTCCGCCGAAGGCACCCAAGCTAAAGGCTCTGGCCAAGAATCGGAAAGTGTCGCTCACGATTGACGACAACACTTTCCCCCACAAGGTGCTTCTCATCCGCGGTACGGCCCGCCTCGAACCTTTGGACGGAATCGTCCCCGAATACGCGGCCGCCGCCGAGCGCTACTTCGGACCTGAACAGGGACAGGCCTGGGTCAATCAGCTGCGTTCCATGGTTTCTTCGATGGTACGCATCACCATCACGCCGGAGTGGGTGGGCCTGATCGACTTCCAGACCCGCTTCCCCAGTGCGCTGGCGGGTTGATGTTTCTTACCAGTATTGCGGTTATTTCGCCGGCGGCTTGCGCTTTTGCCGTCCTGCCGGGGATACTGGGATGTTCCCTTACAATTCTCCAAACAATATGAAAACAACAATCTCCCTCTCTGCTCCCGCCGAAGTTGAAACCGAATCGCTGGTCGCCGTGGTGCTGGACCACGCCGAACCTGCGCCGAGCGAAAAAGAAAAAGACAAGAAGCCGGAATTGAAAGTTGCGTCCGCTGACCCCGCGGTGCAATCAGTGGCGGCCGATCTGCTGGCGAGCGGAGAGGTCGCGGGCAAGCCCTTTGAGACTAACCTTATGCACCGGCCCGTCACGCTGATGGCGAGGCGTTTGTTGCTGGTTTCCGGCGGAAGTGCGAAGAAATTCTCGAGCTACGATCTGCGCCGCGTTGCCGGCACCGCTGTCCGGGCACTGAAGTCTCGCGGAATCAGGAGCTTTGCTTTCGTGGCTCCGCCCAGCATTCCCGCGGAGGAAGCGGTGCGCGCCATCATCGAGGGAGCGCACGTAGGGAATTTTGATCCCGACTACTACCGCAGCGATCGCAAAGACCAGAAGATTGACGCCGTTACGATCATTGCCAGCGGAGACGAAGCTGCTCTCGAAAGGGCCGCGAATGAGGCGCAAATCGTCGGTGAATCACAAAACTTCACGCGCGATCTGGTGAATGAGCCTTCCAACCGCATGACGCCCACGATTCTGGGCGAGCGCGCCAAGACGATGTCGGCCGAAGTCGGACTGAAATGCGAGGTTTACGGCGCGGACAAGATCAAGGAATTGAAGATGGGCGCGTTCTGGAGCGTGGCTCAGGGGTCCGACGAGCCACCTGCGCTGATCGTGATGAAGTACGAGCCTGCTGGCGCGCCCCAAAAGCCGGTCCTGGGTCTGGTGGGGAAGGGAATTACCTTCGACACCGGCGGCATTTCGATCAAGCCGGCTGACGGCATGGAGAAAATGAAGTACGACATGGCCGGCGGTGCGACCATGATTGGCGCCATGCGGGCCATCGCGCTACTGAAGCCGAAAATCAGGGTGATTGGCATCGTGTGCGCGACCGAGAACATGCCCTCTGGCAAGGCGCAAAAACCGGGCGACGTGCAGATCGCAATGTCGGGCAAGTCCATCGAGATTATCAATACGGACGCCGAGGGCCGGCTGGTGCTGGCCGACGGCCTGTACTACGCGCGCCAGCTCGGTTGCACGCACCTGGTGGATGCGGCCACGCTGACCGGTGCGGTCGTGGTAGCGCTCGGGTACAACAACGCGGGAATTTTTTCCAACGACGACACCATGTACGAGCGCTTCCATAGCGCTAACGCCAAGGCGGGCGAGAAAATGTGGCGCATGCCGCTCGACGATGAATACAAAGAGCAGATTCGCAGCTCGATCGCCGACATCGTCAACTCCGGAGGACGCTGGGGCGGCGCCATCACGGCGGCGATGTTTCTGAAGGAATTCGCCGAAGACACCCCGTGGATTCACCTTGACATTGCGGGCACTGCCTGGATGGAAGAGCAGAAGTCGTGGATCGCGAAAGGTCCGTCAGGAATCGCCTTGCGCAGCCTGGTGGAATTCGTAAGAGGTTTTGCGGCATAACCATCTTCGCCACGGATTTGCACGGATGCTCACGGAGAGAATCTTCTGTGGTCGATCCGTGATAATCCGTGTAAATCCGTGTAAATCCGTGTAAATCCGTGGCCCATGTTGGCGTGACAAGCCTGCGACGTTGAGGGAATCGAGGGTCGTTGCTATAATCAGGGGGTTCCACGCGCTTCCGGTACCGGATTCGCTTCGCCGCACGCTCGGCACTTCCGCCACAATCAGCTCGAAGCGAATCTTCCGCGCCGCAAATCGCGGGTATCGAAACGTGGCCAGGTAGCTCAGGTGGTAGAGCGCAGCCCTGAAAAGGCTGGCGTCGGCGGTTCAACTCCGTCCCTGGCCACCATATCTCTCAACGGTTTAGCGGACCAGCCCGAAATTTCACACCTGTGATTTCACACCTGTGGTCGCTCACGGCCCTAAGCAAACGGCTTTCGAACTGGTGAGTGGTTAACTTCCGCATTGCCTCCATGATCGGGTAAGGGAAGGTTGGCCGACGACCATCCGGATAGAATCTTCGTTACGGGCGCTCGAAGTAAAAAAGGGGTGCCACACCAAAGAGACACGTCACCTCTGGTTAAAGAGGAACGAATTTATGCGTGCCCCCAGTGTCCAGCAGCACCTGAATCTCATAGGGCTTGTGCTTGCTTCCCGCCGCGAAAATCATTTCTTCCTAAACTCCTCCGTCCAGTTCTCCACAACATTGAGCAGTGCGGACGTTTGATCAGATGTCTGTGCGTTCACCAAGAACCGTTTCCCGTCTGGAGCCGCATCATACGGGCTGCCGCCCGTTCTCGTCGGAGCTGCAGCTGTTTGAAAAAGAGTTTTCGTGGCCACCACCTGCAACGAGCCATTGGCCTCTTTCATCTCAGCTGCCATCAGGTTATTGTCTGGTGTTAGGTAATAGAGTTCTTTCCCATCGCCTCTCCAGCAAGGCATAGAGCCACCGGCGACTGACACTTGCAACTTGCCCGGCACATTCGGAAAGGATGAAACGTAGATCTCATCCGTTCCTGACTCGTCCGAGCGATAGGCGATCCACTTGCCATCTGGCGAGACCCGGGCGTATCCGAAGTTCGTGCTTGATGCCTCCAGAACCTGTACAGGGCCAGCATTACCGGTAGTCGGAAGCTTCGCGATACGCGACTTGCCGGTGCTGGACAGGATCTCTGAAAATATCAAAAACTTCCCATCGGATGTCCAGTCAATCGAGTAAACGAACGAATCGTTAGGTCTCCATAGTTCCTGATCCGCTCCAACGACATTGGCGGGCTTGACGTAGATCGCCGCTTCACTGCCTTTCACCCCCGAGTAAGCGACGCGTTGGCCGTCCGGTGACCAGGCTGGGCTAAGGGGCCGCAAAATGCTGGCCAGAAGACTGACTTGGCCGGACGTGAGATCGCGAATCCAGAGATCTCTCTTACCGCCGCGTGGCTCAATCTGAACGTAGAGCAGCCGCTTACCATCAGGAGAGAGACGCAGCCCCGTGTATGCGCCTGGGTCGCCGATGCGGGACAATTGCCTTCCCTCGCGGTCGAACATAAGTAGTGAACCGGGGCCGGTAAGGCTTCCTTGCTGATAAAGGAGCATACCGTTCTGCGAGGCCGAGAAGGCTCCATTGCTGATAATTGGGTTGAATAAGATGTTTTCTGCAACAGGAAAAGCGTTCCCGCTGAATTCCAATTTCTTAAGATCGAACGGTCTCGCCATCAGGACCTTATCCTCAATATAAAGAACGTGGCCCATTCCATACGCGATTGGCGAGCTCCCGTGAAACAAGAGCTTAGGGTCCTTTCCGTCGAGCGAACCCACATAGATAGAGTTTTCAGGGTCCACGCTCCCTAGGGGCGATGCCATGAAAAAGAAGTGCTTCCCATCAGGAAGGAAGGAAGGCCAGCGATGCGTTACCTCCAGGCGGCTCGCGTTCAGATTCGTTACTCTCTCCGGGATACCTCCGGAAGCGGATACGCGATAAACCCCACCGACGACCCTGCTAAAAAGAATCACATCAAGCTGACCCCAACTTCCACCGCGGCTGTCATGGACTTCGCAGAGGATCTGAGCTGGGCCCCCGCTGGTCGCAATACGTTTCAATTTATCTTGCGTAAAGAAGCCGAGGCTCGAACTGTCCGGAGACCAGAATGCAGACACCACACCTTCCGTGCCCGGCAACAGCCGGTTGGAGAATGCATCAAGCGCCCGGACCCAGAGCTGCGTGACCTTATCCACTCTGGCAATGAACGCTACACTTCGCCCATCGGGCGAAAGCACTGCACCACCTTCCACTCCGTTGAAAATATACGTTCCATTCTGCGGTGGAGGGATCGTGAAGCGAACCACGTGCGCTTCGGGAGACTGCCTGTTGTTGAAGTGCGTAAACGCGAGAACCACAGCAATGAGCGCAAAGCTTGCCGCGAGGGCCCAGGCGAGCCGATCCCAACCCGGTCTCAGCCGCTCTTGCGATGTCGGCGCTCGCCCCCCTGAACCAGATTCGGCTAACCATTTCAACTCAAGCCCCAGATCCAGGGCCCGCTGCCATCGTTCCTCCGGATTCTTCGCCAGGCACCGTCGGATGCCGTGGTCGAGTACGGGCGGGGTCAGCGGCTTCATGGCGCTGATTGCTTGTGGCTCTTTTTCTAGAATCGCTGACAGCACGCTCAACTGGCTCTTCCCTTCGAAAGCTTTCTTTCCGGTCAACATCTCGTACAGCACTGCACCCAGCGAAAAAATATCACTCCGTCCATCCAGTTCCTTTCCCTCTACCTGCTCCGGCGACATGTACTGAAACGTTCCGACAATCGTCCCTTCCTGCGTCATTGGAGACTGCGCAGGCGCCATCGCTGTCATCGTCGCAAGCGTGGCTGGTGTCGCCGT
>OMOD01000120.1:56271-59974 GCA_900290255.1 Candidatus Sulfotelmatobacter kueseliae
ACGCGATCTGTGCTCCGTACTTCAGCACCTGGTCCAGTGCTAGCGGTCCTTTCTCCAGCCGCTTCGCTAGCGTCTCGCCTTCTATACACTCCATGACCAGATATTCCACGCCATCCTGATTACCCACGTCGTACAAAACGCAGATGTGCGGATGATTCAGGCTAGAAATCGTTTTGGCTTCCCGCTCGAACCGCTGCTTCCGGACAGGGTCACTGGAGAATTGTGCAGGCAGAATTTTGATGGCGACGGTTCGTTCCAGCCGCGTGTCGCGGGCGCGGTAGACTTCCCCCATGCCACCCGCGCCGAGCGGTGCAAGGATTTCGTAGGGCCCGAGTCGGGTACCTGGAGCCAACGCCATACTGGCCGCGATTATACCTTCGGTGGACTCCGTCTGTTACCTTCAGCCCTCAGCCGCACGTATGAGGGGCAACCCTTACCTTGTCCGGTCAGGTAAGGCTAGCGACAATCCGGGAGTTATCCCTGCGGTGGCTCGAATCTAATGCCGAGGGCGGCCGCTTCTGCGGCCCCAACCGAGCGAGGCCTTTCAGTGGGACTATAATGACGCGCAACGCATGGGGCTCACGTCTGGGACCAAACTCGGTCCGTACGAAATTGTCTCGCCGCTCGGTGCAGGCGGGATGGGTGAAGTGTACCGTGCCCGCGACATGCGGTTGGAGCGGTATGTAGCCATCAAGATCCTGCCCGAGCATCTGTCAAACAATCCTGAGGCCAAGCAGCGCTTTGATCGCGAGGCGCGGGCGATTTCGTCGCTGAACCATCCCAATATCTGCACGCTCTACGACGTCGGCCACCAGGACGGAATGGACTACCTGGTCATGGAATTTCTCGACGGGCAGACTCTGGCCGACCGGCTGATGAAAGGGCCGCTGCCGCTGGAGCAAGCGCTGAAGTACGGAATTGAAATTTGCGAGGGGCTGGAGAAAGCGCATCGCGGTGGGGTGACCCATCGCGATTTGAAGCCGGGCAACGTGATGCTGACGAAGACCGCCGCGAAGCTGATGGACTTTGGGCTGGCCAAGGCGGCGAGCGCGAGCCGACCGCTGGCGTCGAGCTTGACTATGACGATCTCGGAGCCGTCGGCCGAGAAGCCGCTGACGGCGCAGGGCATGATCGTAGGGACGTTTCAGTACATGTCTCCGGAGCAGGTGGAGGGGAAAGAGGCCGACGCTCGCTCGGACATTTTTGCTTTGGGCGCGGTGCTGTACGAGATGGCGACGGGGAAGCGGGCGTTTACAGGGAAGACGCAGGCCAGCGTCGTTGCCGCGATTCTCGCCTCGGAGCCGCCGCCGATAACGCAATTACAGCCGATGACCCCGCCTGCCCTGGCACGAGTCGTGAAGAAGTGTCTGGCGAAGGACCCGGATGATCGGTGGCAATCGGCGCGTGACCTGAGAACCAACCTGGAGTGGATCGAAGAAGGTGAAGGTCCAGCCACGTCTTCCGCAGTTAACCACAACCCGTGGCCGGAGCGGGCCGCATGGATGCTGGCGTTGGTGGTGCTGTGCGCCTTGGCGTTTTTCGTTCCCGTCCACTATCGCGCCCCGTCAGCCAGCGAGCCGGTCCGGTTTTCGGTCGGTTCTCCCGAGAAGACTGTTTTTTCCGGACCACCGAACCTGACGGTGCCTGTACCTCAGTTCGCCTTGTCTCCGGATGGACGCGCCCTGGTGTTTGTCGCGAATTCATCCGGAGCCGATCCCGTGATCTGGATGCGTTCCGTCGACCAGGTAACAGCCCACCCACTGCCTGCGACGGAACACGCCCAAAGTCCGTTTTGGTCTCCGGACAGCCGCTGGCTCGGGTTTTTTGCCGAAGGCAAACTGAAGAAAATTCCCGTCGGCGGCGGACCAGTGCAGGTGCTAGCCGACGTGGCGGACGCCTTCGGCGGATCGTGGGGAGCCGACGGCAGCATCATTTTCGGCAAATTAAGCAGCGCCATTTTTCGGGTCTCCTCCGGGGGCGGAATCGTCACCGCGGTAACGAAGACGGATACGGTCATGAAAGCGCACCGTTGGCCGCAGTTCCTCCCCGACGGCCGTCACTTTCTGTTCCATGTCCAGGGTGGCGACCCCGAACATCACGGCATTTATGTCGGCTCCCTCGATGGGGGCACCCAGAAATTTCTCCTGCATACGGAAAGCAGCGCCGTGTATGCCTGGCCGGGCTATTTGTTGTACGTGGAAGGGGACACGCTCCTCGGGCAGGCGTTCGACGCCGCGCATCTCGAACTCAGGGGCGAACCGTTTACAGTCGCCGAGCATGTGGGGAACCGTTTACAGTCGCCGAGCATGTGGGCCGCTCGACTGGCTTCAACATCGGTGTCTCAGCTACCGGTACCGGCATGCTGGCCTACGCTGCAGCGATGTTGCAGCGGGGCCGCTTGACCTGGTTTGACCGTGCCGGCAATTCGCTCAATTCAGTCGGGGTGGAGGGCGACTATAGCGATTTTCGCCTTTCCCCCACCGGCCAGACGCTGGCCGTGTCGCTGGTCGATCCCAAGGCGTGGAACCCCGATATCTGGCTGATCGACCTGATGCGCGGTGGGCCGTCTCGCTTTACCGTAGGATCTGCTCTCAGTGCCGCGCCAGTATGGTCGCCCGATGGCGCCCGGATTGTGTTCCGCACGAATCGAAACGGGCAGACCGAGTTGTATGCGAAAAGCGCCGGGGGCGGCGGCAATGAGGAGGTTGTGCTCACGTATGAGACCCAGCACGCAGCCGGAATCGACACCCCCAATCTCGTATGTTCCGACTGGTCCCCGGATGGGCGCTATGTGATTTCCAGCGTTCCTCAGCAGACGACCGGTGACGACCTCTGGCTGATTCCCATGGTTGGCGATAAGAAACCATTCAAGTTTCTCGGACCACCCGCTGACCAGATCCACGCCAACTTCTCGCCCGACGGGCGATTCGTGGCCTACACTTCGAACGAGTCGGGCCGGTTTCAAGTCTATGTCCAGACTTTTCCGCTCTCGGACCGGAAATGGCAGGTCTCCACCGACGGTGGATACGAACCCCGCTGGCGTGGCGATGGGCGCGAAATCTACTACCTTTCCGAAGGCCGGAAGCTGATGGCGGTCTCCGTTGGCGCGGGTCCATCGTTTGCGGTTCCCAAGGTGCTATTCCAGACGCGAGTGCCCGAAGGTGTAACTTCGCGCCGTACGCACTACGTCCCCAGCCGCGACGGGGAGCGCTTCCTGGTTAATACGCAGAGCAGCGATGCTTTGCCCAATCCGATCACGGTGGTGCTCAACTGGCAGGCGGACTTGAAGAAATGACGCTCGTAGCGGACTCCGACTCTGGCCCGAGCCGAGCTTATGGTGGCCTGTTTTGGTACTGGTTGCTTGTTGCGACGCGTGCCAAAAGTCGCTTCTCCGAAGTTAGCCGCGCGGCTCTTAACTGTTTCCTCCCGAGCGACGGGTTATGGGGCAGCAATCTGGCGGCGGTCGGTCACCTCTGTTTCACACCTGTGGTTGCTTACGGCCCTAAAGCAAACGGCTTTCGAACTGGCTGGTTAACTTCCGCATTGCCGACGATCCGGACAGAATCGTCGCACTTGGCTGTAAATAGGGGCATCCTTACGCATCCTTGGGGGAAGAAGAGTCGGACTTCAGAGTTCCGACAAGTCTTTCGATGCGGGAGCGTAGCGACGCAGAAGTGTAATGGAAACTACCAGTACAAGGATC
>OMOD01000118.1 GCA_900290255.1 Candidatus Sulfotelmatobacter kueseliae
CCCTGACCTCCACGAATTGGGGCGCCGGAACCTCGCTCTTCACCCGCTCCTTTCGATGACTCAAATAGGTGTTCCAGGCGGCATCGTCGAGGGTATAGGGAGCCAGGATGTTCGCTTTGCCGGCGGCCGCTTCCAAGCCGCGGGCGATGATGGCCCCCGCCTTTTTGTAGTCGATGGAGTCGAAGGCCTTGAGATCGACATTGACCACCAGGTCCGCGGCGGCAAGACCCTGAAGTTCGTTTTGGTGAATCACGACTTCCACGGAGCGTCCGAGGACGCTGAAAAGGGATTGCAGCTTAGAGGCATTGGCCGGCGCAATTTCGAGATGAACGGCGATGACCACGTCCGCGCCCATCTTTCGGACCACGTCGGTGGGCAAGTTGCCTAACAGTCCGCCGTCCACATACACGTTGTTGCCATCGGTCACCGGAGCGAAGACCCCGGGAATGGACATAGTCGAGCGCATGGCCTGGGCGATCGACCCGTGATCGAAGACCACGGTCTTTCCCGTTACGAGATTGGTGGCGACGCATCGGAAGGGAATGGGAAGGTCGTCAAAGGATCCGTTGTGGCTGTAGGCGAGCGTTTCCCGATCAATCAGCAAGCTCACCCCCTGACCTGAGTTCAGGCCCGACGGCAGGGAGAAGCCCTTCCGCAGACCGAACTCGACGCGGGTGGGAAGGGCGCGCTGGTCTTCCTTGTGCCGGAAGGATAAGTCCTGGTAGCTGGTTTGTCCCTCGATGATCGCGTCCCAGTCCTGTTTATCGACCAGTGCCTTCAACTCCGCGGGAGACTTTCCGGTAGCGTAGAGGCCGCCGACCAGTCCGCCCATGCTGGTGCCGGCGATGTAGTCGATGGGGATGTGGTGGTCTTCAAACCATTGCAGCACGCCGATATGCGCCAGGCCCAGTGCGCCGCCGCCTTCCAGGGCGACGCCAATCTTCAGCCTCTTCTTCCCTGCGGCAGGTTCGCTGGACGAGGCTGTGCTTGATGAATCAGCCGCTTGGGGAAACGCGTGGAGCGATAGAAGAAAGCACAGCGCAATTGCCACGAACGGAAAACGCGGGAGTATACGCATCGGATGTCCTGGGAAACTTGGATTAATGGCTGATTTTACTTGAGGACGCCTTGCGGGTGGAGCGCCGGGCGCCCCACCCGGCTGACGAGCGAGACCCCCGTAGCTCCATTGTGTGACTTATTACTTGTGACTGATTACGCGGCCACCTTACTAGTTGGGTTTGCGGAACTTGCTGTCGGCGAGATAGCGCAGCATGATCGCGTCGGTTGCGCTCTGGAATTGCTGCTCCATTTCGGGAGCGCGCACCCGCGCGTCCTGGCGCAGAGTCTGGCGGAATTTCTCTCCCATCTCGGAATCGCTGGTGACCACCTGCATGTAGAACCAGAGAAAGTGACGCATCTGGTCGAGCGCGGACTTCAGGACTTGGATGGCTTCCATCTCCGGCGGATCGGCGAGGGCTTCCATGAGCTCGGGGTCGGTGGGGGCCTGCATGGCGGCGCAGTTGAGTTCACGCTGGATCACGCGCAGGTCCTCCGTAACCCGCAAGATGCGGAGATGAATCTCTTCCATGCTTTCCCGGTTCTCGCGATCCATGGGGTCCCTTTCCATCCTAACCAAAGCTTCTCTGCGTAATCTCTTCACACCAAGATCGCACCTCGGAGCATGTCGAGGGAAGGTTCCCCGCGTGCATGACCTTCGGTGATTGAAGTTACTTTAGATCGAAAACCGCGCGGGGCAAGCGATCTCAAGCGCTCTTGCGGGTTCCCTCCGGAGAGAGCTTCAATCCGGCGGAGCGGATTTCGGGGACGCCAACGATGCGAATGCCTTGCACGGTCGATTCCACCGCCTCAATCAGCGCGAGGATCAGCTCGTCCAGAGTAACCAGGCCAAGGCGCAGCGCGCCGGCGCGGGTGAACGGGAGCCACTCACTCGCCTTGTAGAAGGGCAGCAGCAGGTAGGGCCAGCGGTGGCCTGGTCCCAACACGTACCAGGGCCGGAGGATGGTGGAATTAAGATGCCGCTCCTGGATCATCCCTTCGCATTCGGCACGCACAGCGATGTAGTCCTTCATCATCGAAAGTGGAGCGGGGTGGGCGACGCTGAGATAGATGAAATGGCGCATGCCGAGTTCGGCGCAAGCGGCAATGGCCTCGCGGGCCGAGACTAGGTCAACGGCGCGAAACTCGGCGGCTTTCGCAGGCGACGGATGAGCGACGCCAACCAAGTGGATGAAGGTGTCGGACGGGCGAATGAGTTGTCGGTAAGTGTTAGCGTCGAGCGCATTGCCGGAGACAACCTCGCAAGCCGCGTCCACCTTGGCTTTCGAGCCCGGGCGCACCAGAACGCGAACCCGATGGCCCCGCTCGAGAAGAATGGGAATCAGACTGCTGCCGATATAGCCGGTTCCTCCCGTAATGAAGACGCGCCGGGATTCGGCCGACTTGGGTAAGGACTTGACTTTCAGCAAGAGCCGGATATCGGAGATGGATGCAGCCACGGCGTTGGCACTCCTGGAAGCAGTTTTCAGACTCTTGGGGCGCTTAAAGAAGTTTAATTCAAGGCAAGGGCCGGGTGTGGTGCGGGAGAACTAGATTTTGGGCAATCCGGTGGAACGACATGCCCGAACATCCAGTCCCGGAGGGACGGCCGAGTTCTCACGCACACTCTCGATGTGGTACAAACGGTTCGCGATGACATCGCCGCAAGCTGGAACGCCGCAACCTGGACCGGTGCAACCTGGCTTACTGCGGGCCATTGGCCGTTGGAGCCTGGCCGCACTGGCGGTGAACTCCGTGATCGGCAGTGGCATCTTTGGATTGCCGGCCACAGTGGCCGGGCTCCTCGGCAAACGCAGCGTGGTGGCCGTGTTGATAGCGGGAGCTGCCATCGGCGTGATTATGGCCTGCTTTGCCGAGGTGGCCTCGCAATTCTCCGAGGCGGGCGGACCTTACTTGTACGCGCGCACCGCGTTCGGACGTCTGACGGGAATTCTGGTGGGCTGGATGCTGTACCTGGCGCAAACGGCGGCTCCGGCGGCGAATGCGAATCTGTTTGTCATCTATCTGGCGGAATTCTGGCCGGCGACGAAAGCACCGTGGCCGCGCTTTGCGATCCTGACATTGCTGGTGGGAGTGCTGGCGTGGATCAACGTTCGGGGCGCGCGGCAGGGTACGGCGGTAAATAACGTGTTCACGGTGGCGAAAATTCTGCCCTTGCTGATGGTGGTTTCCGCGGGAGCTGCGTTTACCATCGTTCATCCGGCGATCTTCCATCCGGCGGCGGGTGCGGCTGCGATGCCGACGGCAAGCGCGTGGATGAAGGCCATGGTGCTGTTGATCTTCGCTTACGGTGGATTCGAGTCGGCGTTGGCGCCCATGGGAGAGGCGAAAAATCCAGGGCGGGACGCCGGTTTCGCGCTGTTGGTGGCGCTGATCACCTGCACCGTGATTTACGCGTTAGTGCAATGGGTCGTGGTGGAAGTGCTGGGGCCTGGGGCGACTACGGATCGTCCGCTGGCCGAGGTGGCACGCATCACCATGGGCAATCGCGGAGCGGCGCTGGTGGCCATCGGGGCGCTGGTTTCGGTGTATGGTTATTTGGGCGGCAAGCTCCTGGGAATGCCGCGCGTCACGTTCGCGCTCGCGAAAGGCGGTGACCTGCCACAGGTGTTCGCCGTGGTAGGTCCCAGATTTCACACGCCCTGGTTTTCGATTCTGTTCTATGCCACGGCAGTGTGGGGATTAGCGATGGCCGGGAGTTTCGCCTGGAATGTGACTCTTTCGGTGGTCGCCCGGCTGTTTTACTACGCTGTGGTTTGCGCGGCGCTGATCGCGTTGCGGCGAAAGCAGGCCCCAGCCGCCGGTTTGCGCTTGCCAGGTTTACACCTCTTAGGAGGGCAGGCGCTGGCCGTGCTGGGGATCGGGATTACGGTGGTGCTGGCAACGCAGGTGGACTTGAGTAAGTCGCTGATCCTGGCGGCAACGGTCGGGGCCGCTTTGCTGAATTGGCTGTGGGCGCGGCGGACGATTCGTAGAGACGGGGCTTGCCCCGTCTCAGACCGCTGAACAACTCTGGGTTGTCTTGGTTTTGGGAAAGGCACTCTTTCAGCCGTGCCGCTCGGACCCGCAAAGGATGCGGGGCTTTAGCCCCTGTGGGTATGATGGAGGACTCTTGTTATTCCGTCTAATTTGCCTGTTTCTTACTTGCGTTTCTTGCTTCGCGCAACGCGAAGCCGTCCTCAAGCAGATTGATCTGCCGCATTCTTATTACTACCGGGAAATGTATCTGCCGCAGTTGACGACGGGCCCCAGCGCGGCGGCCTGGTCGCCGGACTCTCGCCGCCTGGTGTACTCGATGGCGGGCTCGTTGTGGCGTCAGGAACTGGGCAGCACGAAGGCGGAGCAGCTTACCGCTGGACCCGGCTACGACTACCAGCCCGATTGGTCCGGCGATGGCCGCTGGGTAGTGTTTGCGCGCTACGACCACGACGCCATCGAGCTGTGGTCGCTAGATATGCACGATGGGCGGACGCGGAAAATGACCTCCGGCGGCGCGGTGAACCTGGAGCCGCGATTTTCGCCGGATGGGAAGCGATTGGCGTTTGTGTCCACGTCCTATAAGGGGCACTTTCATATCTTTGTAGCTCGATTCGAAGACGGATTACTCAGCGACGTGCAGCAACTTACAAGGGAGAATATCAGCTCCCTGCCTCGTTATTACTACAGCCAGGCGGATCACGAGATCAATCCGGTGTGGACGCGGGATGGATCGGAAATTCTGTTTATCTCGAATCGGGGGCACATTCACGGCACCGGCGGATTCTGGAAAATCAAAGCAGAGGTTGGCGCCGAGGCGCACGAAATTCATTATGAAGAAACCAACTGGAAGGCTCGTCCGGATTTTTCGCCGGACGGAAAGCGCATGGTCTATGCGTCCTACATGGGGCAGAGTTGGCATCAGTTGTGGGTGATGCCGGCGGCGGGCGGGGATGCGTTTCCGATCTCGTATGGCGCTTTCGACAACGTGAGTCCGCGCTGGTCGCCGGATGGCTCGAAAATCGCGTTTATCTCCAATCGAAGTGGGAATACGTCGCTGTGGATGCAGGCGGTTCCCGGCGGAGAGCAGAGCGAGGTCGTCGCACGCGAACGGAAGTATTTGAAGCCGATGGGTCAGCTGGCGTTGCGCGTCGTCGATTCGCGTGGAAAGCCTGTGGCGGCGCGGGTTTTTGTAACCGGCGCAGACGGACTGGCCTACGCGCCCGAAAACGCATGGATGCACGCCGACGACAGCTTCGACCGTTCCGAGCGCCCGTTTGAAGCCCACTACTTTGACATCGCGGGTACGTCCGCAGTGACGGTCCCATCCGGAACGGTTCAAGTCGACGTCATGCGCGGTTTCGAATATGCCTTCGAACAAAACAAGGTGGAAGTCAAGCCCGATGCGACCGCCAACCTCACCGTTCGTCTACAGCCGACGATTCCATACGAGCCCGCGGAATGGGTAAGCGGCGATGTTCACACGCACATGAACTATGCCGGGACGTATCGCAACACGCCGGCGCACCTGGTGAAGCAGGCGGACGCGGAAAATCTGGCAATCGTCGAGAATCTCATTGTTAACAAAGAGCAGCGCGTCCCTGATATCGCCTATTTCTCGCCGAAACTCGATGCGGCTTCGACTTTGGACCATCTGCTGCTGCACGGGCAGGAGTATCACACAAGTTATTGGGGACATCTGGGATTGCTGAACCTGACCCGTAACCTTATTCTTCCGGGATATGCAGGTTATCCCAACACGGCGGCAGCCAGCCTGTATCCAGCGAACGGAAACGTCGCCGACATGGCGCACGAACAGGGCGCGCTGGTCGGATATGTCCATCCTTTTGACAGCTTTCCCGACCCGGCGAAAGATGATCCTCTTACTAACGAGTTACCCGCCGATGTAGCGTTGGGCAAGGTGGATTACATCGAGGTTCTTGGATTTTCCGATCATAAGTCGACGGCCGAGGTGTGGTACAAGCTGCTGAATTGCGGCTTTCGATTGCCCACGGCCGCGGGCACGGATTTCATGGGGAACTACGCGTCGTTGCGCGGGCCGGTGGGGTTGAATCGCGTCTATGCCGAAGTGAAGCCGGGCCCGCTGAAGATTGAGCCGTTCCTCGCGGCGATCAAGGCGGGGCGGACGTTTGCGACGAATGGGCCGCTGCTCCATTTCTCGCTAGGAGGGCAGGGCATTGGCGGGGAAGTGCGGCTGGAGACAAAACAAGAGGCGCGGTTTTCGGCCGAGATGAATTCGATCGTTCCGGTCGATCATCTACAAATCGTCTGCAATGGAAAAGTGGCGCGCGAGCTTGCTCTCGATAGCAACAGCAAGTCGGCGCACGTCGATGGCTCGATCCCGCTAGTGTAGTGCGTCAAGCAGATTGACGTTTATTCAGGGTGCGGCGAGCGCGTTTCACTTTTTCCAGGATGTCGGTAGCTCGGGCGGTCCAGATGAACGGTTTCGGACTTTCGTTGTGACGGTCGATGTAGGTGCCGATAGCCATTATGAGTTCTTCCAGATCACGGAAGACACCGCGACGCAGGCGATTTTGAGTCAGATCGCGAAAGAAACGCTCCACCATGTTGAGCCACGACGCGCTGGTGGGGGTGAAGTGCAGATGAAAGCGCGGGTGCCGCGCCAGCCAGCGTTGCACTTTGGGGTGCTTATGGGTGGCGTAGTTGTCGCAGATCAAGTGGAGTGGCCGGTCCGCCGGGATGGTCTGGTCGATCAGACGGAGAAACTTGAGCCATTCCTGGTGGCGATGCCGCTCTTGGCACAGTCCAAAGACTTCGCCGTTCGCCGCATTCAGCGCGGCAAACAGAGTGGCCGTACCGTTTCGTTTGTAGTCATGCGTCATGGTGGCGCCGCGTCCGCGCTTCAGCGGCAGACCGGGTTGGGTACGATCCAGAGCTTGAATCTGGCTCTTTTCGTCCAGGCACAGCACCAGCGCGTGTTCGGGCGGGTTAAGGTACAGACCGACGATGTCTTCCAGTTTCTCTGCGAACTGGGGATCGTTGCTGATTTTGAAGGTTTCCACGCGATGCGGTTTCAATCCGTGGGCCCGCCAGATGCGCCGCACACTGGCTTCGCTGATGCCGACGGCCGCCGCCATGGTGCGCGTGCTCCAGTGGGTGGCGTTGGTGGGTTGCTGGCGCGTGGTCATGGTCACCACCCGCTTGGTCAGGCGGGCGCCGATCTTGGGTTTGCGGCCGGGCCGAGGCGCGTCTTTCTCCAACCCCACCACGCCCAGCGCAAGGCAACGCTTGCGCCAGCGAGAAACCTTTTTCGGCGTAATGGCCATGACCGCCGCAATTTCCTTGTCCTGCTGGCCGGCGGCTGCGAACAACACAATGCGAGCGCGCTCCACCACGCGTGCCGGAAGGGATCGGCTTCGAGCCCAGCCTTCCAGCAGCGTTCGCTGCTCCGGACTCAACGTAATCACAGGGGCTATGCGCATCCGTGACCATCTCCTTCATCATAAGACGCGCACGGATTGATAAAGGTTGTTAGTTGTGACGCACTACACTAGTTGTCGGCGTCTTAAGGTTACCAACCTAATCGCTCGATTCCGCCAACAAGATCGAAATGGCGGTCTCGGCTTAGGAGGGAGAAAGAATGCTGACGGCAGAGTGCGGCAATCCAAACGTCGTTAGAAGGAATTGGAGTCCCGGCTCTCTTGAGTTCGGTTCGAATAGTAGCGTAGGAGATGGCCGTCTCTTCATCCACATCGAGTACCCGGTAGTTGCAAATCGTTTCCGTCAGCCATTGTTCGTAGCGCTCCCGGTTGCGTGATTGCCGAATTCCATATCGGTATTCCCCCAACACAATTACCGGAACGGCGACCTCAGTTGCTGTGCGAAGGATCGGCTCCAGTGCCGCATCACCATCTGCGACAGCTGACAATCCATTGGTGTCCAGAATCACTGTTGATCCTCAGTCTCGATCTGGTCGAACTCTTCTTCAATGATCCGGTTAATTCTGGCGGTTTCCGTGTGCAGGTGTCGGAGTTTGCCGAACGTCTTCATCCAGGGCTTGCTGTCTCTATCGCTTTGGGCGCGTAGCTTGTCCGCCAGCGCCTCCGAGACGAGCGCTCGAAAAGGAATCCCGCGCTCGGCCGCCACCGTCTTGGCGCGGCGAAAGATGGCATCGGGAATTTCCAATGTAGTCTTCATAAAGCCATGCTCCCATATTTATGGGAGTGCGTCAACCGGCGCAACCTTCGGTCTTTCTCTCGGGGAAATCGGATGGCGCGAAATAGTCGAAATGAGCAGATGTAATGCCAACTCGGATGGGCGAACACCAGTTTCCGACAGAAACAACAAGGAGCGAATTGTTCCGTAATTCGGCTCCGAAGGGGGGCCGCCACAGCTGAACCCTGGAAGGAGGAGCACGTGCAAAGCCGGAAAATGGATATCGTGCCGCAAACCTTCGTGTAGCAGCATCTCGCAGACTTGCGTGATGGTCCTTTGTTCCTCATCAGCGATCTGCTGAATGTCGCGCCTCAACGCCGAAATCCTGAAAGGTTTGTCTTCACGATCACACTGGGCGATTGGCATCAGCGCCGCAGGAAATAGATTCTGTTAGTCCAGTCCCAATGCCCAGTTTCTCTCGCCAGTCTGGTCAGGGCCCAGACCAAACCGCCGATATCCGCGGGCGAAATTGTTTTTTCGTCCACAAAAACAACGCCTCCGTGCGATCGCTCTTCTTCCGCCCAGGCTTTGAGTAGGGGAGGGATCGTCCTCCGGTCATAAGTAACCAGCGTTAATCCCTGGGCGGCGGCTTCTTGCAAACAAGGGGAGTCCTCCTGTCCCAGGAAATGCCCATTTTCCCATTCCACCATATAGCGAACTTCTATCGCGCGATGGCGGCGACGCAGACCATTCGCTACGTCCGGTGAGATGTGCTCATCGAGAAGAAGTTTGAGCATTTCGGTCTTTCGCCGCTTGCTTGGGAACGAATTCGGCGGCCTGAGGCAACATGCGCCTCAGCGCTTCAAAATCCGTCGCCTCATTTTCAGCCATTGCTTCATTGATTTCTTCGGGAAACGCCGCCGCATAGTTGACCGCTGCCTGGACCTTCACTTCTGGCCACTTGAGATGTGCCGCTACGGCGGACACATCTTTGTGATAGCTGTGGACGAGCAGCATGACCTCCCATACGGCGAGCGTGCTCCCTTGCAGGCAGGCTTGCCGGCCCGCAGGCGAATCTCGAAAGTCGATGA
>OMOD01000192.1 GCA_900290255.1 Candidatus Sulfotelmatobacter kueseliae
CTACATCTACGGCTACCCCCTCGTTACCTTCGACACCGTCCGCAAGCAGCAGACCAACGTTGCTAGCCACCTCGCCGGCAATTCGCGCTTATGGCGTTCGAGCCCCTGTCCAATCGCGAACGTGGATACGGGAAACCAGAGGCGTCTGAGCCACAGCGCGCACCAAGCCGGGGGTCCAATAACTGCAACCGCGCCGATCAAAGCTAAGGCATCCACATAGTGCAAGTTGTACTTTAATACGCCGTAGGCCGGCAAAAGGAGGTAGAAGCCGACCGTGGAAACATGCAGTTTGGCGATTCGCGAATACCAGGGGCGCATACCGTCAAGAATCTCGGCAACGCGCGCATGAAACGACGGCTCGTTCGAGGCCTTACCGCTGAGCCATACATTCTTGGCTTCGTCGAAGCGCTCGAGGCTTCCAAGGATTACCTCAGCCATTAACAGGCCATCCGATGAGTTTGCAGAAAATTCCAGCCGCGTTATCGCCGCCCGCACCGGATTTTCGTAGCCCAGCAATTCCTCGAGGGTACCGAAACTGCGCTTGAGGCCATCGCGACATCGGGCTTCGACGGTGACTTTCCCGGGATAGGTACCGACCAGCTGCCCCAGCTTCGTCACGTCGCGCGCCGTGGCAGCAAATGCAACGTACGTATGCTGGACGTCCACGTCAGGGCGAAACCGCACAATATCTCCTCCAAATTGCGGACACCCCATTTTCCGGAAATTACAGGGCCGCCGACATCGTGATTTGACGGCGGCCGGTGGTCGATGCGACGGCCGCCAAATACCCCTTGAAGCCGGTTGCGCACCCGCGTCCCCAGGATATTCCTCTTTGTATTTTGGGCGAAGGAGGGTAGTGTGCGATGGGCAATGGAGGGGCAAATGGAGGACACGGCGCGGCCTGGCAAGCATGTTGATGCCGGCGAGTACTGGCTGCGGCACCGAGCGCTGCGGCTGCTCGGCACGGGCTTTGCGCTCCTCGCGCTCAGCGCCTGTGATATCAACGCGGTGCCACGGCAAGACGAGGCGGTCAACGCGGCATGGAGCCAGGTGCTAAACCAGTACCAACGGCGCACCGACCTGGTTCCGGAACTCGTCGAGACCGTCAAGGGCTACGCCCGCCAGGAGCAGACGGTGCTCACCGGCGTCACCGAGGCGCGGGCCAAGGCGACGCAAATGCAATTACCTGCGGACATACTGACGAACCCTGACGCGTTCAAGAGTTTCGAACAGAACCAGGCCGCGTTGTCCGGCGCCCTTGGGCGGCTGCTGGCCGTGAGCGAAAGCTATCCCCAGCTCAAGTCCAATCAGAATTTCCTGGCCCTGCAGTCGCAACTTGAAGGCACCGAGAACCGGATCGCCGTGGCGCGGCGCGATTACATCGCAGCCGTACAGCGCTACAACACGACGCTACGAACCATCCCCGGTCGGTGGATCGCGGCATGGCTCTATCCCAACGCCGCACTGCGGCAGAACTTCTCCATCCAGGAACAAGCGCAGCAAAAGCCCCAGGTCAGGTTCTGATGCACGCGCCGCTGCGGCCCTCGACCTTGCGCGCCGCCTCTTTCGGCGCCATCGTGGTGCTGTGGATGATGGTCGGCTGGGCCAGCGCAGCCGAACCGGATTTTCCGCCGCTAAGCGGCCGCGTCGTCGACGCGGCCGGCATCCTGTCGCCCAAGACGAGCGGCGAGATTGCCCAGATGCTGGCACAACGCGAACAGGCGACGGGCGATCAGGTCGTGGTGGCGACGGTAAAATCGCTCCAGGGCTATACGATCGAGGATTTCGGCGTCCAGCTCGGCCGTCACTGGGGGATCGGCCAGAAAGGGCGCGACAACGGCGCGATCCTGATCGTGGCACCCAGCGAGCGCAAGGTTCGCATCGAAGTCGGCTATGGCCTCGAGGCTCGCCTCACCGATGCGCAGTGCCGCGTTATCATCGACCAGGTGATCCTGCCGGCCTTTCGCCGCGGGGACTTCGACGCGGGCGTTCGTGCCGGTGCGACCGCGATGCTGAAGGTGCTCGGCGGTGCGCAGCCAGACGAGGTCAAGGACGACACCAACGGTAAGTTCTGGTGGATCTTCATTCCCTGCGCCCTGATCTGGTTCGGCCTCTGGGGTACGCTGATCGGCGGCTTCCTGCGCTATCTGTGGCATCGAAGCAACCCCTCCTGGCTCAGGGCGCACCACTATCACGTTCGTGACGGGCACGGTACCGGCTTCTTTTCGGGTGGGCTTTGGGGTGGGGGTGCGGGTGGAGGAGGGTTCAGCGGGGGAGGCGGATCATTCGGCGGGGGAGGAGCGTCGGGAGGATGGTGACCATCAACACTGCGCTAACGCCCGCGGAGCGCGAACGCATCCATGCCGCAGTTGCCGCGACGGAACAGCGGACCGGCGCGCATTTCGCCCTGGTGACCGTGCCGGCGAGCGACCGCTATGCGCTTTTCCCCATCGCCTGGGCGGCGGTTCTTGCGCTTTCGGTGACCGGCGTTGTGGCATTGCTGAAACCCCAGCTCTCCATCGGCGAAGGCTTCGCCATCAACGGCGCGCTGTTCATTGCGCTTGCGCTCGTTCTCGACTGGTGGCCGCTGCGCCTGCGAATCGTGCCGGCTTCAATCCGACGCAGTCATGCACGAGAACTCGCGCATCGCGAATTCGCCACGCGAGTGGTCGCGTGGTCACCGCACCGCAACGGTGTTCTGTTTTTCGTCTCGCTCGGCGAGCGCTATGTCGAAGTCCTCACCGATCGCGAGATCCACAACCGGGTGGCGCCAGACACCTGGGACAGGCTCATCGCCGACTTCGTCTCCGCCGTGCAGGCAAACCGCCTCGCCGAGGGCTTCATCGCGGCGATCGAAACTTGCGGTTCGACGCTCGAAGCCCACTATCCTCGTTCCGGTCCACAGGATGCTCCGGGTGTACTGGTTTGACCGCAAGCCGTGGTCCGCTGGAGCCGAATCAGATATCGTCGGGCACCCTCTTGCACGAGTGATCTTTCGCAGCTTCCCAAGCTGCATACGAGGGTCGCTTGCATTTTCGTCGCCACAAAGCGGTCGGCGGCGGTTGTCTTCTTGGGGTCGTGTGCCGGCCATGGAGCGTAGTTCTTGGCTGTGGCCGCTTTAGGACTGTCTGCGGTCGTTGCCGCCGCTACCGACCGGTGTGTGATGCATAGCGGCCTCTGACGATATGGCTGGCATGGGGCCGCGACAGGCAGGACGCGGCCAATTCTGTTGAAAAACTCCAAAATGCCGGCCCTTCAGTTTCCGGCTCGATGCGAATGCAATTGGAGATTTGGGGTGCGAATCGCGCTTAGGCGCAAATAGAGCCGCAGCATCGCAGCGCTTGATCTCCCACGTTCTCCGCCAGCCAGAAGAAATGATCGCGTCTCATAGAGGCGGAAATTTCTCGAGCCACCGCGAAAATTGAGTTTTTCAACAGAATTGGCCAAGACCCGTCATTGACGGTCCTGAACTGACTGCCGCGAAGCGGACGCTCGCCGCAGGCGGTTCAGAAAGAGCCACCAAAGTCCATTGGCACGCCGGCAGCTTCACTGTGTCAACTCTCCAAACTTGGCTGGCCGATTCCCGGCCAATCGAACCGAGGTCGCGATAGTCGGCACAAGTTGACTGATCGTGACCGACGAGAGTAAAAAACAATAGTAGCGACGACCCAGCGGAATCACCGGTCACGTTCGGCTGGAATCGCTGGTCATCTTCAGCGGAATACGCAAGGGGGGCACAAGCAGGTGTGCGGCTGTATTGACCCTCAACCTTGCCACCACGCAAGAAAATATGCGGTAAAGGCTACTGCTTTAATCACTCGGCCTTTCGGTTTCCAAAGTATCCGCTGCAAACCAAGGAGGTTAGTATGAAACGAATCACCTTGATTTCCATGGTGCTAATCGCCGTCTGCGCGACATTCGTAGCATCAGCTGTTGCCCAGCATGAGCACCCCGCAGGCGACCCAGGGAAACTCGGCAAAGTGAATTTTCCCGTTTCCTGCGACCTAGCCGTCCAGCCGCAATTCAGCAGTGCCGTCGCCATGCTCCATTCTTTTTGGTACGAGAAAGCCAGCGATACCTTTGCTACCGTGGCCCAGAAAGATCCTGCGTGCGGCATGGCCTATTGGGGAATTGCCATGACCTACTACCACCCCATTTGGGAAGCACCCGGTCCGGCGGAGCTGAAAGCCGGTGCGGGGGCCGTCGAGAAGGCACAGTCCGTCGGCGCCAAATCCCAGCGCGAACTCGACTACATTGCCGCCATCGAGACGTTTTACAAGGACAGCGACAAACTTGACCATCGCACCCGCGCCCTGGCTTATGAAAAGGCAATGGAGCAACTGCATGCGCGCTATCCCGATGACCGCGAGGCGGCCGTTTTTTATGCCCTCGCTTTGCTCGCGACCGCGCCTCCCACCGACAAGACGTACGTGAATCAAAGGAAGGCAGGCGCAATCCTCGAACCGATTTTTGTCGAGCAGCCAGACCACCCGGGAGTGGCCCACTACATCATCCACGCGTACGACTACCCACCGCTCGCGGACAGGGCTTTGCAGGCGGCACAGCGCTACGCCAAGATCGCACCGGATTCGCCGCACGCGCTGCACATGCCGTCGCACATTTTCACCCGACTTGGCCTGTGGGACGAGTCAATTGATTCCAATCTGGCTTCCGCGGCATCGGCCGAGAGGAACAACGCGCCGGGTAACGAACTGCATGCGAAGGATTACCTGATTTATGCCTACCTGCAGGAAGGGCGGGACTCCGAGGCGAAAAACGCGCTCAAGGGAGTGCTTCACGGCAGGTCAGACGATCCGCAGTACATGAATTGGCTCTATGCCACGGGTACTTCGCCCGCGCGCTACGCGGTCGAAAGACATCGATGGTCGGAAGCGGCCGCACTGCCTGTGCCCTCGAACACGTTTCCCCGGGAACGCTATGCTTGGACGGAAGCGAATCTGCATTTCGCTCGCGCTCTCGGCGCGTCACACGTCGGCGATCCCGAAGCTGCGCGAAAAGACGTGCAACAGCTTGCCGCGATTCGGGACGTTCTTATCCAAGAGAACAACAAATACTGGGCCGACCAAGTAGACATCCAGCGCGAGATCGCAGCTGCCTGGATAATTCTGGCTGAGGGCAAACGCGAGGACGCTTTGCAGCAGATGCGTTCTGCCGCCGACCACGAAGACAAGACCGACAAGCACAACGTCACCCCGGGAGTCATCCTTCCAGCTCGCGAGCTACTTGGAGAGATGTTATTGGAACTGAAGCAGCCAGCCGAGGCGATGGTTGAGTTCGAAGCCACGCTGCGCACAGCCCCAAACCGTTTTAACGCGCTGTCAGGTGCCGCCCATGCGGCAAAGCTGTCCGGGGACGGCGAGAAGGCGAAAGGTTATTACGCCAAGCTGCTGGCCATCTGCAGCCATGCCGATGGAGATCGACCCGAGCTTCAGGACGCCCGGTCG
>OMOD01000117.1 GCA_900290255.1 Candidatus Sulfotelmatobacter kueseliae
AACCCGCCAAGACTCATGGAGCGGCGGGCGCCCTCGCCCGCCAAAATTCTTCGCCGCGGATTCACGCGGATCAACGCGGATAAGTCAGAAGTAAGAGGCAGGCTCGGAGTTCTGGGGTTCCTACGTGGTGCCCCATCCTATCCGCGTTTGTTGCGGATAGGGTGGGCGAGCCAACTGGGTGAGCTCCCGAAAACTGCAACCGAGTCCCGTAAGGGACGACACAAACCCCAAGGCGTGACCGACGTGCCAAAGTTGCCTGACGAGCCGCGTAACCGATCTATCATTGATAGTGTTTGGCGGACAGTCGTCTAGTACCTGAAAGCCCCGAGTGATGCTCGGGGCTTTGGCTTTTGGCGCGAGGCTCGCACCTTCGGGAAGCCGGCCCACCGTCTGCACCACCAAGACTGGGGCTGCCCCATCCTTCTCGCGTTCTTTGCGAGAGGGTGGGGAATTTGACTTTCGCCTAAGCTCCCGCCAACTATGCCGGTGTTGAAGGCGCTGTCGAAATCGAGTCCGCAGCTGACGGCGCGCCAGCGGGAGAAGATGGAAGTCGTGCCTGGATTGCTCGTCCAAGTCAAAATCCCCGCCCTGTCCCTGCAAAAAGCGCAGGGACAAGGACGGGGCATCCTCTGGAGTTGAGATGACGCGAAAGGGCGGGCCAGCCCCCGATTCTTGGTGGGCTTTTACGGCGTGACTGGAAGTCGTGCCCTTCCCGTTCGTGCCGTCGGCGGACGGGGTGGTGCCCTCGTCAAACAAAGACAAAGGCAGCGGACAGGAGTGTCCGCTCCACATGGGCCGCAGACTTCCCATTTTGGGAATCGTCCCACCTTTTCCCCTCATTTCTCTTGCCTTTCACCTTTTCATTCCTGTCGAATAAAAACATAAGGCGGTATTCGCGAGATTTCCGCGGATGCCGCTTTTCCAGTCTGGGGTGGGGGAATGAAGAAGCGGAAAGCAAAGATCATCAAGGACCCAAAGGCGCGGGGGGAGTGGGTGGAGTCGGTTTTCATGGCGCGGGCGGGCGAGCTGGGCATGGCGGTGAGCAAGCCGTGGGGAGATTCGAGGAGCTACGATTTTGTGGTGGGGCGCCCGGGACACTTTGTTGGAGTGCAGGTCAAATCCACGATTGCCGAAATGGGCGGCGGCTACGGGTGCACGGTGAAACGGAACAACAAAGCGTATTCGCGAGGATCGTTTGATTTCGTGGCGGCATACGTGATCCCAGAAGATGCTTGGTATATCGTCCCGGTCGACAAATTTGCGGGCAGGGTGACCCTGATTCTGTGCTCGAATTCAGGGGAGGCCAAATACGAGGAATACCGCGAGGCCTGGCATCTTTTGCGGGAAGCGGCGCAGGGCGAGGCGGTGAACGATCCGGTTGCGAGTGAGGATGAACAGATTGACCATCCTTCGAACACCGCCCTTCGACTTCGCTCAGGGCAGGCTCCGGGTGGGGCAGCCGACGAATCTCAGCAGCCGCGTTTCCCCTCGGGTGCCATGGGGCGTATGCAGGCGTCGTTTGATTATGTCCGGCGATGTATGGAGCGGAGCGGCACCGCTCCGCCAAAGCGGGACGAAGAGAGCTAATCTGACGACTGAGGATAGGCGCCCAAGAAAGCAGGTTCCTCGCGCGATAAGACTGCGCTCGGAATGACAAAGTCAAAGACGGCAAAATTCCCACCTTAGCCGCAAAGGACGCGGCCAGGATGGGGCACCCGGCTCGCGCCCCAATTCTGCAATCTGACTTCTTACTTCTGACTTCTTACTTAGATCAACGCCCGCAGCTTTTTCCTTGCATCCCGCGTCCGCTGGTGTATAGTTGCGCGACCCATCTCCGGCTTCTGGGGGAGCCCATGACAACCTGGTCGTATGCCTTGCCGCGCCTGCCTTGGCTGCGCGCGAAGTACGTGCTTTTTGTTTTCATCGGACTGATGCTGGCCTATGTTCTGGTTCACGACGAGAGCTTCCTGATTAACGCGAAGGATCCGGAATGGCCGCACATCCACCCGTTCCGCTGGTATCTGCTGCCGCACGGAATCGCAGGAGCTTGTGCTTTGCTGCTCGCGCCCATGCAGTTCTCGGATCGCCTGCGGCGGAGCTTCACCATGCTGCATCGCGTGATCGGCAGAGTTTACGTTGGCGGCGTGCTGATCGCCGCGCCGATGGGTTTCTACGTGCAATATTTCGAGGAACGGCTGGGCGCGCACCGGTCCTTCAGCCTGGCGGCCGCGACGCAAGCGGTTTCGTGGACTGTGACCACGCTGGTGGCGCTGGCGCTCATTCGTCAGGGGAAGGTCGAAGCGCACCGGCGGTGGATGACGCGCAGCTTCGCGGTGGCTTTGGTGTTTCTCGAGGTGCGCGTAGTTCTGGGCGTGACCGGCTGGGAACATCTGGGCCCCAGCACCGTCGAAACCGTGGTATGGGCGTGCAATGTGTTCGCCCTGCTGGCCGCCGACCTGGTGCTGCAGGTGCAGGAATGGCAGCGTTCGCGGCCGCTCCCGCGCACCGCGAAAATGGCGGCGGATTAAGTGTGATTCATCGCCGCGGATTCACGCGGATAGACGCGGATTCGTGAAAGGACTTCAGCCGCGCTTGGGCGAGACAGGCACACGTGTCGGCTCAATCCAAATTCACCACGGAGACACGGAGTCACAGAGAGAAATCGGAATAGGCTGGAACTGGTTTCACAAATCGGCTTTGGGTAGGGCCCGGCTTCAGCCGGGCCGTCAAGGGCCGCATCAACGCCGGGCTTTAGTCCCTGAGGGCCTGCCACTCGCCGGGCACGGTCATTTGTGAAACCAGTCCCGCAACCTGGAAGTCATCTTCCTTCGAACAATTCAAAAACCAACCGAGCGAATCTCTTGCTGGCAAGAGAAGGGCCATTTTAATTCTTAGTTTTCCTCGGTCTTCCACAGGGAAGAGGGGTCGTCCACAGCTTCTGCACAAGGGCATCGCGTTTTCTTGTTGCAGGCCGCGAAAAACTGCCGGAAAGTGAGCGTCAGCGAAAACGTGGGCGTTCCGAGCCTGCTGAATGATTGCGGCAGAGCCAGCAACGGCCGGCGATTTACGAGGGTGAACCGCCGGCGGACACTCCGGAAACGCGCGCAAGCGCGAACTGGTTGCCCGGGCGTTGCGGCCTCCTCCCCCGCTTGCTCTTCGGAGCAGGACTGGGCTGCTGGCCGTCGTAGCGGTTGCGGGCGCGTGATCGCAAGATCTTTTGATCGGCGATCATGGATCGGCAACCGGCTCCGGCAAATGCGGCACGCGCCGCTCTAGAGGCGGGTGTGCTGTCGGGCCGAAGCGGTCATTCCGCCGCCCTGCGGTGACAAAGCAGACGAGGAATTCCACGTGCGATGCGGCCGGGGTGGCTGGCCCCGGCCGCAATTGTTTTGGACGAAAGCTGTTTTCGACGAAGGCTGTTTTGGACGAAAGCGGATCGGTTCGGGCGGCGTTTTTTCACTCCGCTTCGTTTTTGCTGGCATTGTCTTCTGCCGGCGTTCGCCGCCAGCGTTTTCTCGCCGCCCTTCTTTTCGGCGGGATTCTTTTGTGCTGCAGTCGCTTACTGCTGCGGTAGGGTACTGTCCTAACTTAGCTTCTTCACCACAGAGTCACAGAGACGCAGAGAAACACAACTGCTGGGCAACCCCATCTCCTTCTGGCTCTAAAAGGCTCGAGGTCTCCTCCGTGACTGTTGGCGGTCCGAGGCTGACGGGTGATCCGGCGGCGCGGGCCAGCTGGCGGTGCGGAGGGAAGGAAGATCAGATCGTGAATCCCGAAAGTAGTCCGCGTCATCATGTTTAGTCTGCCGGGCGCGAGCATGATCTTTACTGGGCGGCAACGGCGAGCGGGCAGCCGATGATGGAGGTGAAGGGAATGGCGGAAAAGGTTGCGTTAGTGACGGGAGCGAGCGGCGGTTTGGGAACGCATGTGACCAAGGCTTTGCTGGACGCGGGATACAGCGTGGCGGGACTGGCTCCGGGAATCCGGGCGTCTGATTTTGCCAACCCGCGGTTCAGGGCGCTGCCGGTGACGATCGACAGCCTGGACGCGGCGAAGAAGGCGGCGGAGACGGTGATCGCGCAGCTGGGCAGGATCGATGTGCTGGCACACCTGGTGGGCGGGTTCGCGGGAGGGCAGACGGTCGCCGAGACGGACGACGGGACGTTCCAGCGGATGTTCGACATGAATGTGGGGAGCGCGTTCCACATGTTGCGTGGCGTGATCCCGCACATGCGGGCGGCGGGAGGGGGACGGATTATCGCGATCGGCAGCCGGGCGGCGGAGGATCCGGGGCCGGGAGTCGGGGCCTATAGCGCGTCGAAGGCGGCGCTGGTGTCGCTGGTGCGGACGGTGGCGCGGGAGAACAAAGACGCGGGGATCACGGCGAACGTGATTCTGCCGGGCACGATGGACACGCCCGGGAACCGGCAGGCGATGCCGGGCGCGGACCGGTCGCAGTGGGTCGAGCCGGGATCGGTCGCGAGCCTCATCGTGTGGCTGGCGGGAGATGGAGGGAAGGACGTGACGGGCGCGGCGATCCCGGTGTACGGGGGCGGGCTGTAAAAGGAGAGAAAAATCTTAAACCGCAGAGGACGCGGAGGACGCAGAGGACTGCATGGGTCCCCTTCGACGGGCTCAGGGCAGGCTGTGGGCTGCATTCTTACGCCGCTGCGCGGCTCAGCGATCTGCTTCAGAAATTCGCCTCGGGAACCTCAGGGGCTAAAGCCCCATTCATTTTGGGTTCGTCACGCGGCGCTAAAGCGCCGGTCTTCCACGGCGATGCATGGGCCTCCTTCGACGGAGAAAAACCTTAAACCGCAAAGGGCGCAAAGAACGCAAAGGAGTGCATAGGTCCCCCTTCGACTTCGCTCAGCTGGGAAAAACCTTAAACCACAGAGAACGCAAAGGAGAGCATGGATCCTCCTTCGGCTTCGCTCAGGGCGGGCTTTCGCTGCGCTGAGGATGACAGGGCGTCTTGTGAGGGGCTCTGGGGCTAAAGCCCCGTTCATTTTGGGCTCCTTTACGCGGCCCTGAAGGGCCGCTCTTCCACGGCGATAGATTGGTCCTTCGTGATGACAGACAGAAGTGGATAGGTCCCCTTCGGCTTCGCTCAGGGCGGGCTTTCGCTGCGCTCAGGATGACAGAGCGTCTGGTAAGGGCATCAGGGGCTAAAGCCCCATTCATTTTGGGCTCGTGACGCGGCGCTAAAGCGCCGCTCTTCCACGGCGATGCATGGGCCTCCTTCGACGGAGAAAAACCTTAAACCACAGAGGGCACAGAGGGCGCAGAGAAGTGCATAGGTCCTTCGCTGCGCTCAGGATGACAGAGCGTCTTGTGAGGGCATCAGGGGCTAAAGCCCCATTCATTTTGGGCCTCTTTACGCGGCCCTGAAGGGCCGCTCTTCCACGGCGATGGATTGGTCCTTCGTGATGACAGACAGAAGTACATAGGTCCCCTTCGACTCCGCTCAGGGCAGGCTTTCGCTGCGCTCAGGATGACAGGGCGTCTTGTGAGGGGCTCAGGGGCTCAGGGGCTAAAGCCCCATTCATTTTGGGCTCTTGACGCGGCGCTAAAGCGCCGCTTCCACGGCGATGGATAGGTCCCCTTCGACTCTCTTCCACATCCTTCAGGAATCCCGAAGTGGGACGTAGCTCTTTCGTAACTACCTTTAGTGCACAATTTTGGTTGCAGTTTAACATTCATGAAATATCTTCCCAGTAACATGGTTTCAGGGGGACTTGGAAGATGGCGTCAGCCCGCGTGGCGAGGTCGTTGCCGTTGCAGGTAGCCGCGGTGTGCTATCGGCGGCGAGGGAACGAGGTGGAATTCCTGCTGGTGAACACCAACGGCGGGAACAAGTGGACGTTCCCCAAAGGGTCGACCGATCCGCGGCTGTCGCACAGCCAGGCGGCGGAGCGGGAGGCGGCCGAAGAAGCGGGCGCGATGGGCACGATCGAGCCGCGGCATTTCCATCTGTACATTCATTCCAAGGGCGTGTTCTGGCAGCCGGGCGGGGTGCAGGAATTTGTGGTCAAGGCGTTTCTGATGGAAGTGGACCAGATGCGTCGGCCGGAGGAAGGAAACCGGCGGCCGACGTGGGTGACGCCGGAAGAGGCCAAGCGGCGGCTGGCCAAGGGGCGGGAAGTGAAGTACTCGCACGAACTGGAAACCGTGATTGACCGGGCGCTGGAGCGCATTCAGTTTCATCACGAGCTGTGGGGTTCGAACGGCGGGCGCGGTGCGAGGCCGGAGGCTCAGTCCGGCGACGCGATGGTCAGCGCAGTGTGGCCGTAGGGCGCGGGCTGCGCGGTTTTTTCACCACGGAGTCACGGAGGCACGGAGAAACCCAGCTGCTTGGAAAAGCCCATCCCTGAAACACAAATTCCCTTCATTTGTTTTTTTCACCACGGAGTCACGGAGACACGGAGAAACCCAGCTGCTAGGCAAAGGCCTACGCTTCCGGTTTTTACAGGCTCACCCCAAGCCACTTATGAGACCAGTTGGCTTTGTTGAGATGCTCGGAGAAGCTGAAACAGCCGTGGAAGAGCGGCGCTTTAGCGCCGCGTAAGCATGCCGCCAGGACGGCTGGGCTTTAGCCCCAGGGCCT
This sequence comes from Candidatus Sulfotelmatobacter kueseliae, assembly GCA_900290255.1. GTDB lineage: Bacteria > Acidobacteriota > Terriglobia > Terriglobales > Acidobacteriaceae > Sulfotelmatobacter > Sulfotelmatobacter kueseliae. Next base: position 6,608 of record OMOD01000117.1, read on the forward strand.
AAAGGCCATTCCTCAGGGAAACGGGGAACGCGGCCCTGAAGGGCCGCTCTTCCACGGCGATTTCGGCGTTCTCGCGAGAACGAACGTGGGCTGTCGCAGGGAAAGCGTTAGCGGCGAACCATGGCGAGGGTACGCCTCGCTGTGCTCGGCGGGGCGGACGAATGCGTCCGCCCCTACATCCGTCAGAGCGCGGGCGGACAGGTACGGATGGGGGCGAGTGTCCGGGAGTAGGTACACTCTCGTGCTGGCCTGAACGTTACTTCGCAAGCGACTTGGCTGGCGGGCTCCGTTACAATCCACACAGATTCCACAATTCAAGACAAACCTTCCAGCCAGCAGCGCTGCTGGAAGAGGATGCCCGCCAATGCGAGCCATGGCCAAAACCATCTCTGCCTGCCTGACGCTGTGCCTGAGTGTGGGCGCGTGGGCGGAAGGCGCGGCGGCGGGGGCGAGAGGCTCGCATACGCCGTCGATCCGGCTGCCGGGTGCGGCCTATAACGCGATGGAGACCATTAATGCCGAGCACATTCGCTGGCATGTGCGGTATCTGTCGCACGATCTGCTGGAAGGGCGGGGAACCGGGCAGCGGGGCGGCGACATCGCGGCCGAGTACATGGCCACGCAATTTGCCGAATACGGGCTGAAACCGGCGGGCGACCATGGCACCTACATGCAGAAAGTTCCGCTGGTGGGAATCACGACCCTGCCGGAGACGCAGTTCGCGCTGGTGCCGCGGCAGGGCGAGACCATGAATCTCAAGCCGCTGGATGATTACGTGGCCTACGACCAGACCCAGCAAGCGCAGTCGGATGTAGATGCGGAGATTGTCTACGTGGGATATGGGATTGAGGCGCCCGAGTACAACTGGGACGACTACAAGGGCGTGGACGTGCGGGGCAAAGTGTTGCTGATGCTGGTGAACGAGCCGCCTTCGGATGATCCGAAATTTTTCAAGGGCAAGGCGCTGACCTACTACGGCCGCTGGACTTACAAGTACGAAGAAGCGGTGCGCAAAGGCGCGGTGGGAGTGCTGCTGGTGCATCAGACCGAAATGGCGAGCTATCCGTGGGAAGTGGTGCGGAACTCGAATTCGGGGGAAAAGTCGTTTTTGAAGCTGGAAGGACCGGGGCTGAAAGTGGCTTCGTGGATTCATCTGGACGTGGCCAGAAGGCTGGCGTCGGCTTCGGGGACGGACCTCGACAAGATGATGAAAGATGCGCAGGCGCGGGAGTTTCGTCCGGTGAGTCTGGGCACGAAGCTGAAAGCGCACATGGTGAGCAAGGTCCGCAATTTCGAGTCGAACAACGTGCTGGCCATTCTGCCCGGCTCGGATCGGCACGTGGCGGACGAAGCCGTGATGTACACGGCGCACTACGATCATTTCGGCATTCGTCCGGACATGCCGGGGGATAACATTTTTAACGGCGCCAACGATAACGCGACGGGATGCGGCATTCTGCTGGAAATTGCGCGGGCGTTTGGCACGGCGGCGCAGCGGCCGCGGCGGTCGATTCTTTTCGCGGCGGTCACGGCGGAGGAGCAGGGACTGCTGGGGTCGGAATATCTGGGGAAACATTCGCGGATTGCCGTGAGCAAGATCTCGCTGGACCTGAATTACGACGACGTGAAGCCGCTGGGCGCGCCCGAGGAAGTGGAAGTCTCAGGGGCGGAGCGGACGACGTTCTATCCGGCGGTGGAGGCGATGGCGAGGGAATTCCGGCTGGCGATCCGTCCGGATGCGCGGCCCGAGGCGGGACACTTCTATCGGTCGGATCATTTCAGCATGGCACGGGTCGGGATTCCGGCGTTCTCGATCAACGAAGGCATGAAGTATAAGGGACACACGGAAGCCTGGGGGATAGAACAGGAGCGGGAATTCGTCGAGAAGCACTATCACCAGCCGAGCGATGAGTACCATCCGGAGATGGATTTCACCGGCGACTCGGCGATGGCGCGATTTGGATTTGCGTTAGGCTGGGATGCGGCCAGCTTGCCCAAGCTGATCGAATGGCAGCGCGGAGATGAGTTTGAGGCGGCGCGGGTGAAGGGACAGCAGTAGACCGGGCGCCGTCCTAGTTTAGTTTCTTACCACGGAGTCACGGAGTCACAGAGAAACACAACTGCTTGACTTGCAGCCGTCCTTCGAGTTCCCACGTCTCGCAAAGGAGGGGGCTGTTAGGAAACTCGTGCCGTCCGCTAAAGCGGACTCGATTCTTTCCAATTTGCCTTCCCGGCACATCCGTGCCGGGCTTTCACATGGCGCCGCTACGCGGCTGGCCTGTTATTCATTCCAGGGCGTGTGAACCACCCCGCCCACCCTATCCGCAAAGAACGCGGATAGGATGGGGCACCCGAGGCGTCTGAACCACCTCGCCCACCCTTTCGCAAAAAGCGCGAAAGGATGGGGCACCCAGCTCGGGATGACGCCGTCGTTGAAGGTGAAGATGGTCAAAGTCCAAACTGAGCAACCCCATAACCTCGGTAACTTGGGGCCCTCAGTTCTGCATGCTAACCTCAATATGTAGTTTTGTAATCAGCGACTTCCGAACAGAAAACCTGTCTGGATGCCACGAATTCCTATTTTCCGACTGGGAGGGGCGCCGGAGAAGCCGGCGCTGCCCGATCTGGCTGCCGCCACGCCCGGCATCCCGCTCGAAGGCTTGAGCCTGGGCGTGGACAATCTGCGCCACGATGTGATGCTGAGTGCGCGCTTTGTGGAAGCGGCGCGGGCGCAGATCGTGCGTCTGATAGCGCGGCATGGGGAGCTAGAGGGATTGCTGGCGGCCGAGTCGACGACGCCGACGCCGGGGCCATCGTGGCTGCGCAACCTGGCGGGGAAGACGACGCGGCCGAAGAACGATCCGGGAGAGTGGAAGTCGCTGCTGACCGAGCTGCAGGTGGCTTCGCTGAACCGCGCGAAAAAAGAAGCCAAGCCGGCGGTGGATGTTCTGGGGCGGCTGGCGGTGAACAAATTCCTGCGCCAGGAAATCAACGCCCAGTTTGCCCAGGTGCTGGAGCGCTGCCGGGTGCTGCTGAAAAGCTACGACAACATGCGCCAGCAGAAGGCGCACGAGTACCGGGAGCGGCTGGGAGCGTTCCAGGTACGCAAGAAGATCATTCTGCGCAAGGCCGGCCAGGAGCTTTTTGAGACGCTGCGGGAAGTGGAGAAGAGCACGCTGGGGCGGATGCGGCGGTCGCTGTTCGGGGCGGATATCAGCGATGCCGGGGTGGTGACCTACCCGCTGTTCGTGAACCGGCTGCTGTTTTCCGAAGATGGGCGCGATGATTATCTCTGCGCCGAGCATTACGTCATGCTGGGCAACTGGGACCGCGATCCCGACCGCTACGGCCGGTTGCGCGAGGTGGCGTCGGTGTTTTTGCGTTCCCTGTACGGCGGGGAAACCAGTGCCGAAACGCTCGACAGCTGGATGAATGTGCCGCCGAATGCGCGCCTGCTGGTGGGAAGCGGGACGCCGGAGGATTCCGACGACGGGTTAGCGCAGCAGGAGCGCCTGGCGGCGTGGGTGCGGCTGCTCGAAGACGAGCACATCATGGAAAACGTGATCGCGTCGTATCACGTGGTGCCGCTGCTGGCCGAATACGCGCCGCGCATCAATCCGCAGCAGTTGAAAAATGCGTTGATCGATCGCACCGAGTGCGACCGCGTGGAGCGCATGATTCAGGAGTTCAGCAAGCTCTCGCCCAACAGCTTGTATGCGGCGGTGGCGAAAGTCGCCGCTTGCCGCGGCACCGAGCGCGCCAAAGTGGCGGCACGGTTTTTGGGAGACTTCTTCCACTACCACCGCGATCTGCGGGGCCTGGAGACTCTGAACGGCGCTCTGGATTCGGTGAACATCGTTCCCAACGAGCGGCTGCAGGAACTGTCGCGGGTGAACGGCACACTCTACGAATTTCTGCTCCCCGAAGAAGAAGAAAAAACCGACTCGGACCGGGTGCTGCGCCACGTGGTGCTCAAAGCCGACGTGCGCGATTCGACCCGCCTGACGCGGATGATGATGGATAAGGGCTTGAATCCGGCTTCGTACTTCAGCCTGAATTTTTATGATCCGGTGAACAAACTGCTGGCCAAATACAACGCGCAGAAAGTATTTCTGGAAGGCGACGCGATCATCCTGGCGATTCTGGAGCGCGAAGGCGAGCCCGTGCTGGCGGTAAGCCGCATGTGCGTGCTGGCGCGCGAGATCATCGAGATCGTGCGCGGGTACAACCAACTGATGCAGCGCTCGGGCATGCCGCAACTGGAATTAGGCCTGGGCATCACGCTGCAGGAGTCGGCGCCGCTGTACCTGATGGACGGCGAGCACCAGATCATGATTTCCGAAGCGCTGAACGAGAGCGACCGGCTGTCGTCGTGCAACAAGCGGGCGCGCCGGGTGATGGAGCCGCTGGCCGGGATGTTCCACGTGTATGCGTTTCAAACCGCGGAACTGGACGCGGACGGCAACCCGGAAGACGTCATCATCAATTTCAATTTGGGCGGCATTCGCATGAACGAAGCCGCTTACCGCAAGCTGCAGAAGGAAATCACGCTGGAGCCGCTGAAGGTGCGGCTACCGGCGCAGCTGGCGACGACAGACAAGGGCGAGTACCGGCTGTTCAGCGCCACGGTGCCGGTCGACCACGACATCTTCCGCAAAATCGTGGTGCGGGAGAGCCGCATCCCGCGCATCAATTCCGCGGAGTTTTCCGTGCAGGGATGGACCGACCGGCTCTACTATGAGGTCTGCACCGATCCGGCGATTTACGCCGCGCTGGAAAAGCGGCGGGCGGCTCAGGCCTGAGCCAGGGAAAGGCCTGTGGTCAGCATCCGCTGGAAGCTACCCACGCAATAAAACGGGCTCAGCCCCCTGTCCTTAAAACCCAGTCTTCGGCGGACGGAACGGAATCTGGAAAGTGGCTTCGACGTCCACCGGAACGCCGTTTTTCGTAGCGGGCTGGAACCGCCATTGCAATACAGCCTGGGTGGCGAACTGGTCGAGCCGCTCGTCAACGCCGCGCAACACCCGCACATTGCCCACCGTGCCATCGGCATGGATGACCGCATACAGAATCACCGTCCCGCTGACATTCTCCCGTATCAGCTGCAGAGGGTAGCCGGGATCCACCTTGCGGATCGCACTGGGCTCGGAGAGATCCCCGCCCGGCGGGTTCGCGTCCGGTTTCGTGTCATGATCGAGCTCGGCGAAGCGGACGATCCAGCTGCCGGCGGCCGAGTTCAGGTTCGGCATGTTCAGGGTGAGGGAATAAAATCTGCGGCCGCCAAAGACGGCGCGTTCGGCCTCGGACAGCTTGGTCGCAGTCTCCGGTTGCATGGGGCGAGCCGGACGACTGCTCACGCGCGGCCGAGGAAGGCTGGCAACGAGATTTGGGTTGACGACGGTTGCGGACTTTGCAGCAGGGTCGCCGCCAACGGGCAAAGTCCTCGCGGAAATCGGTCCGACATAAAGCCCCGCTGGAATGGCATTGGCGTCCTTCCCGTTTGGGCCACTTCCACTTTTGTTTCTGCCGCTACGACTTCCAGCTCCGGCCTCTGCCGACGACGAACCTGGTGTGGACGAACCGGGTGTGCCGGAGGCTCCGGGATGGCCTTCGGGCGTGGCGGCGAAGGAGCCGCGGCGGTTTCCCGGCGGCGGGTCGGGCGGTGCAGCCACGGCAGGATGCAGGCTCAGCGCGATGACGCGACCGGGAGACCCAACGCCGGCAGATCCGGCCGTCGAAAACGCCGGGGGTGGAGGCACAACCTGCGCAGCCACTTCGGCCGGAGATCGGCCGGCGGGAATCGCGCGCTGCTCTCCAGTTGGGAGCTGGGGCGCGGGAGCGATCACCACACTGTGCCCGATATTCAGCTCGCCCAGTGCGCGAGCGGGCGCATTCTCGACCAGGGGCGGTGGAGCTACCACTGCGGGCTGTGGAGCTTCGAATGCAGCGGTGCGCGAAGGGTTGATGTCAGGCGGAGGATCTACCACCGAGATCTGCAGACTGGGCTGTTCGCGGCCATGAGCAAGATGAGCGGCGTCGGGCGGCGGAGCCACCACCGATTCCTTCATCCGCGGCGCAATGCGTGTAACGTCGGCAGCCAGAGTGAGCGGCGCTTCAGGGACCGCCAGCCGAGGCCGCTGCCGGGTGTCAGACCAGGCCACGATATTGGGCAGCGCCAGGTTGTGCTTCAATTTGACACTGGGCGGAGCAACGACCGTCTGCGAGTGATTATCGGCCTCTCGCGGAACGGAAATGACGGGTTGGGGGGAAAACTCCGGGTCGGCTTTCTTCGGCGGAGCTTGGTCGGGGGTGTGGGTATCGAGGGGAGGCAGGTACTCCGAAGCCGAGTAATAGATAGCCTGGGAATGTTCGAAGACAGGGCGCGGCACCGGTTGAGGCACCAGCGCAACAAAGCGGACTACAACCATGAGCAGCGCAAAACCGAAGAAGTGACAGACGCCGGACTGAACAAAGCCCAGCCAGGGAAGCCCACGCTTCACGAACACGTCAGGCCAGAACGGAGCGGGATCGGAACTGAGTTCGAGGCGGGGAAGGTGCGGGGGCAAGATTAGGTCGCGCAGGTTCCCGAAAAACACTCGCGGCCAGGAGGGCAGCCTGACCAAGAGCGAGGGAACAGGAACCATCTGCGAGTTTTGATGAGTCCCCATGTCAGGCATCTTTAATATGGTAGATGCGGGAATAGGACTTAGGATAACCGGAAGGACATGCCGTCGCCCCAGTCCGCCGAAACGGGAGTGGACTGCTTTCGAATCTTATTCACTTTGAGAGCCTTCGAAGCAGATCATTGGGCCGACCAAATGATGCCACCAATTCCTCTAAACCCCAATCATAGTAGGATTGGGGCTAGGCAGGTGAGCGTCATGAGGAAACTGGGTCTCATTCTGGTCATCGTGATTGGCGCGGGAGTTCTTTCGGCGACAGCCGTCGCGCAGCAAGCCGCGCCACCAGCGAAGCCCGCGGAGCAGACCGCAGCGGACAAGGCGACGAATATCCCTCACGCTTATTCCGGTATGTACACCTTCCTGAAGGAAGGGGAATTCGCGCAGTTGACGGTGGAGGACGACGGCAGCATTACTGGCTTCGTTTCGCGCTACGGCGAGGGCACCAGCGACAAGGGAGCATTCCTCGATCAGTTCTTCAAGACCGGCAAGCTCGAGGGCAACAAATTGAGCTTCACGACGGAAATTGTGCACGGCGTGTCGTTTGACTTTAAGGGAACCATCGAGCGCGGGGAGGGAAAGAATCCTGGCGATGAGGCCTACTTCGTTCTCAAGGGCACGCTGACGGAGAACACGAGCGACGTGAACAAGAAAGTGACGTCACATTCCGAGGAAGTCGCGTTCAAGATGTTCCCGGAGGAGGCGTCGCCGACGGCAGTGCCTAGGAAGTAGGAGCAGTTGGCAGTCTCCGGCGGTGGTCATCCGGAGCGGTCTTGTGCGCGGCGAGGGCCGAGCCCTCAGGGGCTAAAGCCCCACTCATTTTGGGCTGCTTACGCGGCGCTGAAGCGCCGCTCTTCCACGGCGGCCGCGGAGGACGGGGAAGAAGTACATAGGCCCCTAGATCCCTCGCTACGTTCGGGATGACAAGCGTCTTGTGCGGGGCTCAGGGGCTAAAGCCCCATTCATTTTGGGCTGCTTACGCGGCGCTGAAGCGCCGCTCTTCCACGGCAATGCCGCGCCTTTCTCTTGCCCGTGCATCCGGTAACGGTTGAAGAAAAACCTTGGAACCACGGCGGCGCGGAGGACGCGGAGAAGTGCATAGATCCTTCGCTGCGCTCAGGATGACAAAGCGTCTTGTGCGAGCCTCAGGGGCTAAAGCCCCATTCAATTTGGACTCTTTACGCGGCGCTGAAGCGCCGCTCTTCCACGGCGACTACGGAGGACGGGGAGAAGTACATAGGCCCCTAGATCCCTCGCTACGCTCGGGATGACAAGCGTCTTGTGCGGGCCTCAGGGGCTAAAGCCCCATTCATTTTGGGCTGCTTACGCGGCGCTAAAGCGCCGCTCTTCCACGGCGACTACCGGAGGACGGGGAGAAGTACATAGGCCCCCTAGATCCCTCGCTGCGCTCAGGATCAGCGTGTCTGGTGGGGGCCTCAGGGGCTAAAGCCCCATTCATTTTGGGCTGCTTACGCGGCGCTAAAGCGCCGCTCTTCCACGGCAATGCCGCGCCTTTCTCTTGCCCGTGCATCCGGTGACGGTTGAAGAAAAACCTTGAACCACGGCGGCGCGGAGGACGCGGAGAAGTGCATAGATCCTTCGCTGCGCTCAGGATGACAAAGCGTCTTGTGAGGGGCTCAGGGGCTCATGGGCTAAAGCCCCATTCATTTTGGGCTGCTTACGCGGCGCTAAAGCGCCGCTCTTCCACGGCAATGCCGCGCCTTTCTCTTGCCCGTGCATCCGGTAACGGTTGAAAAAAAACCTTGAACCACAGAGGCACAGAGGACGCGGAGAAGTGCATAGATCCTTCGCTGCGCTCAGGATCAGCGTGTCTGGTGGGGGCCTCAGGGGCTAAAGCCCCATTCATTTTGGGCTGCTTACGCGGCGCTGAAGCGTCGCTCTTCCACGGCAATGCCGCGCCTTTCTCTTGCCCGTGCATCCGGTGACGGTTGAAGAAAAACCTTGAACCACGGCGGCGCGGAGGACGCGGAGAAGTGCATAGATCCTTCGCTGCGCTCAGGATGACAAAGCGTCTTGTGAGGGGCTCAGGGGCTCATGGGCTAAAGCCCCATTCATTTTGGGCTTTTTACGCGGCGCTAAAGCGCCGCTCTTCCACCTCGAGGGCTAAAGCCCCGAGGGTGGGACTATTCTCCGGCGCGCATGGGCGAGAGGTTCAGGCGGCCCGGCGCCGGCTTCTTGCTGCTGGCCCGTTCCTGACCGAAGACCAGATCAGGTCCGCCGTCGGAGTTGGAGGATGCTTCGGCCAGGGTGGCGGCCAGGCCGCGGAAGGAGCGGCTGATCTCGGGACCCTCCTGCAGAACCACCGGCTTACCGTGATCGATCGCCGGCGCCACCGTGTGGAAGGCATTGGGAATCTTCCACAGAACCTTGCAGTTGGTTGCGTGCTTGACGTCTTCGTCGGTGAATCCGGGGATCTTCTTGTAGCGGCTCAGGACCACCCGCAGACGATCGCGTCCGCTGCCTTCTTCCAGGAAGGCGTAAATGCGCCCGGCACTCCAGAGCGAAACTACGTCACTCTGCGCCACCACCAGCACGGCGTTGGAAAGATCGGAGAGCAGGCGGGTGGTGGGGTCGAGACGGCTGGAGGCATCCACCACAACGAAGCGGTAATGATTGACCAGCAGGTCGAAGAGCCGCGCCAGTTCGCCCGGAGTGGGTTCGGTGGGATAAGGTTGCTGTGGACCGGCAAGAAGATGCAGGCCCTCGTCGGTGGGAGTCATCAGGCCGTCGAGCAGCGAAACGTCCATGCGGTGCAGATTCTGCAAGGCGTCGGCCACGCCAAACTGCGGCCGGAGGTTGAGATGGAGCGCGGCATGGCCGATGGGCGCGAAGTCCACCAGCACCACGTTTCCGTGAGACTTCTGCAGGGCGACGGCGGTGTTGACGGCGGTGGTGGTGCACCCGGACCCTCCCTTGGCTCCGAGGAAGGTGAAAACCCGCGCTTTGCCGGCGCCGCCGGAAGCGCGGCTGCGGGTGGTGCTGAAGCGGGTCAGGGCTTCCAGCAGGGCCTCCGATCCAGCAGAATGGTCAACGTATTCCCCGGCCCCGGCGCGCATGCTGGCCACAATATTGGCGGGCTGCGTCATTTCGCCGTTGGCGAAGATGGCAATCTGGGTGGTGGCGCGGACGAGTTCGATGGCACGGATGGCGCGCTCGGCATTCTGCGTGGGAACATCAACGATGACGACTTCGGCGCGCGACTCCTGGAGCTGGCGCAAAATCTCGTCGGTGGGGCCGACCGGAAGCCCGGCCTGGGTGAATACCGCTCTTCCCAGCTGGGTCGCTTCCAGACGGCTCTGCAGCGCCGATAAGTGTTCCCGGTCCTCGCTCAGGAGGGCTACGGCGATCCCATGCATAACGCGGTTCTCGCTGATTTCTCTCGGTGTCTGCATGTTAGAAAGAGAGCCTACTGTCCGCCAAGTGACCTAGGTAACCAACCGCTCCCACACTGGTACTGTTCCGCAAAAAAATCTCAAAACGCAACAACCCTATGATGGCTGGTTCGGGGGAGCAGACAGCGTAGAGTAAGACTCCGAGACACTTCGCCTCTGATGAATGGAATTGTAAGCGAAGACGGCGGGATTGGAAAGGTCACTGTCGGGCCATGGGCATGAACCCATGGTGCCACCGGGAATGCAGCATCCGCTGCGGGTTCTTGTGCCGTGACCGGATGATGATTACGGCGTGGGAAACGGGCAGGGCCCGCCGGACAGCCGCCGGGACGGCGGCGCTACTCCCAGTGGTGAAACGGACAAATCACGCGGTCACGGTACTAGTGGACTGTCGCACTGAAAACGTTAGCGGCGGACCATGGCGAGGGTACGCCTCGCTGTGCTCGGCGGGGCGGACGAATGCGTCCGCCCCTACATCGCCCATCTTCTCAGCTCAACATGGGCCGAGCCGAAGCGTGGGCGACAGGGTGTTCTTCTTCCCGCTGCGGGTGCAGAGCCGAGACGCGCGCGAAAGCGGACGACAACACAGCCGATTCGGCCAGGTATTCGTAGCCGTCAAAACGAACCGCCACGCCGATCCTGGTTTCGGCGCGGTTGCGCGAACCAGAATCTTCCGGCGAGGCTGCCGGTCGGACGACCCGCAGAACACGGCCCCGGCAGCGGACCGGCATGCCTTCTCCCAAGGTGATCTCGGAGGGCATGCGGAGGGTGAGCTCGATTTCCGCGCCGACCGCGAGGGGCGCGTCGGTGAAAAAGAAGACGCCACGCGAGCTGAGATCCTGAGTAAAGCCGAGACCTTCCGTGGAGGTTGCGGCCAGGCGAAGAGAAAGCGGGAGCAGATAGGGAAACCGCTGTCCCACACGGCGTTCTACCCGAACTGGAGGAGTGGTCATAAAGTGGCGGCACTTCCTTCCTTACCGAATCGCCGGGGGGAGCGTTACGCGCTACTTTAGCGCACGCGGAGCGGAAGGAGAAGTTACAAGTTAGTTACAGCGAAGAAATGATTCCCAAATTGGTCATTTGCTTGCACTTGGAAGCTGCGCGAGTCGTCGCCTGGCCTTCGTCAAACGAGCCCACCTGTGGAAAAGTTGGACGCATGGGAGTGGTTCAAGGCGGTTGACTTGGGGACTGTGGTGAAGCTCGAATTCCGAATGCAGCGCCTGAAGGCGCGTTGATAACAACACATTTGCGGCACGCCTGAAGGCGTGCCCTGATACGAATCTCACTTACACCACGGGCCGTTAGGGATGTCTCACGCCGGGACCTGATTCTCCGCAACGATATACTGGGGGGTTGCGTAGTGCGCGGCGGCGATTCTGGAATGCCCACCCCTTCGGCTGCGGTCAGGGCAGGCTCTTCGAAAATCGCGAAGGGTGGGGCAGCCAGTGGTGCACCGCGGAAGCGCCCCGCAGGAGATCCCTCGCTCCGCCTCGCTGCGCTCGCCCCCGGCTTGAAGCCGGGGGTCTACCGGCGAAAACGGCTGCGCTCGGGATGACGCCGCCGAATAACGTGAACATGATCAATATTCAAAGCGACGCACTAACGAGAAACTGTGGCTGAGTCGAACCATCCCTCCCAGGAAAATGTTCCGGCGAACGGCACGCTTACCGCCGCCGGAGGCAGACCGCGTTGGCAGGCCGCGGGGCGCGCCCTGCGCCATCGTAACTTCCAGCTTTTCTTCGGCGGACAGCTGATCTCGCTCATCGGCACCTGGATGCAGACGGTGGCGCAATCCTGGCTGGTGTACCGGCTCACCGGTTCGGGCCTGCTGCTCGGGTCGGTCGGCTTCGCCAGCCAGATACCGGTATTTCTGTTCGCGACCATCGGGGGCATCACGGCCGATCGGATGAACCGCCAGCGTATAGTCATCGCCACCCAAACCGCGTCGATGGTGCTGGCTTTCATTCTGGCGGCGCTCACGCTTACGCATGTGATTGACCATCGGGTGTGGCTGATTTTTGTGGTGGCGGCGCTGTTGGGAGTGGTGAACGCATTCGACATCCCGGGTCGGCAGTCGTTCCTGGTGGACATGGTGGGCAAAGAGGATCTGATGAACGCCATCGCGCTCAACTCGTCCATGTTCAACGGCGCGCGGGTCATCGGGCCGGCGGTGGCGGGCGTTCTGGTGGCGAGGCTGGGCGAAGGCTGGTGCTTTTTCACGAACGGGGTGAGCTACATCGCCGTCATCATTGGATTGATGTTGATGAATATTCATGCTCCGGCGCGAGTTTCGGCCAAGACCTCGCCGCTGGAACATATTGTTGAAGGATTCCAGTTTGTCCGCCATACGGCGCCGATTCGGGCGCTGCTTCTGCTGCTGGGGCTGGTGAGCATCATGGGCATGCCCTACGTAGTGCTGATGCCGATTTTCGCGGCGAAAATCCTGCACCGCGGCGGGCAGGAGTTCGCCACGCTGATCGGATCGCACGATCTGGGGGCGGTGCGGCTGGGCATCCTGATGGGCGCGACCGGCGTGGGCGCGCTGCTGGGCGCGCTGACGCTGGCGGTGCGCTCGGGAGTGAAGGGGCTGAACCGGTGGGTTGCCTTCTGCTGCGCGGGTTTTGGCGTGAGCCTGATGCTGTTTGCGCTGTCGAAGTGGTTCTGGCTGTCGGTGCTGCTGCTGCTGCCGGTGGGATATTTCATCATGCTGCAGATGGCGTCGTCGAACACCCTGATCCAGGTGATGGTTCCCGATGAACTACGCGGCCGGGTCATGGCGGTCTATTCCATGATGTTCATGGGCATGGCGCCGCTGGGAGCGCTGCTGGGCGGAGCGCTGTCAGACCGGCTGGGCGCGCCCGTTACCGTGGCCATCGGGGGACTGGCCTCGGTTGCCGGCGCGATCTGGTTCGGCATGTACCTGCCGAGGATTCGGGTCGAAGCGCGGCGGCTGATCCTGGCCCAGCAGATGACCGGCGGCGAGCCGGCCGCGGGGGTGGCGGCGCCGGTGGGAGAGGAATAGAACTGGTCGCACAAATCGCCTTGGCAAAGGAAGAGTTGGCCCTCAGGGGCTAAAGCCCGCAGTCTTCTTGGCCTCTGGCGGCACCCTTCGACTCCCCCTCGTTCCCTCGGGGTCGCTCAGGGCAAGCTAGAAACTGAAGCCGTGCCCTTCCCAAACCATTTATGAGGCAGTTCTAGTGGACTGTCGCAGTGAAAGCGTTAGCGGCGAGCCATGAGGGTACGCCTCGCTGCGCTCGGCGGGGCG
>OMOD01000193.1 GCA_900290255.1 Candidatus Sulfotelmatobacter kueseliae
TAATCAGCGCCCGTCCGGGTCCGCGCGGGGGGCGATCAGCGACGATCGTCCCTACCGCGATCTTAGATGTCTCGCTGCCGAAAGAACTCCTGCCGGTGGGCTACGTCGCGGAAGGCTTCCGTGCCGCCGGGGCGGGTAACCGAGAGCGCTCCGGCCAGATTGCCGCTGGCCAGGCATGTTGGCAGGTCGGCTCCGCGGAGGTACTGGTGCAGGAAGCCGGCGTCGAAGCTGTCGCCGGCGCCGACGGGGTCCACGACCGTGACCTGATGCGCCGGACTGGTGAAGCGCTCGGTGCCGCGTTGCGCCAGGGCTCCCTCACGGCCGAGCTTGACCACGACCAGCGGCACCAGCTTGGACAACTTCTGCACCGCGGCTTCCAGATGTTCAGTTCCGGCGGCCTTGCATGCCTCACGCTCGTTGGGCAGGAAGACATCCACGTAGCGCAGGACGTCCTCCAAACCGCCTCCCCACCGATCGTCGGGATCGTCATTCGTATCGAGAGAAATCGTCATCCCCTTCGATTTGAAGAACTGAAACAACTCTCCCACGCGCGGGCGCAAAGCCCGGTGCAGGTAATACGACGAAAGATGGAAGTGGCGGGAGTCGGCTAGGTAGTCGAGGTCGAGATCGTCCCAGTTGAGCTCGAAAATGGTTCCCGCATAGGTGAGAATGTTGCGCCACGAACGGTGGGGCAGGATCACGGTGAGGCCGGTTTTGATCTCGCCGGGAACGCGACGCACGCGCGAGACATCCACGCCGCCCTGGCGCAGGCGATCGAGCGCGATCTGGCCGAGCGGATCATCGCCGATGCGGGATTGAAATCCGACGCGGCTCCCGAGCGCGGCCAGGTTGTGACCCACAATAGCAGAGGACGATCCGAGGGTGAGCATCATGCGGTCGGCGAGGAGTTCGCGCTCGGGCGCAAGCTGTTCCGGAAGTCCGTAGAGAATAAGGTCGAGATTCAGTTCGCCGGCGATGGTGACGTCGAAAGTGGGCATGGGGATTTCAGTCGGAATTGCCGCCGACATCGATTTCAGATTCTAGATTGAAGATTGCAGATTTCAGCCCGCGGTGCCTGAGTTTTCAATCTGCAATCTGAATTCTGTAATCCGAGAGTCACACCAGAATGACCTCGATCCCGGCTTGCTTCAACACACGAAGATCGGATTTGGGCGCGCCGCGGTCGGTAATAACCTCCTGCAAAGCCGACGGAGGCGCGATCAGGGACAGGCTGCGGCGCCCGAACTTGCTGGAGTCGCAAACCGCCACGGATTTCTTGGCGACCTCCACCATCACGCGGTTCACTTTCGCTTCCAGCAAGTTCGGAGTACTCAGTCCATAGTGAACGTCGAAACCATCAACCCCAAGAAACAGCAGATCGGCGCTGAGCCGCCGCAGCGTCTCTTCGGCGATGGGGCCGACCAGCGAAAAGGAATTCTTGCGCAATGTGCCGCCCGTGAGGATGACTTCCACCGAGGTTCCCGCCAGTTCCGCGGCGATGTTTACGGCATTGGTGATGATGGTGAGATTCTGAAACGTGCGCAGAGCACGGGCAATCGCGGTGGTGGTAGTGCCAGAGTCCAGTATGAGGACCTGGCCCTCCTTTACCTGGGCGGCGGCATTTTCCGCAATGCGCAGCTTTTCCTGGCGGTGGAGTTTTTCCTTCTCGCGCAGGGTGGGATCTTCGAGCGCGCCATCGCGAGCGGGAAGCGCGCCGCCATGGGTGCGGTGCACCAGACCGTGAGCGTGCAGGGTTTCGAGGTCCTTGCGAATCGTAACCTGCGAAGTTTCGAAGTGGCTGGCCAGTTCCGTGACCAGAACTCGGCCCTGACGGGACAACAGATCGAGGATGGCGCGACGTCGTTCTTCGTTGAGCACTGGAATCCTACCTGCGGCGGTCGCGCTGCCGACAGGCCGCGCTTCCTACCGCTTTCTTTTTATAGCGTTTTCTTTCGTTTGTCCACAGAAAAACTGGTCCTGACGTAGTCGTCGGCTTTTGCCTCCCAGTGCTGGGGAACTCGGCCGTCCGGTCGATGCAGGCGGCTGCAAGTCGACCCATAACCCCCTGGTTTTGTACACAGTTGGGAACCATTGAGAGTGATAACCAACCGAATACCCACCCCCTCAGTGCGATTGCCTCAGGCGGGGTGCTTTGCCGTAATCTCAATTTGGGACGAAAGGGGCCAGAGTTTCGAAGGGCAGTTATTTACGAATTCCGGACAAGGGAGCGACTTGGCAGTCATGAACTCTCAGAGCTTGGTTCGGTCGCAGTCGATGGTGGCGCGAGTGGTGGCCGGGGAAACCCTCATCGTGCCGGTGCGCGCCCGAGTGGGCGATCTGGCTTCGATTTACAGCTTTAACGGCACCGCTTCGCTGATCTGGAAGTTGCTGGAGTCGCCGAAGACGGTGGCGGAACTGGCGGATGCGGTGGCGCGGGAATATGACGTGGAACTGGAACAGGCAGAATGCGATGTGAAGGAATTCGTGGCTGCAATGAAGGCAGTTGGTCTGGTCGAGGCGCCGGCATCTGTGGCGATGGCCGGCGACTAAACGACCAGTGGGGCGGGCAGGAATGGCAAGCAGCGGGCGCGTACCGGCGTGTCCTCTGCTTGCCGGTTGGAGGAGTCGTGGAGTCTCTCAGTTACGGCGCGTTCAGCGCAGACTTGCACCAGCGGCAGGCAGGCGAGCGCGTGCCGCTGCAGGTTTCGATTGAGGTGACGCGGCGATGACGGACAACAAAGACGGAAAAGATCGATGTTCAGCCTTGGTTGCGGCTACTCCTCGGCTGTTCTGGGACGGTTTCAATGACCATACTGCGACTCAGAAAGACGGCGGCGCCAGCGACGCAACCGCGCCATCTCGCAGTGCGAAGAAGCCGTATGGAAAGCCGACCTACCGATTCGAGCGCGTTTTCGAGACCATGGCCCTGTCTTGCGGGAAGGTGGGTCCCGTCGAGTTCCAGTGCCGCTTTAATCGCAAGAATTCGTAGCCCTCTGCTGCGTGTGTGCGAAATGAGATGCCCTCGGGGTGCCCCTGAACTCGGTCTAGCAGCCGAAATTCTAGCTGCCGGCGGCACGGTGCGGTTGCGCGCATTCGGGAGTAGCATGCTCCCGTCGTTGTGGCCAGGCGACGTTCTGACCATCGAGGGCATATCCTGCCAAGCGCCCGTTGCCGGCGACATTGTGCTCATTTTGCAGAATCAGCGCCCCTTGGTCCATCGGGTGAAAGAAAAACGGGACTGCGACGGCTGCCTTCAGTGGATTACGCGGGGGGATGCCGTGCCGCAGAGCGATCCTCCTGTGGCCGACGCGGAGCTGCTAGGGAGAGTGTCATTCATTCAACGCAATCGTCGCATCATCGTTCCCCGCCGCCGGCTTTCAGCTGGGGTTCGAGCGCTGGCGTGGATGCTTTGCCATTGGAACCGATTCCGCAGCGTTTGCCTGCGCATGCATTCGTTCCTGCAAAGCCCGGACTACCAGGCACAAGAGGAAATCCGCTGATGACCGAGAAGTACATCATGAGGAGTTCGGCGATTGCGGCGCGGGTCCTCGGCGACGAGATGATGATCATGTCGGCCACGGACTCTACTTTCTTCATTCTCGACCAGGTCGCTACGGCTATCTGGCAGGCTGCGGAGGGACACACCCCTCTTTCCGAAATTGTCGCTAAGCAGATTTGCCAGGAGTTCGACGTAAGCCTGGAGACGGCACTGCGGGACGCTGAACAGTTCGTGGAAGAGCTTGCCGGCCACGGCATTCTCCTGCTTTCCAATCAACCCATCCGTTGCTCTGCCCAGCGGCCGGAGGTTCGATGAGCCTACTTGCGGAAATGAATCATAAAGCGCTGAAACTGGGTGTTCCCCTCAGCGTACACCTGGACATCACTTACCGTTGCAACGAGCGTTGCGTGCATTGCTATCTGGATCATGATGATCATGGCGAACTGTCCACCGCTGAAATCAAGGACGTTCTCAACCAGCTCTCGGAGGCCGGAGTCTTCTTTCTCATGCTGAGCGGTGGGGAAGTGCTCATGCGCCGCGATTTCTTCGAGATCTTGGAGTTTTCCCGCCGCCTGCTCTTCAACGTCAAACTGAAGACCAACGCTGGAATGATTCGCGAGCCTGAGGCCAGGCGGATCCGCGAATTAGCGGTTGCGGAGGTGCAGATCAGCGTTTATTCGCACCGGGCCGCTGTGCACGATGCGATTACAAAACTGCCCGGGTCCTGGAAGCGCACCACGGACGCGATCCGATTTCTGCGTTCTCAGGGTCTGAAAGTGACGATCGCCAACGTTCTTATGTCGGCAAACTGGTACGACTATTCAGGTGTGGTCGCCCTGGCGCACGAACTGGGCGTCACCTACACGGTTGATCCTACAATCACGCCGAAAATCGACGGAGATTCTTCGATTGTTAAATTGCGGATAGAAGGCTCGGAGCTTAACCAGCTCTTCCACGACCCTAATCTCGTGGGCGACGTGCAGGAATTCTGTGCTCCCCCTCCTCCTCCCGGTGAGGACGTGATGGAGGGTTACCCCTGCAGCGCCGGGCACACCTCCTGCTACATTTCTCCCTACGGCGATGTGTTTCCCTGCGTGCAGTTCCCCCTCCCGAGCGGGAATGTGCGCAAGCAAAGATTCTTGGATATCTGGCAAGATTCGGCGCAACTCAGGCAGGTTCGCTCGATTCGGGCCAAAGACCTGCCGACTTGCTCGTCCTGCGCACATGTGGGAACCTGCACGCGCTGTCCCGGGCTCGCCTATATGGAAGGCAATATGTTGGGACCTTCCACCGCAGACTGTCAGAAGTCCTTTCAGAGAACCGGTGTCCCGACCGCTAACATGTTGAGGGGGTTACCCGTTCCCGCGGTGACGCCCCTGGTTCAAATTCAGCCGATGTGGGGAACATCCGCCGAGGCACGCCAGCTGGGAAACTTCAGTTGAATACTGGGTGTTACGAAAGTAAGAATTGGCAGGCGAGGACATGCGAGAAAATATTTAGAGAATAATAATACTGGCTCCAGTAGCGGGAGTGGTGTTTCCGCCTGCTGCGAGGTGGAATCATGAAACGCCAAACTGCACTGCTGGCAAAGTTCGAAGTGAGATTACCGATCGCCACCATGGTGGTGCTGTTGGTGCTGCAAACGCCCCTGTTGATGCGGGCGCAGGGTGGGCAAGAGGAACACATCGGGCTGCCCATCGACTGGAGTAGCCACCACATCATTTTCACAAACGGCGCTTCTCCCGAGGTTGCCGGCAAGCAGGCCCGCGATCCCCGAAACTGGATCAATTGGGCGCAGCGAAGTGCCTGGATGTTTCCGAGGGAGGGATGGGGCCCGTTACCCGGGGCTGCCCGGAGGCGGCACATGCGCGTGGATTGGGCAATGCCGCTTGGCGCCAGCGGTGGTATGCCTCTGGCAGAGAGTCCGGCCAAGTACAACTTCAACGTCAACTCGACTCCTAGCTGTGCCAATGATTTCATCGTGTACACGATCGCTGCCAATCCGAGCGCAGCCCAAGCCAATCTCGTCGCCTTCAATAACCTCTATACCGGGACCACTTCTTCTTCTTGCCCAACCGCAAATCAGTCGCCGGTGAGTACCGACCTGAAGCAACCGACTTTCTTGTGGGCTTACGCGCTTGGCTCGGAAGGTTCGGCTCTTTCGCCGACGATTTCAATCAGCGGGACGAAAGTTGCGTTTGTCGAAACCGGCACTGCTAACACGGTTACCAACCCAGCATACTTTGACGTTGTGACGCCGGTGTCGGGGCAGGGTAGCAGCGCCACGAGTCCTTGCGTGATAGCCAGCGCAGGCAGTTCTTTGTGCGGCGGCACTACTTTGGTTCGGTTGAACTATACCAACAGCGGGATCTCTGGCTGCGGCACGGGAACGACGAACAGCAACGCATCCGCCTATATTGATTACGGCAGCGACTCGGCCTACATCGGAGCTGACAATGGAATCCTGTATCGCATCTCCGGCGTTTTCAAAGGAACTCCGGCAGTGCAATATTGCGTCCAGGCCGGCTCGGCAACCGCGAAACTGACCTCTCCGGTCTACGACGAAGTCACCAACGAGGTCTTCGTATCGGATGGATTCTCAGTGTACGCATACTCTGCGGGAGCCAGCGGCTTCACGAAGCTTAATTCCGTTGCCCTCGCCAGCGCGTCGGCCGCAAATGGGGATCCCATTATTCTGTCGCCCATCGTGGATACGACCAATGGATTCGTATATGTGTTCTCTTCAGCGGACTCGACCAACACCAATTCGATCGCGGCCCAGTTCAAGATCCAAGCGAATGGGGATCTAGGTACGCCAGTCACGGCTGCCATCGGCCCGGCGGGCACTAATGCCACAACCTACATTTTCGACGGCGATTTTGACAACGCCTATGTCACGAACGGACCCACAACTGGGGCCGGCACGTTGTACGCTTGCGGGACTCAAACCGGGGCGGCTACGCTCCCCAGTCTCTATGCCTTGTCGTTCCAGTCAGGCAGCGGAACGATGAACAGCACGCCCGCCATGTCGAACAATAAGAACATCTATGGTGGAAACGCTACGGCGGGCATTTGTTCTCCGTTGTTGGAGTTCTATAACAGCGGTACGGACTATCTCTTCGTGGGAGCGGGGAATATCGGCAACACCAACGGGGCAAACCTGGTCACCGGGTGGAATGTGACCAGCCGGATTGCCTCGAACACAACCGCCCCCAACAGCACGGCGACCAATGAGTGGGGTGGAACCAGCGCCTTCTCGGTGGATAACGTCAGCACGGAGGACCAGGCTGCCAGCATTTATTTTGGTACACTGCAACCCGCCGCCTCCGGGACTGCGCCCTCCTGCCCAAAAACGCAGTACTGCGCGATCAAGCTGACACAATCAGGGTTGCAGTAAACGTTTGTTCACGAGAGAGTAGTCGACGCGGATCGACGCCGGATCTCCCAACCCGGTGGCAGCGCGACCATGATCGCGTTATCAGCCGCGCTGGGCCAAGGACCAAATATAGTTAGCGATCGCCTGAATGGCAGCGTTGAGGGTGCGGCCCGCGATAAGCCGCGATCGTACAGCACCGCGATCACGCTGCCGACACAGCCGCGGGCTGGGCAGCAGTTCGCCGCAACGGTTCCGCCAGGGCCTGCATGACCTTGGCGAATCCGGCGAAGTCCAGCGACTGGGGACCATCTGAAAGCGCCCGCTCCGGGCACGGATGCACCTCAATAATCAGTCCATCGGCCCCAACCGCTACTGCGGCCCGGGAAACCGCGGCAATCAGGCTCTGCTTGCCGGTGCCGTGGGAGGGGTCGGCGATGACCGGCAGGTGCGAAAGGTCCCGCGCCAAAGCGATCGCAGCCAGGTCCATGGTGTTGCGCATTTCGGTCTCAAATGTCTTGATGCCGCGCTCGCAGAGAACAACCTGATGGTTGCCCCCGGAAAGCAGATATTCGGCTGCCAACAGCCATTCCTTGACCGTGGCGGAGGGACCGCGCTTCAGCAGCACCGGCTTGTTGACGGCAGCCAGACGGCGGAGAAGCGCGAAGTTCTGCATGTTGCGCGCCCCGATCTGCAGCATGTCAACGTGCTCGCAGATGATGTCGATGTCCTCGGTGCTCATCACTTCGGTGACCACGGGCAGACCGGTTTCCGCCTTGGCTTCGCGCAGGATCTTGAGTGCCTCGATGCCCAGGCCCTGAAAGTCGTACGGGGAAGTCCGCGGCTTGTAGGCGCCACCGCGGAGCATGGTCGCGCCCGCTCGTTTGACGGCGTGGGCAGTGTCGAGCAGTTGCTCGCGCGACTCGACCGAACACGGCCCCGCGATGACCACAACTTCCGGGCCGCCGATCGCCACTCCGTTGATCTTTACGACTGAGCGCTCGGGTTTCACCTGTCGACTGACCAGCTTGAAGGGCTGGGCGATCGCCACCACGTTGTCCACACCTGGCGCGACTTGCAACGCCTCGATTTCATGGCGGCGTCCGCTGCCCACGGCGGCGACAATAGTGCGCTCGGTGCCGCGGGTAATGTGGGGCTGATATCCGGCTTCGCGGATCCGCTCAATGACGTGGTTGATTTCCTGCTCGGTGGCTTTTTCTGACATGTTGACGATCATGGGGTTGTTTCTCCTCGCTGTAATTCGTCCCTAAAAACAAAAACCGCGATCTGCCGATCGCGGCCTGCGTCTGAAGCTTGTCTGGTTCGATGACCTTTAGTGGCTCATCCTCACCCCAAGCTCGGCCGCAGCCGCTACCACTGGAAACCAGTAGTAAACAGCAAAGGCACTACCTGGGGTAAATCGTGTCATTCCAACCTTCCGTTCAAGAAATCAGAGAAAATGGCCTTGCACTGCCAGAATCGCACCGTTTACTGGATCGCACTGGCGACACTGGAGAATGCATTGTTGGCGTTCGACCCGATCAAACGCACCGTCCCGACAACCAGGACCAGAATGACTGCCAGCATCACGGCGTACTCGGCGATGTCCTGTCCCGCATCTTCCCGCCAAAGTCTTTGGATCAGTTTGGACATTTACTCTCCTCCAAGCCGCTGTCAGTTCTAAACAGGGAGGGACCGAAGTCACACTCACTGGCACCCATGATGCACGCGCCCAAAGGCCCTTGTCAAATGGGGATTGGGAGGTTCCGCGAAAGTCAATGACGCGGAATGTTCGCCGCCGGCTCGACCTGCGTGGCGCTCGCCGGCGCGGTCGCTGCCGGCTGCGGCAGCAGATCCCTCGCCGACTGCTGCGCGTACTGCAAAACGCGATTCGGAGCAATGCCCAGGTACAGCGTGGCCACCAGGCTGAGCGCGAGGGCCAGGCCTAATCCAAACGGAACCGGTGTGACGGGGACTTCCCTCCGTGCCTCCCGCATATACATCATCACCATGATGCGCAGGTAGTAGTAAGCCCCAATCGCGCTATTCACGACGCCGATCAATGTCAGCCAGATCAGATTGGCTTTCAAAGCTGCGCTGAAAACGTAGAACTTGGCGAAAAAGCCGCCGGTGATGGGAATGCCGATCAGAGAAAGCAGGAAGATGGACAGCGTGGCCGCCAGCAGCGGAGAAGTGCGGCCCAGGCCCTCGTAGTCTTCCAAAGTTACGTAACGCTCGCCGGCGTTGGCGAAATGACTCACCACGGCGAACGCGCCAACATTCATTGCGGCATAGGCAGCGGCGTAAAACATGGCGGCGGAGATCCCGAGGGAGGAATCTTCCGGAGTGGTCATGGCAAATGCCACCAGCAGGTAGCCGGCATGCGCGATCGAGGAATAAGCCAGCAGTCGCTTGACGTTGGTTTGCACGAGGGCACTGACGTTACCCAAGGTCATCGACAGCGCGGCCGCCACCCAGACCAGCCAGAAGCGGCCCGGAGCATTGATGGCAAACACAACCCGCAGCAACACGGCGAATGCCGCAGCCTTGGGGGCCGTTGACATGAAACCAACCACCGGAGCCGGGGCACCTTCGTAAACGTCCGGGGTCCAGATGTGGAATGGAGCGGCGGCGACTTTGAATCCCAGGCCGACGAACATCAAAGCAATAGCCACGTATACCAGCACCTCGGGCGGACTAGCCTGCAACGTCTGGCTGATCACGTCGATGTTGGTAGAACCGGTGGCGCCGAACAGCATGGCCACGCCGTACAGAAAAAATGCCGTGGCGAAGGAGCCCAGCAGGAAATACTTGAGCGAGGATTCGCTGCTTGCCGCTTCCTGTCTGCGGAATCCGGCGAGAATGTAAGTGGAGATCGAGGAAATCTCGAGCGCGATGAAAATCAGCACCAACTCTACCGCGGACGACATCAGTCCCATGCCCACGACGCCGAAAAGGATGAGCGCGTAGTATTCGCCGGCGCGGATTCTCTGCACGGCCATGTATTCGAACGACGTCAGAATGACGACCGCAGCGATAGCGATGACGAGGAAGTGGAAGAACACGCTGAAGCTGTCAACCCGCACCATCTTCGAGAAAGCCGGACCGGGAGACTGCGCCATGTACCACGTCGAAGCCAGCCCGGCAATGGTACCGGCAAAACCGATCACGCCGAGAGTCTTCTGGCTCTTCTCCTCATCCACGAAAGGATCGAGCAGCATGATGACGATGCCGAACAGAGAAAGAACGAGTTCAGGCAGGACACGAACGTAATCCACGCCTTGCGGAATTGCCTGCGCCAGCAGGATGGTTGTCATTGGCCTACCACCTTGCTCGCCATCTGCACGAATGGAGTCAGCACGGCCTGCACGGCAGGATCAATCGCGTTCAGCCATAGAATCGGCGCAACACCCATCACCAGCGCCGCGACGGCGCAGGGCCAGACCGCAGCTTTCTCGAAGCCGAGAAGATCGGTGAGGGAATTATTCACCGGGCGCGTTACTTTTCCGTAGAACACTCTCTGATACATCCACAACAAATAGCAGGCGCTCCAGATCACGCCCGTCGCACCGATGATTCCGTAGATGGCCCGCGCCTGGAATGCTCCGCTGAGGACTAGAAACTCGCCAATGAATCCGTTGAGCAGGGGCAGGCCCACCGAAGCCAGCACGATGAAGAAATAGGAAGCGGCGTAAACCGGCATGGGAGAAGCCAGGCCGCCGAATTCGGTGATCTCGTAGGTGTGGCGGCGTTCGTGGAGAATGCCCGCCAGCATGAACAGGGCGCCGGTAGAAACTCCGTGCGCCAGCATCACGAACATCGCACCGTTCAGACCCGCCTGAGTAAAGCTGAAGATGCCCAGCACCACAAAACCCAAATGGCTGACCGAGGAGTAGGCGATCAGCTTCTTCATGTTGGGCTGGACCATGGCGACGAGTGCGCCATACACAATGCCGATCAGGGCCAGAATCATGATCCAGGGCGCGTTTTGCCGGGACTGGTCGGGAAACAGGCCCAGGTTGAAACGCAGCATGCCGTAGGTGCCCATCTTGAGCAGAACGCCGGCCAGCAGAACGGATCCCGCTGTCGGAGCTTCCACGTGAGCGTCCGGCAGCCAGGTGTGGAACGGGAACAGCGGAACTTTCACCGCGAACGCCAGGAAGAAGCCGAGGAAAAGCCATTGCCCGGCGGCCGGGAAACCCGGCACATGCGCGATCTGATTACGAATCTCTACGAAGTCGAAAGTGCCGGTGTGGGCGTAAAGCCAGAGGATCGCCGCTAGCATAAACACCGAGGCGATCATGGTGTACATGAAAAACTTCACCGCGGCGTAGATCCGGCGCTCGTGTCCGAAGACTCCGATCAGCAGCGCCATGGGAATCAGCGTAGCTTCCCAGAAGAAATAAAAGAGGAACAGGTCGAGCGAGGTGAAGACGCCAATCAGCGCACTTTCGAGGATCAGCAGGAGAATGAAGAATTCCTTGACCCGGTCGCGAACTGACTTCCACGAGATCAGCACGCACAGGGGTGTGAGAAACGTGGTCAGAACCACCAGCCACAGCGAGATGCCGTCAACTCCCATGTGGTAGTGGATGTTGGGGCTGGAAATCCACTGCCGGCTGATTTCGTAGTGAAAGGGCGAGGTCTCGTGGCGGAAGTAGACGGGCAGATGGAGCGAGAGGCCAAAGGTCAGCAGCGAGAAGATGAGGGAAATGATCCGGATATCCCGATCGCGCCGCGGCAACACGGTCAAGCACAGTGCACCCGCCAGCGGCGCGAAGGTGACCCAGGTCAGGATGTAGGGGCTGAAACTCGCGGGGTTCATCGGCCCACCCCCAGCCAGATCATGTAGGCAATGACCACGGCGGAGCCGGCGGCGATCCATCCGGCATACGAGCGCAGATTGCCGGACTGCATGTGGCGCACATTGTCGGAAACGTGGAGGGCGCCGTCGGCCGCATCGTTGATCGAATCATCAATTACCTTGCGGTCTACCCCTTGCCACAAAATGTGGGTCGAGCCATCGACCAGAGGTTTGACAAAGAGTGCGGCGTAAAGTTCGTCCACGTAATACTTGTTCAGGACAGCGCTATAGAAACCGCCCAGCGTGTCGGCGATCTTCTGCGGAAGATAGGGCTTGCTGACGTAGAGCACCCAGGCCAGAACGGCGCCCGAAGCGGCAACCAGAACGGATACGAACATGAGCAACAGTTCCATGCCGTGGCTTGCGCCTTCTCCGGCAGCACTGGCGGCCTCGCCAGTGCCGAACACGGGGGCGAGGAAATGTTCGAAGCCGTTGCCGATGCCGACCAATCCACCCACCACCGAAAGCACCGCCAGGATCATCAGCGGAGCCAGCATGACTGCCGGGCTTTCGTGCGGCTCGCCGTGGCTATGGTCATCATGGCCGTGGGCCGGCCGCGCATGGCCGTGCGCATCAACTTGATGGCCGTAGTAGTCGCCGAAGAACGTCATGAACAGCAGGCGGAACATGTAGAACGAAGTGATGAAAGCCGTGACCAAACCAATCAGCCAATAAATCCAGTTCGCCTGATAGGCCTTCCAGAGAATTTCATCTTTGCTCCAGAAGCCTGCGAACGGTGGGATTCCAGCAATCGCTAGCGTGGCGATGCCCATGGTCATGAAGGTCCACGGAATATAGGTGCGAAGCCCGCCCATCTTGCGCATGTCCTGCTCGCCGCCGACGGCATGGATCACCGAGCCCGCAGCCAGGAACAGCAGGCCCTTGAAGAAGGCGTGAGTCATGAGATGAAAAATTCCGGCGGAGAACGCTCCCACGCCGCAAGCCATGAACATGTAGCCGAGCTGCGAAACGGTGGAGTAGGCGAGAACCTTCTTGATATCCGTTTGCGTAATGCCGATGGTCGCAGCGAACAGCGCCGTGAGCGTGCCGATGATCGCAACTACCGTCAAGGCACCGGGCGCGCGCTCAAAGATTACGTGCGAGCGCGCAACCATGTAGACTCCGGCAGTCACCATGGTGGCGGCATGAATCAGCGCGGAAACCGGCGTCGGGCCTTCCATGGCGTCAGGAAGCCAGACGTAGAGCGGAATCTGCGCCGACTTTCCGCAGGCGCCCACCATCAGCAGGATGCCAACGGTAGTGAGCAGGCTTTCCGTGACCGGCCCTGCCTGAAGTTTCGTTACCGAATCGAAGACCTGCGTAAAGTTCAGCGAGCCGAAATGCTGGATCAGCAGGAATAATCCGATCAGAAATCCGAAGTCGCCGATGCGGTTGACGATGAATGCTTTTTTCCCCGCCGACGCCGCCGAATCTTTCGTGAACCAGAACCCGATCAGCAGATACGATGCCAGGCCCACGCCCTCCCAGCCGATAAACATCAGCAGGTAATTGTTGGCCAGCACCAGCGTCAGCATGAAGAACATGAACAGGTTCAGGTAGCTGAAGAAGCGGTAGTAGCCGGGATCGTCCCACATGTAGCCGACGGAGTAGATGTGGATGAGGAACCCGACTCCGGTGACGACCAGCAACATGACCAACGAAAGTTGATCGAGATAAAAGGCGAAATCTGCTGTGAATCCGCTGATGCGGATCCAGTGAGCCAGATACTCCTGATAGGGAAGAGAGACGGACGAAAAATACCACGCGACACGGAGCGCCCAGGCAAATGCCGCTCCGCAAAAAACCAGCGCGATCGTGCTGACCGCCGTCCGCGAAGACTTCTTCCCGAAGAAGCCGTTGATCGCCGCGCCTGCCAGCGGCAGCACCGGGATCAGCCAGAGATTGAGAGTCGGCGTCATGGTTTGAGCTGATTCATAACTTGAGGAGGTTCACCTGGTCCACGTTGAGGGTTTCGCGCGTACGGTAGACGGCAATGATGATCGCCAACCCAACCGTGGCTTCCGCCGCCGCTACCACCATCACAAAGAAAACGAAGACTTGCCCGGCCAGGGCATGCCAGTGCGCCGCAAATGCGACGAACGACAGATTCACGCCGTTGAGCATCAGCTCAATGGACATGAAGATGGTGATGATGTTGCGCTTGATCAGGAACCCCACCACACCGCAGGCAAACAGGATTCCGCTGAGCACGAGGTAGTAGGAGAGTGGGACCATCAGTTTCCCTCCCGTGGCGGCACCGGAGCAGACGGCGGCTTGCTCGCCAGCACCACCGCGCCCATGATGGCGATCAGAATGAGAATCGAAGTGATTTCAAACGGCAGCAGGAATTCGTGAAAGAGCAGCGGGCCGATGGTCGCGGGAGCCCCCGGCAGCGCTCCCGCGGGCACATCCCCCGTTCCCGAATGCCGCAGAAGAACCCAGGCGATCAGCACACCTCCCAACAGTGTCCCCGGGACGCCGAACAGAATTGCCACCCGGCTCCCCTTGCTGCGCTCTTCCACGCCAGCGTTAAGCAGCATGATTACGAAGACGAACAGGACCATAACGGCGCCGGCATAGACGATGACCTGCAACGCGGCAACGAACTCTGCGCCCAGCAGCAGGTATTCCCCCGCCAGCGCCGCCATCACCGCGATCAACGAAAGCGCGCTGTTGATGGGATGCGTCTGCGCCAGCAGGTTGATTGCGCCAGCCAGAGCAACGGCTCCGAAGGCCAGAAACAAGACTAAGTGGACGCTCATGAAATCAGTTCTTAAGTTTCTAGTGGTCAGTGCTCAGTCAAAACCGGGCACCGAAAAACTGACCACTAGTCACTAACCACTGCTTTTTCTCACCAAGTCACCGCGATTGCCGTGGCGATCACGTTTACCAGCGACAGCGGCAGCAGAAACTTCCAACCAAACGCCATCAACTGGTCGTAACGGAATCGCGGCAGCGTGCCGCGCACCCAGATATAAACAAAGAGAAACACGAACACCTTCGCTGCAAACCAGAAAAGCGGCAGCACCGCCTTGAGGATGGTCGGGCCGAAAACCGGTCCGCGCCATCCCCCGAAAAACATCAGCGTGGCCAGGCATCCGACCGTAATCATGTTGGCGTATTCGGCCATGAAAAACATGGCAAACTTCATGGCGCTGTATTCGGTGTGATAGCCGGCCACCAGCTCGGTTTCAGCCTCCGGCAGATCGAACGGGATTCGGTTCGTCTCCGCATACGCCGCGGTCAGATAACAGAAGAAGCCGATGATCTGGCCGGTAAAAATGTTCCAGCGGGGGATGAATCCCCAGAAGTGCCCGGCTTGTGCGTCGACGATATCGTGCAGGCTGAAACTGCCCGCCATGATGAGCACACCCACCAGCGAAAGACCAAGCGAAATCTCGTAGCTCACCATCTGGGCGCTGGCGCGCAGACCGCCGAGCAGGGAGTATTTGTTGTTCGACGACCACCCCGCCAGCGCGACGCCATACACGCCGATCGAAGTCACGCCGAGAATCAACAGCAGCCCGGTATTCACGTCGGTCGTGATCTGCAGCGGGATGCTGTAGCCGCCGATCATGATCGGGTTTCCGAAGGGGATGACCGAGATCGACGTCAACGCGAAGATGATGGCAATCAGTGGCGCCGCAATATAGAGAGGCTTGTAGACATGCGGCGGCGTCAGATCTTCTTTGACCAGAAGTTTGAGGCCGTCGGCCAGCGGCTGCAGCAGGCCGAATGGGCCGACCCGCGTGGGTCCCCAGCGATTCTGAATATGCCCCACGACTTTGCGCTCAAGCCAGACGGTGTAGGCGACTGCGGTAAGCAATACGACCAGAGCCACCGCGGACTTGACCACCGACGCCAGAATGTAGAGCCAGATCGGCAAATCGTTCGTTCCTCTCCAGTCCTTCTGATACTCGTCTTGTTAAATCAATTTGTTAAATCAGTCCGCCGCGACTTCGGCAGGCTTTACTTCGTGACTCTCGATGACCGATTGCAGAGTCCGGGAATAACGTCCCAGCGTGCCCGAGCTGAATAAAGTTTCATTGGCAAGGATAATCGTTTCCGGCTTGTGGGCCGCGCCCGGTCCGGAGTTTGCGAGTGTTGTGTGCTCGCTGTTGCCCGCCAGCAGGTTCATGCGCGAGACGTGATAGCCCGGAACCAGCCGCTGGATTTCGTCGAGAATAGCCGTAGGATCGAAGGGGCTTAGCTTTGGTTCCAGCCCTTGCATTTCCAGCCAAACCGCGTGCCGGTCGGCCTCGCCCGACTGAACTCCGCGAGACTGGCCCATGTCGGCGTGCGTTCCGCCCCGGAATGGCACAAGCCTGCGGACCTCAAAGCCCATGGCGTCGGCGATGCGGACGATCATTTCGAAATCGGTCTTTGTGCCCGACACTTCGCCGGCCTTCTTGACCAGTTGCACATCGCCGCAGGTATTGGTGACGGTGCCCGACTTCTCATAGAGATTGGCCGCGGGAAGCACCACATCGGCGACCACCGCAGTCTCAGTCAGGAACATGTCCTGCACAACCACGAAGCTCTTCGAAAACGCGAACGGGTCGATATTCAGGCGGCCGATCGGATTCGAGCCAACCACGTGCAGGGCTTTCAGCTTTCCGCTCCTGGCAGCTTCGGTCATGCCGGAGATGTCGAGCCCAGGGGCTGAGGGATTGGTCCATTCCTTCTGAATCTCGCTGCTGGCTCCTGTCGGATGGTAGCCAGGCAACAGGTCGGGATAGAGACCCATATCCGCCGCGCCGCGTGAGTTGGCGTAGTCGGCAAGACAGATGAACTTGGCGCCGGCAATGGCGGAACCGAAGGAAACCAGACTGGCCACGCCACCGCCCCGGATCTCTGAACCGAAAATGATCAGCAGATTCTGTTCCGACCGCAACTTGTCGCGGAGCGCGATCCACTGGTTGTGTGGGGACGGGCGCTCCCGCCCGTCCTGCCCGGGAGAGTCGCTTGCGTCCACACGGGCGGTTAGGACGTCCAGGGTGCTATCGTCGCCCGCCAGGAAGCTGGCAACTTTGCTTTCCGTTCCTGCCGGGATTTGCATGAAACTAGTCGCCTGCCGACGCAGCTTGATGGGTTGCGAGTTAATCACGTAGAACCTGGCGCGGTGGAGGCGCACGTTGTTGCGAATCTGCCAGGCCAGTAGCGGATGCTGCTGGGTGGGATCGTTGCCGATCAGTAGGATTGCCGGAGCATTGTAGGGATCTGCCATGGTGGCAGTCGCTTCGGATTTGCCACATAGCACCGCGGCCAGGGCAGGGAAGTCGGCCGTGCGGTGATGGTCAACGTTGTTTGTCTTCAACACCAGGCGCGCGAATTTCGAGAGCAGGTACGCTTCTTCGTTTGTGGTGCGGGTTGAGCCGATGACGCCGATTGCTTCGCCGCCTTCTTGATCACGAACTTCGGCAAATTTCTTTCCTACCAACTCGAAGGCTTCTTCCCATGTAGAGGGCGTCAGCTTGCCGTTCTTGCGGATGAGCGGCTGCGTCAGGCGTTCTTCGTGATTGGCGAAATCGAAGGCGTAGCGGCCTTTGATGCAGAGAAAATCGCCGTTGATGCCGCTCTTGTCGCGGTTGTCGCCGCGGACGATCTCCATGCCGGTCTCGGAGCGGCGCACGCCCAGCGTGGTTTTGCAGCCGTCACCGCAATGCGTGCAGACGGTGCCGACGTGCTTCATCTCCCACGGCCGCGTTTTGTAACGATAGGCCCCGGAGGTGAGCGCGCCCACCGGGCAAATGTCAATGCACATGCCGCACTCTTCGCACTCCAAGTGATCTTCCTTATTGGGGGCGATGAGCGAACTTACGCCGCGGTTCTGCACGCCGAGAGCCCAGACGTCCATGCCCTCGCCGCAGACGCGCACGCAGCGGTAGCAGAGAATGCAGCGCGGCCGGTCGAAGAAAACCACAGGAGACCACTGCTGCTCGTCCTTGTGGTTCTTCGCCTCCATGAATTTCGATTCTGCAGCGCCGTAAGTGAAGGTCATGTCCTGCAACTCGCACTCGCCGCCGGCGTCGCAAACCGGGCAATCCAGAGGATGGTTGCCGAGCAGCATTTCGAGCATCGACTTGCGCGCCTGCTTGACCTCGTCACTGTCAGTCGAGACGACCATGCCTTCGCTCACTACCGTGGTGCACGCCGTCTGCAGCTTGGGCATCTTCTCGATCTTCACCAGACACATGCGGCAGGCGCCCTGCAGGGAAAGATTCGGGTAGTAGCAGAAAGACGGCACTTCGATGCCGACGCTCTTGCAGGCCTCAATGAGGAGCGTGCCCGCGGGAGCGGTAAATTTCTTGCCGTCGACTGTAAGATTCACATCAGCCATAAAAAGTCAGACCCATCTACTCCTACTGGACGAGGCCCGATGCCACCAGCACTGACATCACGGCAAGAAACATCCCAACCGAGAGGAACAAAAGGCGGTGCCCAAGTTGCATCGGCACGCCGGGCTTTCCCCTCAGTCGCATCAGCAACGAACGATACCTTGT
Source organism: Candidatus Sulfotelmatobacter kueseliae (assembly GCA_900290255.1). Classification (GTDB taxonomy): domain Bacteria; phylum Acidobacteriota; class Terriglobia; order Terriglobales; family Acidobacteriaceae; genus Sulfotelmatobacter; species Sulfotelmatobacter kueseliae. Next base: position 18,240 of record OMOD01000193.1, read on the forward strand.
CCCCGTCAGCCCGTGCCAAACCGTTATGAGGCCGAGGACTGCCCAGCCTAGGTGACTCAGCACGCCGAGCATCGATTGCGAATGCGTAGCAGCGCTCCCTCCAGGCTTTCAATCCGCCATTACTGATTCCCGGACGGCACCCGCTTCTTCAAACGGGCACGGCTTGCCTTCCAGGTGATCTTCAAATTCCTTTCTGAACTTTTTCACAAACGCGATCGTCGGCATCGCGGCCGCATCGCCCAGCGGGCAGAACGTCCGCCCGAGCATGTTCTCGGCCAGGTACTGCATGTTGTCGATGTCTTTCTTCAATCCTCCGCCGGCATGAAACCGAATCAGCGTTTTCTTCAGCCAATCGGTGCCTTCACGGCACGGGATGCACCAGCCGCAGCTTTCATGCTGATAGAACTTCATAGTGCGCAAGGCGAACTTCACGATACACTGAGCATCGTCAATTACGACCACACCGCCCGACCCGAGCATGGAGCCGGCCTTCGCGACCGAATCGAAATCCATGGCGACGTCGATTTCGTTGGCGGTGAGACACGGGCATGACGATCCGCCGGGCACGACCGCCTTCAACTTGCGTCCGTTGGGTATGCCGCCGCCGACTTCATAAAGCATTTTCTTTAAGCTATAGCCCATGGGCAATTCGTAGACGCCCGGCCTGGCAATGTTGCCGCTCAGGCAAAACAGGCGCGTGCCGCCGTTCTTGGGCGTGCCCAGCTTGGCGTACCATTCCGCGCCGCCAAGAATGATGTGCGGTACGTTGGCCAGGGTCTCGGCATTGTTAATCACTGTTGGCCCGCCCCACAGACCGACCACGGCCGGAAACGGCGGCCGGATGCGGGGAACGCCGCGCTTGCCTTCGAGCGATTCCATCAACGCCGATTCTTCGCCCACTTCGTAGGCACCGGCGCCGCCGTGCCAATAAACGTCGAAATCGCGGCCACTGCCGAAGATATTCTTGCCGAGAAATCCTTTGGCATAGGCGTCGCGGATTGCCTTCTGCATGATGACCGACAGATATCGATACTCGCCGCGGATGTAAATGTAGCCGCTACGCGCGCCCACGGCCAATCCCGCGATCATCACGCCTTCGATCACCGAATGCGGATCGTGCTCGAAAATCAGGCGGTCTTTGCATGTGCCCGGCTCGCTCTCGTCGCCGTTGCATAATACGTACTTGGGCTTGGGCGATTGCTTGGGCACAAACGACCACTTCATCCCGGCGGAGAATCCTGCGCCCCCGCGGCCGCGCAAGGCCGAGTTCTTGACCTCATTAATGATGGCGTCCGGTTCCATCGCCAGCGCCTTCTGCGCAGCCTTGTAGCCGTCCAGTTCGAGGTAGCGGTCAAGGTTGGTCGCACCCAGGCCAAAGCGCCGGGAGACGACCTTTACCTCGTCGGGATGGGAGACCAAGTCAGCCATGGGGAATGTCGATTGCCGATTGTCGATTTCCGACTGCTACGGTCTCAAATCGTCAATCAAAAATCGGCAATCGGAAATTCTTATTGCGTTCCCTTTTTCTTGTACTCGTCGAGAATCTGATCCATCTTTTCAGGCGTCAGGTTCTCGTGAAAATCGTAATTGACCTGCGCGGCCGGAGCCCAGCTGCAGGCGCCGATGCATTCGACTTCTTCCAGCGTAAACAAGGCGTCGGGCGTGGTCTGTTTATGACCGATGCCCAGCTTCTTCGCGCAATGATGAAGAATCTCCTCGCCGCCGCGCACCATGCAACTGATATTGGTGCAGACCTGCACGTTGAACCTGCCGCGCGGCTTGCTCGTCAGCATAGAGTAATAGCTGATCACGTTGCGCACTTCGAGTTCGGTCAGGTCGAGGCGCGAGGCGATTTCCGCGATAACTTCATCCGAGAGAAAGCCCACTTCATCCTGCGCGTAGAGCAGCGTCGGGACAAGGGCGGATCTTTTGGTCGGATAATGAGGGACCATCTCCGCAAACCGTCGCTCGAACTCGTCTGAAAACTTCATAGGAAATTGAGTGATTGAGTGATCGGGCGATTTTGCCATTGAAAACTCATGCTGCATGCCTTGCGGTACGTTGCGAGGCCGCAAAAATCGCCGTCAGTTCATTCGCTTCTCTAAGGAATTCCTCCGTCTTCGCCAACGGCACAATTCCAGACTCCGTCATCAGTTCTAGCCACAGAACTGTTTCATCAGCTTCCTCAAGCACCACTCCGATCTTCGCCACAAATTCTGCCTTCGATCTGGCTCGGCATGCGGCCCGATAGTTTGCGGCGACAGAAGTGCCACACCTCAAAAGCTGCTTGCCCAACACCTGCGCGTCCGTCTTGTAAGGCAGCGATCGGTAAAGCCGAATCACCCGCAACGCAAATGCCTTTGTTCGATCCCGCAGCTGCTCTGGCTGACTGCTCACAGCCACCGCCTTCAAATCACCCAATGACCCGATGGCTCAATTACTCAATTCCTCACCGGTCAATTTCCCCCAGCACGATGTCAATGCTGCCGATCGCGGCCACTACATCGGCCAGCAACCGTCCCTCGCACATTTTGGCCAAAGTCTGCAGATTGGCGAAACACGCAGCGCGCATGTGCACGCGATACGGCTTGGCAGTGCCGTCGCTCACGATGTAGTAGCCCATCTCGCCGCGCGGCGATTCGACCGCCTGATAGACCTCGCCGGCCGGCACCGCGAATCCCTCGGTGATTATCTTAAAGTGATAAATGAGCGACTCCATCTGCGTCTTCATCTTCTCGCGATCGGGCAGAACCACATGGGGAGCGTCAGCCTTGATCGGCCCTTCCGGCATCCCATCGAGCGCCTGCCGGATGATCTGGACCGATTCGCGCAATTCCTGCACGCGGCAGATATATCGGGCAAAAACGTCGCCTTCCTGCGAAACCGGAACTTTGAACTTGAAATTCTCATAACCGGAATACGGCATGTCGCGGCGCAGGTCGATATCGACTCCACTGCCGCGCAGGGTCGGACCGGTCGCGCCCAGGGCAATCGCATCTTCGGCGGTCATGCGGGCGACGCCCTTGGTGCGCATCATCCAAATGGGATTCCCAGTCAGCAGGTTCTCGTACTCATCCACTTTCTCCGGGAAATAGCCCGCAAAATCGCGGACACGATCGAAAAATCCGAGCGGCGGCTCCAGCGCGATTCCGCCGACCCGAAAATACGAGGTCATCATGCGCTGTCCGCTGACCATCTCGAACATCCGCAGAATCTCTTCGCGCTCGCGGAAACAATACAGGAACACCGTCAGCGCTCCGATGTCCATGGCGTGCGTGCCCAGCCACACCAGGTGCGAGTTGATGCGCGTCAGTTCGTTCAGCAGCACGCGCAGCCACTGCGCCTTCGGAGGAATCTCCAGCCCCAGCAGTTTTTCCACGGCCAGCACGTAGCAGAGGTTGTTGGTCAGGGGGCACAGATAGTCGATGCGATCAGTCAGCGGCACGACTTGCTGATAGAACTTGGCTTCGCAGGTCTTCTCAATGCCGGTGTGCAGGAAGCCGATGTCGGGCATCAGGCGCACCACATTTTCGCCGTCAATTTCCAGAATCACGCGCAGCACGCCGTGAGTGGACGGATGCTGCGGCCCCATGTTCAGGATCATGGTGCGATCCTGGCCGGGTTCGACAACGGGCGTGGACGTCAGGTGCGCCATCTTTGATTTCGCTAACCTTTAGCGGTAACCCTCCACGGGATAATCTTTACGCAGAGGGTGACCTTCCCAGTCTTCCGGCATCAGGATGCGGCGGAGGCAGGGATGCCCGGTGAAACGAATGCCGAATAGATCGAAAACTTCGCGCTCGAAATAGTTGGCGCCCGGCCAGACCGAGGTTACGGACTCGACCGCCGGACCGGCGCTGTCGAGGCGGACTTTCAACCGAACGCGCTCTTTCTTCGGAATCGAGAGCAGATGGTAAACGACCTCAAACCTTGGTTCGGAGGGGTACCAATCCACGCAGGTGACGTCGGAAAGGAAGTTGAAGGGGCAGGCAGGATCATCCTTTAACCGCACGCAGGCTTCGCGAACGCTGCCCCGTTCCACGTAGATCGTCATCTCGTCGCGGTCGAACTTCACGCCCTCGACTGCAGCAGCGTTCCAGGCGAGCAGGCGCGCCACCGCCGGGTGGTTCTTCAGTTGCTCGAGATCGGTAATCGGGGGAGTAAGTGGCATCAGGGCTTCTCCCGCCGGATCGAGGCCTCACCCCAGTCCAGGACGCCCTTTTTCCAGACATAGAAGAAGCCGACCAGGAAAATCGCGATGTACACCAGCATCTCCCACAGCCCAAACATACCCTCGCCAGCCGCCTTCAGTCGGCGCAAAATCACCGCCCAGGGATAGATGAAAACTGCCTCTACGTCGAACAAAATGAACAGCATGGCCACCAGGTAGAACTTCACCGAAAAGCGCTCCCGGGAGTCGCCCACCGGGGTCATGCCGCATTCATAAGGTGAGAGTTTGGCGCGGGTGGGCTTCCGTTGCCCGATCAGCCAGGAGAGCAGGGCCATGGCAGCCGCAATCCCGCCCGCCATAAGAATATGAATCAAAAACGGGAGGTAGCGAGCGAAGTAATTGTCGGGCATAGGACAAGCTATATATAATTCGCGCCAAGCGATGCTTAAACATTCTAGATTAGGGGCTTGCGCTTAACAGTGTCAAGCGAGCGGAAAAGTGAATCTTGTAATTGAGTAATTTGGTAATTGAGTAATTGAAAAGCGACCGCGAAGGAGCGTTGATGTCCCTGATCCACGGATTTTCAATTATCCAATTACACAATTACCAAATTACACAATCCCTATGATCTTTGGCTTCAATACCGACGTGAAGCACTCCGACACCATCTACCACGTGCAGAGCGAGGCTCGCGAAGGCGAGCGCCTGCTGCAGACGCAGGTGTTTGTGCGCGGACGCTGCATCGGCAAGAAGGCGACTTCTTATGCCGGCAAAGCCGATGAAGCGCCGCTTGGAGACGCACAGAAAGAACAACGCCTGCGCGAGCAGCACCGTCTGGTGCTGGATGCGATTCGGGAAGGGAAGCTCGATTCCGTGCTGGATCGTCCCGAGCCGGAAGTCCTGGCCCCCGTCAAGGAACTGGAAGTCGAATGGCTCAATGCCGGGTCGGTGCATGCTGACCGCGCCTTGACCATGCAGTTGCGCGTGACCGAAGGAGGAGCGGCCGCTCCCGGAGCGCGCCTGGTCTTTCGCTTTGCCCGTCCCGGCGCGGCTCCGTTCTACACCCAAGCCGTAGCCGACTCCGGCGGTTCGGCCGAGATCAAGATCGAAGTCGAAGAAGCCGCCCTGCCGGACGCGTCGCTGCTGGTGCAGGCCAACTTCGAGGGACGCACGGCGACCCGGAAGTTCGTTCTGCGCCGCGCGGAATAGGCGCCAGGGCGCTACAATCCTTCTGCTGGCTCACGAAAGCCTCACCATGGAACCTCAAGTCAAATGAAACTGCAAATCACATGAAACTCCAAATCAATGGAGAGGAGCGGGATTTTGCCAGTTCTCCTGCCCCGTTTACTCTCGCGTCCTTGGTGGAAATCCTGGGCATGAAGGGCGACCGCGTGGCGGTGGAATTGAATCGCGACATCGTGCCCCGCGACCGCTGGGTCTCGACTCACCTCGCTGAGGGCGATAGGCTGGAGGTCGTCCATTTTGTCGGCGGCGGGTTGGCAGCCCGTCAGCAGGAACTCTGTTAGTCACTCCTCCCCCTCCAATTCTCTGTTCGATCCACAGCCACTCGTGCCTAAAATGTTTGAAACATTTGGCTTGCGGTTTGTTTCAAGCAGATTCGAGGGTCATGCAAGAGCGCTTCACGTCGCAAGAAGCGAGCGCGGTGCAGCAGATGCAGGCTGGGATCATCTCCGGGAAAGTAAGTACCTCAGTAACGTCGCCCGATTACCGGCAGCGTGCTACAAAGGCCTTATAGGCAAGCGTTTCGGATCGCAACACCCACGAGGCTCAGGGGGAAGACATGGTCGGCGAACTGGACATCCTGAATGAGTGGATTCCGGAGCAGATGCAGCCGGGTACCGTCTTTGTGCTGGAAAACGCCGGCGAAATCGGCGAGAAAGAAGATCCCTACTGGGCCGTGCTCTCCTGCCCCTCGTGCGGGATGCTGGGCCTGATCACGCGCAAACAGATCAACGGGCTCCTGCCCGTCATTTGCGGCTCCGAGCACTGCTCGGCGCAGTTCTTCATCCGCGACAGCGAAGTGGTGGCGCGCAAACCGTTCTAACAGACCATGTGGCGCGGGCACTCCTGCCCGCGAACTCTCAACCCAGGGGCATTATCAATCTCGGCTCTGCACCTGCCAGCAAACCAAAGCCAACGGGTTTGAAGCACGGGTGGAATACCGTGCTTCTCATGGTTCCGGCATTTCGCGGGCAAGAGTGCCCGCGCCACACCACCAATTCTCAGCTCTTCCTCACTTCCTTCAGCTCCACGGGAACCTGCTCCACAATCTCGATTCCGAATCCTTCGAGCGCAGCCACTTTCTTCGGGCGGTTGGTGAGCAGCCGGATGCGGCGCAAATCCAGATCAGACAGAATCTGCGCTCCAATGCCGATTTCCCGCTGAACCTGCTTTTCGTTGTCGTACAAGGAAGGAAGGCTCCGGCCGCGATGGAAAGTGAGAGCGTTGCGCTCGCCAACTTTTTCCACAGAAAACCCCTGGGAAGTCTGGTGCAGGTAAATCAGCGCGCCCAACCCCTCCTGCGAAATGCGGCGCAGAGACCCCTCCAACGTCGCGTGGCATTCGCAACCGGTGGCGCCGAAGACATCGCCCATCAGGCAGTGGGCATGCATGCGCACCAGCACCGGAATTTCGCTGTGCTCGATGTCGCCACGGATCAGCGCGACGTGCGATTCTCCGCCGTCCACTTCGCTTTCATAGGCGATCAGGCGGAATTCTCCGAATCGCGTATCCACCAGAGCCTCGCCCACACGATGCACGTAACGCTCATGCGCCATGCGGTAGCGGATAAGCTCGGCCACGGTCAGCATCTTGAGCCCGTGCTCGCCGCAGAATTCGATCAGGTCTGGGACGCGGGCCATGCTGCCGTCGTCCTTCATGATTTCGCAGATGACGCCCGCCGGAACCATTCCCGCGAGCCGTGCCAGATCGACGGAAGCCTCGGTCTGGCCCGCGCGCACCAGCACTCCACCCTTGCGGGCACGCAGAGGAAAGACGTGTCCCGGGCGCGCCAGATCAGACGGCTTGGTCGCCGGATCGATTGCCACCTGAATGGTACGGGCACGGTCGTAAGCGGAAATGCCGGTGGTTACGCCCTGGCGCGCATCCACCGCTTCACAGAACGCCGTGCCGTATTGCGAGGTGTTTTCCGCGGTCATGGGACCGATGCGCAGGTGGTCGAGGCGTTCTTCGGTCAGAGCGAGGCAAATCAGCCCGCGGCCGTGCTTGGCCATGAAGTTGATGGATGCGGGAGTGATTTTTTCGGCGGCGAGGGTGAGATCGCCCTCGTTCTCGCGGTCTTCGTCGTCCACGACCACGATCATGCGGCCGGCGCAGATTTCCTCAATTGCGTCGGGAACATCGATGAATGGCGGCTGGGGACTCACAATCAGGAGATTCTAGCAGAGGCGGTTGCCGTTCGAGTTGCGCTTGCTGGGAAGGTCTTAACCACAGAGGGCACGGAGTCGCAGGGGGAGGGAAGACACACAACCCTATGGGTCTGCTGTTGACATCGCTGGGAAGTAGCACGTATAATTGTGCTGCACATAATTACGTGCTACTAATGAAAACTAATATTACACTCAAGTTGGATGCCGATCTGCTGCGCGAAGTTCGGGTGCTTGCGGCGGAGGAGGACACCTCGATCAGCGCGATGCTGGCGGCACGTCTGGAGCAGATCGTGCGCGAGCGCAAAACTTACAATCGCGCCCGCAAGCGAGCCCTGGCACGGCTGCAGGACGGAATGGATCTGCGATGGACGCCTCCTCGCTCGCGCGATGAAATTCATGAACGGTGAGCGTGTGAGAAGGATGCCGTTCCTTCGGGACTCAATGGACTTCTTCGTCGCTCATCCGGCGCTGCTGTGGAGGGCTTTCACCTACCGCCGCCGCGGGGCTCGATTTTGCGAAGGTCAAGCGTAAATCATGGCCGAGAAATACTTTGTCGACACCAACATTCTGATTTACGCGCATGACCGCTCGGCCGGCCTCAAACACGAGCGCGCGCGCCAGTTGATCGAGCGCTTGTGGAGGAGCGGGCAGGGCGTACTCAGTACGCAGGTCTTGCAGGAGCTTTGCGTTAACCTGCGGCGCAAGGTGGCAAATCCTGTTTCAGTGGACGAAATCCGCGGGCTGATCCGCGACTATCTGAGTTGGGAGATCGTGGTCAACACTCCCGAAGCGGTGATCCAGGCTCTGGAGATCGAAGTGCGATACAAGACCTCTTTTTGGGATGCTCTTATTCTGCAAGCGGCCGAGCAATCCGGCGCGGCGGTTCTTTACTCCGAGGACCTGGCGGCGAAGCAGGCTTACGGACCCGTGCGTGTGGTGAACCCGCTGCTGGGGTAAATGGATCGAGTCAGCCCAGCCAAGCTACCCAGCGAGTTCCCGCTCTGCTCCGCGAAACAGCGCCCGCAGGGCGCGGATCACCCAGTGCATCAACAGCACGATGATCACCACGAAGATTGTGGCCAGCGTCCCCGCCACATACGGATGCCGCGTCGCCAGCCAGGTCAGCCCGATGGCGAGTGCGTCCTCGCCGAGGCTGAGCGTGATATTCGATAAGGGCTCGGGCGAGGGCGTCACGGCAGCCCGCACGGCGGTTTTCCCGCCATGAGCTGCGAAAGCGACTGCAGCACCAAGTAACGTGGCCAGCAACTGCTGCCCGGGAGAAAGTTGGTTCGTCGCCTGATAGGCCAAGAGCCCCGCTACCGGAACCCGCACAAACGTATGCAACGCATTCCAGATCAGGTCGAAGGCAGGAATCTTGTCGGCGAAGAATTCGACCGCGAACAGGGCTATGCTGGCGGCAATAATGGGCCAACTCTGGAGCAGTTGCAGCCCCGGCGGCAGAGGCAGGTGTCCGAAGCGCGCCAGCAGCCCCAGGACGGCTACGGTGGCGTAGAGATTGAGGCCCGCGGCAAAGCCAACCGCGGCCAGCAGCGCAAACAGCTCAGAGATCGGGATCTGCAGGACGTTCAGCATGGGTCTCGGGTCTTAAGGTCATGGGTCTTGGGACGCCGCCGTCAAGTTGTATCGTAAACTCTTGTCCCCGATTCCTGTACGCAAACCGAATTGTTTCTTCAAAACCTAACACCTAGGACCTAACACCCATGCCCCCCGAACCACAGAGCAACTGCCGGAGCCCTGCCCGGCCGGACAGCCGAGGGCGGCTGTCCCCACATGAGCTCAAAGAGAAAGGGCCGCTCGTCACGACGGCAGAGCGGCCCCAAAACCCGTCTCACATCTGCATCTTACAGAGTGGACTCAATCTCGAAACCCCAGGCCTCAAGAAGAGGCTCGGGGATATACTTCGAATTCTTGTTGCGGCGTGCCCATTCCCGCAAACGAGTCGACCTCAGGTACTGATCCGGGGAGAGCTTGTATTCACGCACAACCTGCTCGAATTCGGTGATGGTAGGGGTGATCGGCCCGATCGGTTCAGGCTTGCCCCAGTTGGGATTTCCGCGTCGCTTCGCCATGTAAGATGCCTTTCTGCTGCTAAGAGATGAACTGAACTATTACTTCCTAACCCCGCTAACTGTATGATTCTCCACGTGGTCGCGAGGATGCAGTGAAGAAACCAACCGCGCTGCGGACAAACCGGCACGTCCCATGTTCATCCACAGCCTTCCAGGTTAATCGGAGACTCAGTATCTTACAGTCATCTTTATCTGAAAGTCAACGAGAATTTCGCCAACAAAGCCTGAGCGAATTCCATTGAAGTCGTTGCAACTAAATCACTTAACCAGTGGTTTGCGACCTTTCGGTCGCCTGATTCGTGCCTTCCGTTCTGGGAACGTCCCCGACTGGTCCTTCTTGCGGGCGATTTGCTCGCGAGCAGACCATCTGTTACGTCGGTAATGACTTAGAGCGGGACACCGTTGATCGTTGACGCCGAACAGACATAAAGTGCAAGGGGGAGTCTCGGCTGGCGTTATCCTCTATCCTCGCTTGCCGAAATAACTGTGGGAAACACAAAGTGCCCGAGGGAAGGGTGGGCGCGCGTTTCCTGGAGATGGTCCCAGCCATGAACTTGAATTCGTTGGTTTTATGTTCCGACGAAAAGATCGTTCGCGTGCTGCGCCGCACGCTCGGCGACCTTGAGATCGGAGTCGAACTGTGCAGTGACGCGGACGCCGCCCTGCGCCAGCTGACCCGCCGGCGGTTTGAGGCGATCATCGTGGATTTTGACGGCGAAGGCACCCCAGAAGTGCTGCGCAGCGCGCGTAACGCCCCATGTAACCGGCAGGCGGTTGCGGTCGCCATCGTGGACCCCATTATCGGCTTGAAGTCGGCGTTTGAGCTGGGGGCTCATTTTGTGCTGTACAAGCCGGTTTCGATCGAGCGGGCCAAATCCAGTTTCCGGGCGGCCCGGGCTTTGATGAAGAGCGAACGGCGCCGCAACGCACGCGTGGCCGTGCAAATCCCGGTGGTGCTGCGCAATCTCGACGGCGGTCCCAACATGAAAGTGACCACGCTGGATCTGAGCGAGGGAGGCATGGCCGTCGGCATTGCAGACCGGCGCCATCCCACCGGACGCTGGCAGATTGCCTTCAGCTTGCCGGGAACCGAGATTGCTCTGGAGTTGCCCGCCGAATTCGCCTGGGAGGGAACGACCAAGCAGGCCGGCCTGCGTTTTCTGCAGGCGCCGCCGGCGGCAACGCTCCAACTCCGGGAGTGGCTCAAGCGGAACTCTCCCGATGCCGAGCAGGACGATCCTCCCATCCGCTGTCAGCTCACCGACTTGAGCCTGGGTGCGTGCTATTTGGAGATCGCATCGCCTTTTCCCGTCTCGAGCCGCGTGATGCTGTGCATGCGCGCCGCCGGGGTAGAGATACGGGCCCAGGGCGTGGTAAGGGTCATGCACCCGGACAAGGGCATGGGAGTGGAATTTGCGCAGGCGACGCCGGAACATCGCGGGGCAGTGGAAAAGTTCCTGGCCGTGCTTTCGGAAAACCGCGGCCTGCTGCCAGAGTTGCTGGTCGAACCGGAAGGCCTGGAATTCGAAACCGCGGTTGCGCAACCGTCTTCCGACGGTAGCGATGATCCTTTACTTCAGTTGTTTCGCAGAGGGCACCTGACGACGGACGCATTCCACGAGGCGCTGCGGAAGCAGCGCGCGACTCCGCCGGCGGCCGCAAACAGCGCTGCGGCTGGAGCATCCGCCTAGCACCTGCGAGCAATCCAGGGGAACGGCCACTCGTCCTGAATTTCCACGCCATCGAGTCCAGCCGCGTTTAGAGCCAGAGCAGCGGAGTAAGACCGAGCGCGGCCATACCTGCCAGGAAGCTGAGGCTCTGAATTCCCGTCCGCTTATCCGCCAGGCTGTAGGCGTAAATCCCTTTGATGAGGTTGTTGCTCGCGGCGGCGATGGCGACCGCGGCTGCAGCAACTCTGAGCGGCGTGAGCGTGCCTGCAGCCTGCGTCATCCCCATAATGAAAGGATCTACATCGGTGACTCCCATAATGGCGGCGAGAACGTTTACCCCCGCCCGTCCCAAGTAGGTAACCGCCAGCTGCGTGGCGACGAGCATGACGAGGAACAGAACAGCAAAAAGAAGGGCGGCCCGCAGTTCGAGCGGATTCTTTGGCTGATACTCGCGCTTGACGTCGGACGCTTGCGCGTCAGGCCTGCGGGACCAGATCCATCCGGTGGCAATGGCAAGGGCGGCGAATAAAAGAAACGGCGGTGCCAAGGCAACTGCCAGGTGGCGGTTAAACAGCGCGAGCAGAGCGACCAGCCGCGCGTACATCACGCCGGAGGCAATCAGAATGGCACCGGAGAACAGGTGCGGATGCTCTTCCTGGGCGGCTCTTCGCGATATCACCACCGTGGTCAGCGTGGAGGAATAGGCACCGCCGAGCAACGCGGCCAGCACGACTCCTCCGCGTTGCTTCGTTACCCTCTGCAGGACATAGCTGCCGTACGAAATCGTGCTTACCGCAACCACCACCAGCCAGGTCTTAAAAGGGTTAATGTGAAAGCGTCCGAAATCCTGCCGGGGCAAAATGGGCAGAATGACTCCGCTGAGCAGCAGAAACTTGCCGAAAGTCAGAATTTCTTCGGGCGGAATGCGGGTGGCGAGCCCTTCCAGCCCCGCTTTGAGTTCGAGCAACAACAAGCTGGCCACGCTCAACGTGGTTGCGATCCAGAAATGATCGTAATAGACGAGCGCGCCGACCAGGAACGTCGCAAGTCCTGACATCTCCGAGGTAACACCGGCTGCGTCGGAAGAGCAAAGTTTGCGCCAATAAGACAACAGGAGGAAGCTGCCGATCACCAGAAAGGCGAGAAATACCGGAAGAAGTTGCCCGCCGGACAGGAGCGCGACCGAGTAGCCGATCAACCCGATCAGGGGGAAGGTGCGGACTCCTCCGAAAGCGTAATATCCAGCTGCGGCTTTGTGTTCCTCGCGTTCCAGCCCGATCAGAAAAGACAAGAACAGGACCAGGACAATCTTCACCGCTTCTGGCGGGAGCCATTGATATGCTTCTAACAAGGGAGTCTCCGATGGAAACAGTGCATTTTGTCACAAACGGGTCAGAGCCGCAAAAGTTTGCAACTCTGGCGAAGCACGACGTTCTTAAAAGGGGAGACATCCTGCCCGAGCAGTGGTAAGCTTATCCTGCTCGAAATGCCGCGCTGGGAGCCACTTTCATGCGGAAGCAAAAAGGTTTCTCGTTGATCGAACTGCTGATCGTAGTTGCCATTATTCTGATCATTGCCGCCATCGCGATCCCCAACCTGTTAAACGCTCGCATGGCTGCCAATGAGGCCTCGGCTGTACAGTCGATCAAGGCGATCAACACGGTGGAGATCACCTACAACTCCACTTACCCGACCGTTGGCTATGCCCCCACGCTGGCAGTCCTCGGTGGGGCCAGCCCTTGCACGCCGAGTTCGACGACGGCTTGCCTGATCGACAATATCCTCGCCTCAGGCTACAAAGCCGGTTACAACTTCACCGCCATTGGCTCTGGTGGTCCCCCGGCCACGAGCTACTACGTTACAGCGGTACCGACCACCGTGAACCGGACGGGAATACGCAGCTTCTGCTCCTTCGAGGATGCGGTGATTCGGGTGCAGCCTTCGGGTGCTGCCATTGCCAGCGAAGCGGCATGCGAGGCGCTGTTGCCGCTTCAGTAGGCCGGTCGAGCGCGCGGCAGATAGAGACTCTTCCGTTCACGGAATCTGCCATACCGTGTCGAGCACGGTGCCATCCACCCATTTGACGATCGCTACGGGGCGCTCGCCGCGCTTCGGGCGCTGAGGCCTGCCGCCGCAGATGCGCTCGACTTCTTTCTTGATGTCCAGGAGCGGGCGAATGGGGAGCTTCGAACCTTTGACCGCGTCGAGCAGATCCTGCCGCCGCGGATTGATGGCAATGCCACGCTCGGTCACCACCACGTCAATCAATTCGCCCGGCCCACACAGCGTGGTCACTTCGTCGACGATCACGGGAATCCGGTCGCGGAACGAGGGCACGGCCAGGATGGTGCATCCGGCGGCCAGACAGTTCTGCCAGCCGCCGATGCCGTGGAGAAGCCGGCCATCGGAGTGCGTCACCACGTTGGCGTTGAAGTGGGTGTCCACCTCAGTGGCGCCGAGCACAACCGCATCCACCATCGACGCGAAATTCCCTTTGCCGTGGTAGTTGTAGGACGTGAACGGGGAAGTTGCCACGTGGCGCGGGTTGTTGGCCATGGAGCGCACGCCGTCGAGATCGAAGGTTTGTCCGTCGAGGATGTAGTCAGTCAGTCCCTCTTCCAGCAGTTCGACCAGGTACTTGGTTGAGCCGCCACGCACGAATCGCGCTTTGACGCCGGCTTGCTTCATCATTTGCTTGAGGTAGCCGACGAAGGCCAGAGCAATTCCGCCCGCCCCAGCCTGGAAGGAGAATCCATTGCGCAGGATGCCGGCATCGCGGAGGAAACGCGCCACGAACTCGGCGATGCGCAGGCGATCGGGCGAGCGCGTGATCTGGGTCGTGCCGGAAACGATTTTGGCCGGATCGCCGATGGAATCCACCTCGACGACATAATCCACGTTGTTGCCCTGAATCTGCCACGGAATGCAGGGGAAGGGAACCAGGTTGTCGGTGACGGCGATAACGTGATCGGCGCAGGTCGAATCCGCCAGCGCAAAGCCCAGAGAGCCGCAGGCGGATTTCCCGTGCGAGCCATCGCAGTTGCCGAAAGGATCGGCAGTGGGCGCGGCGATCACGGCGATATCAATGTGGACTTCGCCATCCTGAATGGCCTGCCAGCGGCCGCCGTGTGAGCGCAAAACTCCCATGCCACGCATCTTGCCCTGGGTGCAGTAATCGCCCAGCGGGCCGTTCATGCTGCCTTCGATGTGGTCGATGACGCGCGACTCCATCAATTCGATTGCGCTTTGTTGCGAAGGGAACGATGCACTGGGAAACCACATCAGATCTTTGACGCCGATTCTGGCTGCCGCTTCGAGCGCCATCAGCGCGACACGGTCGCCATCGCGCAGATGATGATGCGAAGAAATCACCATGCCGTCGCGCAGGCCGCACTTGCGAAGAGCGGTTTCCAGATCGGCAACGCGCTTGTCGCCGTTTACCGGATAATCCGCCGCCGTTCGGATAGGAGGCGCAGCTTTGTTGCCGCGCGGCTGATACTTCCCCACACCCATATAAGCGGTCTGGGTGCGGCCATTCACCGTTTCCGGGACCATGCGTCCCGCCGTATTGGTAACAAGTTCCGTTTTGTCGAGAATAGCCATCACGTCCTCAATCGCTTCGGCAGCCCCGGATTGGTCACGCGCTTTTCCATCAACCATCAACAATCATCAGTCAACAATTCCCATGGCCTTGGCCCGCGCCATCAGCTTCAGCGCCCGGTTCACGACCGGAGGATCGATCATTTTCGATCCCAGGCTTACAACGCCCAGGCCTTTTTCCTGTGCTTCGTTGTAAGCCGCAACAATTTTACGAGCGCGCTCAATTTCCGCCGGAGTGGGCGCGAACGCCTCATGAATCACCGGAATCTGTAGCGGATGAACGCAGCCCATGCCTTCAAAACCGAGAGCGCGAGAGTTAAGGCCCCAGGCGCGCAGGCCGTCCATGTCGCCGACATCGCCGAATACCGAGTCGATGGCCTGGAGCCCGGCAGCATGAGCGGCATTGACCACGCGTTGCCGCGCGAACAGAGATTCCGCGCCGGCCGAAGTTTTCACCACGCCGAGGTCGGCCGTGTAATCTTCCAGTCCGATGGTCAGGGCGACAATCTTTTCACTCGCCGTCGCAATCGCAAATGCGTTCTCGATCCCCAGTGCGGACTCCAGAATCGGCATCAGCCAAATCGGCCGCGTAATGCCGTAGTCACCTTTGATCGCGGCAATGCGCTTGCCGGCCTCGACGACTTGACCGGGATTCTCAACCTTGGGGATCAGAATCAGATCAGGCGATTCGGGAACGATCTCGTCCAGGTCCTCCAGTCCGAGAGGAAGTTGATTGATGCGCACCATGCGCTCGCATTCGAGAAAATCAACCGCCCGTAGCGCGTTGCGCACCAGCAGGCGGGCCGCGTCCTTTTCACTGGCGTGGACCGAATCCTCTAGGTCGAGAATGATGGCATCGGCTCCGTGCAGCGCAGCGTTGATGAAATACTTGGGCTCGCTGCCCGGAACGTAAAGCCGGGAGCGCCGCATGCGATCGCGGGAGGAAGGCTCGGGCAGCGCAATCCGGTCAGGAAGCACGCGCGTGCCCTCGCCCCGCCCGGCCCGCCGAACCGCGGCTTCGACGCGTGCGGCGATCACAAACGGCAGCGCGCCTTCATCGTGGATTTGAACCCGGGCGTGACGTATGCCGAGGGCCTCGAGCACTTCTTCGGCCTGGCGGCGAATCGCGTCTCCGTAGTAAGGCTTGACCCGCGACTCGAGTTCGATGTCAATGCCGCCGCGCGAGCGCGGTTCGATCCGCACATGGAGGTCGGAGCGGACCTCCGCGCCCCAATGGCCGGCTTCGCCGGTGCAAGTTTCCGTGGCAACTGTCATGAGAAAAACTCCTCTTTCAGCTCAGCTTGGCCAATACTGCATCCGCCATCTGCACCGTGCTGGCAGCGCCCTGGCTGATGGCCTTCGCGCCGCCCGGAATGCGCATCATATCGTAAGTGCGCACCTTGCCTTCTTTCACCACCGCCGCGATCGCGGCACGGATGCGGCGGCCCTTCTCGACCTCACCGATATGATCGAGCATCATGACTGCCGAGAGAAACATCGCGATCGGGTTTACGATGGGCGGGTTGAGTTCGGCATACTTGGGTGCCGAGCCATGGGTGGGCTCGAAGACGGCAACTTCATCGCCGATGTTGCCCGAAGCGGCGAATCCCAGGCCGCCGATCAGGCCGGCGAAGGCGTCAGAGATCACGTCCCCGAACAGATTCGAAGCCACCACTACGCCGTAGTCTTCGGGATTCTTCGTCAGCCACATGGTTTGGGCATCAATGTTGGTGGACCAGAGCGCAATGCCTGGATATTCCTTGGATACGGCCTTGGCTTCTTCTTCCATCATCCCCGAAGTTTCGCGCAGCACGTTAGGCTTCTCACAGATGGTGACGGACTTGTACCCATATTTCTTCGCCCATTCGAAAGCCGCTTTGCAGATTTTGCGGGCGGCGTTGCGGGTGATGACGCGAACAGAAATGGCAAGATCGGGTCCGGGAACCGAGGCAAAGGGCTTGAACTTCGGGTGCGTGGCCAGCGCGGCACGCACCTGCTCGGGTGGATTGGTCCACTCCACTCCGGCATACAGCCCCTCGGTGTTTTGCCGGAAGACGACCACATTCACCACCGGTTCTTCGAAGCTGCCGTCGGTCCGCTTGCGAATAAAATTCAGAGGATTGCCGGGGAACGAAATGCACGGCCGCACGCAGGTGTCGAGATGGAAACGCTGACGCATGGTGACGATGGGGCTGAAATACGAATATCCCTTGCCCTTCAGTTCCGGCTTCAGCTCGGCTTCGGCTTCCTTCTTGGGCTTGGAAGTGATGGCGCCGAACAGTCCCAGCTTGTGTTTGGCCAAGAGGTCAATCGTGCGCTGCGGGAGCGCGTTTCCCTCGCGGCACCAGCACTCCCAGCCGATGTCGGCATGGACGTACTCGGCGTCGAATCCGACGGCTTTGAGAAGCCGCAAGGATTCGGGAAGAACCTGATTGCCGATGCCGTCTCCCGGCATAGTGACTACGGTATGTTTGGGCATGATTTGTCCTTGATTGAGTAATTTGGTGATTGAGTAATTTAGTAATTGAGTAACTTGGCGAGCTAAAGTCGTCGCGCGTCCAACGGTTTTCAATTACCCAATTACTCAATTTCTCAATTGCCCAATGAGTCCCAATTTCCTCGCGACTACGTTCTCTGCTCCGCCGGCAATTACCAGTGACTGCGGAACCGTGCCCAGCGGCGGAAAGACAAAGCTTTCACCATGCCAGGTGAGAGTGCCGGAAGTGAAGGCGATATCCACTTCCTCACCCGGGATAATCGTCTTTTCCTTGGCCGCGATTTCGCTCGCGAACTGTTCGCGCAGGCGCTTGACCAGCGCCGGGACTTCGATACACAAAAAGCCGTTGTTATAAGCGTTGCGCAGGTAAGTCTGCGAAAAGCTGGCTGCAATAACCAGCGGAATGCCTTTTGCCTTCAGGCAAGTGACGGCCTGTTCGCGGCTCGATCCCGTGCCGAAATTGAATCCGCCGACAATGACGTCGCCCGCGCGCGTGCGCTCGGCGAACTGCGGGTCGTAGTTCTCCATCACCACCCGAGCCATCATCTCGGGCGTCATGTCGTCGCGATAGGTGTAATCCTTGCCGTAGATAGCGTCGGTGTTGACGTTATCCTGCGGCATGAACACCAGGCGCCCCCGCACCCGCTCCGGGAACCCGGGCAGAATCTCGACCCGCTCGGCGGCGTATCCCCCGGAAGCGAACTCCTGATACTCGCGAACCGGCGTGCGATCGGCAAAGCGGCTGGGACCGGTAATGTAGCCCGCGACTGCCGATGCCGCGACGACCTCGGGACTCGCCAGGTAGCATTGCGCATCGCGCGATCCCATGCGTCCTTTGAAATTGCGGTTGGTGGCCGAGATGCCGACCTCGCCTTTTTCCAGCAGCCCCGTGCCGAGACCGATGCAAGGCCCGCAGCTGGGCGGTAGCGGGATTGCTCCGGCTTCGAGGAGCGCCTGCCACGCGCCGCGTTTCTCGGCTTCCTGCTGCACCCATGCGCTGGCCGCGCCCAGGTAGAACTTCACGCTAGGAGCGACTTTCTTACCGCGCAAAACCCGCGCCGCCGCTTCCAGATCAGCCGCGCGTGAATTCACGCAGGAAAGCAGGTACGCCTTTTGAATGGCAACTTTCTTCTTTTCGATTTCGGCGACGGACTGCATCACCTGCACCGTGTCGGGCCCCGACACATGCGGCGTAACTTGATTGAGATCGAGAACGATGCGAGCAGCATACGCCGCATCGGAATCGGGAAGCGGCGGATTCGCAGCCCATCTCGCAATGTCGGCTTCCGTGAAACGCTCAATTCCCATGGCTTGCAGCCGCTGGTGCACGCCGCGCAGGTATTCCAAAGTAACGGCGTCTACCGGGAACCATCCCACAAGCGGCCCCCACTCCGTGCTCATGTTGGAGATGGAGAAGCGGGCATCCATCGGCAGGCTGGCCACGCCCGGCCCGGAAAATTCCACCGCGGCGTTCAGCGCTTCATCGTGGTTGTAGAGTCCGCAGAGAGCAATGATCACGTCTTTCCCGGTGACCCCATCCGGCAGCTTGCCCTCCAGCACGACTTGAATGGTCCGCGGAATCTGCCACCAGAATTCCCCGGTTGCCCAGACCGCAGCCGCGTCGGTGCGCACGATGGGCGTGCCCACCGCGCCCAATGCGCCGTACATGTTGGAGTGGGAATCGGAAGCGACGACAAACGATCCCGGCACAACGTATCCGCGCTCGACCATAATCTGATGGCCGATGCCCGATCCGGCAGGATAGAAATCGACTCCGTGCTCTTTGGCGAAGGCTTCGATGGAACGGTATTTTTTCAGGTTGGCTTCATCCTGGTTCTGGATGTCGTGATCCAGAGCGAAAACGAGTTGCCCGGCGTCGCGCACTTTCTTCGCGCCGATCCCCTTGAACTTGCTCATTACGGCCGAGGTGTTGTCGTGCGTCATTACATGAAACGGCCGGATGGAAAGGAAGTCGCCGGCGCGCAAGGGCCGATTGGGGCCTTCGGCCATGTGGGCTTGCGCGATCTTTTCGACAATGGTCTGCGGCATGGTAGGCTCCAGTTTCTCTCCGTGCGAAGGCCGCGGCGGTGCTAGCTAAGCATGGTCTTACGGTTCTTCTTCTGGCCTTTCGCACGCGGTCCGGTTCTGCCTTGGGTCCTGCCTGCCTTTGCTTTGCCGAAGCGTGCCTTGCGAACATCCGCTTCCATCAAGGCCATCAATTCGTTCACCGAGCCAACCCGGTCCAAATTCCACACCGCCTCCTTCACCCGCCCCTGCGCGGTTTTGGAGAGCACTCCTTCGGCGAGCGCGGCGAATTTCTCTTCTACTTCCTGATCGGTCAGCGGATTGCGCGGGTCGCCCTTAGGATAGTCAAGTTGTTTGCTGAAGCAACGTCCGTCTGTCGTATTGATATGCACAATTACCCTCTGTAATGCTGGAAATACTTTTTCGATCTCGGGATCCGCGACCACCTCGACCTTCTTGAGTTGCTCCCGAATCTTCGCGTCCATGATCTTCTCCATGGTGAACTGCACCGGCGTGACCTGGCGGTCCACCAGTGCAGCCGCGATGACGTAGGGCAGCGAATGATCGGCAGTTTCCTTGGTTTGCGGATCGTACTTACTGGGATCCGAGAGAATGTCAGCCGCGCGCGCCAGCGAACGGATCTGAATCTTTGCTACCCGGTCGGGGTGCAAATCATTCGCCTTGACCAGATCGAGCACGGCGGAGATCGGCGTGTGAGTCAGAGCTTCTGTGGGGAAGGCCTTCATGCCGCATTGCGTGATGCGCCACGACTCACCCAGCCCGTCAGTCAAAAGATTGAGCTTCCATTCCGGCCCGAAGACGTGGGTGAGGCCTTCTTTTCCGTCAATCACGTGCTCTGGCCCGGAGTATCCATTTTCCGCCAGCAGCGCGGCGAACACGCCGCTCTGCGTAGCCATGGGATCGACCGTGTTCTTCATCATGGTGAGCTTGCCGGCAGTGACTGCTCCGAGCGTGCAGTGGCGGCTGGCCGAAATGCCAATGGCGTGCTGAATCTGTTCCCAAGGCAGGTGCAGTGCGCGGCCGGCGACGATCGGCGATACAAATGCCGTTAACGTCGCATGATGCCAGCCGCGCTCGCGGATTCCCGGGAAGGCGGCCTCGCAGAGCCGCATCTCGAACTCATGACCAAGGACGAGGCCGACGATCAGTTCCTTGCCGTCGCTGCCAGTGCGCTCGCAGCACGCGATGGCCGCGGGAAAAATGTCGGAGGGATGCGACGGGTCCTGTTTCCAGTAAATGTCGTTGTAATCCATGCAACGGATCATCAGCGCGTTAGCCAGCGACGCCGAAACTGGATCCATGCGCTGCCCGGTGCCGATCACCGTGGCCGCACCCGGGCCGGCGACTTCGTCTAGAACCGCCAGCGCAATCTTGACGTCGTGTTGCTGGTAGCCGCCCAGGGCGCAGCCGAACGAATCGAGTAAGAAGCGCTTGGCCTGGTAGACGGCATCCGGCGAGAGGTCCTGATACTGCAACCCCGCCGCCCAGCGCGACATCTGGGCTGTAATGGTCTCTTTGGAAGCAATCGATTTCGTGGCGGACAAGGAATCTCTCCTTAGGTTCTCAGCTTGATGTTTTTCGGATTCTTGAAGGGCAGGAAAGCCATGAAGTCGGCGTGATGCACGATGAACGCTTCGGTGGTCCGCTTGACCAGGTCGCCCTCGGCGGCGTGTGCCGCGATGATGTGGCAAACCTCGTCGGGCACGCCGCATTCCATCGCCAAAGCGACCCCGGTAAACGGGTGCCGCAGTGCCTCGCCCCGTTCGCTCTGCCGGCTCTTGCCGTCTGGGCCGAGTTCGTATTCCAGCAGTTTGCCCACGTCGGCGAGAATCGCGCCCGCAATCACCGTGTCCATATTAATGGGCAATGCCCGGCCCATGAACGACTGCATGGCTTTGGCGCTGTCGCGGGCGATGTGCACGACGCAGCGCTTGTGCTCCATGAAAGTGATAGGGCAATTGGGTACGAGCAGGGTAAAAGGAATCTGGTTGAGGTCGTCCGCCTTAAGCGGGCTGCGTTCCAGAGCCTTGACCCAGGTCTCGGTAACTTGTTCACGTAATTGGAGATTCTCGATCCAGTCGATCTCCGGCCAAAGCTGCTTGACGGTCTCTCGCATAGGACTGTCGCAAAGAAAACCAACCATTATAGGCTAGCCGAGGCGCGGAGGCGGGACGACGGTCAGAATCACATGAGCCTGTGATTGAAACACATCAGACCGGCGTCCTGCCTAGCGGCGAACGAGCTCGCGCAGGCGCTCGGCCGCAGTCTCCGGCGTGATGTCGCGTTGCGGCATTCCCAGCATCTCGAATCCCACCATGAACTTGCGGATGGTCGCCGAGCGCAGCAGCGGGGGATAGAAATGCGCATGGAAATGCCATTCCGGGTAATCAGCGCCATCGGTCGGCGATTGGTGGAATCCCATCGAGTAAGGGAAGGGAACACCGAAAACTCTGTCGTAAGTTGAGGTGATCTGCTGCAGCATGGCGCTGAGGGAGCGTGGTTCGTCCGCCCCGAAGTTGTTCATGCTCGACATGTGGCGGCGACTGCAGACGAGAATCTCAAACGGCCAAACCGCCCAGAAGGGCACCAAAGCCACGAATCCCTCGTTCTGACACACGACACGGACCTGCTGGCGCTCCTCTAGAGCAACGTAGTCGCACAGAAGACAACTGCCCCGCGATTCGAAGTACGCCCGTTGTGCGATCAGTTCTTTCGCGGGCGCATCCGGAATGGAAGCTGTTGCCCAGATCTGGCAATGGGGATGAGGATTACTGGCGCCCATCATGGCGCCGCGGTTCTCGAAAATCTGCACGTGTTTGATGAATTTCAGAGCGCCCAGTTCGCGGAATTGTTCCGTCCACGTGCCAACCACCCGTTCAATTTCGTCCAGCCCCATGGTCGCGAGCGTCAGATCGTGGCGAGGAGAAAAGCAGATCACACGGCAAACGCCAGGTTCTGCTTCGGCGACCGCAAGCCCCTTGCCGTCTATGTCGAGACGGTCCGGTCGGGTTTGCGGCTTCAAAGCGGCGAAGTCATTTTCAAAGACGAAGGTTGAGGAATAGGCCGGATTGCGAATCCCTCCTGCGCGCGCATTGCCGGGGCAGAGATAGCAGTTCGGATCGTAGGTGGGTTCGGGTGTGGTCTGTAACTTCGCGACTTCCCCCTGCCAGGGACGCGTTGCGCGGTGAGGCGAGACCAGCACCCACTCATTGGTCAGGGCATTCAGCCTGCGATGCGGATCTTCCGTCAGTTTCAATTTTCGGGCCTCGCCGTATTCTACGACGAGCCGTGAGCTATGGCAGAAGTGGCTCTGTTTGACCTTGGGGGCAGGGACTTGCTTCGCGTACTTTGCGAATCCTTCGCGCTCTTTGGCGGTTAAGTGCTGTTCTACTGCGGTGGGTATTAGAGCAGTTCTCTTGCTGGTGTAGAGTCCCTGCAGCGGCTAAAGCCGAGACTCTCTTGTGGCGTTGACGGCACGGCTGAAGCCGTGCCCTTCCCGTTCGTGGTTTGCACTCCACAGTAACTCGGGAAATGCCCTGACTCACGGCCGCAGGGAGTTGCTCATCATCAGGGCGAACAGCAGAGGGAGGTAAATCACCGTCGCCTGCAGCACGTGGCGGGCGTGCCTTTTCGAGGGGGCGCTGGCCAACGGCAGATTCAGAAACGCCAGGCGAATCCCGAAATACAGGAGCGAAAAACCGAGAACGATCGCGCCCACCAGGTAGATTCTGCCGGCCATGCCCAGCAAACTGGGC
>OMOD01000116.1:0-8239 GCA_900290255.1 Candidatus Sulfotelmatobacter kueseliae
GCCCGGCCGGACGGCCGAGGGCGGCCGTCCCCACACGAGCATCGGCTGCCGGGCTTTGCCCGGCTGGACGGCCGAGGGCGGCCGTCCCTCCATGAGCATCCTCACTGCCCTCGGAACTCTTCTTCATCAGCTTCAGCCGCTGCATCACGCCGAAGCGATGCTGTTCGTCGACGATCACCAGTCCCAGCCGGGCGAACTCCACTTTTTCTTCCAGCAGCGCGTGCGTGCCGATCACCAGCTGCGCGCTGCCCTGCGCGATGTGGCGCCGGATTTCGCGCTTGCGCTCGGCTTCCAGCGAGCCGGTGAGCAAAACGATGCGGTAACCCGCATTTTCCAGAATCCGGCGCGCGGAAAAATAATGCTGCTGCGCCAGAATCTCCGTCGGCGCCATCAGCGCCACCTGGCAGCCGTTTTCGATGGCAATGATGGCCGCTTCGAAGCCCACGATCGTCTTGCCCGACCCCACATCGCCTTGCAGCAAACGCCGCATGGGATACGGCTTTCCCATGTCCCCGGCAATTTCCTTCAGCACCCTCTTCTGCGCTGCCGTGGGATGAAAGGGCAGAATCTTCTTGATCGCCTGTCGCACGCTCTCATCGAGTCGAAACGCGATTCCGGTCTGCGCCTTCTGCTGCCGCCGCTTCAACTCCAGGCCCAGCTCGACGAAAAAAAGCTCATCAAAAATCAGCCGCATATGCGCCGGAGTGCACGACGACTGCAGATCCAGCAGGCTCTCGCCCGGCTCGGGCCAGTGCACATTCCACAGCGCGGCGCGCGGCGGAATCAGCCCCAAACGGCCGCGCACCACGGCCGGGATCGGGTCCGGCAGATCGGGCGTCAGGTTATCGAGCGCGGTGCGGATGGCGCGCCGAAACCAGCGCGGGGTCAGCCGTCCTTGCCCGGCCGATTCATAGATGGGAACAATTCGCCCGATCTCCAGCGATTCCGCGGCCTTCTTCTCTGCGCCATTTTCGCCGCCTTCGCTCGCCTCTCCCAGGATCTCGAACTGCGGCTGAATGATCTGCAACTCGCGGCTGCGCTGATCTTCCTCGACCTTGCCGTAAAGCGCGATCATCTGGCCGGGAACGAACTTGTCCTTCAGGTAGGTCGCGTTGAACCAGAGGCAGCGCAGGCGCGCGCGTCCCTGCCCCACGGTGAGCTGAAAAATCGGCATGCGGCGCGTGCGGAACAGCCCCGAATTCCGCACTTCCCCGATCACCGTCGCCATTTCGCCGGGACGCAATTCGGCAATTCCGCGCGGGTTCAGCCGGTCTTCGTAGCGAAAAGGAAGATAATAGAGCAGGTCGCCGACGGTGTGGATCCCCTTGCCGGCGAGTATCTCCGCGATGCGCGGGCCCACCCCTTTCACATACTGCACCGGAGTGGAGAGTTCGAGCATGCGCTATGATTCCACCGCGTGGAAGATACTGCTGATTGTGTGATTCCTGATTGTTGAATGAAGATAACCACCCGGCACCAGCCTTTCATTCAACAATCATCAATCACCAATTGCTTGCCCTTCAGTCGCCAGTTCGATTTGGCTTTAACTGAGAACAGGCAACTGACAACCGAGAATTGACTCATGGTAGCAGGAGGGGACGCCATTCGCCGGATTAGTCTCGCAACCGCCGAGGAGAGCCACGGTGTCTAAAGCATCAGTGCTCATCAATTTTTTGCAGGCGCTTTTGGCGATTGTCCTGGGAAACGTAGCGTATTTCCTCCTCATGCCCTCCCTGCCCGCCGTAGCCCAGCACCATCGTTTCCACGTCGACCTGGGTACCGTCGTGGACTTCTGGTTTTGCCTGGTGGCCTACGGCCTGATCCGCACCGCCCGAAAATGGAAGTAGCTGCTCCCTTGCCTCCCGGTCGACTCGGTTACTTTAGGAACCTCGGTGGTTCCCACCCACAACGGTAGAATCCGTTTGAATGGAGAAAATCGCGGTTCTGTACGACGCCGGCCAGGCTGTGCTCTCCACCTTCGACTTGGACGAGGTGTTGCAGAGAATCCTGGCGATCGCGCGCGACTATTTTCATCTGCAAAAGGTCGCCATCTTGTTGTTTGACAAGGAGGCGCAGCAGTTGTGCGTTCGCTCGCAGATCGGCTGGGATGCCGGTAACGACAAGATGTGCCTGGGCTACCACGAGGGTCTGACGGGAGCCGCAGCCTTCAAGAAGCAGCCCGTCTATGCTCCCGATGTCAGCCAACACCCGCGTTATATCTGCACCGCACAATCCACGCGTTCCGAACTGGCGATTCCGCTGATGGTGCGGGATGAAGTCGTGGGTGTGCTGGATTGCCAGAGCGACCGCCTCAATCACTTCGACCGGGTAACCATCGACCTGCTGACACTGTTCTCGACCCAGGCTTCGATCGCACTGCAGAACGCGCGCCTGTACTCGCTGGAACGGCAGCGGGCGCGGCAACTGGAAGCCATCAATACCATCGCGCAGCAGAGCACTGCGGTCATGGAACTGGAGGAATTGCTGACCCGTGCCTGCGCCGTCATTCAGCAGGCTTTCCAGGTGCAGCATGTCTCGATTTTCCTGCGGGAAGAAAGCGATCTGGTGCTGCGGGCGCACCACGGGACGCTGACCCCGTGTATTCCTCCGGGCGAGCGTTTTCCGGCTGGCCGGGATCCCTGGCCGCACCTCCTCGCCGCCAGCGGCAGCCTCATCGAAAAAAACCTGTCTTCCGGGCCCGAACACCTCCGGCTTTTCGCTGAAGCATCGTCGCGCATGAGCATTCCTCTGATTTCCTTTGGGCAAACTCTGGGAGTGCTCACGCTGCACAGCTCACAGCCGGATGCCTTCCGCGAGAGCGAACTGCAGCCGCTGGAGTCGGTGGCCGACATCTGTGCCAATTCCATCCAGAACGCGCATTATGTCGAGCGGGTCAAGCAGCTCGCCTACCTCGATGGCCTGACCGGCATCTTTAACCGGCGCTTTTTCGAACTGCGAATCGTCGACGAGGTCGAGCGCGCCCGCCGCTATGGCGCCGGCATGGCCGTGGTCATGGCCGATATTGACCAGTTCAAGAAGCTGAATGACGAGTTTGGGCACCTGCTCGGCGACGAGGTGCTGAGGCAGGTTTCTTCGCTGTTTCACCAGAACTTGCGGAAAATTGATGTGGTGTGCCGCTACGGCGGCGAGGAGTTCGCCCTGCTGCTTACTCAGACCAGCGCCCAGCAGGCCGTTACCGTAGCCGAAAAACTGAGGAAACTGGTGGAAGAATGGCAGTTCCCGGGCGTGCCGCGGACGGTTACCATCAGCGCGGGCGTCGCGGTTTTCCCGGATCATGGTGTCGGCCGCGACGAACTGATCCGCGCCGCCGACAACGCCCTCTATTGCGCCAAGCAAACCGGACGCAATCGGGTTTGCCTGAACAGCCGCTCGCGCGTCGCCGCTGCCGGGGGGTAGCCGGCGGGCCGCTGAAATCACTCCATTCCTGACAGCAGGTGTCCCGCCGCTAGATGTCCAGCCCGTTCCACCGCATCTTCCGCTGCATCTGCTCCATTTTTTGCTTGAGCTGTTCTTCTTCCTTCCGGAATTGTTCCTGCTGCTTTTGCGTCTGCTCGCGGAACTGCTTTTCCTGCTGGCACCAGGCCTTGCTAACCTCTTCGCCGGATTTGCGCAGATCTTCCCCGGCGAGTGCCAGTGCGGGCTGCATCTCGGCCATCTCGCTCTGCAGCTGGCTCATTTCCAGGGCAGAATCCGCATTCATCAGCGGCTCATCCAAGCTTTCTTCTTCGAACAGATGCCCCGAGTCCTTGTGCTCGGGCAGAGTCAGATTCAAATTCTGTTCTTTTTTATCGCGCACCACGCCGACGCTGATCGACCCGCCTTTGCGCGACCGCACCGCATGCGTGAAGTCGCTGGTGTCGTGCACCGGCTCATCGTTGACCTTCACGATGACGTCTCCGGCCCGCAGACCTGCTTTCTCGGCGCGGCTGCCCTTCTCCACCGAACGAACCAGCACGCCATTGCCGTTCCTCACCCCGAAGAATTCGCCCAGTTGCGGAGTAATGTTCTCCACCGTCAGGCCGCTGCGTGCCGACGAGGTAGCGATCACCATGTTGAATGACGGAATGTCAATCTCCGGCATATGAATCTCCGGAATTTCGAGGTGAAAGTCTTTCGTCTTCGAACCCATGGCAAACTCTTTTTCCCGGTTGGCCAGCTGCACCTTCACCGTCACCGGCTGCCCATCGCGGCTCAGGCCGAGCGTGACGATGCGTCCTGGCGGGGTTTCGCGGATCATCCGCCGCAACTGCGCCGCGCTCTCCACCGTCGTCCCGTTCATGGTCAGGATGACATCGTGCTCCTTGATGCCCGCCTTGCCCGCGGGAGCATCCTGATCCACCATGGTGACCTCGACACCCTGTTCCTCTTTCAGCTTCAGCGTGCTCAGGCGTTCGCTGGTCACGTCTGCGATGTCCACTCCCAGATAGGAGCTCGTGCCGCTATCTTCGCTGGAGAAGATCAACGGCTCGGGCGGGTCCACCGACCGCATCTGAGCGGCATGGGAAAAGCTGAGCAGTAACGGCAACAGCACGATGCTGGGCAAAACGTATTTGCGCATGGTCATTCCCCTCACCTGAATTGCGAAGCTCCGCGTATCCGCGCTCCGACCCTCCCGTATGCCTGTTCACTTCCACGATCAAATTAACGATTGTTGATTGTTGATTGAACTCCAGCTTCTGTGGTTTTCATTCAACAATCATCAAATCAACAATCAACAATTCGTTCTTTACTTGGCCCGCTTGAAATTGATGTCGCCGGTCGTGGTGTGCACTTTCAACATCGGGCCTCCGCCATTCAACTTCCCTTCGGCCGAAATCGTCTTCGACGCCCAATCGCCTTCGCTCCGAACCTGAATGTCAGGAAATTCTGACGTGATGCGATGTCCGCTGGCCAGATCCACGCTGGCCCGCACATTCAGGGCAACATCGGCAGCGATGTAAACCGTAATATCTCCGGCAGAAGTCTCCAGCTGGGAATCGCGCCGTTCGCCGCCCGTGTTCACCAGCTTTACCACGATCCCGCCCGCTCCGGTTTCCACCTGCGCCGAAGGCACACCGTAAAGCTCGATGCCGCCGCCTCCCGTTTCCGCGTGCACGTGTCCCTGTGCCGAATTCACCCGGATACTGCCTCCACCCGTGTCAATTTCTGCCGGGCCGCCAATGTCTCCCAGCTCAATACTGCCGCCGCCCGTGGATGCCTTCACTTTTCCGCTGCAGTGGCGCACCGCGATGCTGCCGCCACCCGTCTCCACGTTCGCACCCTGCATGCACGACTGGATTTCCACGCTGCCGCCGCCCGTCTCGGCCACCACCTTGCCGTTGGCTTGATGCACCTCGATCGAACCGCCGCCAGTGTGCAATCCGATCTCGCCGCTTACATTGCCCACATCGATCGATCCGCCGCCGGTTTCGGCATTGGCCCCTCCGCCAACATCGTCGAGATGGATGCTGCCGCCGCCGGTTTCAGCTTCCACGCGCCCGGAGACGCCGGTGGTATCAACGCTGCCACCGTCGGTCTCCAGCTTCACCAGCGCGATCTCCCGGGGAACCATGACCGAAAGCTCCTCCGAGCAATGCCGTGGCTGTTTTCCCTGCCAGTTCCCCTCGATCCAGGCCGTGTCGCCTTTCACGTAGGCCGTCACTTTGTACTGATCAAACTGGTGGCGCGCTTCCTGCTCCGATGACGTATGCAGGCGGGTATGAACCACATAATTAATGCCCTGCTGCTGCCCGCCGTGCACAATCACCGCGCCGGAATCCACCTTGATTCTCAGATTCTTGACTGCCGCCAGCGTGCCGGTAATCTCCTGCCCCCATCCGCCGCCCTCGGCGGAAACACGCGTCTCCTGTGCCACGCTCTGCGGAAGAATGGTCAGCGGCGCCAGCACGGCCAGTATGCTGACAACCCCAATCTGTAGCTTACGTTTCAATTTATTTGCCTCGTTTCTTTTGTCCGTTTCTTGCTAAGAATTCGATTTGTCATCCCGAGCAAGCGCTCTTTGCGCAGCGAGGGACCTGGGCGAGGCGCGCAATGCGTCGCGTTCTTGGCGACGCAGCAAATGCGCGCCTGGCTCGCTTCCTTCTAGTCAATCTCCGGCAACTGCGCCAGCAACGTCCGCGCCTGCGACCGGATGTACTGGCTCGAGTCTTTCGCCGCCAGCGTCATCAGCACCGCCCGCACGCTGCTATCCGCCTTCACTGGTTCGAGCATGCGCAACGCCTCGGTGCGCACTCCCGGATTGGTGTCATTCACCAGCGCCTGCAGCAGGCTGTCCCGCACCTGCGTATCGTCTTTCACATACGGCCCCAGCCCATCCAGCGCCTTGAAACGCACCCCGGGATTCGTGTCGTACTGCAGCGCATAAATCAGCGCGTCGCGGAAATTCGTATCCGTAGGTTTCTGCGTCAGCAGCCCCACCGAATCCATGCGCACGCCGGAGTTGTAGTTGTTGCGCGCGGCATAAAGCAGCAACTGCTGGATGCGCTGATCGTTCAGCGATCCTTGCGCTTCCTGGGTCGAGACCATGTTGTACTTGATGCTGATCTGATTGGTGCCCGCTTCCTGGGTGACGGACTGAATGCCGGCGATGGAGGACTCGGCAACCGGCTGAGGCGCCACAGAGCCCTCGGGTCCGTGCGGAATCACCTTGTAGGCGGTTCCCACTCCACCCGCAAATCCAAGAATCAGAATCGCCGAGGCCAGCGCCGGCGCGAATCGTACCTGGCGCAGCCAGTTCGCCGGATCGAACGCCAGACGATGCAGGAACCCGCCCTGCTCGGCCGTTTCCAGCGCTTCCTGCAGGCGCATGCGCGAGGCCGCCAGCAGATTCGGCGTCGCATCGGCCGCCCGATCCTGCGAAAGCAGCGCGTGAAACTCCTGCTCTGCCTTCAGTTCGGCTGCGCAGTCCGCGCAGCGGGCCACGTGCTGCTCCAGTTCGTGGCGGGCATCGTCGGCCACTTCGCCATAAACGTAGAACACGATATTTTGTCTCACCCATTCGCACTTCATAAATTTACCTTCGAGTCCTGAGTCGCGAGCCCTGAGTCCCGAGGAGCAAAAACTCATAACTCGGGACTCGCGGCTCGGGACTAATTCACCTCATATCCGCCAGCGCCCCGCGCAACTTCTGCGTGGCCCGGAAGAGCGTATTCTTGGCGGTCTCTTCCGTGGTCTGCAAAATCTCACCCACCGTGCGCAGCTTCAATCCGTGATAATGCTTCAATTCAAACACCATGCGCTCCCGCGGAGTCAGTTTGTCGAGCGCCCCGGCAATGCGCGCTCCCAGCTGGCGCCGCATCAAGTCCCGCTCCGGATTCGCTCCCGCCCGCCCGTCCGGCACCTGCTCCAGCAGGTTGTATTCCCCTCCGTCGGCGTCCTTCCCGACCGGAGCATCTTCCTTGCGCACTGTCCTTTTGCGCAGGTGATCGAGACACAAATTGGTCACGATCCGGTAAATCCACGTGTAGAAGGAACACTCGAACCGGAAACTGCCGATATTCTTATAGGCCTTGAGAAAGGCGTCCTGATAGACGTCCTGGGCGTCGTGCTCGCTCCCGGTGAGATGCAGCGCCAGCCGCAGCACCGCCTGATCATAGTGACGTACCAGTTCCTCGAAGGCGCCGCGGTCGCCCCGCTGCGCCTCCCGGATCAGCATCGTGTCATCTATGCGGCGTTCTTGCCCAGCCATGCGGCCCCGCGTGGGGTCCAGCTTTTCGCGGAATCCGTTGTCTCCGCCACCGTCTATCTTCGGTACTCTCTCACTCTTCGTTCTGGAGTGGGCCCGTTCGCCAATCGCAATCGATACTGCCCATGCATCGGCCGGCATTGGTTGTCGTGTCCTTACCCACCCGGTTTGTATGCCGTATCCGGGCTGGCACAGGAATAGACGGGGTGTTCGCTGAACCGTGAGCAGAAATTATAGGGGTTCGGCGGTTTTTCTTGTGGCCTAGGTGATTCTGGGGCAGGGATTTAGGGGGAAACAGAACAGCGCCGCGGGGTGTGGCGCGGGCACTCCTGCCCGCGCGCCAGCAAGTTTGGCAGGGAAAGTGCCCTGAGAGTGGGGCAAATGAAGCGCTGCTAGTCTGCAGCAGGTCTTCGGTCGTAGATGTTGGGTCTTAGGACCTAGCGCCCAAAACCTAAGGAGATCTGCAACGAAGTGCGACGAGGAGAAAGCGTCCCGAAGGGACGCCCGATAGTAGCCCGCCACTTCAGTGGCGGG
>OMOD01000116.1:8249-20318 GCA_900290255.1 Candidatus Sulfotelmatobacter kueseliae
CCCGCCACTTCAGTGGCGGGTATTGAGCCAGGGGCCCCGAAACCGTGCCGTAGGTACGGCTGAGACATCCCCACGGAACGCTGGGCCGAATGATCAGTGAGCAACGTGTGGATGTCGAGCGAACAGCCAGACGATGGCTCCAGTCAGCGCCAATGCCAGCGCCCAATAGAGCGGCGAGAAAAGTACCACCCCCAGCCCGATCGCCTTCGCAGGGTGCGGTGCTCCGAGATTATGAATGTAGAGGGTGATCATCGCATATGCGATTGTGAATATCGCAAGTGACACGAGGATCACCAAGCCTGCGCCAAGCACTCTGAGAATTGCCATCGCCCGAAACCTTATCTGACGACGAGCTTACTCCGCCGCTTCCTTCTCAATCACCACTTTCAAATGCGCGGTCACGTCCTTGTGCAGCTTGATGGGCACGGTGAACTCGCCCAGGGTCTTCAGCGGCTCGTGCAGCTGAATCTTGCGCCGATCCACGTTGAAGCCCTTCTTGATCAGCCCATCGGCCACATCCCCGGAAGTGACCGACCCAAACAGCTGATCGTGCTCGCCCGACTTGCGCGCGAACGCCACCGTAACGCCATCGAACTGCTTGGCCAGTTCCTCGGCCGAAGCCTTTTCTTTGGCCGAGCGCCGCACCGCCGCGGCCTTCATCTGCACAATCACGGCCTTGTTGCCCTCGTTGGCCTCAATGGCCAGCTTGCGCGGCAGAAGAAAATTCCGTCCGTATCCTTCGGCGACCTTCACCACGTCGCCCCGCGCGCCCAGCTTCGCTACATCTTCCTTCAGAATGACTTCCATGTCATGACTCCGATTTCGGAATTCTTTGCCACGGATTCACGCGGATCAGCACGGATAAACCAATTTATTGAAAAATCCTTATCCGTGAAGATCCGTGCAAATCCGTGGCGACCTGCTCCTACGATGCTTTTCCCGCAAACGGCAACAGCGCGATGTTGCGCGCCTGCTTGATGGCCGCCGACAGCCGGTGCTGATGCGGCGCGCACACCCCGGTCAGCCGCCGCGGCACAATCTTGCCGCTCTCGGCCACGAACTGCCCGAGCAGGCGGTAATCCTTGTAGTTGATATCCTCAATTCTCTCGACGCAGAACTTGCACACTTTCTTGCGCCGGAAGAATTTGCGTCCGCCCTCGCGCGGAGGGCCGCCGGGGCCGCGCCCGCCGCCGAAGCGCGGACGATCACCACCCGGTCTGTCCGGCCTGTCGGAAGCAGGCCGATCTCCGCCGGGACGCCGTTCTTCTCCACTTGCGCCTGCCGGCCGTTCCGCCGCGGGCGCCGCTACTTTCGTTTCGTCAGCCATAAGTCTCCTTGAAAATCCGTGGCCAGGGATCAGGGATCAGTGGCCAGCCAAATCACGCTTGTCATTCCGAGCGCAGCGAGGAACCTGCTTTTATGCCGTCGCTGGAGTTTCCGCCGCCGGGGCCGCAGCTTCTTCTGCCGGGGCCGCGGGCTGCGCGCTCACTTTCCTGCGCGCGTCGCGGATTGCCTTGATTTTGGCCAGCCGCTTCTGCTCCTCGTCAATCCGCACGGTGAGGAACTTGATCACCGGCTCGGTCACGCGCAGACGCCGCTCCAGTTCGTGGATCACCGCGCCTCCGCCTTCGACCACCAGCAGCACGTAAATGCCGTCGTTGAACCGGCGCACGGTGTAGGCGAGACGGCGCTTGCCCATCTTGTCCACGCTCTTGACCGTTCCGCCCGCGGCGGGCACGGCCGATTGCAGCGTCGAAATCAGTTTGTCCAGATCCTCGTCCGTCATATCCGGCCGGACAATGAACATCAGCTCATAGGTACGATTCATTCGTTTCTCCAAATCCTTGTCCACGCATCTAAACCGATTTTCACGGATCTGGGCTTGGTTGCTGGATTCCTCTTTGCCAAGGCCTATCCGTGTTCATCCGTGTGAATCCGTGGCTAATCTTCTTTCCGGTTAAACCGGTTCATCGCGGCCGCTGGACCGTCCTTCAAAATCACTTTCACCGCTTCCTCGGCAGTGTCGAGAATCCCGTCCACTACCTTCAGATCGGCCTTGCGCATCGGCGCCAGCAGGTAACTCTCGCCGTCGGCTATCTTGCGCTCGGGCGCAACGCCCATCCGGATGCGCAGAAAATCCTCGGTGCCCAGCGCCCCGATGATCGACTCGATGCCGTTGTGCCCCGCCGAACTCCGCCGCGTATGAATCCGCAGCGTGCCCAGCGGAAAGTCCAGCTCGTCCTGCAGCACGATCAGGTCCGATTCCGGCTTCGCTTCGTACTCCTGCACCAGCTCCCGCACCGCGCCGCCGCTCAAATTCATGAATGTCTCGGGCTTGGCCAGCAGCACCATCTGGTCGGCAATCACCGCGCGCGCGGTCAGCGCCCGGCATTGCCGGTTCCTCACTTCCACTCCCAGGGTTCCCGCGATGCGGTCAATCGCCAGAAAGCCCAGGTTATGCGGCGTGAACTGATACTCGATTCCCGGATTGCCAAGACCGACGATCAGTTTCACGCCCGCATCCGAACTCTTGGAGCGGCGGACGCCCTCGTCCGCCGAAAGCCGCATCTTTGGCTGCCCAGGCCGAGCTTCGCTCGACCGGACGGGCGAGGGCGCCCGTCCCTCCACGAGCTACTTCTTTTCTTTCTTTTCCTTCTCGGCCTTCTCCGGCTTCTCCGCCGGAGCCTCGGCGCCTTCCTCTTCGGTCTCCTGCTTGCCCTTCTTGATGACTTCGGGCTCGGCCGGAGCCGCTGCCGCTTCTGCCGCCACCGCTTCCGGCGTGGGCGCAACTTCTTCCTTCACCGAAATGATGTGCGCCACCGGCTGGTTCGGATCGCTCAGAAACTTCAGCTTCGGATCGTGCGGCAAGTCCGAAACGCGCAGCACCGTGCCAAAGACCAGATGCGCGACGTCGGCATCAATGTGGCTGGGAATGTCGGCGGGCAGGCACTCGATTTCCACTTCGCGCTGAATCTGTTCCAGAATGCCGCCCTGCGTCTTCACGCCCTCCGCCTCGCCTTTCAGGAAGATGGGAACGCTGACTTTCAGCGTCTTGTCCATGGCAATGCGCTTCAGGTCAATGTGCAGCAGCGCGCCCTTGATGGGCTCGTACTGCCAGTCCACGATCATGGCCTTGGTGCGCTCCCCGTCGAGGGCGAGATCGAAAATCGTGTTGTGGCCGGTTTCCGAGTGCAGAATGCGCGTCACGACCCGCGGATCGACGGTCACCGCGAGCGAGTCTTTGCCCGCGCCGTAAACTACGGCGGGAATTTTCCCATCACGCCGCACCCGCCGGGCGTCATTCTTGTTGCCTGACTCCCGCGGATGCGCTTCCAATCGATTTGTCTCTAATGCAGTCGCCATAAATTTCAATTCCTGTCCCAGAATTGGTAAATGTCTATGTTTCAAAGTTTCACGTTTCAAGGTTTCAAAGACCTACGCCATCCACTTGCCTTTGAAACTTTGAAGCCTTGAAACTCTGAAACCTTCAAATAAACAGCTTGCTGACCGAAGTTTCCTCGTGGTTGGCCTGAATCGCGCGGCCAATCAGTCCCGCAATCGAGAGGACCGTAATCTTCCCTCCCTTTTCGGTTCGCTCCGCTTCGGCCTGAGCGTCCAGCGGGATCGTGTTCGTCACCACCACCTGTTTGATCACCGAGTTCTTGACGTTTTCCACCGCCGGTCCCGAGAGCACGGCATGCGACGCGCAGGCATACACCCCGATCGCGCCGTTTTCCAGCAGGGCGTCGGCCGTTTTCACCAACGTTCCTGCCGTGTCGATCAGGTCGTCAATGATCAGGCACGTCCGCCCGCTGACGTCGCCGATCACATGCATCACTTCCGCCACGTTCATCTCCACCCGGCGTTTGTCCACGATGGCCAGCGCCGCGTCTACTTTCTTGGCGAAAAACCGCGCCCGCTCCACGCCACCCGCATCCGGCGAAACCACCGTCAGATTCGGCAGCGCCAGCTTCCGGAAATGATCCACCAGCACCGGCGAGGCGAACAGGTGATCCACCGGAATATTGAAAAACCCCTGCAGCTGCGGCGTATGCAAATCCACAATCAGCGCCCGGTGCGCCCCCGCGGTGGTCAGCAGGTCGGCCACCAGCTTCGACGAAATCGGGCTGCGCGGCTTGTCCTTGCGGTCCTGCCGGGCATAGCCGAAGTACGGAATCACCGCCGTGATGCGCCGCGCCGACGCCCGCTTCAGCGCGTCAATCATCAGCAGCAGTTCCATTAGGTGCTCGTCCACCGGACGGCACGTGGGCTGCATCACGAAGACATCCGCGCCGCGCACGTTCTCCTGAATCTGGACGTAGCACTCACCGTCCCGGAACCGGATCACCTGCGCCTGCCCGCGCTGCAAGCCGAGAAAGTGGCAGACCTCGTCGGCCAAGGGCTCGTTCGCCGTGCCACTGAAGATCTTGAACTTGTCGTCGGCCCGCTGCCGCGGCTTGCGTTCCAGCTTTTCTTCCGTCACAGGCGGACTCTTCTTCTCTACTTTCTCTGTCTTGTCGGTCGGGGTCACCAAAGTAGCCATGGTTTTTGTCTCGGGGCTCCTGGCCTTCAGTTCTTACCGTCGTGCTCCAGCTTTCAGCCGTCAGCGATTTCCTGGCAACTGGCCGCTGACAACTGGCAACTGATCTTCTGGCTGGGCCGCTAGGATTCGAACCTAGACAAAGTGCTCCAAAGGCACTTGACCTACCATTAGTCGACGGCCCAGTAAACCATTGTTGATTGATGAATAGTTGATTGTTGAATGAACCCCTGTCGGGGGCCAGTTTCAATTGTCATTCAACAATCAAAAATCAACAATCAGAAATTCTTGGGCCTAAGGCCCGCCGTCCCTGCGATCATCCGCCGCCAGTACGTCCGCCGCGGCAGCGTCATGGTCGCCTCGGTCGACCAGCCTTGCTTCCGCAGCCTGGCTACCGCCCTGGCCGCCGTCTCTCGCGAGGCAAACAGCCCATACAGTGCCGAACCGGAGCCCGACAGCGACGCATATTTGGCGCCCGCGCGCAAAAGCGCCATCTTCCCTTCACGCAGCCGGGGATACTCTGGAAAGACGACTTGTTCGAAGTCGTTCTCGATCCCAGCCCGGACAAGCCAGAGAAGCGGATTCTCGGCCCGGCCCCTTCTTGCTAACAAATCAGAAGGAGCACTGGAGTATGACTGACCTAAAGACGCGTCGCTCAGCCACGCCGACAACCCGCGACCAAGCTCTTTCATTCTATCGGACGCACCCGCTACCGTCAATTTCGCACTCGTGGAGCGACGGACGCCCTCGTCCGTCCAAGTTTGTGTGGGGCCGAATCTCTGATCTGGCCGGGCCGGGCGAAGCTCGGCAGGCGATGTCTCAGCCTCAGGCAAGTCGGCCTGCACAACCGTGGAAGAGCGGCCCTTTAGGGCCGCGTCAGCCCCGCCAGAAGACAGGGGCTTTAGCCCCTGCTCCCCTACCCTCCGATCCCACTCCGCAAAAGCCTTCGGAGTCGATACTCCCACCTCGGGCGTCACCACCACGCAAGCCGTCGCCGGCAAATCCGCCAACGGATAAACCTGCTCGCCGCGACCAACTCCAAGGACAGTCCCGCCCATCAGAAACAGCGGCAAATCCGAGCCCACCTCCGCCGCAATCCGCAATCTCTCGCCCGCAGCCAGCGTCTTTCCGACGGCTCGCTCCAGTCCCAGCAGCGTTGCCACCGCATTCGACGAAGCTCCGCCCAGTCCGCCCTGCACCGGCAGCCGTTTCTCGATCTCTATGACCGCCCGCCCCTTCACTCCCAGCGCCCGCATCGCACTCTCGACAATCCGATAGCAGGTGTTCGACTCATCCCGCGGCACTCGCAGATCGGCGCAGCGAATCTCGATTCCTCCGCCCCGCCCCACGCTGACCCGAATGATGTCATGCAGCCCGATCGTCTGATACACGGTCAGCAATTCGTGAAATCCATCCTCCCGCGCCGCGCCAATGCGCAGCCCGAGATTGATCTTGGCGAAGGATCGGACAGTAACGGTCATGGCGCGATGATTGTGCCGGATGATTGTAAATCTCAGCAGCACATTTGCGATTCTGCTTGTGTGGGGACAGCCCTGCAGCACCACTGCCCGTGTGGGGACGGACGCCCTCGTCCGTCCAGGCCGGGCGAAGCCCGGCAGGCGTTTATCCATGGCAATCCGCGTGAATCCGTGGCCAAGAAGTCGACTCCCCCCACCCGTCCCAACACCTTGGTAATCTCGACTCTGCCCACCCCGCGGGCGCACTCTAATTGTGATTTCAATCACACGACCGTCCCCCTCGTGACGGCCTCCCCGTTGAAACCGTAAGGCAAGATCCGAAAAAAGCAAGACCTGCAAACACCAATGCTGTCCCGGATTTGTCCGGGCCCTGTGCATTTCCCGCAAGTGGGATGTACGTCAGTGGGTGCGGGAGCAAGTAGCACGGCCAAATTCATGCCCCGGCCAGGCACTTCTGGCCCTGCCGCCAGGCCGCCGGAGCATCAAGGGGACGGGTATGCGCCGGTTTGTTTCGCTGGGTTTCTTTGTTGCTTTGGCCTTTGCCGGGGCCGCCGGGTCCGCGCAAAGCGACTATCGAGTCATCGCCGTGGTGGATCGCGGCACCGTTTCCGGCACCGTCAAATGGTCGGGGCCGGTTCCGCGGTCCCTGGTGTTCCCCATCACCAAGGACCCCGACGTCTGCGATCCTGACTCCAAGAAGACGGCCGAGCTCGATCTTCTGATCATCGGCCCGAGGCTGGCGTGGCCAATACCGTTGTCTACCTCAATAACATCACCGCCGGCAAAGCCATGGACCTGCCCGAGCAGCGGCGTCACCTTGATCAGCAGCATTGCCGCTATGTCCCGCACATTCTTCTGGTTCCGGAGAACCAGGCCCTCACCATGGTCAGTTCCGACGCTACCCTGCACACCATTCACATGGATGGCGCGGCCTCCTTTAATCTGCCCTTTCCTTTCCCCGGCCGGCCTACTTCGCGTGTCATGTCCACCCCCGGCCTGGTCCACCTGCGCTGCAACGGCGGCCACATCTGGATGAACGCCGAAATGGTGGTGGCTCCGCATCCCTACTACGCCGTTACCGACGAGACCGGACACTTCGAATTCACCGACGTCCCGCCCGAAACCTATCAGATCGTGGCTTGGCATGAGGGCTGGGGCCTGGTCGGCAAAGAACACGCCTACGACGTTCTCTCCGGACAGAGCGTCCAGCGCCCTCTGTTCACCGAACCCAGAACCTGGGAGCAATCCGTCACCGTCAGCCCCAATCAGGCCACCACGGTCGATTTCGTGATCTCGAACAAATAACTGTGGAAGAGCGGCCCTTCAGGGCCGCGTAAGGCCGCAACACTTGAGAAGGGCTTCAGCCCCTGTGCCGTGTTGCCCCATCCTAGTCCCGCCGTGCAGAATTGACCTCTCCGGGCAATCGAAAATCTGAAATCTGACTTCTGCAATCTGGATTCTTGCTGGGTTTGATCCGCGTCCATCCGGGTGAATCAGTGGGAAAGAAGTTCTTGATCCGTGGAAATCCGTGTTCATCCGTGGCAAAAGGTGTCCCTACCCCCGCCGCTTGTACAGCACCGCGAACTCGAAGCCCGTATTCGGCGGAAACAACTCGGCCACCTTGCGGAGCCGCTCCGCCAGCGCCGACGGCGCCAGCAGCGGATAATCCCGCTCCCGCAAATCGTAGTAATCCACGTCCAGATACAGCGACAGCAGGTAGATCGAAATCGTGTCGGAAAACGTCGCCTCCAGATACTCGTTCTTGAAGCGCTCCGCATCCGGCCCGCCCGCGGTAGCCAGTTTGCGCGCCTCCCAGGCATCGAGCGAAGTCTCGCCGCGCACGCCCGCCTCCACCTGGCTCCACGCCAGTTCGCTGAATTCGCGCGACACTCCCGCGCGCTCCACCAGCGCGTGCCCGACGTTGATATAGAACTCAAACGCCACCGAAAACTTGTCGTCCATCAGCCGCGTCGAAATGAACACGCACTGCGAATCGCCCAGGTTCAAATTCCGATGGCACACCGCGTTGTCGCTGAGCGCCACGTCGTAGCGGTCGGCGATCAGCGTCTCCTCGCCCTGGCTTACCGTCAGCGGGACGAAGTAATACGCGTTGCGCTCCAGTGCCCCCGCGATCCGCGTGGGCACGGCCGCGATCATGCGCTCCAGATCAAACGAGTTCACCGCTATCTCGCCCGCCACGGCGTAGCAGATCCCGTTCCCCGCTTGCGAGACGGGCGTCAACCGCACCACTTCTGCGGGGCTCCGAGTAATTGCCGGCGCTGCCTGCGACATTGCGTCTATTCTACACACCCGCACCACCGCCCGGCCTTCGAGCCGACCTTCAGATCGGCAAAAACTTGACCGCTTGGCGGTAACGTCCTAGTTTAGTTCTTTCACCACAGAGTCACAGAGACACAGAGAAACCCAACTGCTTGGCAAAGTCCTCCGTTTCTGGCTTTTACGGTTTCGACGTCCTCTCCGTGACTCCGTGCCTCCATGGTGAAGAAAGGCGAATTAGGACACTACCCGCTTGGCAACGACAGAGAGCAATATGACGACCTCAACTGCTATAATGACCACAGAGGCGGTTACGTTCTTCTCCTCTTTCAGGTCCTCTGACCTAAGCCAGTCCATCTGAAGTTCTTCCACCTTAGGCTTTTCAGCGAGCCCAAGATTCCGACCGTTCAACCTCGGAACGCTTCTACTCGGGAGACGCGGAACTCGCCAAGAAGGGTCGCTCGTATGAGCGCAGCCAGTATTTTCCTCGGTCTGCTGATCGTACTGTTCACGATCCTGCTGATTCGGTGGATGCTCAAGCTGAAACCACAGGCCGCCCGGTCGGGAGCGCTAAGGATGTGCCCATCTTGCGGATTGATCACGTCTCGATTAAAGGCAAGTTGCATGGAGTGCGGCAAGCCTTTTGCGGCGGTGTTGTATTCGACTTCAAAGAAATGAACCGACGCCTTGCTCGCGTCTCCAGAACCTCTCGGCTAAGGACATAAATATGAAAAACATCAAGTTTATTGTGAAAGTGAACCGAGGCGGTGCTCGCGCTCCTCAATACGTGCAGCGCGTTGATCGGACCCCTATCCACATGACGACCAACCGGAAGCTGGCACTGCTGATGGGGAAATTCACGGCCGAAGACGCCGCCAAATCACTCCAAACTTCCCAGTGCTTCCCCGAGCTAGTGTCCGTACAGGTTACTGCCTAGCATTCGTGCTGAGGAGGGTTAGAGATGCTCTCCAAGTGTGCAAACGGTTCGTGTTCCGCTTCGTTTCGCCATCTCGCGGAAGGAAGACTGTTTCGTCTTGAAACAGACGCTCCTGTGTGGTCATCCAACGCCAGGGAGACCGAGTATTTCTGGTTATGTGACCACTGCTCGGCCGGGATGACACTGCGTCTGACCCAAGACGGAAGAATTATGGCAACCGAACTGGCTGATGCACTTTGTAATGGTCCCTACGTCGCGCTCAACTCTGTGGACCGGGAGAACAGGGCATTCCTCCGCAGCGTTAGCTTTCTTCGCCGGAGCCATCCCGAAGGCTCGTGAAAATCCTATTGAGACCTTAGTGGTCACTCCCGATTTTCTCGCCGCGCTTCAACGTCCTGTCAAAGAACTCGGCAGTCGCGATGTAGGCTCGCATCCAGCTTCTCCACATCAGGAACCCGTGGATCTCATCCGGCAGGATCAGCTGTTCGAAGGGCACCTGCTGCGCCCGCAAGCGCTGCACCAGGTCCACGGTTTGGCCGAAGGGCACGTTCCGATCATCATCTCCATGAATAAACAATACCGGCGACTTCCAGGTGGTCACATAGGCGTCAGACGAGGAATCCCACGCCAG
The DNA here is from genome assembly GCA_900290255.1 of Candidatus Sulfotelmatobacter kueseliae. Lineage (GTDB taxonomy): Bacteria > Acidobacteriota > Terriglobia > Terriglobales > Acidobacteriaceae > Sulfotelmatobacter > Sulfotelmatobacter kueseliae. The sequence goes on from OMOD01000116.1 coordinate 18,113, forward strand.
CTTTACTGCAGCCTCCGCGTCCGGCGGGCGCAGTGCCAGATTGCCAAAGTAGGGACGCTCCGTCAGAAACACGCTCCAGTCATGCACGCCGTGGAAATCCACCCCCGCCTGGAACAGATCTGAATTGCGGGCCAGACCCATGGCCGTCAGAAATCCGCCGTAAGACCCACCCCACAGCCCAATCTTTTCGCCGTCAACTTCCGGCAGCGCTTGCAGATACCGTCCCGCGGCCACAACATCTTTGTACTCCGCTGCTCCGCGCCAGACGGTGTTGGGCGCTTCGCGAAACGCGCGTCCGTACATAATGCCGCGCCGGTAGTTCACCGACAATACCGCGTATCCACGGCTCGCTAAATACTGATTCTCGGCGTAAGCATTGTGGTAGTAGTCCATGTAGTGGAAGCCCAGCATCATCTGGCGGACGGGTCCACCGTGCATGAAGACCAGCCCGGGAATTTTCCCCTGCACATTGCGCGGGAGAAAAAGCTGGCCGTGCAGCGTGATGCCGTCTTCGCTCTGGAAAATCACCTGCTTTGGCGTCACTAGCGAGGCAGAAGGAAAGTCACTGGGCAGGGCCTGCTTCGCGATCATTTCGCGCCCCTTCGCGGTAACTTCATACGGCATGGCCGGTGATGTTGCCGTGGAGCCGAGACAAAGAATGCTCTTGCCGTCGCCGGTTTGCACTGGAGACCATTCCATCGTCTCGCCGCCGGTGAGCGCCTGTTGCGGCGCACCGCCAGCCACCGCAACGCGCCACACGTGCCGCCGGTCTACGTCATCCTGGTTCGAGGAGTAGATCACCCAATTCTTGTCCGCGCTGAGCGTGACGTCTTCCACGTCAAAATCGCCGGGCGTGAGCAGTGTGGCCGCACCGCCGCTGGCCGCGATCGAATACAGGTGATTGCGCCCATCCTGTTCCGAGGCGAACACCACCCGTCGATCGGCGGCCACCTTGAGTGAACTATCTGCGGTGAGTCCGGGCAGAGAATCTTCGAGCTTCTCTCCGCTGCGCCATAACCGGCGCCCCGTGCCAGTGGCGGCATCGGCGATCCACAGTGACCACGGCTCAGGGCGCACCGGAATCAGCGGCAGCTTGTGCTCCTCCCCCGCGGTGCGCACGAAGACAACCCACTTGCCATCCGGTGACCAGCGCGGCAGGGAATCTTTATCCACGCTGGGCGCCAGGTAAAGAATGGAGCTGCCATTGAATTGGTAAATGGCAACCAGGCTGTGACCTTCGCGCTCGCTGACGAAAGCGATGTGTTTTCCATCCGGCGACCATTTGGGCTGAACCGCTGCTCCGCGCACCGAAGCCAATTCCTTAGCTGGTTGTTTCCCATCCACACTGGCGAGCCACAACTTCTTTTTCGCGGACCACACCACCCACTTGCCGTCAGGCGAAATCTCAATGTCTTCACAGCCTTCATCGGGACAGCCCATGTCGCCCAAGAGCCGGGGCGCCGCGTCTTTGTCCTTGGCATCCATATCCAGCGCAAAGACCTGCTGCTTGGCTCCTTTCGTCCAGCTCTCGGGGTTGGCGCTCTCCTCCGTGTCGTTCAACTCGCTTCCCAGCGCATAGATCACCGTCTTGCCGTCGGGCGTGAGCCGCAGGCTGGCGATAGGCTGGCCGTCGTCAGCGCTGTAATGAGTCAGTTGGCGGGCGCTGTGAACGAAGTCCGGGCCGTCAGCCACCCACACGTTGCGGACTCCTTTTGTATCGAACACCCACGCCACGCGGCTGCCCTGTGTGGCGGCGACCAGTTCACCCGGAAACGGCGAGCTCATCACCTGCTCTAGAGTGAATGGAGATTGCGCCCATGCGGCCGTCGTGCAACCCATGATCAAACCGAGCAGGAGCGGAGCAATCGTGATTAGGGCGTCAGCGAGGTGCAAGCGAAGTTTTGTGATTGGCATGGTGCCGCTAGGGTAAGCAAAAGGACGCCCGTTTGCCAACAGCTCTTGTGGAATAGCTGTTGTGGAATGTGCCGCTAACCTCCCGGAGAAGCGGCGATTCTGGATGGTTTGTCAGCAACAGGAAATGATGCAAGCCGCCAGGCAGGCAATCATTTCAAATTGGCGAAACATCCCTTTTGCACTCAATCCCCGGAGAAAGGGCGAACAGACGGCGCGAGCTTGTGCAAAGGCCTGGTTACATCAATCACTGAGGAATCCACCCACGAATGGCAATAATTGGCGAAGAGGCATC
>OMOD01000189.1 GCA_900290255.1 Candidatus Sulfotelmatobacter kueseliae
GTTCCGCGGCCGGTCCAGCCGAAATCCCAAACACAGCGCAAGGCAACCGCGAATCCCAGCACCGATGGAATCGCAGCCAGCCATCGCCAGCGCGCCGCGCCGGCTGTCGCCACACGGAAGCCGAGCCATCCCGGCAAAAGCCAGAACCACAGTGCGAAGAAGGCCGCGCCCACGGCCAGCGCAGCGGCCGCACTCAGCCATTGGCCGCCATCGACCGCTGGAGCACCACCAGACCGTAGTTCCGTCATAAAGACCTCCTGTCGAACCAGATTATGCCCGCCGGACCCGTCGCGGTTCGAGGATTTTCCGGGCTCCGAAAAAAAGTACTTGACATAATGTACTAGTTATATAGTACACTGACACACATGGGCAAGAGTACCACGAACGGAGCGGGGTTCGAGTTCGCGCTCGACCTCCATACCGGAGTGCCGGTTTACCGCCAGCTCATCGATCAGGTGCGGGCCGGCGTTGCGTCCGGCACGCTGACGTCGGGCGATCAACTGCCTACGGTGCGGCAGTTGGCAGTTGATCTGGCCATCAATCCCAACACCGTGATGCGGGCCTATCGCGAACTGGAACTGGGCGGATTGCTAGAAACGCATCAGGGCACGGGGACGTTCATCGCGAACAAGAAGGTAGAAAAGGCGTCGGCCGAGCGGGAACGTCAACTCAGCCAGATGGCAAGTGAAGTTGCGGCGCGCGCGGGCGCTGCCGGATTCACGGTGGAAGATTTGATTGATCGTCTGCGGGAACTGCTGCCTCGCCCCGCACAAAGGAGATAGTCATGCTCGTGAAAATCAATCCCAAAGAAATCAACGGAGTCGCACTTCTGCTGTTCGCGGTATGTTTGATCGCCGGTATCGGGATAGCGCAAGCCACGCGGCAGCCGGCATTTGCTATCGCAGGAGCTCTGGTCGGACTCTATTTTCTCCTTGCCATCAAGGTGGTGCGGCAGTGGGAGAAAGTCGCGCTGCTGCGCCTGGGCCGCTACGTCGGGCTGCGCGGCCCCGGCCTGTTCCACATTTTTCCCATCATCGAAACGTTGAGCCCGTACGTGGACCAGCGGGTGCGGGTGGCCAGCGTATCGGCGGAATCCACGCTGACGCGGGACACGGTGCCGGTCAACGTGGACGCGATCGTGTTCTGGATGGTGTGGAACGCGGAGAAATCCATTCTCGAAGTGGAGAACTTCGTGGACGCCATCAATATGAGCGCGCAGACGGCGCTGCGCGAGTCCATTGGCCGCCACGAACTGGCGCAGATGATCACCGAGCGCGAGACGCTGGGGCGCGAGTTGCAGCGGATTCTTGATGAGAAGACGAATCCATGGGGAATCACGGTGCAATCGGTCGAGATTCGCGATGTGAAGATTCCGCAGGGCCTGGAAGATGCCATGTCGCGCCAGGCGCAGGCGGAGCGCGAGCGGCAGGCGCGCATCATTCTGGGGCAGGCAGAGAAGGAAATCGCCGATAGCTTCGTGCAGGCCGCAGCTTCCTACAGGGAAAATCCCGTGGCCTTGCACCTGCGCGCCATGAACATGCTGTACGAAGCGATCAAGGAGCGCGGCTCGATGGTGATCGTGCCGTCATCCGCCGTCGAAACGATGGGGCTGGGCGGAACGCTGGCGACAGCGTCTCTGGGCGGGGCAAAACCCTAACTCAAACTAAACAACGTCGAAAGGAGTAATCCCAATGAGGTGCTTACTATCCGTGTCTCTTACGGCTGCTCTGGCTGTGGTTGGAGAGCTCGCGCTGAGCAATCTGATGCAATCCTCGCCGCTGCAGAAAGGCGTCAGCGTGCAAATGGCCGTCACCAGCAACGCAGCGGCCATGCCCGAGGCCGACAACAAGAACGCCTGGATCGTAGCGGTCACCGATGACGGCAAAGTGTATTTCGGAACCGACCCGGTCAAGCTCGCGGGCCTCGAGGAAGCAATGAAGAGTCGTCCTCGCAACCGCGACCAAAAGCTTTACGTCAAGGCCGACGCGCGTGTGCCGTTCGCCAGTGTGGAGAAGGTCCTCGAAGCTGGCCGGGAGGCATCATTCGCAGCACCGATTCTGCTCACCTCTCAGCCGGAACGGGCAGCGCCAGGAACTATAGTTCCCCCGAAAGGTCTGGAGGTGCTGGTGGGTCCGCCGGCCGGCTCGGAGTCGCCTGTGGTGCTCGCACTCGACTCGGGGCAACAGGGGTCGATGGTAGAAATCAACAATCAGCGGATTCCCTTGACTTCCCTGCCGAACGCGCTCCGGCAAGTCTTTCAGAATCGGGAGAACAAAGTCGTTCTCGTGACGGCAGGCGGCAGTCTGCCGTTTGCAGATGTCGTGCATGTGATCGACGTGTGCCGCGCGGCGGGAGCCAGGGTCGTCCTGGATACGCCGGAATTGTAAAGGTGCCCTCGGCGGCGTTCCCACCCTTCGAAAACCGCGAAGGGTGGGCAGCCGGCTGCGAAGCGGAACGCTCTGGTCCGGCCTGATCATCGAGAAACGAGGAGAACTTTATGAGTCGCACGCTGCAATCGGGTCTTTGCGCTCTGGTTATGTGCTTGGCGCCGACGGTACCGGGGCAGCAGGCTGCCCCCTGGCATGATCCGTCGCCTCACAAGGTCCAGTTCGTCACCGTAGAAGAAGGCGCGCGCCTGGAAATCCTCGACTGGGGCGGAACGGGACGGCCGGTTGTGCTGCTGGCGGGTTCCGGAAACACCACACACATTTTCGACGATTTCGCGCCCAAGCTTTCTGTGTTCTGCCACGTCTACGGCATCACGCGACGCGGGTTTGGCGCGTCCACTCATCCCGATTCGGGTTACGACCAACAGCGGCTCGCGGACGACGTGCTGCAGGTCCTCGACGCGCTGAAACTGGTTGCGCCCGTTGTGGCTGGTCACTCCATGTCTGGCGAGGAATTAACAACACTGGGAGACGAGCACTCCGATCGCCTGGCTGGGATCGTCTACCTCGATGCGACGGCCGACCCTACGGATTACCCAGGGAGTAGTCCGGCCTATATGGCGCTCTTTAACAAATTGCCGGCAGCCATGCGCGCCAACGGGTCCCCGCCAGACGCCTCGAACCTAAGATCGTTTCAAGCCTTTCATGATTTCAAGGTGCGGCAGAATGGCTTTGAATACCCGGAGGCCCAACTGCGCGCCAGTTTCAACCAGAATCCCGACGGTTCGGTGGGTCGTTACAATACTTCCAATGAGGTCCACAACGCGATCGGTCGGGGAGCCCTGCCCCGCGATTATTCTCGAATCCGTGTGCCCATACTGGCGTTTTTCAGCTCGCTGAGTATCAACTATCGGTATCAACCAAAAGACGCTCAAGAACGCACAGCCATCGAAGAGTTCGACGCGGCAACCGAAGTCTACGAAAAGCGGAATAAGAAAAACCTTCTGAATGCGAAAGGTGGCGTACGTATGGTTGACCTGCCTCAGGCCGATCATTACGTATTTCTCAGCAACGAGGCAGACGTGCTGCGCGAGATGCGGGCATTTGTAGTGTGTCTGAAGTAGGGGCGGGGCAGCCCGCGGTTTTCCGGGAATTGCAAAGATCAAAGTCAAAATCCCCACCCTCTCGCAAAGAACGCGAGAAGGGTGGGGCACCCCGTGCAATCCTATTTTGCTCGGAATGATAACGCTCAGATTAGAGCAGGTAATAGTTACGAACGGTGCCTCCCGCGTTGTGGATCGAGTAAAGTCCGCCAGGCATCGTGCCGATAGCTGAAGCATGGATCCTTCATCTATCGCCCTACAGGGACTGCAACAGGCGGAGTATCAACTGGACGCGGCGGCAGCCGGGATTGCCGGCGCGGGAGGCGGGTCGGCAAACGAGAATAACGTGGACGTGGTGGATCTCAGCTCGCAAATGCTCACGATGACGTCAGCGCAAACGCAATATGAAGCGGATCTCGCCACGCTCAAGACGGCGGACCAGGTGGAGCAGAACCTGGTGAACTTGACGGGCTGAACGTCGCTGCGCTCGCCCTCCTCCCCAGTTTGAAAACCCTCCATGACTCCGTGCGTCATCCCGAAGTCCCGCGCTCTTACGAGCGGGACGAGGGATCTCCCGCGCCGCTACTTTGTCTAGGGGAGATCCCTCGCTCCGCTGGAAAAACAGCTCCGCTCGGGATGACGCCTGACCGGAAGGCACCCACGGCCGTTCTGTTCTCTCTCTGCGCCTTCCGCGCGGTTATAATTCAAAGTCAAAGAGAACTTCTTTCGAGGTAGGCCTGGTTATGACTTCCACGAATGGCACGAACGGCAACGCCTATACCGTCCCCAAACCGCGCGCGGAGTGGCTGGCGCGGCGCAAGCAGGCAAATGCCGACGGCAACTTCTCCCAGATGCACTATGCGCGGCAGGGCGTGATCACCGAAGAAATGGGATACGTGGCGCAGCGCGAGAAGCTCGCGCCTGAGCTGGTACGCGATGAAGTCGCCCGCGGCAGAATGATCATTCCGGCGAACATCAACCACGCCGAACTGGAGCCGATGGCGATCGGCGTGGCGTCGCTGTGCAAGATCAACGCCAATATCGGCAACTCGGCCGTGACGTCTGAGATCAACGAGGAGCTCAAGAAGCTGCACACCGCAGTCCATTACGGCGCAGATACGGTGATGGACCTTTCGACGGGCGGCGAGATTCACGAAATCCGCGAAGCCATTTTGCGACACTCGCCGGTGCCGATTGGGACAGTGCCGATCTATGAAGCCATTGCCCGGGTGAAGCGTGTCGAGGACCTGAACGCGGAGATCATGCTGGAAGTGATTGAAGAGCAGGCGGCGCAGGGCGTGGACTACATGACGATCCATGCCGGCGTGCTGATTCAGTATCTGCCGATGGTTGCGCAGCGCATTACGGGCATCGTCAGCCGGGGCGGAGCGATCCTGGCGCAGTGGATGGCTTACAACCACAAACAGAATTTTCTTTACGAGCGCTTCGACGACCTGTGCAAGATCTTCAAGAAATATGATGTGAGCTTTTCTTTGGGCGATGGTTTGCGTCCGGGCTGCGTGGCCGACGCGAGCGACGAAGCGCAATTCGCCGAACTGAAGACTCTGGGCGAACTCACGAAAAAGGCCTGGGCGCACGATGTGCAGGTCATGATCGAAGGCCCGGGCCACGTTTCCATGGACAAGATCAAGGAGCAGGTGGACAAGGAAGTCGAGCTTTGCTCCGAGGCTCCGTTCTACACGCTGGGCCCGCTGGTGACCGATATCGCGCCCGGCTATGACCACATTACGTCGGCCATCGGCGCGGCCATGATCGGATGGTACGGTGCGGCCATGCTCTGCTACGTCACGCCGAAAGAGCATTTAGGGTTACCCAATGAAAAAGACGTGAAAGACGGCATCATCGCCTACAAGATCGCTGCCCATGCCGCCGACATCGCCCGCCAGCGGCCCGGCGCCCGCGACCGCGACGACGCCCTCAGCTACGCCCGCTACAAATTCGACTGGGAGAAACAGTTCGCGCTGTCGCTCGATCCGGAGACCGCCCGCTCCATGCACGACGAAACCCTGCCCGACGATTACTACAAAGAAGCGGCCTTCTGCTCCATGTGCGGCCCGAAGTTCTGCTCGATGAATTACTCGTCGAAGGTGGACGAGTACAACAAGCAAGTTCATGGGATCGAGAAGAAGGATTATTCGGAGCTGGTGGAGAAGCTGGTCACGCTGAAGTAGCGGACCACACGTTCGGCTTTTCGAGCAACCTGCGGCTACTAGATCCGACCGCGGTTACTGGTTGGTAGGTGCGAGCGGCTTCTCGACGTAACCTTGCAGAAACTCAACCAGTTTTGCTCCCAGTTTCCGGCCAACGGCCCTGTTGCTCCAACCGCGCATCGACCAACCACCACCCCTGCTGTCAGTCCACAGATCTTCCCCTGTATGGCCATTCCTAAGAACAGCCGCGCCTTTGTCGCCCGAGCCCGTCATAACGTTCAGCTTCCCACTTTGCACAACTTCGAGGACCAAATCTGCATTTGCGGGTAATGTCACGATAGACACGCCGTTCCACGTAACTAGCTTCCGGGTAATTTCTTCCTTGATTGCCTGAGCGTCAGGAGGCGCCTGAATGTACAGCGTGCGCTTGGGTTGGTCTTGATGCTGCGCCACTAAGAAGCTAGCAGACAGGAGCGCCCAAAAAACAACTCTCCAACGAGGGGCTTTCATTGTCAGTAGTCCAATCGGAACTCCCCGAACTTTTCGAGCGTCTTTCCCACGTGCCTTTTCAGTAGACGTGCAAATTCCTTTGCTATCTCTGCATCTGTGGTCTGCAGATCGTAGGTGTGTTGGTTGCCTTGAAATTCACACGTGAACGTGACGAACTCGTTAACGACGGGAAATACCTCGGTTACCAGTACTTTCTCATCGACAGGAAAGGCTTGGTGAGGCGCGTATACACCGCCGGGTGACGGTGGCCACGCACCAGGTGCGATGCCCGGATAATCCTTAAGCAGCATCATGCTAATAACGGTACACTCGTTGTCTGTGGCATCGCAATATACCGGGGGCTTGTCCCTTCGCGTTTCTTGCGGTTGCTCCACTCTTGTCCCTGCGTTCTTTGCAGGGACAGGGTGGGAACACTGACTCTCTCAATCCGTTCCAAATCTTAACGTCCAAGTCAACTTCCCCACCCCTTCGGCTCCGCTCAGGGCAGGCTCTGTCGCAAAAGGCGCGACAAGGGTGGGGCAACCCAGCTAGCGGCGTCACTGGCGCCCCCAGTCCCCCAGGATCGACGCAGTTAGCGGGCAAGAGTGCCCGCCCCACATGAGTGCCCGCGCCACATTAATTTCGGAAATCGGCAACACCGTTCCAGACCAACTGCACCGCGATGGCGAGGATCAGGAAGCCGAAGATCTTGTTGACGGCACCGACCGCACCGGGCCCGAGCCGCCGCACCAGGGGGCCTCCGAGGCAAAGAAAGAGCGCAACGCTGAGGGCAATGGCGGCAATGCCGATGATCATGCCTAGATAAGCAGCGGCGTTATCCACGTGGGCGGCGAGCGCCATCACGACGCCGATCGCGCCTGGCCCCGAGAGCAATGGCATGGCCAGCGGAGTCAGGGAGATATCGTCTTTGTCCTTGGCTTCGTGGCTTTCCTCCGGCGTGATGCGGGCCGTCGAGGTTACCATTCCCCAGGCAGTGTTGGCGACGATGAGGCCGCCGGCGATTTTGAGCACGGGAAGCGAGATCCCAAAGAAATACAGAACGAAGCGGCCGAAGAACAGAAACGTCACCAGAATGACGAAGACCCAGAGGCCGGTCTTGTACGCGGTGCGGCGGCGGTCCTGCGCGGTCCAGGAAGCCGTCATAGTGAAGAAAATGGGGATACCTCCAAAGGGATTAACGATCGGAAACAGTGCCAGGAACGTCGCCGTGGCCGAAAGTGGCAGCGTGCGCAGAAAATGTCCGAGAGCGTGGGCGGAAGTCATGCGCTACCGATATCCTTCCAGCGCTTTGGCGGCGCGATCGAGCGCGGCGGCCAGCGCCGCTAACTGCTGGCGGGCCTGTTCACTGTCGCCCTTGTCGAGGGCTTCGTTGACGCCGGGAATCACGACGGCGGCGTAGCCGGTATATTCTCCCGGGGCATAGATGGCGTGGCGAAACCAGGGACGATGGGGCAGTCCCTGCGGCGTGAGCAAAGCGCGCTCCGCTTTTCGCAGCGCCTGATTCAGACGCGCTGCATCGCGCGGTGGATGTTTCTGCTGGGCAAGAATCTTCCCGGCGGTGGCCTGGAACCGCCGGGCGGCCGTGTTCACTGCACCGAAGTCGAGCCCGTGCTCGCCGAACTTGTTGTCGGCCCGGTGCTGGGCCGCGTCGAGATAGAGGGTAACTTCCTTTCCGTACTCCTCGTAGTCGTAAGGCAGGATGTCGGCATCGGCCATGCGAAGGGCCTCCAGCCCGAAGACGCGGGCCATCTCCTGCTCATAGGTAAAGTCGGGATCGCCGAATTTCTTGAACCAGGCGAAGTTGTCGAACACGGAGTGGTACACGCCGTAGGGACCGGTCGAACTCACGTCGGTCGAAGGCACGCCGGCATGTTGAAGGAAGGCGGTGTAATCGGAGCCGCTGCCCAAGTCGCCGACCGGCACATCGTCCTTGGATTGCGCCGCGGGAAGGCGACGGCTGTCTGCAATCGCTTCTGTGGGCAGTTGTGGCGAGGACGCATCCGGCTGCGACGACTTCAGCCAAGCGTCGTAGAGGGTACCGCCTTTGGGGCTGGGCACAGCCTTGGTTACATCCCGCAGAAACTGCTTGAGGCTGGGCACGGCCGACGCGCCGAACTTGGGCCCACAAACGGCGACATCCATATTGAAATAGGCAGGGGCGCTGGTGAGATCGGCTTCGTGCTGCTCGACCCACTCGGTTGAGCCGATCAGTCCTTCTTCTTCGCCGTCCCAACTGGCGAAGACCAGCGTCCGCTTTGGCCTCCAGCCGGATTTCAGCAGTTCGCCCACTCCGTGCACTGCTTCGAGCATCGCCGCCGTGCCGCTGTTGGGATCTACCGCGCCGTACACCCACGCATCGCGATGATTGCCTGCCACCACCCATTCGTCAGCCAGCTCGCTGCCGCGCACGCGGCCGATCACGTCCCAGAGCGTGCGGAATTGGTAGTCCTGCTTGAGATGCATCTTTACCTTCGCCGGTCCGGGACCGACGTGATAGGTGAAGGGCAGCGCACCCTGCCACTCGCGTGGCGAGGCGGGTCCGTCAAGATGCTCGAGCACAGGCCACACATCGTGGTAGGAGAGCGGCGTGACAGGAATTTTCGGCATCTGCGCAGACTGCCCGGGAGAAATGCGGCGGGAATCCGGCAGCGACGGAGTGGATGCAATACCTGGCGTGGTGGGGTCACCGGGGAATTCGAACATGTATCCCACCGAGCCGCGCTGTACGCCGGTGTCGGGACGCCAGGGGCCATCGGGGTACTTGTCGCCGCGGCGCCAGCCATCGTCGGCCGGGTCGGAGTAGATGATCACGCCGGCGGCACCGCGCTCCTGGGCCACAAAGACTTTTACACCGCGAAAATTCTGGCCGTAGCGTACGAGCACGATCTTGCCCCGCACGTCGACTTTCAGCTTCTCGATCTTTTCGAAGTCATCCGGCGTGCCGTAGTTGGCGTAGACCACCTCAGCTTCGACATCGCCGGAGGGCGACATGGCGCTGAAAGGCATGACGACGCGGGGATCGTCCTGGAACGAATCGCTGTCCACGTGCTCGCGAGTAGGCCCGTGCATCGTGACTCCGGCGGGTGCGGTCAGGTCCACGCTGACTTCCGCGGGATAGTTCATCCAGACTCTGTACTCCACGATTTCGGTGTCCAGCCCGGCGTCGCGGAATTTCTGCGCGACGTAGTCGGCGGTGGCTTTGTCTTCGACCGTGCCTGCCATGTGCGGGGCCTGGGTAAGAATGCGGAGATGCTGCTCAGCGAGTTTGGGGTCGGGAACGGCAAGGAAGCGCACTTCGACGGCGGATTCGGCCGTGGCGTCGCGGAAACCAAAGATGGCGGGAGCTGAACTGGAGGCACCTGGCGGATGTCCGTCGGCGGTGGTCAGCGAGGCCGAAAGCAAGAGGGCGGAAGAAAAAAGTGCGGCAGAAAGGAGTTTCATCGGCATGTAAGAGTGGAAAGTCAGTAAGGTAGCACAGTCGCTGGCGCTTGACGCAAATTCAAGGAGGCGCCGTCGAAGCCGATGTGTTACGGTCAGGCCATGGGGCGAAAACCCAAGACGTTGAAGATCACGCCAAAGGGCGGCAGCGGTTTCCGTGACGTGAGCGAGAAGCACGACCGCTATCTGGCGGATTTTGTATACTCCCGCAAACTCCCTGCCGGAGCGTCTACCTCACCTGCCCGTTCCCGACGATCTCGTACTTCGAAGACGTCAACTCTGCGAGCGCGAAGGGGCCGCGGCAGTGGAGTTTCTGGGTGCTGATGCCCATCTCGGCGCCGAAGCCGAATTCGCCACCGTCGGTGAAGCGGGTGGAAGCGTTCCAGTAGACCGCGGCGGAATCCACGCCGCGCAGGAACTTCCGGGCGTTGGCTTCGTCGCAGGTGACAATGGCATCGGAGTGTTTGGTGGAATAACGATTGATGTGCGCGATCGCCTCGTCCGCGTCGGCAACCACGCCGATGGCCATGCAGAGACGCAGGTATTCTTCGTACCAGTCTTGCTGGTTGGTGGCCCCAACCTGGAATCCCGCGGCCAACGTGCGGGTCTTGCCGTCGCCGCGCACTTCGACTCCGGCTGCGATCAGCTTCTTCACGATGCGAGGCACATATTCGGCGGCGATACGCTCATGCACCAGCAATTTCTCAGCCGCGTTACAAACTGATGGGCGCTGCGTCTTGGCATTGATGACAATTCGGTCGGCCATGTCGAGGTCGGCAGATTCGTCCACAAAGACGTGGCAGTTCCCCGCTCCGGTCTCGATCACAGGGACAACTGAACTCTCTGTGACGAAGCTGATGAGGCCGGCACCGCCGCGGGGAATGATGACGTCGACCAGGCCGCGAGCCTTGATCAACTCTTCGACCGAATGTCGCGTGCTGGAATCAAGCAGTTCGATCGCGCCTTCGGGAATGCCACGTACGGCGGCCATGATTTCGACTAATCGCTGATTGCTGTGGGCCGCTTCCTTGCCGCCGCGCAGCACGATGGCATTGCCGGTTTTAAGTGCCAGCACGGCCGTGTCCACGGTGACGTTGGGGCGAGACTCGTAGATGATGCCGATCACGCCGAGCGGCACGCGTACTTTGCGGATGCGGAGGCCGTTCGGTCGGGTCCATTCGGCGAGGGTCTCACCGATAGGATCGGGCAAGGCTGCGACCTCGCGCACGCCGCGCGCCATGTCGTGGATTCGGGCCGGAGTCAGAAGCAGGCGGTCGCGCATGGCACCGTCGAGGCCGGAGGTCTCGACGTCTTTCTGGTTAACCGCAAGAATGCTTTTTTCCTGAGCTTCGAGCGCGTCGGCAATCTTGAGGAGCAGCGCGTCCTTGTCCTCGGTGGGAAGCTGCGCCAGAGGCGCGGATGCGGAGCGGGCACGGAGGAGCTTGTCGCGAGTGGAAGTGGTGGTGCTGAGAGTGGCAGCCATCAGCTTTCCTTCCGGGGCGGGAAGTAAGTGCCGATCTTGCGCTCCATGGCGAGCCGGATCGCTTGCGGATGCCTGCCATTGACGATTGCGACGTGGACGCCAGCTTCGCTGGCCAGTTTCGCCGCGCGCAGCTTCGAGACCATGCCGCCGCGGCCGAGCGAACTTTTGCCGCTGCATTGCGCCTCCAGCGCGGGCGTCAGCTTGCGAATCACCCGCTGCAGGCGGGGTTTCTTGCGCCCGTTGGGAACCAGGAATCCGTCAACGTTGGTCAGGAGCAGCAACCAGTCGGCACCGACGGCCGTGGCCAGGAGCGAACTCAATTCGTCGTTGTCGCCGAAGGCGCCTTCCAGTTCGCGCACCGAGACGCTGTCGTTCTCATTGACGATGGGAACGACGCCCAGCGCCAACAGTTCACCCAGAGCATTCTGCAGATTGCGATAGCGCACTGGCGAAGTGAAGTCGTCGCTGGAGAGCAGGAGTTGGGCCACGACCTTCTTGCCGAAGAACAGGCGCTCGTAGGTGTGCATGAGGCGGCTCTGGCCGACGGCGGCGCAGGCCTGCATGCGGGGCACGTCGGCCGGGCGCTTTGCCAAACGCAAACTCGACATGCCGGCGGCGATGGCGCCGGAAGTGACGATCAGGTACTCGTTCTTGGCGAGGTCGAACTGATCGACCATGGCGCGCAGCAGATTGGGGTCAATCTGCCCGCCGGGGGCGATAAGACTGGTGCCGATTTTGATCACGACGCGCATAGGGACAGTATCTCTATCCTGCCGTTAGAATGGCTTTCTGGCAAGGCTGAGGAAACTTGGGAAGTGTCTTGCTTTGCCGGTGACGAGGGGAGGCACCGTCGAGCTTCGCTCGACTGGACAGCCGGGGGCGGCTGTCCCTACATGATTTTTATGCCCGCTGCGAACGCGACCAACCGGTTCTCCGATCGGGTGGAGAACTATGTCCGCTACCGGCCGGGATATCCGCCGGAAGCTTTGCGAGTTTTGAAAGACGACTGCGGCCTGGAGCTGGAGGATGAAATCGCCGATGTTGCCTCGGGCACCGGAATCTGGACGCGTATGCTGCTGGAGAACGGCAATCGTGTGATAGGCGTTGAGCCGAACGCCGAGATGCGGCAGGCGGGGGAACGGCTGCTGGCGGCGTTCCCGCGGTTTACGAGCGTTGCGGGAACGGCAGAGGCGACAACGCTAGACGACGGGAGCGTGGATTTCGTCACGGCCGCGCAGGCGGCACACTGGTTCAAGCGGGAGCAGGCGCGGCGTGAGTTCATTCGCATCCTCAGACCGGGTGGATGGCTGGTGCTGCTTTGGAACGAGCGGCTGACCGATGCAACTGCGTTTCTGCGGGATTACGAGCAACTGCTGTTGAGGTTCGGCACCGACTACCAGGAAGTCCGACATGAACGGACCACGGCAGTTGTGAATGAGTTCTTTGATCCGGCTCCATTTCAGGAGCGCGTGTACCGGATGCGGCAGGAATTCGATTATGCCGGGCTGGAAGGGCGGCTGCTGTCGTCTTCATACGCGCCGGGGCCGGAGCATCCCAGGCATGCCGAGATGCTGGAAGAATTGCGACAGGTGTTCGCGGCAAACAAGGTGGAAGGACGCGTGGCGGTCGAATACAACACGCGCGTGTATTTTGGAAGATTGAAGTGAAGGCTGAGGACCAAATGTCCGAAGAGAAAAGTTTCCATATGACGTCTGACGAATTCCGCCGCTACGGCCATGCCGCGGTGGATTGGATTGCCGACTACCACTCCCGCATTGAATCGTTCCCCGTGCTCTCGCAGGTCAAGCCGGGAGAGATTCGCGCGGCGCTGCCGAAGAATCCACCAGCGCAGGGCGAGCCGTTTGAGTGGTTGCTGAAAGATGTGGAGCGGCTGATTCTGCCTGGAGTGACGCACTGGCAGTCGCCCAATTTTTTCGCTTATTTTCCATGCAATGCGTCCGGGCCGGGAATCCTCGGCGACCTGGTTTCTTCCGGGCTGGGCGTGCAAGGGATGCTGTGGTCCACCAGTCCGGCCTGCACCGAACTGGAAACCCACGTGATGGACTGGCTGGTCGGAATGCTGGGGCTGCCGGAGAAGTTCTTGTCGTCGAAGAGCGGCGGTGGGGTCATTCAGGATACGGCTTCGAGCGCGGCGTTGTGCGCGCTGCTGGCGGCGCGCGAACGCGCCACGAATTACTCGAGCAACAAGAAAGGGTGCAACGGACGGCTGGTTGCTTATGCCTCGACGCAGACCCACTCGTCCTTAGAGAAGGCAGCGATGATCGCCGGGATCGGCACAGAAAATCTGCGCCTGATCGACGTGGATGACAACTTCGCCATGCGCCCAGATGCGCTTGCGAGACAGATCGAGGCCGACCAGCGCGCCGGCCTCACGCCTTGCTTCGTGTGTGCGACGGTGGGCACGACGTCTTCGAACGCGATGGATCCGATTGCGGCGATCGGGGAAGTTTGCCAGCGGCACAATCTCTGGCTGCACGTGGACGCGGCCATGTCGGGTACGGCGATGCTTTGCCCCGAATTTCGCCATCTGCAGAACGGAGTGGAACTGGCCGACAGCTACAACTTCAATCCGCATAAATGGATGTTCACCAACTTCGATTGCAACTGCTTCTGGGTGGCTGACCGCAAGGCGCTGATTCAGACGCTGAGCATCCTGCCGGAATATCTGCGCAACCAGGCCACGGAATCGGGCGCGGTCATCGATTACCGCGACTGGCACATCCAGCTGGGACGGCGTTTTCGGTCGCTGAAGTTGTGGTTCGTGATCCGGCATTACGGGGTGGAAGGCCTGCGGCACCACGTTCGCGAGCACGTGAGGCTGGCGCAGGAGTTCGCGGAGTGGGTGCGGGAAGATGATCGGTTCGAGCTGGCGGCTCTGGCGCCGCTGAATCTGGTGTGCTTCCGGCACAAGGGCGGAGACGCGGCGAATCAGGACGCTGTTAATCAGAGCATCATGGACCGGCTGAACCGCAGCGGGGATTTGTTTCTGACGCACACCAAACTGAAGGGCAAGCTCACGCTGCGCCTGTGCGTGGGGCAGACGAACACGCAGGCGCGGCATGTGGAGAGAGCGTGGAAGAGGATACGCGAGGAGGCGGAAAAAGCAGCGGCTGCCGCATGAATAGGACCCGTCTAATCCCCGAACGCGTTTGCGATTCCCGGAGAAGGAGCCCGTGTCACGCTTCCCAGGGATTCGTCAATCGCGACCAAATCTCAAGAGCCATTCATCCGGAAAAGACTGCCTCGGCGAGCTTCGCTCGCCCGCCCGGACGAGGGCGTCCGGGCCTCCACGACCCCGGATGGGACACAGCCACTCTGGTTTCACTCCAGCGGAAAGATGATCCTTCACGACTGCCCCGGCGTGCTTCGCTCGCCCGCCCGGACGAGGGCGTCCGGGCCTCCACAGCCACTCTCCAGCGGAAAGATGATCCTTCACGAATGGATAATCTTCTCCAGAGCCGGAAGGCTGCGGATCACGAGCGTTGCTCCCTTCAACTGCAGCAACTGCTTTTTCTTAAAGTCGGAGAAGAGGCGGCTGACGGTTTCGCGGGTGGTGCCGATGAGTTCTCCAATTTCTTCGTGAGTTAACGTCAGCCTCAGTTGTGAAGCGCCGTCATTCTGCGGGACCGAGGTTGACCAGGACAGCAGCAGCTTGGCGAATTTTTCCGAGGGCGAGATGGCGAGGCCGAGGGTTCGAATCTCTTCGTGGGCGGTGAAGTAGTTGCGGCTCAACTGCTGGGCCACGCGGATGGCGGCTTCAGGAAATTCTTTCATCAGCTGCAGCAGCGAGTCGCGGGGAATGAAGTTCCCCTGGCCGGGCTCCATCATCTCGGAGGTGACTTCATAGGGGCGGTTGGAAACGACGGCGTTCAGCCCGAGGACGTCTCCTGGTTCCGATATTTTGGTGATGATGGTCTTGCCTTCACGCGAAGTGGTCGAAAGCTTCACTCTCCCGTTGCAAAGCACGAACACGCCGCGCGGTTGCTGCCCTTCAATAAAAAGCATGGCACCTCTGGGGTAAACCGCGGTGGACTTGATCTCGTTGAGGCGCTGAGCGGCGTTTAGAGAAAGATTGCAGAAAAGATGTTCTCCCCGGACCGGGCAACTGACGCAGTTATCAAGAATATTCAGACCGTAAGGAGCACGCATTCCAAACCCCCTTTTGGCCAAAGGCCAGCCAGGAATCACTGTCGCCTGGCCCTGCTTACGTATGGGTAAAGGCAGGTTGGCAACCAATTGAGCGGCTCTAACACTCACGCGGGCAATGGTGGCATGTAGAAGAAACAAAAGAAGTTAATTGATGACCCTAAACTTCGACCCAGGTCTGGAGGTCAGTCCACAGCCAAGTTTGGGGTTATTTTCCGCACACGGCTGTGTGATCTGAATCACTGGCGTCAGTGAGTGACCCTGGCCCCGGGTGTTCTCCTCTATGGAAGGGAGGCCAGCGTGCTGAGGCAGAAGTCCTCCATTGAGCGTCATCACGCCTTAGGTTGGTCGAGCACCTGGCGGACTTTTCCGGCGAGCGAGGAGGGCGTAAACGGCTTGGGAAGAAAGGCGATGCCGGGGTCGAGAACTCCCTGATGCACGATGGCGGCGTCGGTGTATCCGGACATGAACAGGACTTTGGTGCGCGGGCGCAGTTTCTTGAGGCGCTGGGCGAGATCGGGACCGCTCATTTCGCGCATGATCACGTCGGTGAGCAGCAGATCGATGCTGCCCTGGTGCTGCTGGCATACGCGCTCGGCTTCCAGAACGCTCTCGAGCACGAGCACGAGGTAGCCGCAGGCCTTCAGAATAGCGACGGCCAGGTCGCGCACCTGGCGGTCGTCCTCAGCCACGAGAATGGTTTCCGTACCGCGGATCGTGGGTGCGGGCGCCTGCGTTTTGGCGGCAGTTTCGGCTGCTTCCTCGACCCGGGGAAGGTAAAGCTTGAAGGTGCTTCCCCGTCCCGGTTCACTGTAGACCCAGATATGGCCGCCGCTCTGCTGCACGACTCCGTAGACCGTGGCCAAGCCCATGCCGGAGCCTTTGCCGTCTTCCTTGGTGGTGAAAAAGGGCTCGAAGATGTGGGCCTGGGTCTCGGCATCCATGCCGATGCCGGTGTCGCTGATGGCCAACATTACGTAAGAACCCGGACGCACGCCGGCATGTTCCTGGGCGTAGCTCTCGTCCAGATCGGCATTGCCGGTCTCGAGCGTGAGCGTGCCGCCGCCGGGCATGGCATCGCGCGCGTTGATGGCCAGATTCAGAATCACCTGCTCAATCTGGCCAATATCGGCTCTAACCGAGCCAAGCTTGGGCGCGGGCTTGGTGACAATCTCGACATTTTCGCTGATGAGACGGCGCAGCATCTTGTCAATATCCACGAGGACGACATTGAGGTTGAGGACGGTGGGCTGCAAGAGTTGCTTGCGGCCAAAGGCGAGCAGCTGGCGGGTAAGCGAAGCGGCGCGTTCGCCGGCCGTGAGAATGTGACCCGCACTGCGATGGACGATTTCCGCGCTTGGGGTTCTGTTGTCGAGCAATTGCTGGGCATATCCCAGGATGACGGTGAGCACGTTGTTGAAGTCGTGCGCGACGCCGCCGGCCAGACGTCCGATGGCCTGCATTTTTTCGGCTTGCAGCAATTGTTTGAACACCAGGCGGTAACGTTCTTCGGAGGCGCGGAGCGCTTCCACGATTTGATGATTGCGATACTGGCTGATGGTCAGGTGCGCCCCGTAACAGACCAGAGAGACGATCACGGTGCCGTAGGCGACGATGCGGTCGTGATCGGCGGCACGCAAGGCGAGAGCCCACACCGTCAGCGGCATGACGGCCAGTCCGATGTTCTTGAGCAGGAAGGTGCGCTGGTTCCAGGACTCGGCGGGAACCTTGCTGGCGGTCTCGGCGGAGGGATCAAATCCAGCGGCGAGGATCGCGGCAACGATAAAGGGCACGGTCCAGGCCAGGCTGCTCCAGGCTCCCGAAGTGGCGTGAATGAAGGTGAGGGCATAATCACCCACGCCAGCAGCCAGTGCATAGACAACAAGGTAAACGGACGCGCGACGGCACAAGCTGCGCACCAGCGGAGTGCGTCCCCAAAAGGAACGAAGAACAAACGCGCCGGCCAAGACGAAATTGAGGATGTTCGTCATGGCCTGCTCCATCAGCTCCAGACTGTGAAGGCCGCGATGGAGAGCGCGCAGGAACAGGAAGTCGTAATAAATGAGGAAGGCCACCATCAGCATCTGGACGAAGTCGAGGGAACGCTGCCAGTCCAGACCGGAAGGATCCTCGCTCTCGCGCAGGAACAGGGCCATCACCAGAGGCGCGTCATAGCAAAGGTAGAGGAATTGAGAGATGGGAGAGAAAGGAACCGCGGTTTGCCGCCAGTTCTCGTAGAAGGTCCAAACAACGTTGGACAGTCCGTAGGAGGCGAGGGAAACGGCCAGCAGGGCCCAGAATGTGCGCGCCATGTCGCGGCTGCGGCGCGACGCGGCGAGACAAAATCCGGCCGCGGTGAAGCAGGCGGCGATTTGCGTGAGGTTGGAAAGCAATGCCCGCGGCGAACCGGGCTTGAGGAAAACGAACCCAGCGACCTGAATGACGACGAGCACCCATGCGGCCCAAGCAATTCGCCGTGACATATACTGCGGAACGATAGCGCTTCCAACCCTCCTACTCCGGGGGAATACGTTCCAGCAGCGAGCCGCTGACGAGATAAACCACCCCATGCGCGGTCACACGAACTGCCTCGCGCCATCGCTAGAACGTCGAATACTAAACGGCAGTTACCTGTAAGTCAACGCATCCGCGCGGGTTAAGTACGCCTTTGGTAACGTGTTGCGGGCCTATGCGGCTGGGCGCTTTTCGAGCGAGGGGGAGAATTCTCAGTCGGCGGGCATGGGAGCGCTGCGGGGCGAGCGGCGGCGTTCGACGCCGTGAGGGGACGCTTCGGCTTTTGACTCCAGCCACAACTGCACTTCCGGCAAGGCTTTACGCATCGCCACTTCGCCCATGCGAATCAGGTCGTCGGCGTGCTTGAAGTCGTCATAGGCGAAGTCCCCGACGTCAGGTTCGACCACGACGTCGGCCGCCTGCCGCCACAGGCTCGACATCGCATTCTGCGCGATGGCGAACGATTGCCCGATCACATCGAGCAGATGCCGGGGCGCGCTGCCATTCGCCCATGTTCCCTTCAAGTGTACGGCCAGCACACGGTCTGCGCCCATTTCGCGCAGGGGCCGTGTGGGCACGGGATGGGAGAGCATGCCGTCGATCAGATAGCGGTGTGCCACGTCAGCGGAAATGGGACCGTTTGAGACCGGAAGTTAAGCTACACATCTGAGAT
>OMOD01000115.1 GCA_900290255.1 Candidatus Sulfotelmatobacter kueseliae
CTCGCCCTCCGGTCGAGGGAGAACTTTTTTCTTGACATCCCTTCTTATAGAACTCATTGACTCGGAGTACCAGTTGTGTCCCGCTGCTCAGATGCACGTTCTTGCTGGTTGAGCTGATGGCAGAACCTTGTGGGGTGTTGCTCAGCGTAATCGCTTTCATCCTGACTACACCCTGGCTGGTTGGCCCCAGCGATTGCGCCGAATCTCGGTGGGGTCCGCCGCTGTCCGTGGGTTCTTCAGCACCACCCCCTGAATATGGCGGGCGAGCAGAGCCGGGAGGTGCGGTTCTTAGGATTTTCTTCATCCCATTCGGTCCCGGGGCATCGTTAACTCCCTGTCCTTGTCCTTGCTCCCCCAGGTCACTGAGGGCCGGGGCAGAAGCCTGCATGGGCGCTCCCACCGCCTGAATCGTAGCCTTCAGCGGGATTTCCCGTCCGTTTTTCAAGACCAGGCAATCGAAAGCGATCTCCAACCGAGACTCGGGTACCTGCCTGGTCCGCGCCTTGGCATCGGTTACGTGCCCGATGATTTTCGTGCCTCTCGGAATCGCGATCTTGCCGTGCGATAGCGCATCCATCGTCAGCTTGGCTTCAATCTTGTCGCCGGTCTTGGCCTTCCTGACACCGACGGACGTAGCCAGCTCAGCCACCATCGATCCACCGGGCGGAATTTGGCTCAATGAGGCGCTGGCTGCGGGGCTTGTGGTCTGCGATGCGGCCGGACTTTGAGCCCATGCCATCGCTGCCAGGACGGCCGCAACCAACGAAATCAGCATGCCTCTCGTGGCCATATTCCCTTCCGGCTCACCTTCCATACTCGGTCACTTCCGCATCCACCACCACTGCTACATATTTGCCGGAAGCCAGATCGCGAAACTGCACCACCCGATGCCCCTCCCGCGCCAGCTTGCCCCACCGGCTCGGCTTCTCCGGATTCTGCTCGATCGCCTGATACTCTCTCCCGCCCATCGCAAACCGCACCGTCCGAAACCGGCGGCTTCCCGTCCGCATCACCCGCGACGCGCGGCCCTCCACCACGACTTCAGCGCCGCTCATCACCTGCTCCGCGACCGATTTCAGCACCGCACGATCCAGCATGAACATCCCACTCGGGTAGGACCACACCAGTAAACATTCTCGAAGAACCGCAGCCTCCGGTCTACACGAACTCCACTGTGGCGGCTGCCACTGTCCCACTTTGGCTCACGTGTCCCTCCGGAGTCGACGTGTCTGTCCACCGTGTTCACTATCTTGATTCCTCAAAGATTACGCCGACGCAACAAAAGTCGGGAATCTTTCCGCTACGCGCGGCAGGGTGGCGTTTTTCTGTGTGGGTTTTGCCCGGAACTACTGCTGCAGCAAGATCGATACCGTTCCATCACTCAAGTTCGCCGTGGCCAGATCGAGTTTTTTGAAATCGCCCACGGCCATAGGCCCGACATAGGGTGAAGGGAAGTCGTCGTAGGGCGGGCTCGGCACACTGATCGGAGAGGCCTCCACTTTACATCTAATGTCACCATCCTCTGCGAGACGCGCGAGACCCAGGGCCGAACCATGCTGGTCAACACCGCCAACCTCCACATACCACTTCTGTCGTGCCAAACCCCGCTGGCCGCCAGAGATCTGGCTCGCCGCAGCGTGATCATCCCACGGTTACTGCTCTGATTCCGGCCGAAAACAAAAAGGCGGCCAAGCGGCCGCCCGCTGAACCCTGGTCCCTGGCCCTACTTTTTTCCCTTCAACATCCAGAAGGATGCGGAAAAAGTCCGCCGTCGGTCGGAGAATGACCACGGGGGCTGAAGCCCGCATTGATTTCAAACCGCTTACGCGGCGCTGAAGCGCCGCTCTTCCACCGTGGCGCACGCATTCGTGACTTTTCCGCGGCCTGCTAGACTTTCTTCCCGCGCAAGGCATCGACCACACGTTCGTAATCATCCACCGTCGAATACTCAATCACGATCTTTCCTTTTCCCTTCCGGTCGCGAATCCTCACCCGCACTCCCAGCAGCCGCTCCAGCTCGAATTGCGCTGCCCGCACATTCGGATCCACCCACCGTGCACCGCCCGTCTTCCTTTCCTGCCCCGGCATCCCCGGGATCGCATCCAGCCATCCGCTCATTCGCAGCACCAGTCGCTCCACCTGCTCCACCGTCAGGCCCTTCTTCACGGCGTAAAGCGCCGCTTTTACGATCTGCTGATCATCCTCCAGCTTCAGCAGTTCCCGGGCCTCGGCGAACTTGATCTTTTTTTCCGCCAGCAACTGCATCACCTCGCGCGGCAGCTTCAGCAGCCGCATGTAATTCGAGACCGACTCCCGCGACAGCCCCACCCGTTCCCCGATCTGCGCCTGGGTCAGATGGAATTCCTCGCTCAGCACCCGGAACGCTTCGGCCTGCTCCAGCGGGCTCAGGTCCTCACGCTGCAGGTTCTCGATGATGGTCATCTCCGCCGCCTGCTGTTCGGAGACGCGCCGCACCATGGCCGGAATCGTCGTCTTCCCCGCCAGCTTCGAAGCGTGCAGGCGCCGCTCGCCCAGAATCAGAATGTAGCGTCCTTCTTCCTCCGCCGGGCGCACCAGAATCGGCTGGATGACTCCGTTTGCCTTAATCGAGTCGGTCAGCTCCTGGAGCGCGTCGTCACTTCCCACATACCGTGTCTGGAACGGATTTTTGTCGATATCCTCGATCGCCAGGTTCGCCACCAGGTTCCCCGGGATCCGCGACTCCGCCTGCGCCAGAATCGTGATGCCTTCCTCCGGCTCCTTCTCCACCACCGCCTGAATCGTGGGCACCACTCCCGGCTCGGGCTGCCGCGAAGCCGCTTCGTCAGCGAAAGTTGCGGAGGTGGGGACAGCCGCCCCCGGCTGTCCGGCCGAGCGAAGCTCGGCTGTGGCCGTGTCGCCGCCCGCCGCCGGCCGTGTCGCCGTTCCCTCCACTACCCGGGGTCCGGGCAACAAAGACTCCAGTCCCCGGCCCAGCGCCCGCCGTTTCTCCGGTTTTTCCTTCTCTCCAGAATGCACCGCAACATTCGCTGCTGTCGTTGTCATCCCCTCATCTCCACGCTCAAAGCGTCTGTCATTCCCGCCCGGCGTCAGCCGGCCAGGAACCTGCTGTTGGCATCTTCCGCTACGATCTGTATATCGATGTATGTCAATCTAATATATTGATGTTCATCAATATACTAGGCTGTCTTATCCATCTCGTCCGCCGCCGGAATCTCCTCAACCGCTGCGCCTTGCTGGCCCGCAGGTGCCTCAGCGCCCTCTGCTATGCCCCCTGCTGCAGGAGCGACCGCCTGATCACTGACGGCCGCCGGCTGGGGCCCGAGGTCTGAGGTCCGAAGTCCGGTCCCTAACGCCTGCCTCTCGATGATTTCCTTCGCCAGCCGGATATAGCTCTCCGCTCCTTTCGACCGCGGGTCGTACACCAAGGCTGGTTTGCCATAACTTGGCGCCTCTGCCAGCCGGATGTTCCTGGGTACGGTCGTCGCGCACAGCTTCTCGCCAAAGAAGTTCTGCAACTCTGCCCTTACCTGCTGCGCCAGGTTCGTGCGATCGTCGAACATGGTCAGCACGACCGCCTCAATCCCCAGGCCCGGATTCAGCCCCTGGCGTATGCGATCAATCGTATCCAGCAGCTCGCTGATGCCTTCCAGCGCAAAGTACTCCCCCTGCATAGGGATGAGCACGGCGTCGGCTGCCACCAGAGCGTTCAGCGTCAGAAGATCCAGCGCCGGCGGGCAGTCCAGCACGATGAACTGGAAGCGATCCCGCAGGGGAGCCAGCGCCTCGCGAAGGCGAAACTCACGCCCCTCTGCGTCCACCAGCTCAAGGTTCGCGCCCACCAGATTCTTGTGCGATGGAATCAGCCAAAGCTGTTCGAGCTCAGTGGTCAGCAGCGCCTCCTCGGCTGAGGCCGCGCCCATGATCATGTGGTAGGAACTGATCCGTCCGGGATCCTTGGCGAAGCCCAATCCGCTCGTCGTGTTCGACTGCGGGTCGCAGTCTACGAGCAGCGTGTTCACTTCGGCGGCCGCAAACGACGCGGCCAGGTTGATGGCCGTCGTAGTCTTGCCGACGCCACCCTTCTGGTTGGCAATAGCGATGACGCGTCCCATGGGAGTGTAAGGAGAAACCAGAGCTAACTCCGCAGCATAATGCGCTACTCTTCTCATTGCAATGACGAATCGCTGTGCACGTGCGTGATTTGTGTGCAAAACGCGTCCAATGTTCCTGAAGGAACACTACGGGGTTTTGTCAGGCGCAGGTATTAGCTTGGGGAGGCTGCGCTCTAAGAACAATCCCCACGTGCAAGATAGGGGGCAGGAAAAAGGCGGGAGAAATGTTCCTTAAGGAACACTGTGGAAAACTCTCTCCCTTTGTAAGAAGGAGGTCGGAAATCTGTAAGGCGCTAAGATGATGCCGGTACTGCCAAAATACGGTCATCGTCCCACTTTGGCTTGCTGCCAATGGAGTTCCTATTAGTCTCACCAGTCATGATTACCTCGGAAACCATGCTTTGGTCCACCTGTTAACTAGTCTGGTTATGGCAGTGAGGACAGAACTGACTGGGGCGCAGGGACCGTGGCCTATTGCGCGGGGCGGTGAGCGACGGCCAGGATTCGCGTATGCGACAGCGGGACCGGCTCGGGATCTGACCACGACAGTTCTGGCAACAGGGAGCGTGCCGGGTCGAACTGCGTGGAGCCGATGAGGAGAGCGAGTCGGCCTGCGGGAGCAACCAGGTTGGCGGCGACGGGAAGGATGGAAGCGAAGCGCTCGACCGCGCGCAGGGTGACGAGTTGAAAGCTGGCGGCAGGGAGAGTTTCGGCGCGGGCGGCTTGTATATTGACGTCCGTCAATGTAAGGGCGCGGGTGACTTCCCGCAGGAAGGCGGCCTTCTTGTGGCTGGACTCGATCAGGGTGAGGGAGATGTCGGGAGCCCAGAGCTTGATGGGGAGGCCGGGGAATCCGGCGCCGGAGCCGAGATCGGCGACGTCAAAATCTTTCACCGCAGAGGACACAGAGGACGCGGAGGAATTCTTGTCTTTCTTGCCTTGGCGGCCCGCGTTTGGGAACAGGTAGCGGGCGGCGAAGAGGCTCTCGCCGAAGTGGCGGGTGACGATCGCTTCCGGGTCGCGAATGGCGGTGAGGTTGATGCGAGCATTCCAGCGGAGAAGTATATCGATGTACGTCGATATATCATGGAGTTGCGCAGGCGAAAGAACAGCAGGTTCCTCACCGGCGTTCGCCGGTTCGGAATGACAAGGATTTGAGGCGCGGGATAGGAACGGTTGCAGCAGTTCGGCGATGCGGGCGAGGTGCATTTTCGATTTCGATTGTAGAACGATCGGAGCTACTCGGGCAGGCCGAGGTTTGGAAGGGAGCGTACGATTTTGACCGTCTCAAGGCTAACCGTAATGACCTGGCCGATGAGGCGAAGGATATACTCGCGGTCGTCTTCGCGATTGGGGTCGTTGGTGATGCCGCTGCGCTTGTCGGTAGAGACCTGGTATTGATCAATGACCCATTCCAGAGCTGAGCGGTTGCCGAGGCGGTATTCGTAGGTCTCGGGCGGGATGCCGGAGAGGGTAAGGAACTGGTTGTAGATGAGCGAGGTCTTGTCCTTGCTCAGCTTCATTTTCGTGACGCGGTAATCGATTTTTTCGCCGGCCTTTTCTACCTTTCGTGAGCGGGTATTCGGGTTGTTGTTCGTAGTGCACGTGGATTTCGGCAAGGCGCTGGCCGGCTTTTGCGAAGGCGCGGAAAACCCGCAGGTCGTCTTGGCTAGCGGGTTGCTTCTCCCCCGCGTCCTGCATGATTTTGATCTGAGAAAGAACTTGATCTTCTTGCTGATCGGACAGTTTCTCGTACCGGAGTTCATCTGTAGCCCGAGTCGCCTGCGAGCTTCGCTCTCCGGCAACGGCCTTGGGCAGAGTGGAATTGTTTTCTTTTTTTCGTTTCGTAACGCGGCCCTCAAAGGACCGCTCTTCCACGTCACTTCCACCGTCCTTGGAGCTACCGTGGAAGAGCCGGGCTTCAGCCCGGCGTCGCGCGGTCCGTCTTTACGGGCTTCAGCCCCTGTGGAGCTTGCGAACGGGATGCGGGGGAGTTCGCGGCGGAGGTTGGCGGCGCCACATGAAAGCAGGCTTGACAGGGGAGCGGACTATTCTGTACATTCAGTCTGTACTGAAGGAAACGATATGGCAGAACTGACGGACCTGCAGAAGCAATACATCCTCCACTGGGGGGAAATGGGGACGAAGTGGGGGATCAACCGGACGGTGGCGCAGATCCACGCGCTGCTGTACCTTTCGCCGCGGGCGCTGCCGGCCGAGGAGATCGCCGAAACGCTGAGCGTGGCGCGGTCCAACGTGAGCACGTCCATCCGGGAGCTGGAGACCTGGGGGATCGTGCGCGCCGTGCACGTGCTGGGCGACCGCCGGGAACACTACGAGTCCATGAAGGATGTCTGGGAGATGTTCCGGCTGGTGATCGAGCAGAGAAAACGCCGGGAGATCGATCCGACGCGGGAGGTGCTGCGGCGCTGCCTGGCGGAGGTGGATCCGAAAGACCCGGGGGCGAAGTACACGCGGGAGCGACTGGAGGCGATGGCCGGGTTCTTCGAGGCGGTCACGGAACTGTACGACCAGATGAAGCGGCTGCCGACGGGCACGGTGCGGAAAATGTTGCGCATCGGGGCGAAGGTCAGGAAGAAGGCGGGGTAATTTTTTTTTGGTGTCATCGTTCTGTTGTTACAGAACGATCTGACGGGCAGTGACGGGGCAAAGTGAAAGTCCCCGCCCTAGTCTCGCCAAAGAGCGGCGAGACTAGGATGGGGCACCCGCAGTCGGCAAAGTCAAAGTCCCCGCCCTGTCGCAAAGAACGCGACAAGGACGGGGCAACCGGCAGCGAGACTAGGATGGGGCACCCGCCGTCGATCCGGTAAAATTGTTGGCAGTCTATCTGGGGTTTCTGATTTCCACATGAAAAGGGATGTCGACGCATGACGGAGTTGCAGGGTAGTGGCGGAGTTCTGGACGAAGCGCGCGAGGCAGCCGACAAGAAAATCTGGATGACGCTCACCGGGCTGCCGCTGACGATCAAGCTGGAGTGGCCGTTTCACCGGGCGACGTCGGGAGCGGATTTCTGGGTGCTGCATGGCGACATTCGCCTCGTGGGGTCGGATGAATTGCACGCGCCGGTGGCGGTGAATTTGTCGCAGACGGTGCGCGAGGTGATACCGTCGCTCGAACCGCAGTCCGCCGAGGCTCCGGTGATCAACGCGCTGCGCAAGGAAGTGGACCGGCGTCAGATAGAGTTTTTGAAGTCGGGGAAGTTGCTGCCGGTGCCGTTTTCCAGCCGGCATTACGACTTCAAGCGGCAGCAGTGGGTGTTTGGCAAGGCGACGGATGAGGCGATGGCGGAGTTTGTGGAACGGAAGATCTATTGGGAGACGAAGTTGGCGCTCGTATCTGAAGAATCACAATCCCCACTTATCGTAAAGGACGCGAGAAATGGGGCACCCGGCGAACAAGAGAAGTCACCCCCCCCACCCTCTCGCCAAGAACGCGAGAAGGGTGGGGCACCCGGACGGGTGTGGATTGGTGATCCGGCGGACGCGCAGTATCTGCAGACGACGACGGCGCATTTGCTGCAGATCGCGGTGCGCCTGGCGGAGCAGGGACTGCTGCGGATCGACAGCGAATGGGCGAAGGCGACGCCGGAGCTGATGAATCAGGCGGAGCGATTCGAGAACGCGCGACGCGCGGCCGTGGAAGAGTTGGAGAAGAAGCACGCGTTCGAGCGAGGGTAGGCGGGATTTCCGATTGCAGATTTTCGATTGTCGCTTGAACCTCCCAGGGCTAAAAACCGGTCCTATTCAATGTGCTCTTACACCCACCCTTCGAAAACCGCCAAGGGTGGGGCACCCGCATCCGAGTAGGAGGTCAAAACACCCACCCTTCGAAAATCGCGAAGGGTGGGGCAGCCTCAGTTTTGGTACCCATATATCCGCAGTGGATTCCCTTCGGTCAACACTTGCGATTGGAGATTCCGATAAGATTGGAGTTCCGAACCAATCTCCATGAGGAACTGGCTGCGGTTCTTTCGTCCATCGCATCAGCACACGGCATTTTCCGCGACGCTGCTGCTGATGGGGACGGTAATGCTGTCGCGAGTAATCGGCTATGTGCGCGAGGCCTACATCGCCTACGCGTTCGGCGCCGGGTCGCAGACCGACGCCTACGTGGCGGCATTCACCCTGCCTGATTTTCTCAACTACATTGTGGCCGGGGGCGCGGCTTCGATCACGTTCATTTCGATTTACACCCGCTTCCTGGCGGAGAAACGTGACGCCGACGCGCAGAAGACGTTTTCGATCATCATCACGGCCATGACGGCGGTGCTGATCGTGGGGACGATTCTCACCGAGATCTTCGCGCCGCAGTTTGTGCGCTGGTTCGTGAAAGGATTCACGCCGGCAAAAATCGAGTTGTGCGTTCATCTCACGAGAATTCTGCTGCCGGCGCAGATTTTCTTTTATGTCGGCGGGGTGGTCTCGGCGGTGCTGCTGTCGCACCGGCTGTTCCTGTTTCCGGCGTTCGGTCCGCTCGTTTACAACGTGTTCATCATTCTGGGCGGGGTGGTCGGCGGACGGCATTTCGGCATCGCGTCGTTGGCTTACGGGGCGGTGTTGGGGAGTATTGCCGGGCCGTTTCTGGCGAGCGTGATCGGGGCGGTGCGGATCGGGACGGGATACCGGCCATCGTTTGCGGTGACGAATCCGGCATTCCGGGAGTGGGTGCGGCTGTCGCTGCCGCTGATGCTCGGCTTTTCGCTGGTGGCGGCCGACGACTGGATCATACGGCACTACGCTTCGAGCGTCGAGGGGGGCATTGCGTGGATCAACTTTGCCAAGAAGTTGTTTGCGGTGCCGATTGCGGTGCTGGGACAGGCAACGGGGCAGGCGTCGCTGCCGTTTTTTGCGCGGCTGTTCAATGAGAAGCGGCGCGAGGAATTTGCGGCAACGGTGAATGATTCGGTGTACCGGGTGGCAGCGGCGTCATTTCTGGCGGCGGCGTGGATGATGGCGGCCGCGCTTCCCCTGATCGACCTGGTGTACCGGCGGGGAGAGTTCCTGTTTGCGGATACGCAGCCGACCGCTATTTATTTTTATTGGTTCTCGATTTCGCTGGTGTTCTGGGCGGCGCAAGGGCTTTATGCACGGGCGTTTTATGCGGCGGGCGACACGCTCACGCCCATGACCGCGACGACTTTGATTACGGTGGCGTCGCTGCCCATGTATTCCTTTCTGTTTCACAGGTTCGGCACGGTGGGGTTGGCATGGGCGTCGGACATAGGTATTGGCGCAAATTTGGCGGCGCTGGGGTTGCTGCTGCAGTGGAAGAAACTGGTCATGCTGAGCGGGTTGCGCTGGGATGAACTGGGCAAGGCGGCGCTCACGGCGGTGATTGCGGGCGGGATCAGTTTCGAAGTGGCAAAGATTGTACCGCTGGCGACGGTGGGGCATGGCAGCCACCTGGCGGACTTGATGCAGCTGGGACTGGTGACGGTAACGTGGGCAGCAGCAGTGGCAGCAGGTCTGTGGCTGCTGCGATCAGGGTTGCTCCGCGATTTGCGTCACCGCAAACCAGCAGGTTAGTCCCGTCGCACAAGAGGAGGCATGCCCATTTTGGGAACTAGCCCTTACCAAAAGCTCACTCCTCACTGACGTCTCCTATCCCGGTGCCGTATTCTTCCTAGAAGCTCGGGAGAGTCTTCACCTCCGTTCGAAGCGAATCCTTTCTTCGGAGTCGTCATGCTGGCTTTGGATCGCGTTAAAGCGCTCTTAGATCAAAGAGGCATCAGGTCGGTCTTAGGCCCAGTTTCCAGTTCGCTTGCCCGGCATCACAAGAAGGGCGTCAAAAGAATCTTTTACGATGACGGAATCTGGATGCACGAGACGGAGACCGGATACTTCGCCTATCCTCAGCCATTCCTGCGGTTGGACCTGAGGCGCCTGGACGAATCTGCGCGCGAAACTTTCTTCTGGAAGTACTGGCCTCGGCCGGGCGACGTAGTCATGGATATCGGTGCCGGGGTGGGAGAAGAAACGCTGAGTTTTTCCCGGGCGGTGGGACCGCTGGGGAAAGTGATTTGCGTCGAGGCCCATCCACGAACTTACCGCTGCTTAGAGAAGCTCGTACAGTACAACGCGTTAGCTAACGTGATCTGCGTTCACCGGGCGATCGCCGATATTCCCGACGCTACGGCGATGATCATGGATTCCGGGACGTATGTCGGGAATCGGCTGAGTTCGGTGAAAGGGAACCCGGTGCGAGCCACAACCGTTGACGCCCTCCATCGAGAACTGAGCTTGGGCCGAATTCACTTTCTGAAGATGAACATCGAGGGAGCGGAGCGTCTGGCCATCCGAGGCATGTCGGAAATTTTGAAGCAGACCGAGGTACTGTGCATTTCGTGTCACGATTTCCTGGCGATGCGGAACGGAGACGACAGCGTCAAAACGAAAAACGAAGTCAGGCACTTTCTCGAGGAGCGCGGGATCAAGATTTGCGAAAGAGCCGGCGGCACGCCATGCATTCGGGACCAGGTCTGGGGTCTCAACGAGCAACTGTTGAGAGATTTTGGCCCCAGGCACGCGGCATGCGGAGAACCGAAGTAATCCCGCCCCGTCCTCTCAAGTTCCACCCTCCCTCAGCGCAGGCCATGGGGCACCCGGCAGTTAGCTTACCTTTTCACCTTGCGATCTCAACAAACGGGGATTACGCCGTCGTCTTCGCGCTATACTCTTTCCCCGGAGCTCAAGAATGCCCATCGCGGTCAAAACTGTCCCCATTGAGAAGCTGGTTGAAGAACTGCGACAACTGCCCGAATCCGCGTTCCACGAGATCGAAACCGTGCGGCGCCTGCTGGAGGAAATGCCGGTCAGCCCAGACTCTCTCGCTCCTTATTTAACCTGGGACCGGCAGCACTACACGCGCAATCTGATTGACCGGAGGCCGCTCTACGAGTTAATCGCGATTTGCTGGGAAGTGGGGCAGGTGAGTTCGGTGCACAACCATCGCGATCAGAATTGCTGGATGGCGGCTCCGATCGGGCGGCTGCGGGTGGAGAACTTTCATGTGGTCGAGCAGGACCTGCGGGCCGGGCGCTGCCAACTGGAGCAGCTCAACACAGTCGAAATGAACGCGTCCAATCCCTGCGCGGTGGATCCGGCGGATCCGGTGCATCGCGTGCTGAATCCGCGGGAATTCAACCAGCGCGCGGTGAGCCTGCACGTTTACTCCCGGCCGTTCGACAGCTGCGTTGTCTATTCGCCCGAGCAAGGCACATGCGGGGAGATCCGGCTGCACTTCAACACGGAATACGGAAAGGCGGCGGTACGCTGAGCACTCATAGATTCCGGCGCAGACAGATGGTGGCATTGCTGGGCGCGCTCTGGTTGCTCGATCTAGCTTGCACCAAAGATGAGAAGCCTGCTCCGGTGAGCACGGTCGCACCTTCGGAGCGGGTTGCTCCGTCGCCGGTGGGAACCACGCAGACCGTTCTCGAGAAGACCTTTGCCCTGAAGGCGACCGAGATGTTCCCGTTCGAAATTCCGGCCCACGCCACGATGCCGCACCTGAACGGGCTGTTCGTGTCGTACGCCGGGGAGCCGAGCGGCGCGTCGGACGACAGCGCCAACGTCGACTTCCTCGTTCTGAACGAGGAACAGCAGGCCGATTTTTCAGGCAACCGGCCGAGCGAGGCAATGTTTACGGTGGAGGCTTCGCACAATCAGGCGGTGAACTTCGATCTGCCGGCGTCGCTGAATCAGCCGGTGAAGTACTATCTGGTGTTTCGGAATCCGGGCGGAAAGAAGAGCAGCAAGATTGTGAAAGCGACCTTCCGGGTGGATTTCTAGGCGCCAGACGCTGCTGCTACACTAACCGCGGTGCCTCCCCGAAAAAAAACTTCCGCTTCAGCCGCTCCTGCAGCTTCGCCGCCCGCGAGTGGGCGCGTTCCGGCGCAGAGCGCTTCGGCGCACGGCCGCATATTCCTGATGGACACCATGTCGTTCATTTTCCGCGCTTACCACGCCATGGCGCGGCAGCGGCCGATGTCGACCAAGAGCGGGCTGCCCACGGCGGCGATTTACGTTTTCGTGAACATGTTGCGTAAACTGCGGGAAGATTTTGCGCCGGAATTTCTGGCGGCGGTCTTCGACGTCGCGGGGCCGACTTTTCGCGACGAGCAGGCCGAGACGGTCACGACCGTGCGCAAGTTCGACATCAAGACACAGACGTTCACCGAGGTCGAGTACAAGGGCTACAAAGCGAACCGCGCGGCCATGCCGGAGGATCTGGCGCAACAGGTGCCGTACATCCGGCGGGCGCTGGAGGCTTACCGGATCCCGATCCTGGAGATGGCCAGGTTCGAGGCCGACGATGTGATCGGGACTCTGGCGCGGGAGGCGGCCGAGGCGTCGCATCCGGTTTACGTCGTTTCCAGCGACAAGGACATGATGCAGCTGGTGAACGACAAAGTGCAGATTCTGAATCCGCCCAAGGACAATCTGATTTGCGACGCGGCCAAGGTGGAAGAAATTCTGGGCGTGCCGCCGGAGCGGGTGGTGGATGTGATGGCGCTGCGCGGCGACGCGATTGACAACATTCCCGGGGCGCCCGGCATCGGCGACAAAGGGTCGGTCGAGATCATCAGACGATTTGGGACGGTCGAGCAGGCGCTGGAACGGGCGGCGGAAGTGGAAAAGAAAACGTATCGCGAGTCGCTGCTGAATAATCGCGAGACCATCCTGTTCAGCAAGAGCATGGTGACGATTGATACGAACGCGCCGGTGGAACTGGATGTGAAGGCGATGCGCGTGGGTGAGCCGGATGTGGACGCGCTGCGCGAACTCTTCACCGAGCTCGAATTCACGTCGCTGTTGAAAGAGCTGCTGCCGGTGGTCGAAGTCAGCGAGGCGCATTACGGCGAGGCCAAGTTAGCGGAGGACGTGGGGAACGTGGTGAGGGCCGTGGGAGCCGGAGGCGCGCTGGCGGTTGCGGTGGAAGGGGAATCCGAAGAATTCCCACCCAACGAAAACCGCGTTGGGTGGGGCGCCCAGGCAGAGGAGGAAGAAGAGAAGCCGCAGCAGGGGCAACTTTCGTTAATGGCGGCAGCAGCACCTGTGGCTGCGTTGCGGCGGGTGGCGATTTCTGCGGCGGCAGGCTCGGCGACGATTGTGAAGCTCGACTCGGGCGAGACTGCGGACGCGCTGCGTTCTGCGCTGACGGATGCCGATTTGCCGAAGGCTATTCACGACTACAAGGACACAATTCATGCGCTGGCGCCGCTCGGAATCACGCCGGCGGGCGTGCGGCATGATCCGATGCTGTATTCGTACCTGCTCGATCCGACCTACTCTTCGCATTGGCTGGCGGACGTGGCGCTGCGGCGCTTCAATCTCAAACTGGCGGGCGAACTGGCGGAGGCGGCGGACATCACGGGCAGGCTGGCGGGAGCACTGCGGGCGGAAGTCGAGCAGGCAGGGCTCGGGAAACTCTATGAAGAGATGGATCTGCCGCTGGTTCCGGTGCTGGCGCGCATGGAGCAGGCGGGCGTGAAGATTGATACGGCCGCGCTGGCGCGGATGTCGACCGAACTGCAGCAGGAGATCGCGGCGAAAGAAAAAGAAATTTATGAAGCGGCGGGAATGGAATTCAATGTGGTCTCGCCCAAGCAGCTGGGCGATGTCCTGTTCAATCGCATGAACCTGCCCAAGCCGGTGAAATACGGCAAGGGACGGACGATATCGACGGCGGTCGATGTGCTGGAAGAACTGGCGGAGAATCATCCCATCGCGCGGATGGTGCTCGACTATCGCCAGTTGACGAAGCTGAAATCAACCTACGTAGACGCGCTGCCGGCGCTGATCAATCCGGCGACGGGGCGGCTGCACACGACTTTTTACCAGGCGGGAACCGCGACGGGAAGGCTGTCGTCGGCGAATCCGAATCTGCAGAACATTCCGGTGCGGACAGAACTGGGCCGCGGCATCCGCGCGGCGTTCACTGCCGAACCCGGCCATGTGCTTCTCACGGCGGACTATTCGCAGATCGAACTGCGGCTGCTGGCGCATTTTTCCCGCGATCCGATCCTGGTGGAAGCGTACCGGCGCGGCGACGACATTCACACGCTGACGGCGTCGCAGGTGTTCGGTGTGCCGCCGCTGATGGTCACGCCCGACCACCGCCGGCAGGCGAAAGTGGTGAACTTCGGGATTGTCTATGGGCTGTCGGCGTTCGGGCTGTCGCAACAGCTGGGCATTGAGCCGGGCGAGGCCAAACAGTTCATCACGAATTATTTCGAAAAGTACAAGGGCGTGCGGGCGTTCATTGATAAGACGCTGGAAGAGGCGCGGCGCGAGTTGAAGGTCAGGACGCTGTTCGGGCGGGTGCGGCCGATCCCGGACATCAACAGCAAGAACGTGAACCAGCGCGGATTCGCCGAGCGCACCGCGGTCAACACCCCGCTGCAGGGCACGGCGGCGGATCTGATCAAGATCGCAATGATCCGGATTGACGCGGCCGTGCGCGAGCGGGGATTGAAGTCGAGAATGACGCTGCAGGTGCACGACGAACTGGTGTTTGAAGTTCCGGAAGATGAAGTGGAGATCATGAAGCCGCTGGTGCGCGAGCATATGGAGAAAGCGCACGCTCTGGCGGTGCCGCTCGAGGTGGAGATGGGCGTGGGAGCGAACTGGAGGGATTTGGAGTGAGGTTTCCCCAGCTATCCCCGTGCAATTGCATAGGTCCTTCGCTTCGCTCAGGCTAACACAAGGTTGGGTGGGCTGCCGGGCTGCGCCCGGCTGGACCCATTCGACTCCCCTTCGCTATGCTCAGGGTCGCTCAGGGCAGGCTTTCGAGGGCGGCCGTCCCCACATGAGCTGGTGTAGAATTGCGAAGTGAACCCCTCCGCTGGAGGCTGGCGGCTGCCTGAGGGCGGACGCCGAGCGAGCGGAATCCATCCCCGTCGGGACGTGGCGCAGCCTGGTAGCGCACTTGCTTGGGGTGCAAGGGGTCGCGAGTTCAAATCTCGCCGTCCCGACCAATTTCAGTGAAACTAAACTACGCCCCGGCATGCGAATACACGAAACCGGCGGCGTGAGATGCCCCCAGGGAACAACCCTCAGTGAACTGGCTTGACGCCAGCGGGCGGGGATTCCGCCAGTTCCTGAAGGCGATAGAACTGGTTGAGTGGCACTCGCCCCGCACCGACAGGGTAGGACTTCCTGATCGCCTCGGTAACGTATGCCTTCGCCAGGATTACAGCTTCGGCCAGCGGGCGTCCGAGTGCCAGGTTGGCGGCTAATGCCGAAGAGAAGGTGCATGCTGCACCGTAGATGTTCTCCGGCTTGATCCGGTCGCCGGCGAGAGTACGCAAGCTCGAAGAACTGTCGGCGAACACGTCAACCGGTCTTTCCAAGTGCCCCCCGGTTACCACTACCGCCCGGGCTCCCATTTCGATTAACTTACGCGCGGCTAACTTCATGTCCTCGACGTTTTCAACGTTCATTCCGATGAGAGCGGCAGCCTCTGGCAGATTGGGCGTAATCACGGTGGCTCGACTCAGCAGCTGATCCCGTACGAATTCGAGGCAGCCCGCATCCATCAGGTCGATACCCCCCGTCGCGCGTACGAGAGGATCGAGAACAACAGGCAGCGATGGATTTGCCTCCAACACCTCGCGTATGGCCTCGGCATTTGCGCGGGTAGCGAGCATGCCTATCTTGATGGCTCGGACCTTGCTCTCCGCTAGTATCGACCTCATGCAGGCTTGCAAGATGTGCACGTCAACTGGGTAGACCTCGTTGAGACCGCTGGGGCGCTGCTGGACGTCAATGGCTGAGATCGCGGCAACACCGTAGCATCCGTTAGCCCCAAAGGTTTTCAGGTCCGCAATTACACCCGCTCCTCCTAAGGGATCGAAACCAGAGATGGTCATGATCACAGGCTCAGATTGGTTCATAAACTCAGTTCCCTCATGCTCGATAGACGGATTGTACCAACCGTCTTAAGAAGAAGGGAGTACGCGTTCTCGCTGGAGACGCGATAAAGCCAACGACGTCCCATAACAAGATCAGTAACGATAAGTCGGCTTCTGATTATCCGGTTGCTTCAGCAAGCCCCAATGGGTAGCGTATAAGGGTGGCCCGACCA
>OMOD01000113.1:0-27807 GCA_900290255.1 Candidatus Sulfotelmatobacter kueseliae
AGTCGTTAGTCGTTAGTCGTTAGTCGTTAGTCGTTAGTCGTTAGTCGTTAGTCGTTAGTCGTTGGCACAGCATCACAGCTGGCAGCATCCGATTAGCTAACGACCAACGACCGACGACCAACGACGGGGTTAGTGGAATGGCAATGGCAGATAAGAAATCACTTTTTGTAAACGCCACGAACGGCGGGCAGATGGTTTCCACGGGAAATCCCATCACCGACCTGGAACGCGCGCAGGACGTGGCGCGGCGCTACCGCTGCGAATTTGTCGACCTGACGGACTTCGAACTGCATCACGATCTCTTCAAAAGGATTTCGCCCGATCTGATGTTCCGCTACAACTTCGTGCCGCTGGAAGAGACCACGGACGGGCGTCTGGCCATTGCCATTGCCGATCCCAGCCAGCTCATGATGATCGACGAGATCAGCTTGCTGCTGCAGAAGCGCATCGTCACCAAGGTCGCGACCCTGCAGCAGATATCGGACATCCTGAAGAAGACCGAGCAGTCGCAGCGGGTGCTGGAAGAAGCCAGCGAAGGCTTCACCATCATCCGCGAAGACGAGGCCACGGGCGCGGAAGAAACGCTGACCATCGACAAGCTCACCGCGACCGGCGACACCAGCCCGATTATCCGCCTGGTGGATACGACAATTTTTACCGCCCTGCAGCGGCGCGCTTCCGACATTCACATCGAGACCCGCGACGATTCGGTGATGATCAAGTTCCGCATTGACGGCGTCCTGACGCAGGCCATGCCGCCGATCGGCAAAGAGCATCATTCGACGGTGATCTCGCGCATCAAGGTCATGAGCGAGCTCGACATTTCCGAGCGCCGCGTGCCCCAGGACGGCCGCTTCCGCGTGAAATACAACGGACGCGCCATTGATTTCCGCGTGTCGATCATGCCTTCGATTCACGGCGAAGACGCCGTGCTGCGCGTGCTCGACAAAGAATCGATGAGCGAGAAGTTCCGCAAGCTGACGCTCGATGTGGTCGGGTTTGACGAGGACGACCTGCGCAAATTCCGCCGCTACATCAAAGAGCCATACGGCATGGTGCTGGTGACGGGGCCGACGGGCAGCGGCAAAACGACCACGCTGTACGCCGCGGTCAACGAGATCAAGACCGACGAAGACAAGATCATCACGATTGAGGATCCGGTCGAGTACCAGATTCGCGGCATCACCCAGATTCCGGTGAACGAGAAGAAAGGACTGACGTTCGCGCGCGGACTGCGGTCGATCCTGCGCCATGACCCCGACAAAATCATGGTCGGCGAAATCCGCGATACGGAGACGGCGCAGATCGCGATTCAGTCGGCACTGACCGGGCACCTGGTGTTCACCACGGTCCACGCCAACAACGTGGTGGACGTGATCGGGCGCTTCCTCAACATGGGCGTCGAGCCCTATAACTTTGTGTCGGCGTTGAACTGCATTCTGGCACAGCGGCTGGTGCGGCTGATTTGCGAATCCTGCCGCACCGAGGTGCATTATCCGGCGGAAGTGCTGGAAGCGAGCGGGTTAGACCCGGCACAGTGGGGACAGGTTCCGCTGTATGAGGGGCCGGGATGCATTGAGTGCGCGGGCACGGGTTTCCGCGGGCGAACCGCGATCCACGAACTGCTTGATTTGAGCGACCGCATCCGGGAAATGATTCTGGCAAAGCGGCCGACATCGGAGATTCGGCGGGCTGCGCGCGAGGAAGGCATGCGTTTCCTGCGCGAGTCGGCGCTCGAGAAAGTGCGGCGGGGCATGACCACACTGAAGGAGATCAACAAGGTCACGTTCATTGAGACCACGCGGTAAAGAGCGAGGTTTCAAGGTTTCAAAGTTTCAGGGTTTCAAAGTTTCAAGGCTCTAGAGTTTCAAGGTTCAGCGTTCCCTGGCAAAGTGAGCAACGTTGAAACCTTGAAACGTTGAAACTCTGAAACTTTGAAACGTCCCCCTGTTCCCGCTCAGCTATTGCAATTCTCGGCGGTTGAGTTTCTCATTTATAGAGGAGAGTTGCCCAGAAGGCGTTCTTGAGAATGAGTCCGAGTTCGAACATCCCGAAACCGAAGCTGGCCTGCGAAATCGCGGCGGACCGCGTGCTGGCCGGCCGCCTGACGGACAGGGGCGAAAGCCTGGAAGCGTTTGCCACGCGCGAACTCGAGCCGGGCAGCGTAGTTCCTGATCTGCTGGAGAATAATCTGCGCCAGACAGGGGCGGTGCGAGCCGGGATTGAGGCCGCGCTGGGCAGCCTGGCGGGACGGTCAAAAGATGTGATCGCGGTGGTACCCGACGCCGCGGTGCGCGTGATGCTGGTAGAGTTCGACACCCTGCCCTCCGATCACGAGGATGCGCTTGGGGTGGTGCGGTTCCGGCTGAAGAAATCGCTGCCCTTTGATGTGGAGAAGGCGAAGATTTCCTTCCACGCGCAGAAAGTGAACGATGAGGTGCGGGTAGTAGCGGCGGTGGGGCTGGCCAGCGTGATCGAGGATTACGAGGCAGCGTTCCGGGCTGCGGGATTCAGTCCGGGGGTGGTGCTGCCCTCCATGCTGGCGGCGCTGGGCGCGGCGGATGGGAAGCGGCCGACGCTGGTGGTGAAAGTGGATGCGCACACGACCAGCATCGCCATCCTGAATGATGACCAGCTGCAATTGTTCCGCACGCTGGAAAATCCGCGCGGGGTGACCATCACGGGCGAGCAACTGGCGGAGGACGTTTATCCGTCGGTCGTGTTCTTTCAGGACACCTATCACCTGAACATTGAACGAATCTACGTTGCCGGGCTGCCGGAATCGGGAGGAACCGCGGCAGCACTGCAGACGCACACCGGCGCCGAGGTGCAGGAATTGGTGGCCTCGTCGCAATTGGGGGTCGGCGCGAGCCCATCGGTGCCGCGGTGGAGAATGGCAGGAGTGGTAGGAGCTTTGGTTTCGTAGTGGAGCGGCGGACGCCCTCGTCCGCCGTGCCCCGGACGAGGGTGTCCGGGGCTCCAAGAGAAGATTATGCGTCTTGACATCAATCTCGCGAGCCAGCCGTATGAAGATGCGCGTCAGTTCTGGATGCGCTGGGGCACGGCTGTGGTCGCGGTCGGCTTGCTCACCCTGATCCTGCTGACGCTGGATGTGACGGGCTGGATCAATGCACGGCGGGACCGGGCCGCGATGGCGGAAAAGCGCGCCCTGATCGCCGATCGCGACCGCCTGCGGGCCAGTGCCGAAGAGTTCCTCAACCGTCCGGAAAACCGCAGCACACGCGACACGTCGCAGTTGCTGAATGAACTCATCGAGCGCAAAGCATTTTCCTGGACACGCGTGCTGGAGAATCTCGAGAAGGTGATGCCGGCGCGAGTGCACGTGGTGGCGATTAATCCGCAATTGAATGAAGACAACGAGCTGGGCCTGAAGATGACGGTCGCAGGCGATTCGCGGGACCGGGCGATCGAACTGGCGCGACGCATGGAAGAATCGGGGCGCTTCGCGGATACCAACATCACCGGCGAGCGCTCGACCCAATCCACCACCGGCGATACCGAACAGATGGACATTGTTGCCACCTACATTCCGGAACCGCTGTTTGCGTCCTCGACAGCGCCGAAGACAGAGTCGAAACCGAAGCCGAAGCCGGCGAGCGGCACGCCCAAAGGGAGCACGCGCTGATGCCGGACCTGAGAAAAACGCGGAAGAACCTGAAGACCGCGCTGGCGATCATGGCGGGCGTGGACCTTTTGGCGGCGATCGTGTATTTT
Source organism: Candidatus Sulfotelmatobacter kueseliae (assembly GCA_900290255.1). GTDB lineage: Bacteria > Acidobacteriota > Terriglobia > Terriglobales > Acidobacteriaceae > Sulfotelmatobacter > Sulfotelmatobacter kueseliae. Next base: position 3,736 of record OMOD01000113.1, read on the forward strand.
TCGCCGCTGGTGGGGTCGGCGGAATCGAGGCGGCAGGAGTTGAACCGGCTGCAGTCCGAACTCAACACCAAGACGCGGCAGGTGGCTCCGCTCAAGGACCTGCCCCACAAGGTCGATATTGCCAGGCACCAGATCGTTGATTTCTACAAAAAGCGCTTCCCTGCCCAGGATTCGGAAATCGTGGACCGGTTTGACAAACTGGCTGCTGCCAATGGAGTTGCGGTCGAGCAGACGACATACAAAAGGGAAGAAGAGGGACCGGGGCAGTTGCGACCGGTGGAGATCCAGGCGGACCTGGCCGGCAACTACATCGCTCTGGCGCACTTCATCAACGCGATGGAACGGGACGAGATGTTCTTCATCATCAACGGTGTCACCCTCGGCGGAGGGCCGCAGGGACCAGTCAAGCTGAGTGTGAAGCTTGAGGCGTACTTAAAGGTGGGATCGTAGTGCAACTGGGACTTGAGAACAGGAAGAAGACGATGTGGGCGGCGGCGCTGGGCGGGCTGGCCATTCTCGCCGTGGCATATCAGTTCATCCCCATGCTGACGGGGCCGTCGTCGCCCGATTCCAGTGCGCAGGCAGCGGCGCCCGCCGTCCCGCGCGTGAGAGCGCATGCAGGAGTGAAACCTGGGAAGAAACCGCGGGTGGAGAGTCTTGATCCCACGCTGCAGTTGCCGCTTCTGGCGACCAGCGAATTGACTCAATACCAGGGAAATGGGAGGAACATTTTCATCTCGCAGGCGGAGGTGGAGATTCCCAAGCCGGGAGCTTCTCCGGTGACGGACGGGAACAAGAACCCGGAGGCGGAAGCCCCGTACCAGGGGCCGAAGATTCAGCCGCCGCCGCCGATCCCCCTGCAGTTTTATGGTTTCGCGAGCAGAGCCGGGGAACCGAGGAAGATTTTTCTCAAACAAGGGGACGATGTGTGGGTAGCGGGCGAAGGCGAGATTGTGGACCGGCGCTACAAGGTGATCCGCATTACGCCCACGTCGGTGGAGATTCAAGACGTGGTCAATAGCGGTCCGCCGCAAAGCATTCCGCTGACGCAAGGGTGAGGGAAGAAGTTTCAAAGTTTCAGAGTCTCGAGGTTTCAGAGCTTCAATGAACACCGCAGCGCTCTGCGCTCGAAATCTTTGAAACGTTGAAACCTTGAAACCTTGTTTGCTATGGCTTTCCATCTCCAGACACGGCGCGGGTGGCGGGGCGAAGACGGCTATATTCTGCTCACGCTGCTGCTGGCGATGGCGTTGATCATCATCTTCGCCGCAGCGATCGTGCCCACGATCAAGTTTCAGATCGAACGCGACCGCGAAGAGGAGATGATCCACCGCGGCGTGCAGTATGCACGAGCGATCCGCTGTTATTACAAGAAGTTCTCGCGCTATCCCACCAAGATTGAGGATCTCGAGAACACCAACAACCTGCGCTTTCTGCGCAAGCGCTACAAGGACCCGACAAACTGCTCCCAGGGAAAGTGCCAGGACTTCAAGTTGCTGCATTTCGGCGAGGTCAAGCTGACTTTCAGCGGAGGAATCGGAGGCGGCGCCATTGCGGGCGCGAGCCCGATCGGTTCTCCGGGTGATCAGAGCGGAGCCGGAGGGCTAGGGCAGACTTCGGCGTTTGGAGGAAACAGCGGCTTGGGGCAGTCTTCTGGTTTCGGCGGGAACAGCGGATTTGGGCAGTCGTCTGGTCTCGGCGGGAACAGCGGATTTGGGCAGTCGTCTGGTCTCGGCGGAAGCAGTTCGTTCGGGAATTCCAGTTCGGGATTTGGAGGGAATCAGCCCTCTGCCAATTCAGCGTCTGGATCGGATAGCTCGCAGCCCTCTTCTCAAGATACGGGGGCGGCGGGATCGAATCCAGCGGCTTCCAGCGGCGACACAAGCGGCGGTACTTCCCCCAATTCCGGAGATAAACTCTCCGGTCAGGTTTTCGGTGGGGGACCCATTGTGGGTGTAGCGAGCTTGACCAAGAAGACTGGCTACCGCGAGTTCAACCACAAGAAGAAATACAGCGAGTGGCAATTCATTTACGATCCGGGAACCGACCGCGGCGGCCTGCTGATGACGCCGTACCAGCCGCAGCTGCAAGGATTCGCGCAGCAAGGCACACAAAATCTCAACGGACAGAACGCCGGCAACAACCCGTCAGGCAGTGGCGGCTTTGGCAGCACTTTCTCGGGGACGCAGAACAATCCGAATTCGCCTTCGTCGGGAGGGTTCGGAGGGTCCGGCACGTTGAGCCAGCCGAACAATCCGCCGGAGCAGCAACAATAGGGCAGGGTTGACTTCAGCAGCGCTGTGACTCAATCTCGGCAAGAAGAACGGCCTCATCGCCGGGATGAGGCCTTAGACCTGAGTGGCCCCTGCAAAAAATCAAAATCCCCGCCCTGTCTCGCAAAGACGGCGAGACAAGGACGGGGCACCCGCAGAGTCCTCGCCTTACACGCTGAACGACGATCCGCAGCCGCAGGTGCTCTTCACGTTGGGATTCTCGAACTTGAAGCCGGCGCCCTCGAGCGTCTCGACGTAGTCGACAATGCAGCCATTGAGATACATCACCGAGGTAGCGTCAACAAATACCTTGAGACCGTCCATGTCGAAGGTCTTGTCCATCATGCCGGCGCCGTTGTCAAACTGCATGGAATAGGAAAAACCGGAGCATCCTCCGCCTACCACGCCGATGCGCAAGCCGGCGGGAACGGGGGTCTGCTGGGCCATGATCTCTTTGACTTTGGCGACAGCGCTGGCAGTCAGGGTGACAGGTGGCGTCTTCTTGGTAACTTCCGGGACGGTTGTAGTGGCCATTCGTATCTCCTTGGCTTTAAGCCGGTTAATTATAGCAGAGGCCAGTTTCCCCGGGCAGTACTGGCGGGTAACCACGCCAGAGGAAAAGAGCTAAAGCATTGGATGCGGCGAGGGGGCAGTTCGTCGCATACTTGGCGGCTGTGTTACGCCTTCCGAACGGTGGGATTTTCTTGGCAGGGACCTTGCCAAACGGGGCTATAATCATTGGCGTTAGGGTCTTCCCCAGGACTCGGTGCAGGGTTCAGCGTGCCCCGCCCGGCCGGAGGAAAGCCCGCTGCTGGGTTGGAATCCGAGGTGGCTTATGGAGCACGCGCTCACTGCGGTAGCGGTGGTTTTCGGAGTCTTCGCCGTCGGTCTGATCATCCTCCTGATCTATAAGAGCACACTCACGATGCATGAGGATGACCAGTTGTTTTTGGATGATGCCAATTCGCACATGCAGGAGGAGCAAACCGAGCTGTTGACCCGGGTCAACCGGCTGGTGCTTCCGGTGCGAGTGTTCAGCATCGGCTCGGGGGTATTTCTGCTGGTGCTGGTGGCGATGATTATCTACCAGAAGCTGAACGAAGTGCAGTAAAGCCGCTGGCGGCCTTGCGGGACCGGGCAATATTTTTGCGGAGCGCAACCAGAGGCGGTCGCGATGCTCAGTCGCGAGACCCCGTTTGTGTGTCCCTTCCGTGGCATGGCTCTCGCCGTGAGGGCTGTGTGGGCCGGGCCTCAAGGTGGGAAGACCTGCCCCATGCACAACCTTTCGTTAAAACGAACTTCTGGGACGGGCCGCAAGTATCGCCGGTCGACGCGATCTATTCTAAAGATTTCCAAGCAGTGGAAGCAGCGGCGCAAGGGGATGCAATCCTATTGGAAACGGGTGCTGGAATCGGACAAGTTAGTCGGATAACTCATGGGTGCGGATGGCAGGCGGGCAACGTTTGCCGCACCCACAGATTCCTACGGCGGGGAGTAATTGCGTTATGCATGCGGCGCCAGCAGAACTGACTTCTGACGTTGAGACCAGGCCAAGCCATCCTTCACCGGGTACGGAACAACCGGCGAGTGGCGGCCCACATCGCATGTGGCTGCGCCGCGGAATTGTGATGGCCGCGGCGGCGATCGTTGTATTCGTGATTGTGCTGGTCGTGACTCACAGCAAGTCTCCCACTGCCGGAAACGGGACGCAGTATTCCTCTGTCCATGGGGCACAATTCCTGCGTCTGAAAGGAACGACGGAAGCGGTGCAGTCACGAGCGATCCTGGTGCCGGTGCTGGAGGGGCAACAGGTTCCCACGCTGACCATCATCCGGCTGACGCAGTCGGGAGCGCACGTGAAGCAGGGGGATCTGCTGGTGGAGTTTGACCGGCAAGCGCAGTTGCGGGACTTCATGGACAAGCAGGCGGAATATAGAAAGCTGGTGGACCAAGTCACAGAGGAACAGGCGAAGGAAAATGCGGCGCGGGCCAAAGATGAGACCGAACTGAAGCAAGCCGAGGACAATCTGCGTAAGGCGGAATTGGAAGTGCAGAAGGCGGAACTGGTCTCGAAGATTGACGCGGAGAAGAATCAGGAGAGCCTGGAGGAAGCCCGGGCCACGTTCGACCAACTGCGCCAGACGTTCGACCTCAAGCGCAAGGCAGCCCAGGCGGGAATTAAGATTCTCGAGATTCAGCGCGACCGTACCCAGCAGACCATGATGCACGCTCAGGGCAATGCCGACCTCATGCAGATTCATTCCCCGATTGAGGGCGTCGTCGTGCTGAACTTGATCTGGAAGCAGGGGACGATGGGCGAAGTGCAGGAGGGCGACCAGGTTGAGCCCGGAAATCCATTTATGCAAGTGGTGAATCCTGCGGTCATGCAAGTCCGGGTGCTCGCCAACCAGGAGGATTTTCCCAGCCTGCGGATTGGGCAGACCGCGAAAGTGCGGCTAGACGCCTATCCGGAACTGGTGTTCCCGGGCAAGGTGGAACAGCTGGCACCGATCGCCGAGCACGGCAGCTTCTCCGATAAGGTTCGCTTATTCGCGGTGATTGTCTCGATCCAAGGGAATGACCCCAAGCTGATGCCCGACCTTTCCGCGGCCGTGGACGTAGACTTGGTGGGCCAGAGCGCGGAGCAAGTTGAGAAACCAGGCGCCGAAGGCGGTTCGTGATGAGGGAACGATTCCGTCAGCTTTGGATTCGACACAAGGTGATAACGATTACCGTCGTCGTGCTGGCGGGCTGCGGAGTAGTGCTGGGGGCGGTTGGCCTGAGCAGGCGATCGCCTACGGTTCCAACGTACCAGGTGAAACGCGATGAATTTCTCGACTCGTCGCAATTCCACGGCGAAGTGAAGGCGCTGAAGTCGATGACGATCAGCGCCCCGGCGGAAGCGGGCGACCTGCAAATTGTCAAACTGGTGGCGGATGGCGCAGCCGTCAAGTCGGGCGAGGTGGTGGTTGAGTTCGACAAGACGAAGACGGAGCAGGATCTGGCCCAATATGGCTCTGCGCTGAAGTCGGCGGACGCGAGCATTGAGCAGGCACGGGCCCAGGCGCAACTGACGGAAGAGGAAGACAAGACGGCGGTGCTGAAGGCAGGCTACGACGTGGAAGCGGCAAAGCTGGAAGCCAGCAAGCAGGAAATCGTTTCCAAGATTGAAGGCGAGAAGGCCCGGTTGTCGCTGGCGGACGCCGAGCAGCGGCTGAGTGAGGCCGATACCAAACAAAAATCGGATCGGAATCTCAACCAGGCGACAATTGAGAGCACGGAACAGGCCCGGAACAAGGCCAAGTACGACGTGGAGCGGGCAGAGCATGCGCTGGCCCAGATGAGCGTGCGCGCGCCGTCAGCCGGAACGATCAGCATTTTGCAGCACTGGACGGGCTCCGGTAGGGCTCCGTACCGCGCCGGAGACCGGGCGTGGCCGGGGGCGGCGATTGCCGAGTTGCCGGATGCTTCGACCCTGCGAATTTCGGCACGCGTGGATGAAACGGAGCGCGGGAGGTTGGCGCTGAAGCTGCCGTGTACCGTGCAGTTGAATGCCATCCCCGACCGTCAATTCACCGGGCACATCGAGTCGATCAGCGAGATTGCCAGCCTGGATTTTTCTGGAGTCTTTCCACCAGCCCGTAACTTTACCCTCGAGATCATCCTCGATCAGACGGATTCGCGATTTAAGCCTGGCATAACCGGGGAGGTGACCGTGATCGTGGACCGCGTGCCCGACGCGATCAGTATTCCGGCGCAAGCACTGTTCCAGAAATCGGGGCACACGGTGGCCTATGTGTGGGAGGGATCGCAGTTTGAGGAGCGTGAGGTTCAGGTCGGCAGGAGAAATCCGGACAAGGTCATGATTGCTCAGGGGCTCGATGCCGGAGAGCAAGTGGCCCTGAAGGAACCTGCAGGAAAGGAGTAAGCGCCATCGGAATGAGAGGGCGACGCGCAATCACGTGGGCGGTGGTGGCGGTGGTGCTTTGCGCGGTGGTTGGGGTAGTGGCGGCGGCGCGGCGGGCCGCGCCCGTGACGGCCGGAGACAGCATCCCGACCAGCCGTGTGAAACGTGGCGATCTCGACATGAAGGTATATGCCACGGGAGAACTGCGCGCCAGCCATTTCGAAATCATGACCGCGCCCCCCATCGGCGGGGGCTCGCTCGAGATCACGCACCTGCTCCACACTGGCACCGTGGTGAGGAAAGGCGATTTGGTGATCGAGTTTGATCCCACCGAACAACGTTACAAGCTGGAGCAGAATCGCTCCGAGTTGTTGCAGGCGGAGCAGGAGATCACCAAGGCGAAGGCCGACGCCGCAGTGGTGACGGCGCAGGATAAGGTCGCGCTGCTCAAGGCGCGGTTCGACGTGAGGCGGGCCGAGCTGGACGTACAAAAGAACGAACTGGTCTCGACCATTGACGCGCGCAAGAATGATCTGGCGCTGGATCAGGCCAAACGCGTGCTGGCTGAACTGGAACAGGACGTCAAGTCGCGCAGCGCATCAAATCAGGCCACCATCGCACTGGCGGAGGAAAAACGCAACAAAGCCAAGCTGGCCATGGACCAGGCGCAGCAGAATATTCAGAAGATGCGGGTCACCGCCCCCATGGACGGCCTAGTCGCCTTGGAGAAAAATGAGAACGCCGCCGGCGGAATCTTTTGGGGCCAGTCTCTGCCGGAGTTTCGCGAAGGCGATCAAGTAGACGCAGGCCGAACCGTGGGCCAGGTGATTGATCCCAGAGAGATGGAGCTGACGGCAAAGGTGGGAGAGCTGGAACGCAACAACATCAAAGAGGGGCAGTCCGTCAATATTGAGCTCAATGCGTTACCGGGAATCAGCTTTCATGGCACGGTGAAAACGCTGGGTGGCATGAGTAGTCGGCGGTTCTGGGAAGCGGATACTAACGCCAAGTTCGACATGACGATCGTGCTCACCGGCAAGGACTCGCGAATGCGGCCAGGGCTTACGGCTCAGGTCGTGATTCACGGCGACCCGCAGAAGAACGTGCTCTATTTGCCGCGCCAGGCCCTGTTTCTGAAGGACAACAAGCGCGTGGTCTATATCAAGGACGGAAATAATTTTGCGCCGCGGGAAGTGCGGATTCAAGCCGAGAACGAAAGTCGCGCGGCGGTTGAGGGAATTGGCATGGGTACGGAAGTCGCATTGGTAGACCCGACTGCTCCGACCAAAACGCCGAGTCCCGGCCAGCCCGCACCCGGCGCGGCGGGAGGAGGAACGCCCTAGTGCCGACTCCCAGGCCAGAGACCGTCGCACGTGTCTTGCGCGGTTCCCATCAGTGGCTGCCAGACCTGCAGTTGGGACTGCAGAACCTGCTGCTGCACCGGCTGCGCTCACTGCTGACGATGCTGGGCATGATTTTTGGCGTCGCGGCGGTGGTTTCCATGCTCTCAATCGGCGCCGGCGCGCGGCAAAAGGTGATGGCGCTGATCGAACAAATGGGTGTCCATAACCTGATTGTCGAAGCAAAAGAGACCACAGAATGGCGAGCCCATCAGCAGGTGCGCAAGATCTCTCCCGGACTGACGTTCGCCGATTACCGCGTGATCCGGGATGACGTGGGGGACATTGTCGCGGCCACGCCGCGCAAACGGATGACGCCTTCGAAGACGATGCCGAAATCACAGCAGGATCCGCCAACCCTGTACGGAGTCAATCCGAGCTACTGGAAAATTGCCGGGCTGCAGGTGTTGGAAGGAAGGTTCTTCACCGACGACGAAGACGCGCAGGCTGCGCCGGTGTGCGTGCTGGGCGCGGCCGCCCGGTCCAGCCTGTTCGGCGCCGCTGATCCGGTCGGGCAGTACGTGAAGGCCAACGAGGTGTGGTTTCGCGTGATCGGGGTGGCCGCGCCGCAGCTCAGTTCGCAAACGGAAGTGGCCGGAGTCCCCACGCAGGATCTCAACAATACAATCTATGTCCCGGTGAACTCGGCAGTCTTGCGTCTCGAGGACAACTATAGCGACGTGCGCGACGAAATCGACGGAATGTATCTGAAGATTCGCGACGATGCCGACATGGGTTCAGTGGCGCAGTTGGTGCGGGCCATCCTCGATTCGTCACATCATTCGGCGGGAGATTTCAGCGTGATCGTGCCCGCCGAGTTGCTGGCAGAACAAAAGAGGACGGAGCGATTGTTCAACGCAGTGATGGTAGCGATCGCCTCCATTTCCCTGTTGGTGGGCGGGATCGGAATCATGAACATCATGCTGGCCAGCATCCTGGAACGGACGCGGGAGATTGGCGTGCGGCGGGCGGTGGGAGCGCGGCAGGGCGACATCATTCGTCAGTTCGTGGTCGAGGCCATGCTGATTTCGTTTGTGGGTGGAAGCTTCGGCATTGTTTTCGGCTTCTTAATGTCACGGCTGATCGCGTGGCTGGCAGGCTGGTCGACGATCGTAACGGTCAGTTCGATTCTGCTGGCCTTCATCGTTTCGATCTCCGTGGGACTGGTCTTCGGGATTTATCCCGCCGTCAAAGCCGCGCGCCTGGACCCGGTCGAAGCGATTCGGTACGAATAAATTGTTGAGTTTTGATTGTTGATTGTTGAATGAAAACCGACAGCCCGCAGTCAACGAATTCAATTCAACAATCAAAAATCAACAATCAACAATGCTGTTATTTCTTGCGGAACGTCTGCAGACACGCTTCCATCAGATATGTCTGGAGGATTCAATGAAAGACTCTCGTCCCTGGCTATTCTTTTGTCTTTTCTTCCTTTTCGTCGCGCAGGGTGTGGCGCAACAGAAAGAGGGATACCGCGAACTGGTCACGCAGCAAGTTCGGTCGGGCAAACTGGGGGCGCCGGAGCATCTGCGGAACTACCTGGTGGAAGGCAAGCTGCGCCTGAGCCTGCGCGATGCGGTCGTGCTGACGCTGGAAAACAACAGCTTCGTCCGGATTCAGGAGACGCAGGTGGAATCGGCCAAGGTATCGCTGCTGGGCGCGCACCAGCCGTTTGATCCGCTGCTGACCGGTAGTTACAACGCAAATAGCGTTTCGTTCCCACCCGGCAGCACATTCCAGATCACGGGGGTCCCGACCGCACCCACGACAACGCTCGCGGCCCAGTTCAATTACTCCGAAACGTTTTGGACGGGGACAAACGTGCAGGCCGGCCTGAGCAGCACCAACGTTCAAACTCAGGTGAACCCTCTCAATCCTTCCGTCACTACGGCGTTGAATTTCCAACTCACACAACCCCTGCTGAAGAACGGATGGCGGTTTCCGAACGAAGCACCGCTGGTCATTGCGCGGCGCAATCTCGAGCAATCGCAGGCCAACTTTGCAGCTCAGGTCAGCAACAGTATTTTGCAAGCGGTCGCTCAGTATTGGGCGGTAGTGGAAGCGCGGGGAAACCTGGACGTCGCGAAACGGTCTTTGGAGGCGGCTGAAGCCTCGTACAAGCGCGACAAACGGGCGCTGGAACTGGGCGCGTTGCCGCCACTCGACATCTACCGCTCGGAGTCGCAGGTGGCTTCGCGGCGGGTACAGGTGATCCAGGGCGAATACTCGCTCAAAGAAGCGGAAGATGCGCTGCGCATGACGATCGGTGCGGACCAGGATGCATACTTCGAGGCGCTCGACCTGGAACTCACCGAAGCTGCCGAACCCGAGGGCGAACTGCGCACCAGTGACGCAGCCACCGCATTGCAACAGGCGCTGGTGAAACGTCCAGAGGTTGAAGTAGCGCGGCAGGCCCTGGCCATTGACGACACGCGAATTCGCCTGGCGCACAATCATCTGCTGCCCGAACTCGACCTGACCGGCATTTATGCCGGCAACGGCGTGGGCGGCGCGCAGTTCAACGCCATGGGCAACAAGATCACGAGCTCTTCGCTGAATCAGTTGTTCGGGTTCGGCTACCCGACATATGGCGGGCAGTTGTCGTTAACGCTTCCCCTGAAGAACCGCGGAGCCAAGGCGGAACTGGGTAATGCGCTGGTATCGCGGCGCAGCGATCTATACGGAGAACGGCAAGTCCGCGAGCAAGTCATGCTCGACGTGAACAACGCCGTCCACCAACTGGAGCAGGCCAAGCTCAGCATCGCGGCCGGCAAGGAAGCCCTGGACTTGGCCAAGAAGAACACGGCGGCTGAACAGCGCAAGTACGAGTTGGGGCAAGGGACAATCTTCCTGGTGCTGGAAGCGCAGACGGAGGAAGCGACGGCGGAGCAGACCCTGCTGCAGGCGCAAGTTGGCTACCAGCTCGCGGTGGCGGGACTGGACCATGCGACCGGGGAGTTGCTCGAGCCGTATCACGTGCAGATTGCGGAACTCGCGCACTAGGACGGTGCGTCGTGGGACTCGCTGGCGCAGGTGCCGCAAAGCGCACCTGTCTGATCAATCTCTCTACAGCCTCAGCTTCTTCTGCACCGCTTCCAGAATCCGCTGATGTGTCTGGCGGGGCGTGCCCTGCGCGTCCACGGTTACAACCCGGCCAGGTTCCCGCCGGGCAATCGCCAAATATCCTTCACGCACGCGGACAAAGAACGCCCGCGTTTCCTGTTCGAAGCGATTCTCGTCGTGGCTTCGGTTGGCACTCCTCGACACGCGCTGGTTGCGGCGCCGCGCTCGGCCGAGGCTGGCTGCCGGGTTTGAATCGAGCAACAGGGTCAAGTCGGGCTGCAGATTCCCGCACAGCACGCGGTGCAACTCGCGCACCGGCTCGCTCCCCAACCGCCTCCCGCTCCCCTGATACGCCTCCGTCGAATCCGTGAAACGGTCGCAGAGCACGATGTTGCCCGCGGCCAGCGCCGGTTCGAGCACCTCGGCAATATGCTGCGCCCGGGACGCGAACATCAGCGCCATCTCTGCCAGAGGAGAAAGCCCGGCCGTACCGGAGTCCAGCAAAACCTTGCGGATTTTTTCTCCGGTCGGCGTGCCGCCGGGCTCGCGGGTCTCCACCACTTTATGTCCGGCCGCAGAGAGCGCTGCTGCCAGCATGCGCATCTGCGTGCTCTTGCCGGTTCCGTCGAGCCCTTCCAGCGTAATAAATTTTCCGCGCCGGGACATCTGCCGCATGATAACAGCGATGCATCCCTGTACGCTCCCCCTCGCGGACTGCTATAGTCTTAAGCTTCTGCCGCACAAATCGGACGTTCATCACAAAAGATGGGGGCTTGCCCTCGCCGTGCGGACGGCGCCCCCACGACGGCCGCCGCGACGGCGGCGCTACTGGGAAGGGCAGCTCGGGACTCTTCGCCTCTGAGGTACAATCTCATCCGTCCATGACTCTTTCCCGCTGCGCTCCAATTGCCCTATTTTTCTTGCTCTCTCACTCACCCACAACTCCAGCGCAGACCTCCATCCTCGGCTTTACGGCTGCCTCCGCCGCGCGTCAAACCGAAATAGAAAGCAAATTCAAGTCCATCCCTACCCCCGACGAAGAACGCCGCCAGCACCGCATCTTCACCGCCGAGCCGCACGTGGCGGGATCGAAGCGCAACAACGAACTCGCGGACTACATCGCCGATGAATGGCGCAAGCAGGGCGTGGAAGACGTCATCATCCGCCGCTACGACGTCTACGGCACCAATCCAAAGTCCGCGTCGCTCGAAATGATCGCGCCCGTGCACTATCAGGCGACTCTTCGTGAAGCTCCGCTCGACGCCGATCCCGACTCGAAAAACCCTGCCATCAGCGGCGCGTGGCTTGGCATGTCGATCTCCGGAGAAGTCACAGCGCCCGTCGTCTACGCCCATAGCGGTAATCCCGAAGATTACGACCTGCTGCGCAAGAACGGCATCAGCGTCAAGGGCAAGATCGTGCTGGTGCGCTATTCGAATCCCTACAGTTACCGCGGATTCAAAGCGCTCACCGCGCAGCGCGAGGGCGCTGCCGCCATTCTCATTTACAGCGATCCGGCCGAAGACGGCTACAAGAAAGGCAAAGTCGATCCCGACGGCCCATGGGGCCCGGAATATAAAATCCAGCGCGGCGCCATTACGTACGACTTCATGGCTCCCGGCGATCCGCAAACACCCGGATGGGCCTCGGTGCCGGGTGCGAAGCGCATTCCGATCGAGCAAGCCATGTCTGCTCCGAAAATCATGGCCCTTCCTCTTTCCTGGCACGACGCACGGCCTCTGCTCGAAAACATGGACGGCCCGCTCGCTCCGGAAGACTGGCAGGGAGGATTGCCCATCCAATATCACCTCGGCGGCGAGGGTGTGAAAGTCCACTTGAAAATCGAGATGGACAACGGCATCCAGCCCTACTACGTGGTCGAGGGCCGCATCCGCGGCGAGGATTTACCGGACGAATGGGTCGTACTGGGCAATCATCGCGACGCGTGGGCCTTCGGTGGCGTCGATCCCTCAAGTGGCACGGCTGCAATGATGGAGATGACCCGCGCCCTCGGCCAACTCGTCAAACAAGGCATGCGCCCGCGGCGGACCATCGTTGTCTGCAGCTGGGATGGCGAGGAAGTAGGACTGACGGGCTCGACCGAATGGGGAGAGCAATTCGCCGACGAACTGCGAGCGAAAGCGGTTGCTTATATCAATGTCGACGAGGCAACCTCGGGCCCGAACTTCCACGGCCAGGCGGTCGCGTCGCTCGCGCCTATGCTGGTCGAGACCACCCGCGCCTTGCAGGATCCGTCCGGCAAGAGTCTGTACGACGCGTGGAAGGCAACGGTTGCGCGCGAGAAAGAAGAAGGCAAGCAATCCGGCCAGATGAACGATTCCGGCATCGCGAATGAAAGTCTGGCCGATACCCGCATCGGCAGCGGCTCTGACCACACCGTTTTTCTGAACTTCGTCGGCATGCCCGTCATCGGCTTGCAGTTCGACGGAGACTACGGCGTCTACCACTCCGCCTACGACGATTTCTTCTGGATGAACCACTTCGGCGACCCCGGCTACCGCTATCACACGCTGATGTCGCAGTTGTGGGGAGTGACCGCCCTGCGCCTGGCCAACGCCGATCTGCTCCCTTTCGACTTTGCCACCTACGCCGCGAACATCCGCCAGTTTGTGGATGAATTAGAAAAAGGCAAGAACATGTGGAGACAGCCGCCCTCGGCTGTCCAGCCGGGCGAAGCCCGGCAGGCACAACTGGACCTCAAGCCGATCCTCGACGCTATCGATGCATTTGAAGTTGCGGGAAAAAAGCTAAACAATTCGCTAAGGGAAAAGCTCGCATCCGGCCAGATCGACCCGAAGCTCGCGGCCACTCTGAATCACGGCATGATGCAGGTCGAACGCAACTGGCTGAACCCCGATGGTATTCCCGGCAGGCCGTGGTTCAAACACATCCTCTACGGGGCCCGCTTTACCTACGCCCACCTCGAATTGCCAGGATTGACGGAAGCGGTCGAAGCGCGAGACTGGCCCAGGGCAAAGCAACAAGCTGAAATCCTGGAGCACGCATTGGAGAACAACACCAAACTCGTCAACGAACTGAACCAGCGCCTGCTTCCCTGACTGCCTGCACAGTAAGACAATCGCAGAAGGAACTGCACGACCGCTTTCTCAAACCGCTGCTTCTTCATCAGCAGCCTCTTCCTGCGCTTCGTCGTCCTCCATGAAGGCGAAGACTTCCTGTTTCTGCCACACCGGCGCGAACGACTGGCGGTGCAGCGGCGAGGGGCCGTAGTCGCGCAGCGCGGCCAGATGCTGCGGCGTGCTGTATCCCTTGTGCGAGGCCAGACCATAGGCGGGGTAGACTGCGTCCCACTCGCGCATCATGCGATCACGCTCGACCTTGGCCAGAATCGACGCTGCCGCAATGGAGGCCGAGAGCGCGTCGCCATGAATGATGGCGTCTTGCGGCAGTTCGCAGTCGAGGCGCATGGCGTCAACAAGGAGGTGATCCGCGGCAGGCACGAGCTGTATCACTGCGTCGCGCATGGCCACGCGCGACGCCTGGTAGATGTTGATCTCATCAATGCGAGCCGCGTCCACGGCAGCAACAGCCCAGGCGATGGCGTGCTCGCAAATGCGTATAGCCAGTATCTCCCGCCGCTCAGGCGGGAGCAGCTTGGAATCGCGCAGCCCGCGCACCCGGTAGGCAGGATCGAGAATCACGGCCGCAGCCACCACGGGACCGAACAGCGAGCCCCGCCCGACTTCGTCTACTCCTGCAACTCGCTTCGCTCCCGCTTCCCAGGCTTTCTTTTCGTAGCGCAGCGTGCAGCGCAGCTTCTTCAGCAAGCGCAGCTTGGCCGCTGAGGCGGAGAGCGGCCGCGTGGGAGGCGATTGGTCCACCGATGACAAGGGAATCGCAAACATCTTCGTCGAGAGAGAGGAATCGCGCAAGAGGGATTTGAGGTCCCGGCAAAAGGAGGCGCAGCAGATGTGAGCCGGGCTCGGCTCGGCGTTGGCCGGGTCGAGAGCCTCTCGACCCGGATGCCGGAGAGTTCCTTCTACGTTTTCTCGACGTCGCGCAGGCGGGCGGCTTTGCCCCTGAGGTTGCGCAGGTAGTAGAGCTTGGCGCGGCGGACCTTCGACGAGCGCACCAGGTCAACCTTGTCAATCACCTTGGAGTGAATGGGGAAAATGCGTTCCACACCCTGACCAAAGCTGATCTTGCGCACGGTGAAACTGGCCTGCGGCCCTTTGTCGCGCTTGATGACCACGCCTTCGAAGGCTTGCAGACGTTCCTTGTCGCCTTCTTTGATTTTCACATGGACGCGCACGGTGTCACCTGGACGGAATTCGGGAATATCGGTGCGTTTGGTCCTGGCCAGCAGTTTTTCAATGATTAGGTTCGACATGGTCATTTATCCTTCGTCTTCCAATTCTGGGTCTTAGGTCTTGGGTGCTAGGTCTTAGGCCGTGGCCCAAAACCTAACACCTCTTCATTCGCGATCGCTACTCTTGGCCAGCTTGATGCGGGCCAAAATCTTCCTGTCTGCGTCGCTGACTTCCACGCCTTCCAGCAGATCCGGGCGGTTGCGCAGCGTTTTCCTCAGCGCCTGCTCGCGGCGCCAACGGCGAATTTCCTGGTGATTGCCGTTGATCAGCACCTCCGGCACCGGCATGCCACGAAATTCAGCCGGGCGTGTGTAATGCGGATAGTCGAGCAGTCCGCCGGAAGCGCAAGTCGAATCCGGACCTTCGTCTTCTGCTGCCGCGGCTTCCCTTTCCTCCTGCGCGGTGAAAGATTCCTGCCGGGTTGAAGCCGCGTTGCCCACTGCTCCCGGAAGCAGCCGCGTCACCGCTTCGATCACCACTGCCGCGGCGAGTTCGCCGCCGCTGAGCACGTAGTCGCCGATCGAAAGCTCCCGATCGGCAAGAAACTCGGCGACACGCTCGTCCACGCCTTCGTAGCGCCCGCAGATCAGCACCAGACGCTCGAGCGCCGCCAGTTCCGCCGCCACTTTCTGCGTAAAGCGCTGGCCTTGCGCCGAAAGCAGGATGACGGATTGCTTCGCGCACCCGGCCGCATGGTCTCCTGTTCGAACTTCGCGCGACGGCAACTGCATCGACTCCAAACATTCAAAGAGCGGTTCCGGCTTCAGGACCATGCCTTCGCCGCCGCCGAAAGGGCGGTCATCCACGGTGCGGTGCCGGTCGTGCGTGAACTCGCGCAAATCGTGGACTTCGATCTTCACCAGGCCCATTTCCGCGGCCCGGCGGGTAATACCGTAGTCGAGTGGTCCACGAAAGAAGTCCGGAAAAATCGTGACAATGTCGGCCTTCATCTGGCGAACCCAAAACCTTCAACGCAGAGGACGCCGAGGGCACAGAGAAACTCATTTCTTGTTCTTTCTCGACCGCCCTCTTCCCGCTTCCTGTTCCTGCTTCTCTTCCGCCGTCACCGGAGCATTGACTTCAAGCATGCCCTCGGGAAGCTGCATGTGTACTTGCCTTCGCGCTGCCTCCACACTCTCCAGGTACGCTTCCACGAATGGCACATCGAACTTCTTCCCTGCGCCATCGGCAACAATCAGCAACGGAGCTTCGCCGGCTCCGAACTGCACGTCTTCAATGCAGCCGATCTCGCGGCCGTGATCGAAAACGGTGCAGCCGACCAGGTCGCTGACGTACGTCCAGCCTAGCTCAAGCTTGGCGCGTTCGGCGCCTGGAGCCTGCAGTTCGGCTCCCACCAGGACTTCCGCGTCGGAAATCGAATCGACGCCGCGAAACTTCAGCACCAGCAAACCCTTGTGCGGCCACAGATCTGCGATCTCCAGTTCGCGGCGGGAGTCGTTCTCCGTAACCGGCTCCGCTTCTTTTGCTCGATCCGGCCCCCGCCTTGCACTGCCCACGGGGGGCAGTGCGAGCAGCTTCATGCCTGCGGCGAACCGCTCGGGCACGTCGCTGTGCACCTCAACCGCGACCTCGCCGTGACGGCCCTGGGTCTTCAAGACGCGGGCCAGTGTGATGAAGTCCGTGCTGGCCGCATAGTCGGCGTTGTCTTTCGCCCCTGACGGGGCTCCTCTATCTCTCACTCGCTCACCCACGGCTCACGCCGTGGGCTGCGCTGTTCCGCCGCTTCGCGGCTGAGCGGACATGACGCGGAGGGTCTCTCCGCCACTCCGAACTACTCGATGATCTCGAGCGTGTACCGCTTGTGGGCACGGTGGCCGGCTGCACTCAACAGCGAACGGAAGGCGCGAGCCGTGCGTCCCTGCCGCCCGATAACCTTGCCCACGTCACTCTCGGCAACTTCCAGTTCGATGACGCCGTCATCAAACTGCTCGACGAAAACCTCGTCGGGCGCGTCCACCAGCGCCTTCGCAATCAGTTCAATCAGAACGCGCACGTCTGCAGAGGGCTCAGTCATAGTCTTCAGTTCTCACGTGGAAATTGAGGCGGCCTGTCCTACTCGACGGCAAAATCTGGCTGATTCTGGGACCCCTGCGCCCCTTGCCCTGGGCTCAGGCCGCCGGGACTGGCGCCGCCGGAGCCGGAGTCTTCGAGAACAGTTTGTTCACCCGCTCCGACATTTGCGCGCCCTTCGATACCCAGTACTCGACGCGATCGCGCTTCAGTTCGACACTGGCGGGGTTGGTGCGGGGGTTGTAAGTCCCCACCACTTCCACCGGGCGGCCGTTGCGCGCGCGCGATTTCTCAATCACCACAATGCGATAGTGCGGTTGTTTGCGCGCACCTGTGCGCGCCAGACGAATCATTAACACGAGACGGTTATCCTTGTTCCGGAAGAGTCCGGCGAGGTCAAGACGAACTCTTATTATGCCGGAGGTTAGGCGGAATGGCAAGGGTCATGGCGGGAGGGTAGTGTTCTAACTTTGCCCTTTGTTCACCACGGAGTCACAGAGTCACGGAGAAAACATCGTATCTGCAAAACCCAGAAGATGAAGGGCTGGCCAGCAGTCGGGTTTCCCTGTGTCTCTGCGGTGAAAAAACCAAATAGGACAGTACCGACCTGGTATTTATCGTGGTTCCTGAAGCGAAGTGATGCTAGGCTATTGACCATTCTGCTCGACCAACATGATTCTCGACGCTCTCCATCGCCTCGCCAACCACAGCCAGTCGCTCGGCCGCGCTGAAGCCCGCGCCGTGATGGCCGAGGTTCTGACCGGCAAGTGCACCGATGCGCAAATTGCCGCGTTGCTCATCGCGCTGCGCATGAAGGGCGAAACCGTCGAAGAGATCGTGGGTTTTGCCGAAGCCATCCGCGCAGCCGCAGCGCCGTTGCCGATCGAACGGACCAATTCCGACAAAGCCTCCGCTGATGCCCTCGCCGTTACCGGCACCGGACGCGACTCTCTGGCCGAGGAGTCGCTGGTCGACACCAGCGGCACGGGTGGGGATGCCAGTGGTACATTCAATATTTCAACTGCGACGGCGCTGGTGACTGCTGGCGCGGGCGTTCGCGTGGCCAAGCACGGCAATCGCAGCATCAGTTCCAAGTGCGGCTCCGCCGATGTGGTCGAAGCCCTGGGCGTGAACATCCAGCTTTCGCCCGAGCGCGCGGCGCGGTGCCTTCGCGAGGTCGGCATCTGTTTCCTTTACGCGCCGAATCTGCATCCTGCCATGAAGCAAGTGCAGTCGGTGCGCCGGGAACTGCGCCTGCGCACCATGTTCAACCTGCTCGGACCGCTGACCAATCCGGCGCGGGCTTCCGGACAGGTGGTGGGTGTGTATTCGCTCGATCTGGTGGAGAAGCTGGCCGAGGCGTTGAGCATGCTGGGCCTGCGGCGGGCGCTGGTCGTGCATGGACTTGACGGCCTGGATGAGATCACGATCACCGGCACGACTCGCGTGGCCGAAGCTCGCGAAGGTTTGGTGCGAACGTACGAGGTCGAGCCGGAGGAGTTTGGGATGACGCGGGCAACGCTGGCGGATATCTCCGGCGGCGATGCAGCGGAGAATGCGGCGATTATTCGAGCTGTCCTGGGCGGGGAAAAATCGCCACGGCGCGATGTGGTGCTGCTCAACGCCGCAGCCGCGCTGGTGGCCGCCGGGAAGGCGGAGCGGCTGGCCGAAGCGATCCCGATGGCGACCGGGTCGATTGACTCGGGTGCGGCAGCGGGGAAATTGGAAGCGCTGGCTCACTTCTCTTCGAACAGATGACGGCTCATGTTCCCACTTCTCGCAAAAGAAGCGAGAAGTGGGGCACCCTCGCCTTTATCTACCCCGCTTTCATCTTCCCCGCCTTCATCTACTTCACTTCGACTTTCTCCAGATATTGCGCCACCTCAACGTTCCATCCCAGTTCTTTCGTCATTACGTCGCGCAGCTGGGCGGAGGCGTCGGGTTCGCCGTGGACCAGATACGTGGTTGCCGGCTGGTTGCGGAATGTGCGGAGCCACTCCAGCAACTCCGGCGGATCGGCGTGGTCGCTGAACTGCTCGAGCGCCGCGACCTGGGCGCGGATGGGCACGAGGTCGCCGTAGATCTTGACTTCCTCGGATTTGCTGTCGGATTTGCTCTTGATGGTGAACCCGCGCGTCCCCGGCGCCTGAAATCCGATGAACAACACGAGATTCTTGGGATCGGGCAACCGCTGGGCGAGATGATGCAGAATGCGCCCGCCCGTCACCATTCCACTGGAAGAAATGATGATGCAGGGCGTGAGCACGGCGTTGATCTTTTTCGATTCTTCCGCGGTTTCGGCAAAAGTGAATCCCGGCCACTGGAGCGGCGAACCGTACCGGCAAATCATGTCGCGAGTGTCGTCGCTGTACTCTTCGTCGTGCTTCAGAAAAATCTCGACCGCCTTGATCGCCATTGGGCTATCGCAGAAGACCGGCAGGCGCGGAATTTGCCCCTCCTCCATCAGGTGCTTGAGGATGAATACGAATTTCTGCGTGCGCTCAATGGCGAAGGCCGGAACGACCACCGAGCCGCCGCGTTTGGCCGCAGTCGAAATGAGCTCAGCCAGTTCGGGCAGGGGATCGTCCTTCGGGTGCTGGCGGTTGCCGTAGGTTGACTCCATCACGACGAGGTCAGCAACCTCACCTTCGGCCGGGCCGGAATGCACCACCTTGCCGGGCGCGACCGCGTGATCGAGCACGCGGCCGATATCGCCAGTGAAGAGCAAGCGCCGCGCCTGGCCGCTACTGTTCAGGGCGATTTCGGCCATGCACGAACCGAGGATGTGCGCCGCGCGCACGAACCGGAAGGAGATTTCGGAAGAAAGCGTGACGTTCTCGCCTACTTGCACCGGTTTGAAATACTGCAATGACGACTGCGATTCCTCGAGCGTGTAGAGCGGCAGAGCGGGATCGTGCTTCGACTTCTTCGTCTTGTTGTAGAAGGCAGCGTCTTCTTCCTGCAGGTGCCCGGAGTCGGGGAGAATAATGCCGCACAGGTCAATGGTCGGCGGCGTGGCGTAAATCGGCCCGCGAAATCCTTCTTTCACCAGGCGCGGAATCCATCCGCAGTGGTCGAGATGAGCGTGGGTGAGGATGACCGCGTTGATCTCTTTGGCGGGCACGGGTGTGTCGCGCCAGTTACGTTCGCGCCACTCTTTCGGCCCCTGAAAGAGACCGCAGTCAATAAGAACTTTAAATCCGTTCTTGCCGGACGGATCTCCGGCATTGATGAGATGCTTCGAGCCGGTGACCGTACCCGCAGCGCCGAGAAACTGAATGTAGGCCAAGGATCTCCTCCTGGACTGAAACATCAAACCTACCACAGAGGCACAGAGACACGGAGTAACTATGCCTTAATTTCCGATTGCCGATTGTCGATTTACGATTGAAAATCGATCGGCAACCGATAGCAGGTTTCAATCGAAAATCGGAAATCGTCAATCGCAAATCACTTTGCCGTGTCCGTCTCCTGAATCCTGAAGGAATTGTTGCTCAAGTCGCTCTCGGGCACGCTGCCGTCGTTGATCACGATCTCCTGCGGAGCCGCCGGGGTCTCTATGCGAATCGTAGCTTTGTCTTTGGCGCGAACCTCTAGCCGCTTGCTGACTTCCCCGCCCGCGAACTTGACGATGACCGGAACCTCGGCTCCCGCCGTTCCCAGGTTATCCACAGTGATCGTGACTATAAACGCGTTCGTCATGGCCTTGCGCGGAAAGGCTGACTCTACCTTGAAATCCGGCAAGCCGCGGTCGCGATAGACCCAGTCGTCGAAGAACCACTCCAGATCGCGCGGCGTCTCAGCCGCGATCAACCGTTGTAGGTACGAGGGTTCTTTATCCTGCTCGGGACGGTATGCCGCCAGCGCTTTTTTCAGCGCGGCATCGCCGACCATGTCCCGTAGCATCCACCAGACACACATGGCCTTGCTGCGGTAGAGCTCTTCGCTGGTCGTGTTCACCAGCGAGCGGTTGACTTCGTCTTCAGACCGAGGCAACGTAGTTGGCTTTTCCGCCTCCGTAAACGCCGCCCGATGCAGTCCCATGTAGTCGAGCGCGGCCTGGCGTCCCCTCTCGCGTTCGAGGTAAAGAGCCTGGGCGAAATGGGCCAGGCCTTCTTCGATCCACGGACGGAAAGACAAAAACGCGGCGTGCGTGAGCTGATGAGCGGCGGCGAGGCCAGCTGTGCCGGCCAGCGGTGTCAGCAACAGGGCGCCGCTCTCGAAGGGCGCGGCGTTGGGGTCGGGAAGGTCGGCGGTCTTCGCCTTCTCTCGCTGCGGTCCAAACCATTCGGTGATGAGCGGGACGAGCTTCTCGGCTTCGTCGGCAAAGTTGGCGGCTGCAGCGTCGTGGCCTCGCAGGTAGCGGACCTCGATTGCTGGACGCTCCAAGACCTGGTAATCGGCAATCATAAGAGTCGGAGCGTCCGGCAGCAACGGTTGGTTCAGGCAAAAAAGTGAACCAACCGTCCGAGTCACGCCCATGGATTCGTACATCGTCGGCCCGTAGCAGCGCACGCCATTAAAGAAAACTTGGGGCAGCAGACTGTTGCCACTTAGCGGCGCGATCTTCAAATGCATCTTCGATCCAGCTTCCCGCGTCTTCCATCGCGCCAAAACCTCAAACAAGCTGTTGCCCTCGGAAAGATTCGCCGACTCCGTGGCAATCGGATACCACGCTACGTAGCCCGCGCCGCGCACCGCCGTAAAGCTCGGGCTGATCTGGTCCCAGTCCGTGCTCTCGGCAGCATCGTCGGGAGTCCCGATGCGGGTCAGCCGGGTCGCGTCGAGCACGATGACGCCTTCGTACCCGATTTCCAGGTCGATCGTGCCTTTCGGCGCAACCGGCTGCGGCAGAGTCACGATGGCTTCGGAAAGTGCGCCGGTGTGATCAATGTCGGAAGCGTAGGGCTGCGTGAGGAACTGCACCGGCTTGTCACCGGCCTTAATGGATCGCCAGCCGAGCGATGACGAAATCTGCAGCACCGCAACCTTCAGCGGAGTTGGCGAATCATTCCGCAGCGTGATCTTGCCGCGGACGCCCAACCGGTGCTGATCCGGCTCAATTTGAAGGCTGAGGTCATAATTGGCGACAGTGAACGCCTCACGGTCCAGAGAAAAACCGCTCACCACAGAGGCACAGAGGACACAGAGAAGAGCAAATCCCTTGAGGCCGGACATTTTGCCAGACTTCATTTTGTGTTGGATGCGCCTTCTCGGGCTCGGCGCTGCCGCACGATTTCGTACAAGACGACTGCCGCCGCCACAGACACATTCAGCGACGGAACCTTGCCCAGCATTGGGATCGAAACCAGGAAGTCGCACTTCTTCTTCACCAGGTCGTGGAGGCCTTTGCCTTCCGCGCCCAGAACCAGCGCGCAGTCCATGTTGTAGTCGAGCGCGTCGTAAGTCTGCTGGCCGTGTTCATCGAGGCCCACGGTCCAGATATTGCGGTCTTTCAATTCTTCTACCGTACGGGCAATGTTGGTCACTTTGGCGATGGGCAAGTGCTCGCTCGCGCCCGCCGAAGCTTTGGTAACCGTGCCAGTCACACTCGCGGCGCGGCGTTCGGGAATCACAACGCCATCGGCTCCGGCTGCGTCGGCTGTACGCAGGATGGCGCCCAGGTTGTGGGGATCTTCGACTCCATCGAGCACAACCACCAGCGAATACTGCCCACGCTTGGCGCCGACCACGTCGTCGAGATCGCTGTACTGCTTGGCCGACGTGACGGCGACCACTCCCTGATGCGCTGCATTGCCCGCCATGCGATCGAGTTCGGTGCGCTCGACGAAACGCACGGGCACGCTCTGCCGCCGGCAGTCTTCAATCAGACGTTGCAGGCGAAGGTCGTGCCGCTCTTTCGCCATACCCACCCACTCAAAGGCCCGTCCGCGAGCCTTCAACGCCTCGGTCACCGCGTTGATGCCGTAGATGTAGTGCATGAGGTATTTAGTGTAACGCGATGTTCGTACGACTTGTCATCCTGAGCGAAGCGAAGGACCCATGCAGTTTGCTTGCGGCGAGGGAATGCATAGGTCCTTCGCGGCAAAGAACGCCGCTCAGGATGACATAGTGTTTTCACTGGCGACATCAAGGGCGGCGACAATCTCCGTAGGCTCGGGACGTTCGGTGTAATCCTCACTTGCGCTTGCATAGAGGATTGTGCCATCGCGGTCGACGATGTACGTTGCCGGGATGGGCAGCTCCCAACTGTCATCGCCATTGGCGAAGGGCAGATTGATGAAGGCACGGTGATACACGGCTTCCTGCGCCGCGGGCACGCGATAGGCAAGGCGAAACTGCCGCGCGACTCGATTGTTCGCATCCGATAGCAACGGGAACCGCAGCCGGTGCTGGTCGTGCATGAAAAACGACTGCTTCACTGTTTGCGGAGAGATGGCCACCAGCGTCGCTCCGGCCTCCTCGATCTGCGGCTGGATGAGATTCATAGCCTCCATCCGCCCCACACAGAACGGGCACCAGCGGCCACGAATGAAGCAGAGCACGAGCTGTGACGTGGCGAGCAGGTCGGAAGAAGAGACAACCTTGCCGTTGTGATCCTGAAGTTCGAACGAGGGCGCTTTCGCGCCCACGGGAAGAATGTTTGCCGCCATCCGCCTGAGCTTGAGCTCGGCAATAGCCTGAGCATGAATAGCCTCAGTCTCTGGTGGCACATACTTGGCGATCAGATCCTTGCGCTCGGCGAAGATTTGGCGCAGAGGCCGCCGGTCGAGATTGGAACCCGATTCTTCGTGCCAACGCCATTTCATGTGAGTAGTTGTCATATGAGTAGTTGTCAGTTGCCAGTGATCAGTTGCCAGTTGGCCTGCCGAGGTGCAGAACTGACAACTGGCAACCGGCTACTGGCAACTGCTCTTCTACATCCCCGGTAATTTCATCCCCGCGAGCCGGCGCGCGAAGCTGGCCTTGCCCATCTGTTTGAACATCTTTTTCATCTGCGCGTACTGGCGGAGCAGGTTATTCACTTCCTGAACGCTCGTACCCGAGCCGCGGGCAATGCGCTTGCGGCGGCTGCCGTTGATCAC
>OMOD01000113.1:27817-28593 GCA_900290255.1 Candidatus Sulfotelmatobacter kueseliae
AAGATTGTTCACTTCCTGCANNCTCGTACCCGAGCCGCGGGCAATGCGCTTGCGGCGGCTGCCGTTGATCACTTCGTGATGATTGCGCTCGTACGCGGTCATCGAGTTGATGATCGCCTCGACGCGATTGATCTGCCCTTCGTCCACGTTGTCGGCGGCTTTCTGCAGCCCGGAAAAAGGGCCGATCGATGGCATCATGCCCATCAGGTTCTTGATCGAGCCCATCCTTTTGACGTGGCGCAACTGGTCGCGAAAATCTTCGAGCGAGAAGCCACCGCCAGTGAGTGCCTTGGTGGCCATCTCCGCGGCTTTCTTCTTGTCAATCTGCTGCTCGGCGCGTTCGATCAGCGAGAGAATGTCGCCCATGCCGAGAATGCGCGAAACGATGCGGTCGGGATGAAAGGGCTCAAGTGCATCGTATTTTTCGCCCACGCCGATGAACTTGATGGGCTGGCCGGTGACCTGGCGAATGGAGAGCGCCGCGCCGCCGCGGGCATCGCCGTCCATTTTGGTGAGGACGACGCCGGTGAGCGAAAGCTTCTTGTGGAATTCGTCGGCGGAGTTGACCGCGTCCTGGCCGGTCATGGCGTCGGCCACGAACAGAATTTCCGACGGATTCAGCAGCTTCTTGAGTGACTGCATCTCGTCCATGAGCTGTTCGTCAATGTGCAAACGGCCGGCGGTATCCACGATCAGCACGTCGCAGCCGGAGACGACGGCCTCGCGCCGGGCCTCTTTTGCAAGCCGCTCCACTTCTGCCGACAGGGAGCGGCGGA
>OMOD01000113.1:28602-30825 GCA_900290255.1 Candidatus Sulfotelmatobacter kueseliae
ACTTTTGCAAGCCGCTCCACTTCTGCCGACAGGGAGCGGCGGACGCCCTCGTCCGCCGGACTTTCTGCTCCTCCCCGGACGAGGGCGTCACCCCGGACGGGGGCGTCCGGGGCTCCATGTGCGTACGCGTCTGCGGCCACATGCCCTTCGTAGATCTGCGCCTTCACGGCCTGCGCCACAATTTTCAACTGCTCGCGCGCGGCGGGACGGTAGACGTCCACCGAGACCAGCAGCGGGCGATGCCCGCCATTCTTGAGCCAGTGCGCGAGTTTGCCGGAAGTCGTGGTCTTTCCCGAACCTTGCAGGCCGGCCATGAGCACGACCGTGGGTGGTTGCGAGGCGAACTTCATGCGCGCCGTGTCTTTGCCGAGAATTTCGATGAGCTCGTCGCGGACGATCTTGATGACCTGCTCGCCGGGCGAGAGCGCGGTCATTACTTCCTGGCCCACGGCCTTGGCGCGAATCTGGTCGATGAGCTGCTTGACGACTTTGAAGTTGACGTCGGCTTCGAGCAGCGCGAGGCGAATTTCGCGCAACGCCTCGTCAATGTTCTCCTCGGTGAGCTTGGCCTGCCCGCGGAGGGACTTGAAGGCGCGCTGCAGTTTTTCCTGAAGGTTCTCGAACATAGACGTTAGGAATGATTTTAGCAGGCACCCAGGGAGCTAAGAGCACCGGGCGGCAGCGCGTCATACAGGAAAGTCGCTCCAGCGCCGAAGAATGCAGTTTGGGCCGGTTTGCGATGGGCGGGGTTTCCAGCAGACTTCTTCAGCCGAACACTTCCTTCGCCGCCACAACAGTGTTCGCGTGGATCGTCACGGTATCTTCCACGTTCTGGGCATAGCCGCCGGCGAAGGTCACCATCACGGGAATGTCACTGGCGCGGACGACTCGAAACACCAGCTCATCGCGCTGTTTCAACCCGTCTACGGTCAGCCCGAGCCCACCCAGTTGATCTTCTTTGTACGGATCGGCACCCGCGACATAGCACATCAAGTCCGGCTTAAACTGCCGCAGACCCGAGCTGAGCGCGTGGTCTAGCCAGGCCAGGTAGTCGTCGTCCTCGATACCATCGGGTAGGTCCACGTCAATCGACGACGGCGGCTTCCACAGCGGATAGTTGTTGTGCTGATGCAGAGAGATAGTGAAGACATCGCCGGCGTGGGCGTCACCGGCGTGGGCTTGGCGCATCTTTCCTGGCCGCGGCACTCCCTCTGGGCGTCGCAGCGTCGAACTGGAGAGCGAGGGCTGCAGCGAGCCCGCGGTGTGCGTGCCGGCAAAAATCACCGCCGTGCCGTTGCCCTGGTGCACGTCGCAATCTACGGTCATGGCGGTGCGAATCTTGTCGTCGTGCTGCAGTCGCCGGATGGCGACCGCCACGTCGTGGATCATGCAGAATCCTTCACCATGATCGGGAAAGGCATGATGAAACCCGCCACCAAGGCTGATCGAAACGCGGTCCGTCAGACATTGCCGGGCGGCCAGGATCGAGCCGCCCGCCGCCAGCCAGAAGGCGTCCGCCAGATCGCGCGAATAGGGAATTTCCATTTCCATTTCTTCGCGCGGGCTGAGCGTGCCGGTCTTCAGTTTCTCCACGTACTCGGGCGTGTGTACGAGCAGGATGTCCTGGTCGACCGCGGGCGCTGGTTCGAGAAAGTCTGAGGCCTCGGCGACCCCGGTTGCTATCAGCCGGTCGCGAACGCGGCGGTATTTCTCGGCAGGAAAGACGTGGTTTCCGATGGGCAGGTAATAGGCGTCGCTGTAGACGAGTTTGAAGGGCAGCATTGGTACTCAGTTAGATAGATTGGCCGCGGCTCCAGCGATTGTTATGATACGCGTGCGAATTGGCCATTGGGGGACTAATATGTTCTTCCTGTAGGGATTGTTAGATGGAAGGCTCTTCAGTATGTTCGAGGACTTATATGACGCGGTGTCGTTTCTGTGGAGTTGGACTTGGCCAACAGTTGACGGGAGCGTGACGGAGGTTCTAGTCGAGCGTATCAGACATCATCGAAATCCAGACACTTTCCGCCTGTCGGTTACATATGAGTTCGCAGTCGGAGCCGACGGTCCGTATACCGGCGAGTCCTTTTGGGCGCCCGCGTTTTGTCGCAACAGGCGCGTAGCCGCCGCCCGGCGCAAAATCCACTCTCATCAACGCGTGCTAGTGTGGTGCGTCATAAGTAACAACCTTTATAGTTCAGCCCCCGTCTAATAAGCAGGAGA
>OMOD01000147.1 GCA_900290255.1 Candidatus Sulfotelmatobacter kueseliae
GCAGGCCACGGCGGGCGCACTCGTCGGCGCAAGCCGCGCCCACGATGCCGGCGCCTGCGATGACCACGTCATGGGCTACATCACTCGTCGGCTCACTCACGGACGAATCCCCATGCAGAACGGATCCTGCGGATCCAGCACCAGTTCGGCCTCCGCATTGACGAAGGCTGATCCTTTAATGCTCGGGTAGATTTTCCCCTCTCGCACCTTCACGCTACCCTCAAACACGCTCCCGACAATGCTTTCTTGCGTCCAGGTCTGCCCTTCCTGAATTTTGCCGTCGGCATAAAGGCAAGCCAACTCGGCGCTGGTCCCGGTCCCGCAAGGAGAGCGATCATAAGCCTTCCCGGGACAAAGCACGAAATTCTTGCTGTCTACTCCGGGAAGGCACGAGGGACCGAACAGTTCGATATGGCCGATCTCCTTGCCGTCATCCCCAGTGACGCCGCTCGCGCCAAGCGCTTGCCGAATGGCCCAGGTGAAGGCCGTGAGTTGGCCAGTATTGCTGAGCGTCAACTCCATGCCGTGCTCGCCTACCAGGAAAAACCAGTTTCCTCCCCAGGCCACGTCCCCGCGGACCGTTCCGTATCCCGGCACTTCTACGTCCACGTTAGCGGCGCTACGGTAACTGGCGACGTTGTTGACCGTTACCTCGCCGCTTTCATGCAAGAACACGCTCACCTCTCCCACCGGCGTCTCGATTCGGTGCTTGCCCGGCGCGATCCGCTCCAAGTGGGCCAAAGTGGCGACCAGTCCAATGGTCCCGTGACCGCACATGCCAAGGTAGCCAACATTGTTGAAGAAAATGACGCCTGCGGCGCACGCGCTGTCCACGGGGTCGCAGAGCAGAGCGCCCACCATTACGTCGGAGCCTCGCGGTTCGTTTACCACGGCGGAGCGAAAAAAGTCGTGCTGGGAGCGAAACCGCTGCAAGCGGTCGGCCAGCGAACCAGGCCCAAGATCGGGACCACCGCTGACGACCAGCCTTGTCGGCTCGCCTCCAGTGTGGGAGTCAATGACCCGAACTCTACGTCGGTCACGCATTTGTTCTTGTCCCGATCGCCCCAGGAACAAAGCATTGGTTCATTTTATGGATACAATATGCAATCGTCAAACCACCCTCCATTCCCGGCTCGGAAGTGCAGCACGGTTGAGGTTTTAACAGAAAAAGAGCTGTGACGCCAGTCACATACAGGACGAATCGCATATTGTATCCAATAATGTCATGGGTCTTATGGATGCTCCGGCCAGTACCGAAGAGAAAGGCGGTAAGCCGACAGAGTCATGCCGAGGCCTGGTTTTGAACATGATGCGGTTCGCCCTTCATGATGGGCCCGGTATTCGCACCACCGTGTTCTTGAAAGGCTGCCCGCTGAATTGCTGGTGGTGCCACAATCCCGAGAGCCGGTCCAGAAAAACCGAGGTGACCTACGCCGCGGAGCGCTGCATTCGCTGCGGCGACTGCGTTCGCGCCTGCCCTGAGGGTGCGCTTGAGCTGAACGAACAGATCATCCGCAATCCAAGTTTGTGCCAGCAGGACGCACGCTGCGTCGAGGCCTGCTCGACCGGCGCACAAGAAGTCTTCGGGCGCTGGATGACGCTTCCGCGTGTGATGGCGGAAGTTCTAAAGGACCAGATCTTTTTCGACGAATCCGGCGGAGGCGTGACGGTTTCAGGCGGCGAGCCCTTAATGCAAGCAGATTTCGTGGAGGCACTCCTGGCGGCGTGCCGCTGTCGTGGGATTCACACGGTCCTTGACACTTGCGGTTATGCGGAATGGCAGCAACTCGATCGCGTCCGCAGGTATGCCGATCTGGTTCTCTTCGATCTAAAGATCATGGATGCGACCAAACACCAGCAGTTCACCGGTGCCAGCAACGATCGGATACTGGCGAACTTAACTTCGCTGGCGAAAGGCCAGAGTGCCGTGGTTGTGCGCATACCCGTCATTCCTGGAGTAAATGATGACGAGGATAACCTCGCTGCCGTTTCCGGATTCCTGGCCCCGCTGGGGCTCCGGCGCATCGATCTTCTCCCCTACCATCGGATCGCAATCGGCAAGTATTCGAGGCTGGGTCTGCCCTACCGCATGGGAGACGTAGCTCCTCCTG
Organism: Candidatus Sulfotelmatobacter kueseliae; assembly: GCA_900290255.1. GTDB lineage: Bacteria > Acidobacteriota > Terriglobia > Terriglobales > Acidobacteriaceae > Sulfotelmatobacter > Sulfotelmatobacter kueseliae. The sequence goes on from OMOD01000147.1 coordinate 2,112, forward strand.
CTGAAGAGCATCTGCAGGCCATCGCTGCCCGTCTGGGACGGGATGGGTTTCATGTCCAAATTGGAGGAATGTCATGAATGAACGCGTAGCGAGATTGCGCCAGGAAACGCTCGAGACGAAACCTTGGGTCTCGATGGAACGCGCGGCCCTGCTCACCGAGTTCTACCGCAACGACAAGACGACTTCGGTGGCGATACGCCGCGCCCGCGCTCTTCAGTACGTCATGGAGCATAAGGAGATTTACATAGGGCCGGATGACCTCATCGTGGGCGAGCGTGGCCCTGCGCCGAAGGGTACGCCAACGTTTCCCGAACTGTGTTGTCACAGCATGGAAGATCTGGACGTCCTCAATTCGCGCGAAAAGATTTCCTACGCCGTCGATGAGCAGGCGCGCCAGATTCATAAGAACGAAGTGAGACCGTATTGGCGGGGCAGATCCGTGCGGGACTTGATTTTCGCAGAAATGAGTGCGGAATGGAAGGCCGCATACGAGGCCGGCATCTTTACCGAATTCATGGAACAGAGAGCGCCAGGACACACGGTGCTGGGCGATGTCATCTATCGCAAGGGCCTGCTGGACCTGAAGCTCGACATCGAGCAGGCTCTATCTCGGCTGGACTATTTCAGTGATCCCGAGGCTTGTGCGAAGCGCGATGAACTGCGCGCCATGGGGATTGCTGCGGATGCAGTGATTCGCTTCGCCGAGCGCCATGCCGAGAAGGCGGAGGAGCTGGCATTGTCGGAAACGAATCCGGCGCGCCAATCGGAATTGCAGAAGATGGCGGAGGTGTGCCGCCATGTGCCCGCCCATGCCCCGCGGAACTTCTGGGAAGCCCTGCAAGCGTACTGGTTTACACACCTGGGCGTGGTGACGGAGTTGAATACCTGGGATTCATTCTGTCCCGGCCGGTTCGATCAGCACCTCTACCCCTTTTATCGCAAGGACATGGAAGAGGGAACACTGACCCAGGAACAAGCGAAGGAACTTCTGGAATGTTTGTGGGTCAAGTTCAACAACCAGCCTGCGCCTCCGAAGGTCGGCGTCACCGCGGCCGAGAGCGGTACGTACACCGATTTCGCGAACATCAACAATGGCGGTCTGAAACGCGATGGATCCGATGGAGTCAATGACGTTACCTATCTCATTCTCGATGTCATCGATGAGATGCACCTGCTTCAACCCTCGTCCAATCTCCAACTTAGCAAGAAAAACCCGGAAACATTTCTCAGGCGTGGTCTGGAAATTGTGCAGCAGGGGTGGGGCCAACCTTCCATCTTCAATGCCGATGCGGTAGTCGAGGAGTTGTTGCGGCAGGGCAAGTCGCTGGAAGATGCCCGTTGCGGAGGAACCTCGGGATGCGTGGAGACGGGTGCTTTCGGGACCGAGGCCTACATTCTTACCGGCTACTTCAACCTGCCCAAGGTGCTCGAGATTGCGCTGAACAACGGCGTGGACCCGCTCACTCGGAAAAGAATCGGAATCGAAACCGGGGAAGCGAGAGACTTCTCGTCCTACGAACATCTGTTTGACGCATTTCGGAAGCAGTTGCACCACTTCATCGACGTCAAGGTGCGGGGCAACAACATCATTGAACGGATGTATGCGGACTACATGCCCGCACCATTCCTTTCCATCCTTGTCGACGACTGTATTGCAAAAGGGAAGGATTACAACGACGGCGGCCCGCGCTACAACACCAATTACATCATGGGTGTTGCACCAGCCACCTGTACCGACAGCCTGGCAGCGATCAAATACCACGTATTCGATCGCCAGGCTCTGACCATGGACCAGTTGCTGGATGCCGTCGCCCGCAACTTTGAGGGACACGAAAAAACGCGCCAGCTGCTGTGGAACAAAACGCCCAAGTTCGGCAATGACGACGATTATGCCGACGCAATCCTGCAGGATGTGTTCGACGCCTTTTTCGATGAGGTGAACGGGCGCCCGAACACCAAGAGCGGCTGCTACCGGGTCAATTATCTTTCCACCACTTGTCACGTTTATTTCGGATCGATGACCGGAGCGACTCCGGACGGCCGCAAAGAGCGGACGCCCCTTTCCGACGGCATTTCTCCGGTGCAGGGCGCCGACCGGCACGGGCCGACGGCGGTCATCAAGTCAGCCGCCAAGATGGATCATTTGCGGACCGGCGGGACCCTGCTGAATCAGAAGTTCACTCCGCATCTGGCGAAAGGCGAGGGGCTCAACAAGATCGCACACCTGGTGCGATCGTACTTCCGGCTGGATGGACATCATATCCAATTCAACGTAGTCACTGCGGCAACTCTGCGAGCGGCTCAAGCGGAGCCCGAAAAATACCGCGACCTCATCGTACGGGTTGCCGGATACAGTGATTACTTTTGCGATCTCACCCGCGCGCTGCAGGACGAGATTATCGCCCGCACGGAACATGAGTCGTTCGCTGCCGCCATCCCCGAGCTCACCGAAGTGTGAGAGGAGTTGTGGGGATAATCGCGTCAGTAGAGCTTGGGTTAGGTATGGCCTATGGCCTCAACTCCAGGTCCACCCATGTGGTTGTTTCGCCCAGCGGCACAACCCATGCGTCCCGTTCGGAATTCAGTGTCTTCACCGGGCGATAGACGCCGGTTTTTGCTTTCGCGGGTTGCTCCACGCGCAGGCGCGCGGCCCGCGTAAACGGTGTGGCCGGAGCGAGTCCCACGCGCACGGAACCGGTCTTAGAGTTCACTTCTACCGTTTCGAAATTTCCGGCATCCAGCGTGAGCCACAAGCCCAACGGCGCCAGGTAAACCCGCGAACGCGAGGAATCGAGTGGAGAGAGTTTTACCCAGTCGCCCTCTAGCTTGACATTACCGCCAAACGCCAACCACCCAAACTGAGGATGATCTACGACGTACGTCGCAGTGTTCCAGGCATGGCCAAAGAAATTAGGTCCGTAATCGCCGGACAGCGGATCTGGCTTCAGCATGTCGGGGAAAGCATGGAACGCGGCCGAGGCGAAACCCTCCTCGTCGATGTCGGTGAGGGCGCCCATGGTTCCCCCGTAGCCCACGCGCAGCAAATAGAAGTCGTCGGGATGCTCGCGATACTCGGCTAGCAGCGGGATCGCGTTGATGCTCGAACCGTAGTGGTGCAGTTGCCGCTCCAGGCGACGATCCTTGGCTGCGAAAATGAAGTCCCAGTAACGCCGCGCACTCCCGTTATAACCCCAGTGCGGGATCGCCGGATCGTAGCCGAGTATCGCATTGAGGGTCACCTCGGCCTTGTCTTGATAACCGAAATACTTCGTCCACGCGTAGACTTCCTCCTGGCCGGTCGAGTCCCAGGGCATCTCGCTGCCGAAGGGATAGGCTTGTGTACTCCAGTGTTCGGCACGGGCCCGCATCTTCGCTTCCAGCGAGTCGGCCTGTTCTTTCCTGCCCTCCCGCTTGAGGTCGGTGAGGATCTGAAGAAAAATGTCTCCCTCCATCTGCCCGAAGGCTGCGTAACCGTCAGCGAACTTGGTCATTGCGATCGACGTTTCATAGGCGTGGCTCAGGTACCAATCCCAGGGATGACTGGTCACCAAGCCGTCGTGGTTGCGGGCCAGGTGATAGAGCACCCAGTAGGCCGCCGCCACGTGCGGGTAATCGAACGAGCGGTCAACCTGTTCGGATGCTTTTTTGTTCCAACTTGTCCACGATCTCCAGTCGAGGTCGCTGCGGTAGTAGCCGGGCGGCATCTCGTCGGGCTGGTAGTAGAAGAGACTCTTGCGCACGCCATATTGCTGCGGGCCGTCTTTGTATTGCAGCCCGCCCCACACAACTTTGTCCACGAACTGCTGCAGCTTTTCGAGTTCCTCTTGGTTGGGCTGAACCAGCTCTTTCATGATGGCCGAGAGCCAGGCTCCGCCTCCGCCCTCGTCGCCGAGCCCGGCGATCCAGGCACGACTGTCTTGCATAACAATCTGGTTGGCCTCGCGATCGTAGGTCATGACGGATGGACTGCGGTGGAAGGGATCGCTGGCATCCACATACCATTGCCGGGTGGTGAGGAAGCGACCCATATCCGCCACGGCTTGCGCTGCGGGCTTGATCACGAAATAGTGAATCGTCTGAACGGAACCGTCGTCATACGTCACGGCCAGGAGCGAGCGGCCCCAAGTCTTGCCCTTCAGGGTATAGGCTCTCCAGCCACCGGCAGAACCGTTTTCGCTAATGGAAAGCGCCGCTTCGGGCTCTACCTTCATCGATCTGACACTCTTCGGCGATTTCAGAAATAGACGAGCATCAATGTCCATGGGAAGGATGTAGCCCGGAATGCCAACCGCGACGGGCCGCCCGTTTTCCGCGAGCGTCTTCTCGATATCCCGGATCGAATCAGAAAGCAGGAACCTGATCCCGTACGTTCTTGACTCTCCCGGCGCAAGGCTCAGGGCTGTCGGAGGGTTCCAGGGTTGCGCCGCTTTCCACTCATTTTCGGCGTAGGCCTGGCTGTGGACCATCCATTCGTAGAACCCCTCGAATGTGATTCCTCGCGGCGTTGGATCGGTGAATACGGGTTTCGCACCCCTGCGTCCGGGGTGATCCAGAATCGGGCTGTAAGCCTCGAACGGTGTCTTGCCGTCGGGCACGACCACGAGAGCCGGCCCGTGGCCGCTCAATCGCGTGACCTGCAGATATCCGGCATCTTCGCCAATGTACGGATCGTAAAAAGAACACTTGGCATGCGCATCGTCGAGCGAGCGCTCGTTGAGGACATTGTTGAAGATCATCGGAATGCCGAGCGCCCCGATCTGTATGGTCTCCGAAGACTTGTTCTTCAGGGTGAAGCGCAGCACGAGTTTTCCTGACTCGATCAGCCAAGTGCGCGTGATCTCGAGAGGAATGTCGGCCGGCAAAGTGGGCGCCAGATCCGCGGCGGCGAGAATGTCTTTGCCGGGAGGAAGAGCCGTGATGGGATGGCGTGCGGCGGCGGTGGAATAGTTCTTCCAGTCTCCGGAGGTTCCGGCGCGGAGACGCAGGGTGACATCGCCAAGGTGGAAAAATCCGTCCTTGGAACGCTCAACCAGGAGGTCGCCTGGAGTGAAATCGAAATCGCCGGAGCCCTTCGGCTTCAGAGCCGCAACCGTCTGCGAAGAACGAACCAGTGTGAGGCTGAAGTCAGGAGTATCGAAATCCTGCGTACCCCCGCTGAGCATGGGGCCCGGGGTGGGAGGAAGCCTCTTCTTTTCCTCCTGAGCCGCCGATCGCTGCGACATCGCCAACAAGCTGAGTGCCAGGCAAATGCATTGGATTGCAGACAGAAATGAGGAAAAACGTCTCACGGAGATGGCCCTTTCTCGGTTGTCTTCGGGAAGTGCAAGGGGCAACCGCGTTGCAATTTTATACTTTATCCAATTCCGCGAGCATAGTACCTTAATTGGCTGGCGGGACGAAAGGTCCGAGCACACGGCAAAGCTGGCGACGTTGTCCCCGGGCCGGTGTCCGGGCAGATGTTCGGCATTTCGCCCGCAGTGGAGTCGCAGGAGGAACCAGAAAGAAATGCATAAGGGAACGGGTGCTGAGTGGTTGGCACATCTTTTTGATGGCAGGGCCTTATCCTCGCTCATCTTAATCTGGCTCATCTTAATCTCGCTCATCATTCTCGCGGGCGTGCCGGCCCTGATGCACGCTCAGGAACTCGCCAAGGCTCCTGGTGCTCAAGTGTTCTCTCTTACCCCAAGCCCTGGTTACTTCACCGAACCAGGGGTCGCCGTCAATCCTAAGAATCCGCAGCAGGTCGTCGCTGTTTTTCAAGATAATGCGCACGCTGCTTTTTCGTGGGACGCCGGTCATAGCTGGCAAGTGGCAACGGGCGTTGAGCCGCCGAACTACAAGGTCTCCGGTGACGTCTCGGTAGCCTTCGACCAGCAGGGGCACGCTTTTATCTGCTACATGGCCTTCGACAAACTGGGCAGCTTCAACTATTGGGCGCACGGCGCATCGCGCAGCGGTCTGTTCGTACGGCGGTCGCTCGACGGCGGGAAGACCTGGGATGCGAACCACGTCCCGGTCATCGAACATCCCACCGAACCGGGCATTCCGTTTGAGGACAAGCCGTACATTGTCGCGGACAATACGGCGAGCCGCTATGCCGGGAATCTCTACGTGGGATGGACACGATGGACTTTGGTCGATTCCGAGATCATGCTCTCGCGCTCGACCGACGACGGGATAACGTGGTCGAAGCCACTCGAAATCGACCGCCATCCTGGTCTGCCCCGGGACGACAACGGCGCAGCAGAAGGATTCGACGGGGCGGTCGCGCCCGATGGCACGTTCTACGCTGTGTGGAGTCAGGACAACGATCTCTTCCTGACCTCGTCGCGGGATGGAGGAAAGACGTTCTCCCGCGCCCGCGCTATCATCCATACCGCGCCCATCATGTTTGCCATCCAAACGCTGGACCGCGCCAATGGCTTCCCGCAAATTGCCATCGATCCGAAGAGCGAGCGAATGTACGTGACCTGGAGCGACTATCGCAACGGCGATCTTGACGTCTTCTGCGCGACTTCCTCGAACCAGGGCCGCAGCTGGTCTGCGCCAGTGCGAGTGAACAATGACGCCGTTCACAATGGCGCCGACCAGTTCTTCCAATGGCTGGCAGTCGATCCCGTAGACGGCTCAGCCAGTGTTCTGTTTTATGACCGGCGCGGGGACCCGCAAGGGCGAAAACAGATCGTAGTGTTAGCCCGTTCCACCGATGGCGGGAGCAGCTTCATGAACTACGCGTGGACCACCGAGCCGTTCGAAGCGGGTGGCGTTTTTTTCGGAGACTACACCGGACTGGCCGCGTTTGACGGCCGGGTTTACGGGGCTTGGACCGAAAAGCCGCCTCCCGCTCCGGACGGCGAAGGCAAGTCCGCGGGAAATCCGCCCAGGCGCGGCACAGTGGTCAAGGTCGGAGTCGCTGACTTCAAGGCCTCGGCTGGCAGAGGCTCGCCGTGACGCAGCCCTCACGAGAGTCACCCAGTCCGGAGTTTGCCCGCGGCCTGAACCTCTTCGACTCAACCATGGTCGTGGTCGGGGCCATGATCGGCTCCGGCATCTTCATTGTTCCCGCGGAGATGGCCCGCCATGTGGGAAGCGCTGGCTGGCTTTTGGTGGCTTGGGGCGTAGCCGGCGTGCTGACCATTGCGGGTGCTCTCTGTTACGGAGAACTCTCCGCCATGATGCCTCACGCGGGTGGCATGTATATCTACCTGCGGGAAGCGTATTCTCCACTGTGGGGATTCCTCTACGGCTGGACGTTATTCTCGGTCATTGAAACCGGAACGATTGCCGCCGTAGCGGTCGCTTTCGCGCGCTTTTCTGGCGTGCTTTGGCCGCTCGTCTCTGAAGAGCGATACCTGATCCCGCCGCTTCGCCTTTCGACGCATTACGCCGTGTCCCTTTCCACGGCACAATTGCTCGCCATCGGCGTCATCGCTCTGCTGACCTTCGGCAACACGCTGGGCCTTCGCTATGGAAAGGCCATCCAGAACGTTTTCACCGTCGCCAAGACGGGCGCCTTGGGAAGTCTGATTGTGCTGGGGATTTTCTACGGGCGCAACTCTGCGGCAGTCTCCGCGAATTTCAGCAGCCCCTGGCACCCTCACGCGGTTGATTCGCTGGGAAGCGGGCTGGACGCCACAACCGCTTTTGGCTTGTTCGTAGCCATCTGCCTGAGCCAGACCGGGTCGTTGTTCTCCGCCGATTCGTGGCACAACATCGCCTTCGCCGCAGCCGAAGTGAGAAAAGCGGAACGCAACGTTACGCGCGCCATGGTTATGGGCGCAACCATCGTGATCGCGCTCTATGTCCTGGCCAATGTGGCCTATATGGTCACGCTGCCGCTGGAGGCCATCCAGCACGCTCCCGCAGATCGCGTGGGAACCGCTACTCTCGAAGCCATGTTTCCCCGCGCGGGATCGAGCGTGATGGCCGCCGCTATCATGATCTCGACTTTCGGCACGATCAACGCTCTAACCCTCACCGGTGCCCGCGTCTACTACGCGATGGCTCGGCAGAAACTCTTCTTTCCGTTTGCCGGCAGACTTAACGCCGCCAGCGTGCCGGCTTCCTCCTTGAAGCTGCAGGGGCTATGGGCAGCGCTCCTGGTGCTGCCCCGTATCTATGTGCCCGCCAGCCATTCCTGGGGAAACCTCTACAGCAACCTGCTCGAATACGTCATCTCCTCTGCCTTGATCTTCTACGTGCTCACCGTCGCCGGGGTGTTCCGCCTTCGTGTCTTGCGACCGGACGCGCCACGGCCTTATCGCACTCTGGGATATCCTTTCGTTCCCGCGTTTTACATTCTTGCGGCAACGGTCATTCTCATTGTCCTATTTGTCTATCGTCCCTCGACCACCTGGCCGGGGTTGTTGATTGTGCTCCTCGGGATACCTGTCTACAAACTGATCGGCTGGACGCAGCGCCTTCAGGCCGCGCCGCCTCCGCCACCTCAAAAAGCAGGGTTTCAGAAGCCGGAATGATCGATGTTCCAACTTATCGGAGGATTGGGCATGCACATAATTGAATGCGCCAGAATCAGAAAATCTCGGGGACTGCGGCTGCGAATCTTCTCTTGGCTGGCGGTTGTGGGCTTCGCTCCGGCGGTCGCCTACGCCCAGTCCCCCGCTCTGGTTGACCTTTTGCATCGGGAGTTCGTTACCAAAGACTTTGCGGTGAAGTCGTTTGGGCCGGCACGCTGGCTGAACGGAGGAACCTCTTATACGACTCTGGAGCCCTCCGCCAAGGCAGAAGGTGCGCGTGACATCGTGCGCTACGACACTGCGACGGCGGCGCGCGAGGTTCTGGTTGCGGCATCGCAGCTCACACCGCCCGGAAGTGATAAGCCGCTGGCCATCGAAGGCTATGACTGGTCGGCGGACATGAAGCGCGTTTTGATCTTCACCAACTCACGACGTGTCTGGCGCGAGAACACGCGCGGCGACTACTGGGTCCTCGACCGAAAGTCAGGAACACTGCGCAAGTTGGGAGCGGGCGGACCTCTGTCTTCTCTTATGTTCGCCAAATTCTCTCCCGACGGTTCGAACGTCGCCTATGTGCGTTTCAACAACATTTTTGTTGAGGATATCGAAAGCGGAGTGGCGACGCGCCTCACAAACGACGGGTCGGAGAAGATCGTGAACGGCACCTCCGACTGGGTTTACGAGGAAGAGTTTTCCGTTCGCGACGGCTTTCGTTGGAGTCCCGACGGCCAGCGTATTGCCTACTGGCAGTTTGATACCAGCAACGTCAAGAACTTTGCCCTGGCCTATGACACGGGACCGCCCAGCAGAATCGAGACCGGCATCCCCTATCCGCAACTCGGCGTGTATCCCACGGTCCGTCAGATCCCCTACCCGCTGCCTGGAACTCAGAATTCTTCGGTTCGTGTCGGTGTCGTGCCTGCCATCGGTGGGGAAACACGATGGATGCAAGTTCCTGGCTATCCGAATGACAACTATATTGCGCGCATGGAATGGGCCGGCGATTCCGGCACGCTGGTTCTCGAGCATCTGAATCGTCTGCAGAATACGAACGATGTCTTACTCGCCGACGTGAAGACAGGTGTGGTGCATGCCGTCTACCAGGATCGGGACGCGGCATGGGTGGACGTAGTGGATGATCTGAAATGGGTCCATGGCGGAGCGGATTTCGTTTGGCTCTGCGAACAAGACGGCTGGCGGCATGTTTACTTGATCTCGCGGGACGGCAAGCAAGTGCGGCCGGTAACGCCCGGTGCTTTCGACGTCATCTCGGTTGTGGGAATCGATCCGGCGGAAGAGTGGCTGTACTACCTGGCATCTCCCGAGAACGCTACCCAACGATACCTCTACCGCACCCGAATTGACGGAAAGGGCAAGCCCGAAAGGCTATCGCCGGCGAACCAGCCGGGCACGCACTCCTATGAAGTTTCGCCGGACTTACGCTGGGCGATCCACACGTACTCCAGTTTCGATACGCCGCCCGTGACCGATCTGGTGCGGCTTCCCGACCATGCAACCCAGCGGATTCTGGAGGACAACGCAAAGCTCGGTTCGAACCTCAAAGAGCTGGTTGCCGCTCCAACCGAGTTTCTGCATGTGGATATTGGCGAGGGCGTGGTCCTGGACGGCTGGCTCATGAAGCCGCCGAACTTCGACCCTGCTAAGAAGTACCCGATTCTGGTCTACGTGTATGGCGAACCGGCGGCGCAAACCGTGGTTGATCGATGGGACGGGTGGAACGGTGTTTTTCATCGCGCCCTGGCACGAGAAGGTTATCTGATCGTCAGCTTCGACAATCGTGGGACGCCAGCGCCAAAGGGACGCGCCTGGCGCAAGGTGGTGTACGGCAGCGTTGGAGTGCTGTCCTCCAAAGAGCAGGCCCTGGCTCTGGAGGCCCTGGAGCGGACGCATCCGTACATTGATACGACCCGGATTGCGGTCTGGGGCCGTAGCGGCGGCGCTTCCAATACGCTGAACGTCATGTTTCGCCATCCCGAAATCTACAAGGTTGGTATGGCCGTGTCTCCCGTGCCGGAGCAGCGTTTGTACGACAGCATCTATCAGGAACGCTATATGGGACTGCCGCAGGACAACGCCGAAGGCTACAAGGCGGGATCTTCCATCAACTTTGCCGAAGGACTTCAGGGCAAGTTATTACTGGTGCATGGCTCCGGCGATGACAACGTGCATTACCAAGGCGCGGAGTTGCTGGTTAACCGGCTGATCGAACTGGGCAAACCGTTTGATTTCATGACTTACCCGGGACGCACCCACGCCATCGCCGAAGGCCAGGGAACGGCGTACCACCTCTATTCTCTGCTCGGGCGCTATCTGGAAGAGCACGTTCCTCCTGGGCCAGCGGAACGGTAGCACGTCTTTTTGCATACAATATGCGTTATAGTAAAGTGTTGCCAAGGGGAGGAACGGGCGAGTTCTCCGGGAAGAATCCACTCGAATGCGTCTAGAAACTGCACCGGATTCAGCCATTCCGCGCCAATCGCTTACCTCGGCCGTAGCCGATAAGCTTCGCGATCAGATCATCCGTGGCGAAATCCCCGAGGGTGCTCAACTGCGCCAGGACGCGATTGCCAGCCAGTATCACGTGAGCCGCATCCCAGTTCGCGAAGCCCTCCGGCAACTGGACGCCGAGGGTCTGATCGCCATCGTCCCGAACCGCGGTGCTGTCGTGCCAGCTCTTTCTCCTGACGATATTGGAGAGCTCTTCTCGATTCGGGCCCTGCTCGAACCGGAGGTCTTGAAGCTTTCGATTCCTCACCTCACAGAAGATGACTTTTCCGAAGCCGAAGCCGTGTTGCGCAAGTATGTCAGCGAACTCCGGCGGGATGATCACGTCTCTTCGTGGGGAAGATTGAACTGGCAGTTCCATTCCATTCTGTATAGCCGCGCACATCAGCCGCGATTCATGGCCATCATCAGGAATGTCAATAACAGCGGCGAACGCTACACGCGCTTGCAGTTATATCTCACGCATGGCATGAAGCGGGCAAACGAAGAGCATCACCAGATGCTGGAATTATGTCGCCAGCGCGACGTGAGCGGGGCCTGCAAACTCCTGCGCCTCCACATCCTGAACGCTGGTGAATCCTTGAAGCAAGCGGTCGAGCAAAAGCGAACTGCGGCCCAGGCCGATTCGGGCGACGACAATCGACAGTTGGAGTCTTGACTTCGCCTTAACCAATCGGCAGCACAGCGGTCGCCACCGACAAGCGCGGCAAATCAAGATGAACCTGGGACCCATCCACCCGAAGTGTCAGCGGCTTAGGGACGATGCGATCAGGGTGATCAAACGTATTGCACGCATTCCACTCGGCATCGTGCAATATCTGCGCCGTGCCTGGGCTCGGGTTCACTCCTTTCAGCGTGCACTCGACTTGCAGGTCAACGTCGTGGCGCGGATTGACCAACGTCACCACCAGTTCCTTATCGCTCTTCGAAGCGGAGACGGAAAGCCCTGAGGGCGACGAATCGCCGGATTCGACGCGAACCGTAGTCTTCGTTCGATGCGGCTTGAACAGTGAGAAGGCGTGGTAGGTCGTGGTTCGAACGCAATGCTCGCCCTCGGGACCATCCGTCAGCAGAAGGGACTGCAGCACATTAACCATCTGCGCAATGTTGCACATGTATAGCTTGTCGGCCTGTCGGTTGAAGATGTTCAGCCCCAGTCCGGCAGCAATGGCGCTGCGCATGGTGCTCTGCTGCCAGAGTTTCCCGTAGCGCCTTTCGTCTGCTTCCGGGATGTCGTCCCACACGCCCCACTCGTCGAGGATGAGGCCAATCTCCTTACCTTTCTGGTAGCTGTCGAGGACGGCGCGCTGCTGAACGATCGCCTCCTCCACCTTCAGATAGGATGCGAATTGTTCGCTCATATGGTCGGCTGTGAAGGTGGTGGAACGATCGGCGCCGCCCGAATAGTAGTGCATGGATACACCCTGCGGCCGTTCCCAGCCGAGCCCGTCCATCAGTCCGCGCGACCAGCGGGAATCGTTGCCGGAGGGTCCGCTGGCGACCAGGAACAGGTCCGTTCCTCCGAAATTGCGGCAATAAACTGCGAAATCGCGGTACAGACGCGCATATTCTTCCGGCCGCATATTTCCGCCGCATCCCCAGCTCTCGTTGCCCACGCCCCAGTAGCGGACGCGGAACGGCTCAGCAGAACCGTTGGCGGCGCGTTCGTCGGACAGCGTGCTGCCGGAAGGATAGTTGCAGTATTCGATCCAGTCGCGCAGTTCGTGGGGCGTGCTGCTGCCGACATTGCCGGCAAAATACGGCTCTGCGTTCAGCAGGCGACACAAGCCGATGAACTCGTGCGTTCCAAAGCTGTTGTCCTCGACGTATTCTCCCCAATGAATGTTCACGCGCTTGGGCCGCTTGGCAGCAGGGCCGATGCCGTCACGCCAGTGATAGTCGTCGGCAAAACAGCCACCGGGCCAGCGCAAGACCGGCACCCCCAGTTCCTGCAGATACTCCACTGCTTGCTTGCGATATCCGTTGAGGTTCGGAATGTGCGAATCCTTTCCCACCCACAACCCGCCATAGACACAAGAACCGAGATGCTCGATGAAGTGCCCGTGGAATTCAGGGCGCACGGTTCCGATTTCTGAATCGGTGCGAATCACAATGCGCTGGGTTCCGGAAGGCGCAGCTGCGAACAGGCGCCGTGGGACGAAGGCGGAGGCGGCCAGCGCGGCAGTGGTGGTAACAAATTGTCGTCTCGATAGTGGAGAGATCATTTTCGGTCCGCCTTTAGGTGCGCGGTTACGTGGAGTTTTATTAACGCTTTCGAATTAAAGCTTGCGAAGTCTGTATCTGAACGGGTAACTGCACCACACCTTCTCCGAACGTGGTGGCGTAGACGCTGCCACTGGCCCACTTTATGTCGGTAAAGCCGATGGGCACAGCGTTGCCCTGCGCACTTACCCAATGCCCGCCGTTGTCGCTCGACAAGTAGATTCCATCCCAGCGCGCTGCTGCCGCCAGGCCCGATCCGCTCGGATCGTAAGCAACCGCAAAGAGCGGATCCGGCCAGGGCTGCGGATATAACAGCGGATTGGGTCCCAGCCCGGCGCTCGCCGGCGTAAAGGTACTTCCGCCGTCGCTGCTGAAAAGAACTCCGCCGTCGCTTTGCTCGGGTGGACCAGACATTCCTACCATCACAAGATTGGGCGAAGCCGGATTAATCGAAAGTGAAACTGGCCAGCTTGAGACCGGTTCGCTCGACGTCCCGGTGCCGCCCAGCAAGGTGGAAGTCCAGGTTTCTCCGCCGTCGTGACTGACTTGCAGGGTCCCGTCTTGTTGGCCGACAAAAACATTCTTGTCATTCGTTGGGTCGAATGCGACGAGCGATGGCACCTGGGTCGTGGGCCACTTCAAAGCAAAACTGACACCGGAATCGGTGCTCTCAAAGATACCCTGCGGTCTCGGCGGTGTCGTGTTCCAGGCCTGAGCCGCGGCGAACACATGGGCTGGCGCCTGTGGATCGACGGCAATGACTTGCGGGCTGCAACAAGGGTACTGCGGCGCATCGAGGACCGAGTTCAAGCTCTGGTAGTTCATTCCGCCGTCGGTAGAGACCCAAAACCCACACGCGGGGTTGTAGTTGTACACAAATTGAGGGTTCCCGGGATTGATCAGAACCAGACCGCCTTCGCCACAAGGAGTATTCGCGCTCTGCGAGTTGGTCCAGGTATTGCCTCCATCAAAGCTGGAGATCATGGAATAGTCCTGCATGGCCAGGACAATCGTATTCCCTGATATGTCAATCCAGTAGGCGAGTGAGGTAGTCAAGTCACCGTTCAGACTCGTCCAGCTATTGCCGCCATCGGTGCTTGAGAAGATACCCTGATCCGATCCGGCAACCGTCAAACCAGGGGCACCACCGAACTTAGGAACAACGATTCGTAAATCCCCCGCAGAAGTGAGCTGAGTCCATGTCAGACCGCCGTCGGCCGATCCGGTGAACTGGTAGTCCGCACCCGCGTACACCGTCTGTCCGGTCGCATCCGAAGGATCGAAGGCCAGGTACTGAATGGCCCACTGCATAGGGTTATAGGATTGCCAGGTATTACCGCCGTCCTGAGTTTCCCAAACATCAGGAGTTTCGTAGTAGCCCTGCTCCACCGCGATCGCGTGGAGAGGATTTGCCGGATCGGCGCTGATGGAGTTGTTCCCGTCAAAGGCGAGTGGCTGACTGATAAGCCACGTTGCTCCCGGATTGCTCTGTACTATCACCGCGCCGTCACCACGTCCGGCATAGATATAAGTCCCGGAAGCAGCCAGGCTTTGAATCCACGCCGTGGCAGGCTCGATCAGATTCCACGTAGCTCCGTCATCCTGAGACAATGCAATTCCCTGAGAAGTTCCCGCGTATAACGAAGACCCGACCTGCAAGAGTGCTGTGGTTGGACCAAAGGCGGGAGAAACCGCCTGCCAGTTCGCCCCCGCATCCGTGCTGCGAAACAGTCCGATGTTCAACGTTCCAGCCACCAGAATATTGGGGTTGGCCTGGTCGAGCCAGATGACGGCAACCGCAGGGTCGGTCAAGCCCGTATCGGAAGGCGTCCAGTTTACTCCGCCATTCGTTGTCTTGTAGATTCCAGTCGAACTGGCGGGACCGAACCACCCCGCGCAGCCGGCATAAATGATCGAGGGATTCGCATTGTTGACGGCAATTGCCGCGATCTGGCCTGCGCCATAGGTTCCGGACAAGAAATTGGTGTAAATGTGCCGGGGACCAAGCGACGTCCAAGATAGAGGCAGCGATCCATAGGCAACGGCGCTGGTAGCGGTCGTTCCTGCGCTCACCGTCGCCGGGTTCGATGAATAGACGGGCACGGTCAGGGAGGTGCCGGAGGTGGGTGTAAGAATCGGGGCCGCAAGGCTGTAAGTTCCCGGAGACAGATCGGTCAGAGTAGTGGTCTGGGTAATCGTCTGGCTGAAACCGGACGGTCCGCTCACGACGATACTGGCCGTGCTGCCGGAGGGCACACCAGTAACGGTGACCGTGAGACTGCCCGGCCCGGGCGGAGGCGTCACGGAACTGCCGCCTCCGCCGCACCCCGTGGTCAGCAGGGAAGCGATCAGGATTACCAGAGGAAGTGCGCGCAACATGAATTGCTTCATCTTTAGCCAAGACGGCCCACAACTTCGAACTTTCTCTGGTGGCCCGTTTTGATAATGACCGTGTCCTGGTGAACTCCCTGCAGCGTGGCAGGCTGACCATTGACCGCTGCGCTGGCCAGCTGCATCTGCGCCGGAAGTCGGAGTTTGAACTGAATTTCTCCTGGAGCCGCCGTGCCGCTCAATTCCACCTGCCCTACCACGGACTTCGCTTCAGGATTCGTCTTTAGCTTAAAGCTAACACGTCCCCAGCGGGTCGGAGCATGCTCGATCCGGATCTCTTTGCCGGAGCCGACCCACTCCCGTGGAACCCCCTTTGCCAGATACAGCCGGTCTTCATCCGAGTCTTCCAGCACCAGCATCCATCTCATGAGTAGCGGAATAGTCTGCTGCGCGGGAACGCAATACGTCCCGGAATCGCCCGTAATTCCCGTTACTTCGCCGGCGGTCCAGCTTCCGCGCGTATGGGCATGATAGCGGTGCGCATAGAGAAACAGCAGGAACTCTTCAATCCGGTCCAGTCGCAGCAGCATCTGTGCGTAGCCGTAGGAGATAAAGCCCAGGATTTCCCGTCCATCTCCCTGAAACCGCCACACGTTTGCCACCACGCCCAGCGTGGTAGCTCCGTAGGCCCGCATGCAATCAATGACCAGGTTCGCCAGCCGCGGCGGCAAAATGTCAGCCTGCAGCAGTTCTGCATAAGGACGATGCGGCCACTGCTGCGGGCTAGGGCGTTCCTTCTCCAGCGATTCGCGGAAGGTAAGCGTGGTGCCGGGGAATATGCCGATGTAGGGCGGTGTCTTGTCGTTCTGGATATTCCTCTCAACGCTGGCGACGGTCCGGTCCTGGAGGACCTTGCTGCGCTTCAGCCAGTCCTGCGCCAGCTTCTTCATATCCGGCCTGGAAGCAGTTTGCGCCAGCGCCATCCAGACCGGCGAGATGTCCCTAAAGCCGCGAGCAGCGAACGCACTGTTGGCGTAATACGGCTGCCAGTACAGGGACGGGTTCTGGCTCAGGCACGAATCCGACTCGCTCCACCCCCGGATCAAGCCATACCCAGGATTGTCCTCCGGCAGGCGAAGGCTTTCATCGTGCATAGCGGCGAGCAACTTCGCCGTCGCCTCGATCTTCGGTTTGTGTTTCAACAGCAGCGCACCGTCACGCGTGTAGTTGAAGTACCGCGCCAACAGCGAAAGGGTCATGCCGAACTGCGCCGTTTCCGGGCCGCGCATGTCGACCATGCCTTTTGCGTCAACGTATTCGGAGAAATAGTTGTCGATAAAAAGCCGCGCGGTTTCGAGACGGCCCCACTCCATATTGGTATAGATGGCGCTGGTGAATATGTCCTGGAAGCCGTCGTATTCTGAGCCGGCATAGTCGCGGTCGACGGCCCCGTACTTGGGATACACGCCGCCGGGGCGCGTCATTAACTCCTTGACGAAGGCGTGTCTCGACATGTCGATCCAGGCATCGTCAGGCAGCGACGTGGGCGCAAAATCATGAAGCTGCTGCTCCCAATAGTCGGCAAATTCGAGCAGCGCGCGGTAGAACTCTTCTGGCTTGGGATCTTGCCGGGCAGGCGGGAAGGCGGGATAACTGTGGCCGTACACGACCGCGGCGATCTTGCCATCTTGAATCCGCGCGGTGCGATGCCAAGTGTGCACGATGTACTTATTCTTGTTCGGCGCCGTATCTCCGAAGAGAATCACTTCCCAGTAAGAGTTGTCGGATGCGGGGATGACTTTGCGGACGGCGGGCATCCATCCCCCGACCAGGCCATCATGGAGCTTTCCTGCTTTCAGGGCTTCATAAAGTTGGGGAGAATACTGGATCGGATGGTAGGTCCGGGTATTTCCGCTGCGGTAGACAGGAGTGACGTCGTAAGCCTCTTTGGTCCCGACAAACGTGGTCCAGGTTCGTGGGTTCTTTTCGGCCGAGGCCATGGGAGGCGCCGCCGATTTCACCACCTCGGGGGCCGGGTCACCATTCTGCAAAAGGCGATCGGCCAGCAAATCGGCCGAAGCGATCCCGATATCTTTGAGCGCGAGGCCCAGATATGGCGTCCCCTCCGGCATCGACGCTTCGGCGCTCTTGGCAAGTACTCGCGACTCTCCTGCGGACGAGAGAAAGACCAGCGCGCCCTCGCGTGTGCGCAGATCTTCGTACACCTTCCAGGCCAAGGAGTCGGCTTCGAACTCCGCGACGAGCGTGTATCCCTCGACCGAAATTGCAGCACTCGGTATGACTCTTCTTGCCCGCTCTTTGGCCGTCGGAGTCCCCCGATCCACGGCCGCGCCGGCCTTGCTGGGCAAGACTTGGAGCCCGGCCGCGGTGGCCGCGATACCCTGCAGGAAATCTCGTCGATCCATAGTAGAAACTCTCACCTCGAACCGCACCGAGCGATTGCGCTCAGCGCCGGCGGCGTCTCCCGCCGCCAGCCTCTCGGTCCTCTTTGATTTCGAAATTGGAGGGCGGGGTTACGCCGAGCAGGTTTTGCACAAAGTAATCCCAACGCCGCCGCACCAGATACAGCGCATGCTCTCCGCTCTCACCATGGAACATGTTGGGCACGAACAGCATGTCGAAGTTCTTGTTCGCCTTCATGAGCGCATCGACGAAGCGCATCGTCTCCACCGGATGCACGTTGTCGTCGACGTCTCCATGCTCCAAAAGCAGATGACCCTGGAGCCGGCCTGCCATGGTCACATTGGACTGGGCAACGTAGTCGTCCTGGATCGGATATCCCTGGTACAGTTCATTCCACCAGGCTTTATCGAGACGCGCATCGTGATCTCCCGAAGTGGAGACCCCGACCTTGTAAAACTCGGGGAAAGCCAGCATGGCATGGGCCGCGCCGTAACCGCCGGCCGACGTTCCGTAGATTCCGACTCGCGCTATGTCC
This sequence comes from Candidatus Sulfotelmatobacter kueseliae, assembly GCA_900290255.1. GTDB lineage: Bacteria > Acidobacteriota > Terriglobia > Terriglobales > Acidobacteriaceae > Sulfotelmatobacter > Sulfotelmatobacter kueseliae. The sequence continues at coordinate 20,628 of OMOD01000147.1, forward strand.
ATGTATGGATAGCGGGCCGCCATCTGCTTAATCATCGCCACATGATCTTCAAAGGCTCCGCCCAGATTTCTGTATGAAACCTGATGAAAAGCCTTGGAGCGCCCCGCCGTGCCGCGGCCATCTACCATTACAACGACGAAGCCCAGTTCGGCCATCGGCTGAAGCCAGAAGCTGACGCCAAATGTCTTGGGCACAAAAAAAGATTGCGGCCCGGTGTAAGCAAATTCAACGATGGGATACTTCTTGGCGGCATCGAAATTCGACGGACGCCAGATCAGTCCGTACAAGTCGGTTGTGCCGTCCGCCGCCTTCCCCTGAAACGGTTCCGCAGGCTTCCATCCTGTCTTGGTCAACTCGCTGACGTCGGAAGTCTCCATTACGCGCACTTCCGAGCCGTCCTTTGTCCGGCGCAGAACCGCCTTTCCCGGCAAGTCGGGTCGCGAATAGCTATCCACAAAAAACGCCCCATCGGGCGCGAAGTTGACGGAATGATCCGCATTCTCCGGCGAAAGCAGTTGCAGTCCCTTGCCGTCAAACCCCACGCCGTAGAGATGAACCTGGTATGGGTCTTCGTTTTTCTCGTGTCCGCTCGCAGAAAAATAGACGCGCCGATTCTTCTCGTCGATGTGCTCAACCTGGCGTACGACCCACGGTCCTTGCGTGATCTGATCTTCCAGCTGGCCGCTCTTAGAGTAGAGATACAGATGATTCCACCCATCTCGTTCTGAAGTCCAGAGAATCTCGCCGCTTCCTTCGACGAAGTGGAAGGACGTTTCGCCGGGATCGACATAGGAGTCCGATTGTTCGCGCACCAGAACCTTCTGCTCTCCGGTCGAGGCGTCAACCACGCGCAATTCTTTGGCCTTGTATCCCCGTTCGTCGTCGTCGTAGTAGAAGCTCTTGCTGTCGGGGAACCACTCGAAACCCGGACCGTCCTGAAAAGGCAGCTCAAGGGACGCAGAATGCACGTCAATCCGCTTGCCCGACTGAATGTCAAAAATGATGGGCTCCGCCTTCGCCAGCACTTCTCCTGGCAGCGGATAAACATAGCTGTAGGCCTTGGGCCGCAGTTGATCCGGCGGCACGAACTGCAGACTCGTAAAGCGCCCGGAATTGCGGGAGTCGATCCGATAGGTGACCAGCTTCGAAGAATCGGGCGACCAGAAGACCGCGGCCGCCTGCTTCACGTCTTCCGTGCCCTGATCGACCATCAGTCGCACCGACGGCAGCGGCGTCGCATAGTCCCAGGCAGCGACGCCATCCTGCGTCAACTGCAGTTCGGTACCGGTGGAGACGTCGCGCAGGTAAAGGTTGTGATCCTTGACGTACGCGGCCCAGCGCTTATTGGGTGAAAGCGCCTCATTCGGACGCTCCGCTCGCGGCGCATCTCGCTGGCATTCGTAGTTGGCCAGGGAGCAAGTCCAGGGCACGTTTTCGACGGAGAAGCGAACCGCCTTCCCGCCGTCCACAAACTCGATGTCGTAAAAGGGGAGGGCCGAAGCGGAATACTCCTGTTTCGCGGCATGCGAGAGCGCCGCCGCCAGTCGCGCGTGATCGAAGGCGGGAGCGCTCGTATTCTGCTTGGCGTCAACCAGCACGAACTCAGAACCGGCCGGCGCCTCCTTCCGATACCAGAAGCGGCTCGTCTTTTCGATCCAATGCGGATTCACATCGGCGGTATATACCCGGTGCCGCAGATTCCCCGGAAGAAACTGCTGCGCCCGCTGATAATCCGCCAGAGTGCCCTGCGCGAGGGCTGGGGGCAGAGCAAACAGAAACAGTGCGAACGCTGCGATCGTAAGGCGGTATCGGAAATTCATTGTGTTTCAGGACTCCTTGCCTGTCAGAAACGCCCGGCAACAAAAAATGCACTCCCCGGGGGCTTGGGCTTTCATCGCCCCCGGCGAATGCATGTCAATCTTAGCTTGCTCGTAAATGCGTCTCAGAATTCGATATTGCCTCGAAATTCGATGTTGCGCGGGGCGTAACTTGGTGAAGTTCCACCTATTCCGAAGCCAAACGCCTGTACGTTCGGGAAGCCTCCTCCTGCGGCGTAGCAGTAGTAGGAGCAGCCAGATCCCGAACCCGGTTGGAATGTTGGATGATTGAACGCATTCAACATCTCGACCTGCAGACTAAACCGAACACGCTCCGTGATGGGGAAGTGTTTGCTGATCGAGAGATCGTCGTTGATGTAGTGAGGGCCGTGGAGCCAGACGAGTTGCCCGAAGGTCCCTGGCGTTGTATTCGGAGTGATGAAACCCGTGTTGGCGCCCCCGCCCGTGCCGGAATTGGCCAGGTACTTGGGGTTGATGAAGTCGACCGCGGCTTGCCCAGCAATGCGATAGACTCCCACCGAGCTTTGCAGCTGCGAGCGCGTGACTCCATTCAACACGACGCCGCTATCGCCGTAGTCGTTGAAGGTGTTATATCCGCCTTGCAGCAGGAATGGATTGCCGGTCTGGAAGGCGAAGATCGAGCCCAGTGTCCAGCCCCCCACCACTCTGTCTACGATGCCGCCCCGATTAGCGAACGGCTTGCCCTTGCCGAAGGGAAGGTCGTAGGTCCCGTTGATATGGATCGAATCCGCGATATCGAACAGAGTCGGCCCATAACTCAGGCGCATGTCGCGGAGCGTGAAAGTGGTGACCGCTCCTTGCCAGTTGTTCGAAGTCGAGATTCCCAGCGTGTGGGACCAGGTGTAGTTGGCGTCAAACTGCAGGCCGTGCCATGCCCGCTGCCGGAAGTCCACCTGTAGCGAGTTGTAGTTCGAGTAGCCCTTGTCCACGAGTTCGCTCAAGCCTATCGAGGTGGCAAAAGGATTGACCTGGAGATTATTGATCGAATACGAACCCCCAGGTCCGCTATAGCCAATATTGGTGCAGGGCGCGAAGGAGCCTGCCTTGACCAGGTTGCAGTAGTAGTCGACCAGGCCAAGTCCAGTGAAGGCACTGGCCAGAGATCCGGCCGATCCAGAGCTGACGTCAAAGGCGAAGTTGGGATTAGTGTAGTCAGCCAGGCTTCCGTCGGCGCCGGGGCTCTCTCCGTTGAATGCAGCGTCGAAGAATGACGTTGCCCCTTGTCCGGCGAGGCCGTGATTTGCGAAAGAGCCCGAGTAGTTGGCCTGACCGCTAGCATTGTTGGCGGCAAGGTTTGCTTGCGCCTGCTTAAACTGAGTGAGGAATCCGCTCTCGAAGATGTTGACCTCGTTGGGATCGAGCACGATCCACTGGCGCAGGCTGCGATTGCCCACATAACGAATCTCGATCGCTTTGGTCTCCGTCAACTGGCGCTGGATGCCAATATTCCAGGACTCGGTATACGGCTGACGGATGTTGGATGTAACACCATTGATGCCAGGCCCGCCCTGGAACGTGAAGTCGGAGAACGAGTAGCTCTTGAGGAACTGCGTCGGATTGATGCCGTAGCCGCCAATTGGCGAGTTCACGCCTTGAGGGCCTGCCTGCGGGGACGGGGCCCAGCCTGCGTTTTGTCCCTGCCAGGCCAGGCTGCCGGGGGCAAACGTACCGGTTGCCCCGGTGTTATTGGCATTGGCAAAGAAGCTCTGGTAGTAAACTGCGCCGTAGTCAGCCGCCTGATTCCAGAAGTATTGTTGCGGTTCGGTAAACCTGCGCAGGGAGAATCCGACCCGTACCACTGTCTTATCCACGCCCGTTAGCTTGCTGAGAAAGCCGCTGTCAAACCTGGGATTCCAGGCAAGTCCGACCGCCGGTTGGGGAGTCACATACCAGGGTTTGGCAGGTGCGCTGTTCTGCGTCAGCTGTGGATCCAGCGTGCCGTTCAGGACGCCCGGGTTGAACAAATTGTTGATTCCCGACGGGCCCCAGATGGCATCTGGCGCCGCCGAGTGATAGGCGTTAGTGAGGTCATAATCAGGCCAAGTCAAGTCCCAGCGCAGGCCGTAATTCAAGGTGAGTGTGGGCCTGATTCGGTACGAATCCTGAATGAAGAATCCAAACGCCTTCTGCAATTCATCGAGGTTATAGGCTCCAATTCCCGGCTCGTACTGTTTCGCCGACGCGCTGTAGGCATAGCTGCCTCCAATGCCCGAAACCCGCCCAGCCAGAACCGCGTATAACTCCTGGGCCTCAGACAACTGAGAACCGGAAGAATTAGGAACTGTTCCGGTGGCCCCACTGGTGAAAACATTCAGGGCAGGGTCACCGTTGGCCAGCCCCATGCTAAGGACGGGAAATCCTTGCACCCCGTTGTAGTAATGGTTCTGCTCGCGCCACCAGGAGAACCCGAAGTTGACGGTGTGGGCCTTGTGCTGCCAGGTCAACGTGTCCGACGCGTTGAACACGGGATAGTACGACCCCGTCGGAATCTGGAAGTTCGTCCCATTCATGGAGGTTGCGTCTGGATATGGGATGTTGGGGAAGTTCCAACCGATCTGCTGCTCCCCCGGCGTTGGCGCATTTCCGTTGTAGGCGAAGAAACTCCCGTTGTATAGGAAGCCGCCCCGAAGTTCGTTGACCAAGGTCGGCGAGAACGTCCAATTGAAACCCAGTGCCGCTGTATATGATTTGAATCTGTTTCCCGCTGCCGTGCTGGTGAAATCGGGCCCGGGAAGATTCGGCGGAGTAGCACCGGGCTGGATGGTCTTAGTCATATTCCAGGCGACATTCAGCCTCATCTTGTCGTTGGGGTTGTAGTCGACTCGCACAGTCGGGAAGTAGTTCGTGGTGGCGTTCGACCAGAGCCAGTTGATCGACTGGAAATTAGGGTCTGATGTCGGCAGCAGCGTTCCGTGAGAACTTGCGGTAGCAACTTTACCCAGGATGGCGGTGGTTGGGGCATTCGATGTGGGCAAGTGTTGACCGCCCGCCAAGGTCAGTACATTCACCACCTGGGAATTGCCATTGGTGTCGGTGTAAGAGAAGTTTCCCGCCACGGCCGCAGCCGTCGGTACCCACGTGCTGGCATCGATGGAGCCTGGCTGCTTCGACATGGAGAAGGTGCCGAAGAAAAACAGCTTGTCTTTGATGATTCGGCCGCCCAGACTTCCTCCGAATTCGTTCAGAATGAAGTGGTTCTTTTTCAGCGGGCTGCCTGGGTTCAAGTAAGTCGCGGCGTCGTTGTACCAGCTGTTCGCGTTCAGCGAATCGCTCCGGTAATCTTCAAAGAGACGCCCGTGGAACGCGTTGGTCCCACGACGCGTGATGAAGTTGATCTGCATGGTCGCGTTTCCAAAGCCCTGGTTCAGATCGAGCTGATCGGTCTGGACGGTCATCTCCTCGATGTCCTCAACCCGTGGCTCGACCGCAGGATATGCTGCCCCAACGAATTTCATCCGGCCTGCGGAGCCGACCACACCGTCAATATTGTTGCCTTGGGCGATGGAAGGGAGACCGTTCCAGGTGCCGCCGCCATCGAGCAACGTCCCGGTGTAGCCGGGCACTAACTGGCTCATCTGCGTCAAGTCGCGGCCTACAATCGGGAGGTCTTCGATCTGTTTCAGATCCACCACCGTGCCAATCGCAGAGGACGTCGTTTCCACCAGCGGAGCCGCGCCGGCGGTCACCTCGACGGTTTCGCTGATGGCGCCAACCTTGAGGCTGGCGCTGATATCCGTTGTCTTCGAGGCTTCCACCACCACCTTGTCGAAGACCTCAGTCTTGAATCCGGACTTCGAGATGGTCAGTCTGTAATTACCCAGAGACAGATTGACAAAGGTGTAGGCTCCGGCAGCCTGCGTCTCCGCTTTCGCGACCTCGTTCGTGGCAAGATCGCGCAGTTCCAGCTGTGCGCCCTGCACGACGCTCCCGCTTTGATCAAGCACCGTTACGGAGACCCTTCCCTCCGAACCGTGCTGCGCCCGAGCGCAGGGGACGCTCACCACCAACAGGGCTGCAAGAAAAGCTGCAACGTATCCAAGATGAATGAAAAGACCCTTCGAAGACCGGCAAGACATACACCCTCCTTCTGCACGCAGAAAATCGCTCAGCATTCCCGAGTCCAATGCCCGCATAGACTGACGCCACTCACCGGCCTGCAAGATCGCCTTTCTCTTGCCCTTGGACCGGCCTGGAGAGCCACTAACCGGCGTAAGAAAACGTTTACCCGGTTTTGCGGATTTTGTATACTTTATTCGTCATCGTTGTCAACTATTATTTTCTCGTTTCCGGCCCTCGGCTCCGCACTCTCATTGAGGGCCATTGCAGTTCCCGCCAGCAGGACGGTTTTAGAAGTCTTCACCGCTTCCCCTGGGCTTACCGCAATAGGGTATAGTGCGGCTCTTAACCGGTATTCCAACATAATTCCAAGTGATGGTTCTCTCCGCCATTTCGAGACGCGATCTGTTGAAGATGGGAGCAGCCGGCCTGGCCCTTTCTGCTGGGAAGGCTTGGCCCGACCTGTACGCCACCACGCCCGTCACTTTCGTTGATGTGGCGGGCTCGGCCGGCATCACCTTCCGCCACGACAACGCCGCTTCGCCGGATAAATATCTGATCGAAACCATGGGTTCCGGCTGCGGCTGGATCGACTACGATCAAAACGGACTGCTTGACCTGTATCTGGTAAATGGCGCGGCGACTCGCGTCTACACCCCGAAGCAACCCCTCCGAAGCGCGCTCTACCGAAATAACGGCGATGGCACTTTCACCGATGTTACAGCGAAGGCTGGCGTCGGCGCGGAAGGACTTTTCGGCATGGGAGTTGCCGTCGGCGACTATGACAACGACGGATTTCCCGATCTGCTGGTTCTAGGCTACGGCCGCTCGATCCTCTACCACAACAATGGCGACGGAACTTTCACCGATGTGACTGCCCGAGCTGGCGTGCAGAATTCCGGGCTGTGGGCGTCGAGTGCGGCCTGGTTCGATTATGACAACGACGGCAAGCTGGACCTGGTGATTGCCAACTACGTGGACTGGTCCCCGGAGCGCAACTTCTATTGCGGTGATCGCGGACCGGGAATGCGCAGCTATTGCCATCCCGACGACTTTCACGGCCAGCCTTCTACGCTGTTTCACAACAATGGCGACGGGACATTCACCGATGTGAGCAAGTCGTCGGGAGTGGGGCTGAAAGCGGGTAACGGCCTGGGGATTGTGACATTCGATTACGACAACGACGGCTGGCAGGATATTTTTGTTGCCAACGACCACATGCCCAACTACCTGTTCCACAACAACCGGGACGGAACGTTTCGCGAGGTGGGATATCTTGCCGGGGTCTCGGTGAGCGCGGACGGGCAGTTCGAGGCCGGCATGGGCACGGACGCTGCCGATACGACCGGCAACGGTCGCATGGATCTGATCGTTGCGCACCTGGACATGCAACTGGCACGTGTGTATCAGAATCTCGGCGACGGCACGTTCGAAGATGCCACCTTCCGCTCGAAGATTTCCTACGCGACCTACCACATCAGCACGTTCGGCGCGCGTTTCATGGACTACGACAACGACGGCGCCCGCGATCTTTTCATGGCCAATGGCAACGTACTCGACAACATTCAGCGCTACCACTCCGAGGTCCAATATGCCGAGCCGAAGTTGATGTTCCGCAACAACGGCCACGGCATATTCGAAAACGTCAGCGACCGGCTGGGCGCGGATTTCCAGCTGCCGCGCGTGAGCCGGGGAGCGGCGGTCGCCGACTTCGACAACGACGGCGATCTCGACATTCTGGTGAACAATTGTGGACAGCCGCCGCAGTTGCTTCGCAATGACGGAGGCAACGCCAATCACTGGCTCGAGATCTTCCTGATTGGCACGAAATCGAATCGCGACGGTGTAGGTGCCCGCGTGAAGCTCACCGCAGGAGATTTGACTCTCTACGATCAGAAGAAGGGCGGGATGAGCTACCAGTCGGCTCAGGATCCGCGTTTGCACTTCGGGCTGGGACAACGCGCGATTGTGGACGCGGTGGAAATCCTCTGGCCCAGCGGGGTGACGACGAAACTGACGAGCCTCAAGAGCGATCAGATTATTACGGTGAAGGAAGGCGTGGGAATAGTGGAGCGGCCGTTTCCTCGCATTCCCGCTCGCTAGTGAATGCTGGCTCTCCGTTCATTCACTGCTTTGGATTCTCATTTGGGGCTGATTGAGTCTCTCCGCCGCCGTAGCTCATCTTGCTGTCTCCCGGCGCATTCCGGATTTGCTCGGCGCGAGCCAGATTCAATTTCTCCAGCGTAGCGAGAGCTTGCTGCGCGGCCTGTTCATCGCCGTGGCGCTGATAGGCTTTGGCCAGGTTTGCATACACGACGGGCCGGTCAGGCTGCATCTGTCGAGCTTTTTCGAGATGGGCGATTGCGTCCGTCAACCGGCCGCCAATAAGATAGAGCCGGCCGAGCGCGATCTGCGTACTCGGATCGTTTGGTCTCTCGGCGGCTGCTTTTTCGAGATCTGCTTGCGCCTCCGCGAATTCGGGCTGGCCCGGACTCGCGCCCGAGCGCAGCAAAGCTTCGCCAAGAATCGTGAGCAGAATCGGTCCCTGGGAGCCCTTGCTCATTCCCTCGCGCGCGGCTTGCACTGCGGCGGATATGTCTCCGTCGAACAAATCCTTCTGCGCCGCCGACACGTATCCAATTTCACTTCCAGCCGCCAATTTACTGACTAACTCGAAATCGCCCTTGGCGCGGTCGAATTCATCGAGTTGCGATAGAACCATGCCCCGCTCGTAGTGCAGGCGTGCCGATTGGGGAAGATTCCGCAGTCCTATGCTGACCACCTTGAGTGCCAGAGCGTAATCCTGGTGCCCGGTGCAGGCGTCGGCGACGAGCAGATATAACTTCTCGTTCTGCGGCGAAATTGCGGCCGCCTTCTCGAGCGATGCTAAGGCTTCTTTGGGCTGATCGTTTCCCACGTAAGCTTGCGCCAAGAGGTTCTCTACGTCCGCATTATCGTGCCCTTGATGGCGTAAGTTGTCCAGGATCTGAATCGCGCTCTTAGAATCGCCGCTGCCCACGTAGCAAAGGGCGAGATTGAAGCTGGCCGCGTATTCGCTCGCCACTCGTCCTCGCGCCGCCAGGAGATGCGGGATGGCCTCGGAGAACTCTCCGCGGCGGGTGAGTGCCGATCCTTTCTGCAGTTCTTCCTCAGCTTGTAGGTCCGGCGTTGCGACGGACTGGTCCCCGATACGGCCGCTTGCACTCTGGTTGGAAGGAACTTGTGTTCTGTTACTGCCGACCTGAGATTCGAGCTGCGTGCACACGCAAAAGAGCACGCCTCCCAGAACCGCAACACCGAGGACCCTTTTCATAACTCTTCTACTTCCACTTGCCTTCGCCTTCCACAATCGTGATGTAACGATCGATGGGAATATCCGTGAATCGCTCAACCTTGCCGCTCGGCTGCGGCCACTGCACCTCGATCCAGTCGACTTTCGTTCGTTGCCCCAACCCCAGCACCATGCGCGGGTCGTGCGAAGAGAGGTAGCTCCCTCCGCCCACCTTGAATTTGTGGCGCTGAAAGTCGCCAGCTCGATAGGTGACCTTCGCGCCGATGGCATCAATGTTGGCTTTGGTTCCGACCAACTTTATCCCCAGCCAGTGGTTCTCGCGACCTATGTTGTTTCGTACCAGCAGGGGTGCAGCGTTGTTTTGGGATATTAGGAAGTCCACCGCTCCATCATTGTCAAAATCGCCCAGCGCCAGTCCGCGTCCCGCCAGCGGTTTTGAAAACACAGGCCCGCTTCGCTGGCTGACGTTCTCAAGGCCCTTGCTGGTGTTGCGAAAGAGCAGCGGGGTCTCCAGAAATGTCACTCCTTCGATTCGTTTGTCGACGGTGTCATCAGGGTGGCCATTGCAGAGCAGCAAATCGATGTCGCCGTCGTTATCGTAATCTAAGAACTTCAAGCCCCAACCGCTCATCAGCCGCGTAGCCCGGCCGATGCCATTGGGATTGGACACATCACTGAAGACTTCGTTCTTGTCGTTGTGGTAAAGCGAGTACATCTCCTGGTCGACATTGGCCTCAAACAAATCTATCCAGCCGTCCTGATCGTAGTCGGCCGCATCCACGCCCATGCCGGAGCGCGGCTTGCCGAAAGAGCTAAGCCCCACTCCCGCCAGCATTCCCGCTTCCTCAAATCGGCCCTTGCCGCGGTTGACGAACAAAAAGTTCGGTACTGTATCGTTGGTCACGTAGAGATCCAAACGGCCGTCATTGTTGATGTCGGCCGCGACCACTCCCCACGCTTTCGCGGGAAACTGCGCGATTCCGGACGCCTTGCTTACGTCGGTAAAGGTGCCGTCGCCGTTGTTATGAAACAGCCAGCAAGGCATCGAATCGTAAATGCTGGGAATGCAATAATGACGCTCGCCAGTAATCAGGTCGCCGCAGAACTTGAGCTTCGTCTTGCTGTAATCCACAAAATGGCAAACAAATAAGTCCAGGCGTCCGTCGTTGTCGTAGTCGAACCAGACGGCGCTGGTAGCCCATCCAGGTGCTGCGACGCCGGCCTTTGCGGTCACGTCTGTGAAGCTTCCATCTCCGTTGTTGTGATAGAGGATGCTGTGGGGATACTGCGTAACGTAGAGGTCCGGGAAACCGTCGCCATCGTAATCGCCCACTGCAACCCCCATGCCATAGGCGTTGCCGGTGACTCCCGCTTTGGCGGCAACGTCGGTGAAGGTGCCATCGTGATTGTTGTGGTAGAGCGCGTTGCGCAAAGGCTGCGGCGGATCGAAGAAATCGCACGGTCCGCTATTCACCAGATAGATATCCATCCAGCCATCGTTGTCGTAATCCAAGAACGCGCAGCCAGCGCCGACCGTCTCCGGCAAATGAGCCATAGGAGACCGGCCACTGACGTGTGCCCAAGCGATGCCGCTGGCAGAAGCGGGAACTTCCTCAAACGCGGGCGGCGATACTCCGGGCCGAGCATGAACTTGCCCAGAAAGCAGACCTGCACCCCCAAGCACGCCGCCGATCCCAGTCCAGCCCAGCATCTGCAGGAACCGGCGACGGGAAGCCGGATTGCGGTAGAAACTCCGTATTTTCGTCATCCGTCGAATCTCCGCCTGCGTCAAGGCTGGGGTGCCTCGCGGGGCACTCTTGCCGCCGTTTCTCGCTGTAGCTGCATCTCTCGCTGCGCCTCCTGCTTATGCCCGGTCCGGGCGTAGGAGGTCGCAAGCTGATAGTGACCCGCAGGATCCCCGGGCTGCCTCTTAACATAGGTTTCGAGCGGCCTGATCGCATCGGGGAATTTTCCGGCGGAGTTGAGCGACATTCCCAGCGCGAGGTACGCCTCGTCGAAACCGGCATCGAGATCCGCCGCCTTTGAAAATCGAACAATGGCTTCATCCCATTGGCCCGCTTGACGCGCTGTTTCTCCCAGCATGAACTCCGCTGACGCGCTGTTGGGATTGACTCTCAGCTCCTCCTCAAACTCTTTCTTCGCATTCTCACCATCGGGCGGCGTCTTCGACAGAAGAACTCGACCTAGCTGGTAATGAATGCCGTGCCGCTGGGGATCCTGTTCGAGAATCTTCTGGTATTCAGCCAGGGCCCTGTCCCAGTCTCCATGCGATTCGAAAGCCTCGGCCTCAAGTTGTTCTGCTTGCGGAGAGCTCGGAGCCATTGTGGCTAGCTCTTGCGACGCTCTTGAAGCCAGCTCAGAATAAAAATGAGTCGTCATGTAGAGGACGTCGGGGTCGTGGGGGAAGTCGCGATTGAGTTCCAACAGAGTCCCCACGGCGGTCTCGGTTCGCTCCAGACTCATGGCACAGCGCGCGGTTGCCATCAACGTGCCGTACCGAAGCTGCTTATCCTGGAGAAGCGGGGTGGACTTCTTCAAAATCGGCAGTGCTTCCTTGCAGCGGCCTTTTTGGGCGAGAGCAAGCCCTCGTTCGGCGGAAGATGCGTTACCAGGAGCAGGCACCTGCCCCGGGAGTAGAGTATTAAACCAGACGAGTGCGATTACGGGAAGGCCAATACGGAAAAAGCTGGGCATAGGGAACCGGCGAAGAAGCATCGCGGCTGGGGGCAGTATAGCGTGCAGCCTGAAGTTCATGGGAACTTGCACATGACTTTGCCTCTCCCATCGGGGGGGTTGGCGTTTCGTTGCCCGGTAGAGTATACAATATCCACTGTCGCCCCGCGGCTCCCAGTCGCATGGAGGTCAAGCAGATGACACGATTCGGGCAATTCTCTCGCCGGAATTTTATGACAACGGCCGTCGCCGCCGCTGGTTCGGCTCTTTTACCCAAGGTGTTAATGGCAAGCCCGCGGCAAGATCCAGTGGTAGACATTACGCAAAAAGACGGGAAGACCGTGAGCTACGAGAAAATCCCCTGGCAAGTGCGCCCCTTCGCGATGAAACAAGTGCGACTGGGAGAAGGCTCGTGCAAGATCGCGATGGAGGCTGACCGTCAATATTTGCACTCTCTGCCCCCGGAGCGTCTGCTGCATACATTCCGCATCAACGCCGGCATTGCTTCCTCGGCGCAGCCACTGGGAGGCTGGGAGGCCCCGGACTGTGAACTGCGCGGTCACTATGCCGGCGGTCACTACCTTTCCGCCTGCGCCCTGATGTACGCCAGCAGCGGAGACGAAGACCTGAAGAAAAACGCCGACACCGTGGTCGCCGGACTCGGCAACTGCCAAGCTGCGTTGAAAAGTGGCTACCTGAGCGCCTTCCCGATTGAGTTTTTTGATCGCCTGCGTGAGCGTCAGCGGGTCTGGGCGCCGTTCTACACCGTACATAAGATCATGGCCGGCCTCCTGGACATGTACGTCTACTGCGGCAACGAGCAGGCGCTCGAAATGGTCCAGAAAATGGCGGGCTGGACCGCGGGCTATACCGGCTCTCTCAGCTACGACCACATGCAGCGTGTGCTGGGAACTGAGTACGGCGGCATGGGCGAGGTGCTCTCGAATCTCTATGCTGTCACCGGCAAGGACTACTACCTCGAAGTAGCTCAGCGCTTCGATAAGCAGCAGTTCTTCGATCCCCTGGCCGCCCACCGCGACGAACTGAAGGGGCTGCACGTCAACACTCACATCCCCCAGGTGATCGCCGCCGCCCGATACTACGAACTCACCGGCGAGAGCCGCTATCGCGAGATCGCGGAATATTTCTGGCATGAAGTCGTCAGCGAGCGTTCGTATTGCACCGGCGGCACCAGTAACGGCGAATCGTGGAATACGGATCCCGGCAAACTTTCGACTGAACTGGGCCCGAGCACGACGGAATGCTGCTGCGCCTACAACATGATGAAGTTGACGCGGCACTTGTTCGGGTGGTCGGCCGATCCGCGCCTGATGGATTACTACGAGCGCACGCTGTTCAATCACCGCCTTGGCACCATCAATCCCGAAGACGGCACCATGATGTACTACTTGCCGCTGGCCGCAGGCTACTGGAAGACGTTTGGCAAACCCTTTGACTCTCTGTGGTGCTGCACCGGGACTGGGTCGGAAGAGTACGCCAAGCTGACCGACACCATCTACTTCCACGACGCCGATTCGCTCTATGTGAACCTCTACCTTGATTCTCAACTGGATTGGTCGGAGAAAGGACTGCGCTTCCAGCAGGAGACTCGCTTTCCGGAAGAGCAGGGAACGACCATCACGGTTTCCGCCAAGAACCCGGCGCGGCTCGCAATCAACCTTAGGATCCCATACTGGGCGCAGGGTGGTAGCGTGAAAATCAACGGGGCTGCGCTCCCGGCATTTTCCAGTCCAAGCAGCTATCTCACCCTCGACCGCGTCTGGAAGACCGGCGACAAGATCGAACTCAGCCTGCCGATGGGACTCCACATCCACAGCATGCCCGACGACGAGACGATCCAGGCCGCCATGTATGGCCCTCTGGTGCTGGCAGGACGTTTCGAAGCGGTCACCAAGGACATGAGCTACGGCGACTACGAACCGAAGCCGGGCGACCAGCGCAAAGTGCCAGACATCATTGCGGACGCGAGCAAACCCACGGCATGGATCGAACCCGATGCCAAGCAGTCCCTCACCTTCCAAACAGTGGGGCAATCACAACCGATCACCCTGGTTCCTCTCAACAAAGTGATCCACGAGCGTTACGCGGTCTATTGGAAGGTGGACAACAAGTCGGCGTAAGTCGTCTTACACAGGCGCTGCGGGGTTAAGGTATCCCTTCAGAGCGAGAACGTGGAAAAGGGGAAACCAATCATGAACTTCCGTGTGCGGCCCGCAGTGGGCAGTGTGGCCCTCATCTGCTGCGCACTGATGCTGATGCCATCTTCGGTTGCGCAGAACGGTCCTCCGGCGCTGTCGTCGCTGGAGAATCGGCGCCAGCAGCTACTCTCTTTGTTCGATGAAGAATGGCAGTATGAGTTGCGCACCAATCCCGAATTCGCCACCGTCTTGGGTGATCCCCGCTACAACGACCGTCTCCGCGATAACTCCCCGGAGTTCTTTCAGTCCGATCTCGAGCAGGAACGCAGGTTCCTCGCGCGCTTCGAGGCCATCGATCCGGCCGGCTTTTCCGAGCAAGACACACTCAGCCGCGAACTGATGATCCGAGAACTGCGTCAGGAAATCGAAGGCGCTCAGTTCAAACCCTGGGAGATGCCGGTCAATCAGATGGGCGGTCCGCATCTGGAAATGCCGGATCTTGTCGTGCTCACGCCCTTCAACACCGTCGTCGACTACGAGAATTACGTGGCGCGGCTGCGTCAGATCCCGCGCCTGTTCGATCAGGTGATGGCGAACATGCGGCAAGGCATGCGGGACGGGCTCATGCCTCCGCGTTATCTTCTCGAAAAGGTAGCGGCTGAAGCCGACGGCATTGCCGGCAACGCTGGCGAGGCCAGCCCTTTTGCTGTGCCGCTGAAGAAGTTTCCTGCCGCGGTTCCGCAGGCGGACCAGAAACGCCTGCGCGAGGCGGTTCTGGCGACCATCGACGGGCAGGTCGTGCCCGCTTACCAGCACTTTGCCAACTTCGTCCGCAACGAATACGCGCCCCGTGGCCGCACCGACCCGGGCCTGTGGGCCCTCCCGGACGGTGCAGCGCGGTATCGCTTCGCGATCCGCCGCGTGACTACGACCGACCTGACGCCGGATCAGATCCACGAACTCGGCCTCAAGCAAGTCGCTGAGGTTGAAGCCGAAATGCTGGCGGTCGCGCATCAGCTCGGATTCAAGGATCTGGCCAGCCTCAACGACCACATCAAGAACGAACGCCGCTTCTACGCAACTTCCGGCCAGCAATTACTCGACCTGTACGCGGGCTATGCGCGCGACATGGAACCCGAGCTACCCAAGCTTTTTGGCCGCCTGCCCAAGAGCAAGCTCGCTGTGATTCCCATGGAAGCCTCGCGCTCCAAGAATGCCGTGCCCGCTGATTACACCGACGGCACGGCGGATGGTTCCCGCCCGGGTCACATCAACGTCAATGAATGGGATCCCGAGCACCGCCTAGTGCTGAATGTTGAGGCCATCGCTTACCACGAAGGTATTCCCGGCCACCATCTCCAGCTTTCGCTGGCACAGGAAATGCAAGACTTGCCTGCCTTTCGCCAACATGCCGGCTATACCGCCTTCGTCGAGGGCTGGGCTCTCTATGCCGAGCGGCTGGGCAAGGAAGTTGGCCGCTACCAGGACCCTTACAGCAACTATGGACGCTTGGAGAACGAAATGTGGCGCGCCATCCGGCTGGTGATCGATACAGGCGTGCACGAAAAGCGTTGGACCCGCGATCAAATGGTGGACTATTTCCATCGCTACACCGCCATGGACGAGCCCAACGTTCAGAGCGAAGTGGATCGCTACATCGCGTGGCCCGGTCAGGCCCTGGCCTACAAACTCGGGCAACTCGAGATTCTGAAACTCCGCGAAGCGGCACAGAAACAGCTCGGCCCCAGATTCGACCTGCGCGCTTTTCACGACGAAGTGCTGGCCAACGGCGCTTTGCCGCTGGACGTTCTCGACTCGGGGGTAACAGCCTGGATCAAGAGTCAGCATTAGCACTTCTTCTGAGCCGCTTGAGTGAAAAAGCGGATCGGCTACCCGCTTAATGGCTTGACCGATTTGCGCAATGCTCTTTTCTGCACGCCACATCTGTGCAACTGTCGTAGGGGAATTTGCGGTACTGCCGCGCCTTTGTCTTGCACCCAACTTTTGTACTCATCGCTAACCGGAGCCGTCACACGCGGATAAGAATCTTTATGCGTTAGTCGCTATTTTGTTATAGTGCCTATCACATTGCCTGGTAAGGTGGCGATTCGCATCCTTTCGGGCAATCTAGGAGGGCGGCGCGGGAAGTCGTTGCCGAACGAACTGAAAACACCGCGGTGGGACTTCGTGAGCGTAAGAAAGCCCGACTGCGTCAGCAGATCATCGATACCTCGATCAAACTGTTTCGCAAGCGCGGCTTTGAGAACACGCGAATCGACGACATCGTACAAGTTCTAGAGATTAGCCAGCCCACGTTCTTCCGGTATTTTTCCAGCAAGGACGGGGTTCTGCGCGAGGTCGGGGAACGGGGATTTGCCTGCATACGGGACCGGTTGCGCTCGGAGTTGTCTAGCGATGCGAGCACGGCGGAACGCATGCGCCGGCTCTATGTCAGCATGGCAAAGGAAGTGGAGGCGGACCGCAGCTTGTGGCAGGCCGTTGTCCTTTCGGGCGCGATGGATCCAGTGCGTTGCGCTAGTATGCGCGGACACGAGGAAGCCACGGTTGGCTTGCTGCGAGAGATTCTCGTGCAGGGACAAAAGAGAGGTGAAATTACGCACGATTTTCCGGTCGTCCAGTTGGCGGAATTTATGGAAGGCCTCTACAACACTGTCGTGCGGCAGTGGGCAGTTGATTTGACCGGACCGCACAAGCTCACAGATCGAGTACGCAGCGCAGTGGAGTTTTTCCTTCGAGGGCTCCAGCCCTGAATTCTTCGAGTGGTGCAGTCGACTCTTTGTAGACGTGGTTCCGGAGGGGAAGGAAGATGAAAGCTGCCGTGCTCCGCAACTTCAAGACTCCGCTCACGGTTCAAGATGTCTCTCTTCCCAAACCCACAGAGAGTGAAGTTCTGATCAAGGTTGAAGTTTGCGGTGTGTGCCACTCCGATTTGCACGTCGCGGATGGCGATTGGTCTCAGCTGGCTGGGATCGTCAAGAAGCCGCTCATCCTCGGGCACGAAGTGGTTGGTACGATTGTTGAGGCCGGCTCGGTAGTGCAGAGTGTTAAGGTCGGCGATCGCGTCGGCGTGCCATGGATCCATTGGACCTGTGAAAAATGTGAGTCTTGCCGCGAAGGCAGCGAGAACCTTTGCGTCCGGCAGCAAATTACCGGTGTGACCGTGGACGGTGGATATGCCGAATTTGTGAAAGCAGCCGCTACGCATGTCGCCAAGATTCCGGCTAATCTTGCCCCGGAGCAGGCCGCTCCTCTGCTATGCGCCGGGGTTACCGTCCATCGCGCCCTTAAACAGTCACGCATCACGACGGGGCAACGCTTAGCGGTGTTTGGAGTAGGTGGTCTGGGGCACCTCGCTGTCCAGATCGGCCGCGAACTCGGAGCGGACGTCACCGCAATTGACATCAGCGAAGAGAAACTCGCTCTGGCCAAGACTCTCGGAGCCTCCAGGACGCTGAATGCCGTATCCGATAAAGTCGTGCAGCAATTGCGGTCCCAAGGCGGAGTTCACGTCGCCTTGGTGACGTCCGCGGCAAAAGCCGCCTACGACATGGCGTTTTATTGTGTGCGTCCCACGGGAATTCTGCTCGCCGTGGGCTTGCCCGCTCAGGACATTTGTTTCCCGCCCATCCTGCTGGCGGCGGGAGAAATCCGGATTCAAGCTTCTGCGGTTGGTACGCGACAGGATCTCGAGGAAATTCTCGCCATGGGTGCGGCGGGGAAGGTCCAGTGCGAGGTAGCGACACAGCCGTTGTCCCAGGCGAACGAAGTACTGGAGCAACTGCGCCGGGGAAAAGTTTCCGGCCGGCTAGTGTTAAGCATCAGCCCCTAGGTTCTTCATCGGAACACGATATGCGTTGACGTTAGTCGCTATATTGTGATATTGACGATCACTTTGCCCAAACACGAAATGTCGGGCCAGGAGCTTTCCAGGCCGTGAATGCCAGGCAGTTGTTCGACCTTACCGGGCGCGTCGCCATCATCACGGGTGGTTCCATCGGCCTTGGCCGCCAGATGGCCGAAGGATTGGCGGAAATGGGAGCAAATGTTGCGCTGTGTGCCCGCAAGAAGGAGCGGTGTCAGGAAGCGGCCGACCAGCTGGCCGGCCTGGGTGTCAAAACCCTTGCCCTCGGCTGCGACGTGAAAGACCCGGCAGCGATCCAGGAAGTGGTGGCATTGACTCTGCAGAATTTCGGCCGCATCGACATCCTCATCAACAATGCGGGCGTCTCGTGGGGGGCTCCGGTCGAAGAAATGACGCTGGAGCAATGGAACAAGGTCATGGACACGAACCTCACCGGAACTTTCCTGTTCTCGCAAGCCGTGGGCAAAGCCATGATCGGGCAAGGACACGGCAAGATCATCAACATAGCCTCGGTGGCGGGCCTGGGCGGAGCTTCTTCGGACCTGCAAGCCATCGGCTACCACGCCAGCAAAGGCGGGGTCATCGCCTTCACCAAAGATCTGGCGTGCAAATGGGCAGCGCACAATATCCAGGTCAATGCCATCGCACCGGGCTGGTTTCCCACGCACATGTCCAACTGGATTCTCGAGCACCGCAAGGAGACCCTGCTGGAAAAGATTCCTCTTCACCGTTTTGGCAGCGACCATGACCTAAAAGGCGCTGCCATTTTTCTGGCTTCTGATGCCTCGGCCTACGTTACAGGCCATGTTCTTGTCGTGGACGGAGGCCAGACTGCCTGGTAGTCACCGCGCATGAACGTTCCGCTCACGCCCGTCCGCTTCCTCCGTTATGCGGAGCAGCAATTTCCAAACAAGACGGCAGTGGTTTGCCAGGACCAGCGATTTACCTACGCGCAGTTTGCTGATCGCGCGGCCCGACTGGCTGGCGCCTTGCGCGCGGCCGGAGTGAAGGCTGGGGATCGGGTCGCCTTTCTCAGCATGAATTGTCATCGGCTGCTGGAGGCGTACTTTGGAGTCCTCGATGCCGGGGCCGTCCTGCTGCCGCTCAATTACCGTCTCGCGTCTCATGAACTTTCCTACATCCTGAACGATTCTGGCGCTACCAAATTGTTTTTGGGACAGGACTTCCTTGGTCTTGTGGATTCCTTTCGTACGAAACTGACCAGCGTCGGCTCCTGCCACCTGCTCGATGCGACTCCTCAAGCTGAGTGGCTTGCTTCTGAAAACTACGAACAACTCCTGGCCGCCGCAACGCCGCACCGCGCGGAAATCACATTTTTTGACGAGAATTCTCTCTGCGAACTTTTCTACACGAGCGGGACAAGCGCTGATCCCAAAGGCGTGATGCTTACCCACAGGAACATCTACCTCCACGCTTTGCATATAGCTCTGTTCCACCAGTCCAAGTATGAAGATGTATTCCTGCATACGATTCCCTTATTCCACGCCAACGGCTGGGGTGCGGCGCACACAGTCACCCTCGTGGGCGCAACCCATGTCATGAGTCCGCGATTTATTCCGCAAGAGATCTTTCGCCTGGTGGAGCGGGAGCGAGTCGGTTCCCTCAGCCTGGTGCCCATTATGGCAGCCGCGTTGGTGAATTGCCCGGAGCGTTCCAAGTATGACTTGAGTTCGCTACAGTGGATCACGATTGGGGGCGCAGCATCGTTCCCTTCCCTAATGCGTGAGGTCGAGCAGAAGCTCGGCTGCAAGTGTTTTTCCGGATACGGCCTGACCGAGTGCTCACCGTCTCTCGCGACGGCTGAACTCAAGCCAGATGTGGTGTGCGAACCCGAGCAGCGCTATGTGCTCCAGTCCATGACTGGCTACGCCTATCCGGGAGTAGAACTGCGTGTCGTGGATTTCGAGGACCGGGACGTGCCTCACAATGGCGAGACCATGGGCGAAATCATTGCCCGCAGCGACAGTGTGATGGCGGGCTATTGGCAGCAACCCGAGGCTACCGCGGAAGCCTTGCGAGGCGGTTGGTTTCACACCGGCGACATGGCAGTCGTCATGGAGAACGGTTACATCCTGATCGTCGATCGAAAAAAAGACATTATTGTCAGCGGTGGCGAGAATATCTCATCGCTGGAAGTGGAGAGAACGTTGTTGGCGCATCCTGCCGTGTACGAAGCCGCGGTGATCTCAGTCAGAGACGACAAGTGGGGGGAAGTCCCCAAAGGGGCGGTGATTCTAAAACCGGGATGCACCGCGACGGAAGCGGAACTCATTGAGTTCTGCCGCTCGAACCTGGCGCACTACATAATGTCCACGTTCGATCGAATTCTCCGAGACCTTGACCAAGACTGCGACTGGGAAAGTTTTGAAGAAAGAACTGCGGGCGAAATTCGGGGGCGGGGCAGGGACGCTTACGCGGGAATTGTGACCGGCGGCAGCATCGATACGCGGGGCGAACCCGGAGCGCAGCCCCGTAAGGAGATGGGATGGACCTGAATTTGACATCCGAGGAAATGCAATTCCGCGACGAATTGCGCTCCTGGCTCGCGGCCAATATGCCCGCCGACTGGGCCGAGCGGCGCGAGGAATCGCTGGAATCCCGCTTCGAATATCTGCGGGCGTGGCAGCGCAAGTTATTCGAAGGCGGATGGGCGGGAGCTTCCTGGCCTAAACAATACGGCGGCCGCGGCGCGAACCTGATGCAGCAGGTCATCTTCTGGCAGGAAATGGCTCTGGCCAGCGCTCCACCGATGGCCAACACTCTGGGCTTGGGTCTGATCGGTCCCACTATCATCGCATTCGGAACCGAGGCGCAAAAGACACGCTACCTGGCGAAGATTCTCAGCGCCGAAGAGATCTGGTGCCAGGGGTTTTCCGAACCGAACGCCACGTGGGATCTGGCCGGCGCGAAGCTTGCCGCCTCTAGCGGCAAGCTGACTGGCGAGAAACTTTTCGTTCTCGACGCCGACGCGGCTGACTTTATCGTCATTGCGGCGCAGACCGGCGTTTTTCTGGTGGAAGCGCAGGCGCCCGGTTTATCTATCACGCCGATGCCGGCTCTGGATCTCACTCGAAACGTCTACGCAGTCCAGTTCAAGGACACCCCCGCGGAGAAGCTGGGCGATGGAACGAATCTCGCCCGCGCGCTCGATATCGCCACCGCGGCCCTGGTTGCCGAAATGGTGGGTGGCATGCAGCGTGTGCTCGACCTGACCGTGGATTACGCGAAGATGCGCAAGCAGTTTGGCAAGCCGATCGGCACGTTCCAGGCGGTCCAGCATCAATGCGCGGATATGTATCTTGAAACCGAAAGCTCGCGTTCGGCCGCCTACTACGCGGCATGGGCCTTGGAGCACGATGCTCCCGACGCGGCCACTGCCACCTCCATCGCCAAAATGTACGCCAGCGATGCCTGCCGCGCCGTGGGAAACCGTGGCATCCAGATCCGCGGCGGCAACGGTTTTGCCTGGGAGAATGACCTTCACCTTTACTACCGCCGCGCGAAAGCATCCGAGACCATGCTCGGCGATGCGA
The DNA here is from genome assembly GCA_900290255.1 of Candidatus Sulfotelmatobacter kueseliae. Taxonomy (GTDB): domain Bacteria; phylum Acidobacteriota; class Terriglobia; order Terriglobales; family Acidobacteriaceae; genus Sulfotelmatobacter; species Sulfotelmatobacter kueseliae. The sequence continues at coordinate 42,125 of OMOD01000147.1, forward strand.
CTTTTCACCGCGAACGCATCGCCCGCCTCGTGATCGACACTGTTCCGGCCTGGTGCGGCGGCAATGATCGGAGTCTGCGATGAGCAATTTAGTGCGGTTGAGCAGAGACAGAGACAAAGACGTCGCCATCATCACCATCGACAATCCACCGGTGAATGCGCTCGCGGCTTCATCACAGCCGAGCGTGACTTGCTTATTGCCCCCGGCTCCGGCTCCTCCCGTAGTCGTGCCGCCGAGTGTTTGTGCCGGTATCCTCCTGGACGCCTTGACGGTGAACCCGAATGCGCCCCCCATCCCGGGTCTCGTGGATCCAGCGCTCAATGCCTTCCTGGTAAACCAGTTTGAAACCGAGGGTGGAGTCTTTCCGTACGACACGCGGGAATACCTGGCGTCGGGACGTCTAGATCACCGCTTTAATGCCAACAATGAGCTCTCCCTAACATACAGGTATGGCCACGATCTGGAGGAGTCGCCGGACGTGCAGTCTTTGACGGCTTTTTCGGCGGGAAGTTCGATCCACACTTATGACAATACTTTGCAAGCTGCCTGGTACCGCCGCGGGAACCCGCCGCCGCGGATCCCGCGACGATGGAGGACCGGGCGGACGAAAGCAACGGCACTGATCAAGTTACGCTTCCCTACAAAGGCCGGATCCGCCGCAAAGGAGAACAAACCGAACTAAAATAGCGGCGGGAATTCGCCGACCGGGGTTAAATGAGTGTAACCGGGATGTTTCGCCAACAATCCTCTTGAGACACCGCCAACTCCACGGTTTTCATTGACTTGCCCGCTTCACAGACGTAAGATTCGCGCCACGATCGGTCGAACCATCTCGCACTATCGCATCATCGAGATGCTCGGCAGCGGGCATGAGTGTGGTTCATAAGCTAGTCCCCGCTTTACGAGTGCAACGATTTGCCGGTTGACAGGGCAACAACCACCGAGCATAATCCTTCGCACGTTTTGGGCACATCTACCCTTACCCTTTCTCCGTTGCCCGGAACCTCATTTCCGTCCCCGGCTTCTTACTTAGTAAGGCTTGATCGCCCAGAAACCCAGGACCTCGGGCGACCGATACCAAGAAAATGTGAACCTTTTTTGTCGTTTCTGCGCGTTATACAGATAGAGGCCGAGTTTGGATCAGATGGCGGCGAAGAGAGGTGATTTTATGACGCTGAAGAAAATTTGCGTTTCCATGGGGCGTGGGGCGATGCGCGGGGTGCTCCTAATCGTCGCCTTTACGGCAGCGAGTTTCGCTCAAAGCGTGAAACTTTCCGTCACCACCTTGACCTTCGCCAACCAGTTGATTGGAACTACCAGCTCGGCCAAGAACATCACCTTAACAAATACCGACAGCGTGAATCCGCTCGCGATTGACGGTATCTTGGACAGCGGCGATTACTCAGAAACCGATACCTGCGGTACGAGCCTCGCCCCCTCAGCTTCCTGCACCATTTTCGTGACGTTCTCTCCTACTGTGCGAGGCGGGATTTCTGGAGCGATTACGATTCAGGACGAAGCAAGTAACTCGCCCCAACTGATAAGCCTGACCGGAAATGGGTTTACGCCAGTTTCGTTTTCGCCGCCAAGCCTCAGCTTTGGAACGGTGCCCGTGGGAACCAAGAGTCCCGCCAAAACAGTGACGGTCACCAATAACCAAAGCACAAGCGCGACGCTGCAGTTTTCAGCCAGCGGTGACTACTCAGCGCTGGGAAGCGGAGCCACCCCATGCGGCGCCATCCTCGGAGCCAACAGTAAATGCACACTGGCTGTCACCTTCCAGCCAACGGTGAATGGCGCAATCAATGGCGCGCTCACCATCGCGTACAACGCGCCGTTCAGTCCGCAGGAAGTCAGCCTGTCAGGGACCGGCTCCGGAGGTTCCAGTGTTCCGCTGACCTTCTCGCCTACCAGCCTGTTCTTCGGCAATGTGGTTGTGAACACAACCAGCGCGGGGAAGGTAGTCACAGTCAAGAATGTCAGTGCGAGCGCAGTGACCATCAATACATTTCCCGCCAGTGGCAACTACTCTGCCTCCGGCAGTGGCGCGACGCCCTGCGGTGGTCCGTTGAATGCGGGAAGCAGCTGCACGTTCACTGTGACGTTCACTCCCACTCTGGCCTTAACCGTACCCGGTGCTGTGACCGTCGCTGATAACGCTGCCGATAGTCCCCAGGTTCTCAGTCTGACAGGCAATGGCATCCAGCTCGTGACACTTAGTCCGGGCACTCTGACTTTCGCGGCGCAACGGCTGGGAACGACGAGTCCGGTTCAAACCGTTACCCTGGCAAATCACCAGACCGCCGACACGCTTGCAATCGACAGCATGGCGGTTACTGGCGATTTCAGAACAGTAACAACAGGAAAACATCCTTGCGGCAACCGCGTTGCGGCGCTGGCTTCGTGCACAATTGGCGTGGTATTCGCCCCTGCCGCAGGCGGCGGCAGCGTCACTGGCGCACTCACTGTTGCATACAACGCCAGCTCTACTCCGGGAGTGGTGAACCTGAGTGCGTCGGCAACCGGGTTGCTGCCGCGGTTCGCGTACTCAATCGGTTCGACGCTTCACAGCTTCACGGTGGATGCCGCGACCGGCCAGCTTCGATCTACCAGCTACGTCCTGGCTACTGGCGCTCAATCGGTAGCAGTGACACCCTCCACCGCGTTCGTCTACGCCCCGGATATAGGCACGGGTAACGTTGCAGCCTTTTCCGCCAACGCCGGTTCGGGTGTTTTGACGACGGTTTCCGGTTCGCCATTCCCCGGACAGCCGGACGCTTTCGCCATCACCGTCGATCCATCCAGCCGGTTCGTCTACGTTGCTAATGCCAACTCGACTTCCAAGAACATCTCGGGCTATACGATCAAATCCGCGACTGGGGCTCTGAGCGCAATGAGTGGTTCGCCATTTCAGGCGGGCAACGATACTCGTGCGTTAGCTGTCGATCCCACGGGGAAATTTTTGTACGCAGCCAACGCCACATCGAACAACATTTCAGCCTATACCATTAATTCGGCCACCGGTGAACTTTCGCAAATCGTGAATTCGCCTTTCTCGATCCCAGGAGTCAATCCTGTGCCGCAATCGATCGCGGTGGATCCGGCAACTAAGTTCGTGTTTGTCGGCAGTTCGGCGGGCGGTGGTATCTGTGCGTTCACCATCAATCCGGCTACCGGTGGGTTAGCTCTCGTCCCGGGGTCGCCTTTTGCCAATGGCAGCGTGGTTGTTTCGCTGGCCGTCAACCCCTCCGGCAGATTCCTTTACACAGCCAACGATGCGTCCAATGTTTCTGGGTACAGCATCGACGGGAGCACGGGTGCTCTGAGCGCTCTCCTTGGCTCCCCGTTTGCGGGAGGTACTTTCACGTCTTCAGTCGCCGCCGATCCCTCCGGGCGCTTCCTTTACGTGGGTGATTTCAGTTCTGGGGATCTTATGATGTTCACCATTGATCAGAATAGTGGTGCACTAACGCTGAGCCGCTTGTTCCAGGGAGGCAACGTCTTGGGGATCGCTCTGGCCAACGGCACCACTCCAGTCACGTACACGCCGAAGTTTGCCTACGCGGCCAACTCTGACGACAACACAGTTTCGGGTTACACGCTTGATCCGGAGAGCGGATCGCTGACACCCGTCTCCGGCTCTCCTTTTAAGACGAATGCGCCGTCCGGCAGCGAGCCGCAACCGGTTTCGTTAGCAGTGGATCCGTCAGGCAAGTTCGAGTATGCAGTGGATTTCAACGGAAACGGTTCGACAGCGTACTTGGTGGGGTACACGATCAACCCCCTGACCGGTGCTCTGACCTTAGTCTCATACTCTCCGTTTGCAGCGGGGAACCAGCTTCGTACCGTAACCATTGACCCGTCTGGACGGTTCGTTTACGTAACCGACCCGTTTACCTCTCAGATCTACGGATTTAGTATCGTTCTGGCGACGGGCAATCTTGCTCCCCTTTCTGGTTTTCCCTTCGGCACCGGCTTCGGGACAAGTCCCTACGCCGCGGCGATCGACCCGTCCGGGCGGTTCCTATGCGCGGCTGACAGCATGCTGAACAGGGTCGATTCTTTCTCCATCGATCCCATATCCGGCAAGTTGACTTTTGTAAGTGCCACGGCTACTGATGGGGGAGAGGGAGTAGTAGTGGACCCCAGTGGCAGGTTCGTGTATGTTGCCGCCCTTGGAATTGAAGCGTACACAATCAGTAATACAGGTGTCCTGACACCCATCTCCGAGGTATATACAGATGTTGGCCAGCCGAAGGCAGTGGTGGTGGATCCTTCCGGCAGGTTCCTCTACGCCGCGAACAACACTACAAACGACGTCTCGGTCTTCGCCATCGATTACAACACCGGCAGCCTGACCCCGCTTTTAGGTTCACCTTTTCCCGCGGGTTCGGGTCCGCAGTCGATGACTTTGGACGCTTCTGGGAGCTTCGCCTATGTGGCCAATTCAGTCGACAACGATTTGTCGGCGTATACGATTGACCCGACCTCAGGGGCATTGGTTGCGAATCCCTTCGCACCGTTTGCGGCGGGTGCAAGTGTGTGGTGGGTGACGACAACGGGTAACATCCATTAGCCTTCGCTGGGCTTTTCAGCTAAGGCTGGCGCAGCTATTTCGGTTTCTGTGAAACGCCCCATGTGCTCTTACTCTGGACTTGCGGTCTTAGACATTATGGAAGCTGTACGCCCCAACATAGAACGGTGGCTGTATCACTGGCTGAGTACCGAGCCATTATGCCGAGCTGACTTCTTTGAGACTCGACGGGCAATTGCAGGCTCATGTCTCATCTGTGCGCCCGTCCGTTTATACGCCCACATGGAATCAATAACGCTCAAAACCCCTCAATGAGCGATATCGCGATTTTTCACCACTTGCGGAGCGGCAGTGTCTTTCGGCCCATTCTTCGTGCGGGCCGTTGACTTTCGACATCCCCGGTGAAATCATTATTTGTCGAGTGCGGAGCAGCGTTGCCCGCAAAGTTGACGTTGTTCTCGCCTTCTAACGCATTCATTCATCCCTTCATCATAGGAAGTTGCATTCTGCACATTCGGAACTAGAGGGGGCAGATTATGACACCCGTCGTAGCGGCGAAGAAACTCAGCAAATTCGATCCCAAGACTTTCCTTTCGACCATCAACGGCGGTAGGAAGATCGAAGCTTTTCCCAAGAAGCAGACGATCTTTGTTCAGGGCGACTCGTCCGACGCTGTTTTTTATATAAAGGAAGGAAAGGTAAAACTCACCGTTGTGTCGAAGAGCGGGAAAGAAGCCACAATAGGCATTCTGAACAAGGGCGATTTCTTCGGAGAAGGTTGCCTTACGGGGCAGGCTCTCCGCATGTCCTCCGCAACCGCAATGACCGATTGCTCTGTGATGCGAATCGATAAGGCGTACATGATGGAAGAGCTTCACCGGGAGCACGCGTTTTCGGATATGTTCGTGGCATATTTGCTGACACGAAACATCCGATATGAAGAGGATTTGGTTGACCAGCTTTTCAATTCCAGTGAAAAGAGACTGGCTCGGATGTTGCTATTGCTGGCTCATTTCGGCAAGGAAGGTAAGCACGAAATTCTAATCTCCAAGATGAGTCAGGAGACCCTCGCAGAAATGATAGGCACAACGCGGTCGCGGGTGAGCTTTTTCATGAATAGGTTCAGGAAATTGGGATTCATTGATTATCACGCTGGTGATGAACTACAGGTTCACAGTTCACTTCTTAACGTCGTGCTCCACGACTAGCGTCCGGCTCCGGTTCCCACAAACAAAGCCGCCAGACAGCAAGTGAGCAAATCAGGCACTTGCTGGGTCTAATCCGGCGAGCGGCGCTATCTTCGTCGCAACCAGCACCTCCAACAAAGTGGCGGTACTACGAACGCTTCCCGAGATGGTGATGAGCGCTTCTGAGACGAGAGGATGTTGCTCTGCCAGCGTGTCAAGACGGTCACTCACGTTGTAGAGTTGCTGAACTTCGTGCAGGATCGCATTCGAATGCATGGTACCCGGCTCTCTTCGAAAGCCCTAAGGAGAGAAAACTTCAGATGGGCTGACTTAGTTCAGGGAACCTGAAAGAGGAGAAGGTGGTAACCACCTCAATCCGAGTATAGCACCGCGCACCTCGGAATGTTGCACACCCTGAGTCAATTGGGACGCAGGCACAGTCGGCATCAGCTAGGCTCCATATGCTGTTGTCGGAAGTTGGTCAATTTTGAACAGACAGGCATCCTTTGGCTGCTTATTTTGCAACCATGGTTCGCTGCCAGCGGGGAGGTTCTTTCCGACTGGCATGCGTCATCGGGTCGCGGCGGATGTGTTTGTCTTGGTTCAGCCTGAAATGGAGAAGCGACGTTCTCCGTTAGTGTAGATTCCGCCCCTTCGGGGCGGGGATTTTCAAGGCATGAGGGTCTATCGTCCGATGACTTCTTCCTGTCAGCGTGCAACGCGGGAGAAGAACCTCCCGCGCTGCTGAGCATCGGTTCGATGAGCCCACCGGACTATCCCTCGGCATGGTTGCGTCCCCGCAGTGCCCGCTTCCGTTTCACCCGGCAAGATCATTGTAGCTCCGCAACGACCTGCTGTTTCTCAATATCCGGTTGGCCCGCGACTCCGCCAAGACCCAGGCCGGCCAGACCCGAATCGTGCTCAGCGAATGACAGAAACTCTTTCGATTTTCTCAGGACCTCGTGTAGCCGAACCCGGGATGACGGTGCCGTCCTTATCCGCCAGTGTTCCATCGGCGTTGTACGGGCCGCCGACGCGCCAGTTCTCCCGCTGGTAGAAAACCACTTGCACCGCCGCTCCATTCACGCGATGGCGGGCGGTTACGGCAGCCAGCACCTTCTGCTGTTGATCCCGTGGAACACCGTATGTCCATACTAGCTGGTAGCGCGAACGAAAGATCCCATACTCCGCTTCCGAGCAGAACACAGCGGGTTGACCGGGGGATGATACAGATTGAGGGACTACATTTGTTTGAACTACCGCGTCCCAGAAATCTTGACAGCGTCCGTTACCAGTCTTGTCACCCACTGAGAGAAGGAATGAAAAGAGGTAGCAGACGATGTAGCTGACAAGCAGCACGTTGCGAACAACCCGGAACACGGCAGGGGACACATTCGGCGCGCATGTCCTCGCTATGGCGGCTAAACCCCACAGGATCGCGATAACCCCTCCAAGGCTGCAAACCGCGTCCCACCATATGCCGTAACGCATCGGCGGCAATAGTGTCCCGATGCACAGACCTGCAAGTACGAGAACGACTCCAAGAGCTATTCGATTCCGTGGAAGCACGCGCTAATTATGGCACGCTCTCTTACCGGACCCGGTGATGACTGTCGTAACATCTCGATATCACTCATCTACCGTGGGTCAAAATAGCCTGCCTTGGCTGTCCGACATCGCGGTGGCTGGCCGCTTCGCTCTTCACGCAGCTTGCTGGCAGTGACTCTGGCGTTGCTGTCTGGCGGCTTCCAACTTGCGGTCGCGTTCCGCGTGGATCTCCTGCTGACGGCCCGCCAGCACGTCCTTCGGCGTGATGTAGCCGGTGGCACTGTTCAGACGGACGTTGTTGTAATGCTCCACGTAGCCCTCGACCAGACGTCGTGCATCTTCCAGCGACAGCGGCGTTCCCGGCCGAATGCACTCGCTTTTCAGCGACTTGTGCCAGCGCTCAATCTTGCCGTTTGACTGTGGATAGTAAGGGGAGGTTCGGACGTGCGTCATGCCCGAGATACGGATGAACTCCTTGAAGTCGCGAGCAACGAACTGCGGGCCATTGTCGGAGATGATTCGCGGCTTCGCTTCCGGGTACTTCTCCTTGGCTCGCTGCAGGATCACTTCGACATCAGCTTCTCGCATGGACTCACGCAGATCCCAATGCACGAGGAAACGACTGAACCCATCCAGAATGCTGCACAAGTAATAGAAGGTGCC
>OMOD01000112.1 GCA_900290255.1 Candidatus Sulfotelmatobacter kueseliae
CGAGCACAGCGAGGCGTACCCTCATGGCTCGCCGCTAACGCTTTCACTGCGACACCCCACTAGTGTAGTGCGTCAAGCAGATCGTCCTTTATGGTTTGCCCTCTCCGGCTTCTCTTCGCGATCTTTGCGGATGTCGCTTTGCGCGCTTTGCGGTTAAAGGCTTTTCCTTTCTTCTCTATCCCCACGCGGAACACTCACGCGACATAACGGTCGCCATTTTCAACTCACTGCCTTAGGTAGGCCAGGCCCATCGCATTTTTCCCTGAATTCCCTTGACAACCGTTTCGCCGCAAGCATAATGCCTCAATCCACTTCCGTCGGTCGATTCCTGGCCCGGCGTAGCGGGCCGAAAGAGGTGCCTATGAGCGTTCTGGAACTTTGCGATCGAGAAGCTGCGGCAGTGGGGCTGGAGGCCAGCGTGGCCGACGCGATTCATAAGATGCTCGACCACCGCGTGGGTGCGGTGGTGGTTGTGGACGGGGACTTACGCGTGGCGGGAATGTTCACCGAGCGCGATGTTCTCCGGAAGCTCGCGCTCAGCCGTCTGGACCCTGAAACTACCAAAGTACGCGATTTGATGACCACCCCGGTGGAGATGGCTACCCGGAACACGGGGACGGGAGAAGCTCTGACCATCATGCTGGAGCGGCACTTCCGGCACATGCCCGTGGCCGACGATGACGGCAAGTTGCTGGGGATTCTCTCGATCCGCCACCTGCTGGAGTGGCGCGTGGACGACCTCAGCCGCGAACTGGAGTCGCTCGAGCAGTATGTCTCCAACGACGGGCCGGGAGGCTAGAATCCTTCTGCCTCCCCTCGGGAATTTGACGGCCTCGCTCGTTCCGCCTTTCCCAGGTGATAGCATGGGTTCGTTTTGCTGTTCCTCACCAGCTTCCCGTTTCTGATGTGGGAAGCATTTCCTGGCCTGGACAAACCAATCCTGGACTTCGTTATTGTTATGAATCGAAAATCGAGGAAAAGAATGACCAAAAGAACTAAGGGTGTGGTATTTGCAGTGGCAGTGGTCTGCATGGGCCTGCAGTTAATGGCACAGACGTCACGCCACGTGGTGGTGCACGCGGGACATCTACTCGACGTAAAGAGCGGCAAGGTCCTGGCTGATCAGATGCTGTTGATCGAGGACGGAAAGATCGTCAGCACGGGCGCGGCGGGAGAGACGAAAGTTCCAGCGGATGCGGTGCGGATCGAACTGCCCAACGCAACGGTGCTGCCCGGGCTCATCGACGCGCACACGCATCTGACCATGGATCCGAAGTTCGGCTACGACCGGCTGGCGATTTCCGTGCCGCGGGAAGCGCTCATCGGAGCCAAGAATGCGCGGCTCACCTTGCTGGCAGGATTCACCACGGTACGGAACGTTCATGCCGGCGGCTACAGCGATGTCGCGTTGCGAGACGCCATCAACGCCGGCGACGTTCCCGGGCCGAGGATGCTGGTCAGCGGGCCGGCGCTCGGCATCACGGGCGGACATTGCGACAACAACATGTTGCCTTCCGAATATCACGCCGTGGGCGATGGGGTTGCCGATGGCATCGCCGAGGTGCAGCACAAGGTGCGAGAGAACATCAAGTACGGCGCCGATCTCATCAAGATCTGCGCGACTGGCGGCGTGCTGTCTCTGGGAGACAATCCGCAGGCCTCGCAATACACATTGGAGGAGATGAAGGCCATTGTGGCCGACGCGCACCGGCTGGGCCGGAAAGTGGCGGCCCACGCGCACGGAGCGGAAGGAATCCGCTGGGCGGCGGAGGCGGGCGTGGATTCGATCGAGCACGGGTCTTACATTGACGACGCCGCGATTGCTGTCATGAAGGAGAAGGGCACGTATCTGGTGCCGACGCTCTACCTGGGCGACTGGATGATCGACAACGCCGGACTGACTCACCTGCCGCCGCCGCTTCTGGCCAAGGCGCAGGAGGTGCTTCCGGCGGCGCGCAAGAACGTTGCCCACGCCTTTGCCAGCGGAGTGAAAGTTGCCTTCGGTACGGATGCCGCAGTGTATCCGCATGGAATGAATGCGCACGAATTCGCTGTCATGGTGAAGCTGGGACTGACCCCGCTGCAGGCGATCCAGGCAGCAACCATCAATGCCGCGGACTTGCTGGGATGGCCCGGCAAAGTGGGGACTCTGGAACCGGGGGCGTGGGCGGACATAGTTGCGGTGGATGGCGACCCGGTCAAAGACGTCACTACTCTTGAGCGAGTGAAATTTGTGATGAAGGGCGGCGAGGTGGTGAAGAACGAATACGGGAAGTGAGAGAGGTACAATAGCCGCGATTTAGCCTGCCGAGGAGGTTTTCATGGCATGGTATTGGCCGACCATCGAAGATGAGAGCTCCGCCGAACACGCAACCAAGGCAGCAGTGGGAGTCAGTGGATTTATTGCCGCGGTCACGGCACTGGCCGCCGTTCTGAGCATTGTTTATCACAAGCCGATTCTTGGGCTCGATGGATGGGGTTTGATTGATGCCCTGATATTTGCACTGATTGCATGGCGAATCTCCAAAGCGTCCCGAACGTGGGCAGTTCTCGGTTTGCTGATGTATCTGGTTGAAGTGGGCTATAAATTGGCAACGAATCCGAGCGGTGCGCTCGGGGTCCTAACAATCATCTTTATCCTGGCGTATATCAACGCGATTCGTGGGGCGTTTGCCTATCACCGATATCGGAAGGCCCAGGACAACCCGCTCGCACCACCCGCGCCACTAGCTTAGGTTTCGCGGCTGCTTCGTCTTGCTCGCTCCGTGACCCAGTCGGTCCAGAACGCCGTTGCTCCGCTGGACAGCAGCGGCGCCTTGCCCTCTACGGCATCCACAAAATTCTCGATCAGGGGCAAGTGCACGTTGGCATGAACCGGCAGATACTCGCGTCCGCCGGGATAGACGAGATCGGGACCGTTCAGCGGAGATAGTTCCATCTCGCCTTCGGTTCCTCGGATGCGGCACTCGTCGCGGCCCACCTTAGAATGCCAGCGCACATCCACCATGCCGCGGACGCCGCCCGCGTACTCAATCATTGCCGTGGCGTTGTCTTCGACCGCATAGTGGTGCACGACGTTCGAGAGCTGGCCGGTGGCGCGCAGCGGCTGGCCGAACAGAAAATTGACAACATCAATGCGGTGGGAGGCAATGTCGAACAGCGGTCCGCCTCCGGCTTGGGCTGGATCAAAAAGCCAGCTGCGGCTGCCTTGACCCTCAAACCACATGTGGCTGGTAAGCTCGGCAAGCACCGGCCGCCCGATGGCTCCAGCCTCCAGCAATTGTTTCGCACGCTGCACTTTAGGGTAAGCGCGGCGATAGTAGGCGACGCCGAAGGTCTTTCCGCTTTCGCCGGCGGCTTGGAGCATGTTGCGGGCCTCGGCTTCGTTCATGGCCATGGGCTTCTCGCACATTACATGCTTGCCCGCGCGGAGTGATTGAATGGTCTCGGGCGCGTGCAGGAAAACCGGCGTGCCGACGTAGACGGCATCCACTGCCGGATCGGACAGGGCTTCGTCCAGAGTCGCCCAGGCGCGGGTGTTGTAGGGCGCTGCCTTTTCGGGATGGCCGGTGACGAAACCGTACAGCGAACTGCGCGGTTCAGCCTGGATGGCAGGAATGACGCGGCGAGTCGTGATGTCGCCGATTCCGATGACGATCCAGTTGAGATGAGCAGGTTTCAAGGTTTCAGAGTTTCAAGGTTGCAAGGTTTCAAAGCCTCTGTTGAATCCGCGTCGCGACTTGCACTCTGAAACGTTGAAACTTTGAAACCTTGAAACTTTTTCTCCACAAAATCAAAGGCCGGGCTGGGCCGGCCTTCGAGGTCGAGCAAGAACGGGAGCTACTTCTTGGGAGCGATCGCGTCCTTGGCGGCTTTGGCCACGCGGAACTTCACCACGGTCTTGGCCTTGATTTGGATGGGTTCGCCGGTCTGCGGGTTGCGTCCTATGCGAGCCTTGCGGTGCGCCTTCACCAGGCGGCCCAGGCCGGGCACTACAAACACGCCGTTCTTCTTGGTTTCTTTGATCGCGGTGTCGGCCAGGTGCTCTAGGAACGCCGCGGCCTGCTTGTTGTTGAGTTCATTCTTCTCCGCCAGAAGGCGGACGAGTTGAGTCTTGGTCAAACCAGAAGCCATATGTTCCCTCCTCGAAAAAATCGTTTTAATACCAGCGGGGCTATCTTATACCCAACGCCCTGTGGAAAACACCATATTTTATGCGGGTTTCTGATTTCATGAGTGTTGGAGAGGGCATTTTTACAGGGTTTCCCGTATGCCTTTGACGGCCTGGTGGATGTATAAGCAACTCCCGAGTCACAACCCGGAGCGCAGATTGGGGGACAATTGTTGAATTTTGATTGTTGATTGTTGAATGGGAACTCTGGGTCCGAAGCGAGGTCGGGTTTCATTCAACAATCAAGAATCAACAATTAACAATTGGCTGTCGCCCTCGGTGGTGAAATCCGATTGCCGGATGCCATAATGTTTGAGGAGTCCCACTTGCCCTGCGCCATCTGTGAAATCCGCAAGGAGAAACGTTTCTGCCCCGCTGTTCATGGGCGCATTTGCCCGCAGTGTTGCGGCGAGCAGCGGGAGGTCACGCTCGATTGTCCCCGTGACTGTCCCTATCTGGTGCAGGCCCGCGAGCACGAAAAGCCGCGCCCGGCGGACCAGATTGACCCGGCAGGACTGTTTCTGCAGGTCGAGGTCCCCGATCAGTTCATGTATGAAAAGGAACATCTGCTCATGGGCCTGACCTATGCGCTGGCCAAGGCCGCGCGGACCGACCGCAGCCTGAATGATCAGGACCTGATCGCGGCGATTGCAATGCTGGCGAAAAGCTACGAGCGGCGGGTGAACTCCGGGCTGCATTATGAACAGCCGCTGACCGGCGAATCGCGGCGCAAAGCCGCCCTCGAGATCGAGAACATGGTCAAGGAGTACCGCGAGGCTGAGCAGAAGCACATGGGTTACTCCAGCCTGCGGGAATCGGAGGTGCTGAAGGGTCTGGTGTTTCTGCTGCGGCTGGCGCATGGCAGAACGTCAGGGCGGCCCAAGGCGCGAGCCTTCGTGGAATTTCTGTTTGCCCACTTTCCGGAGAAGGAATCGGCGGTGGTCACGCCGCAGGAGGCGGGAAGCCGGATTATTCTGCCGTAGGGGCGCCGGCTCGCGAAGAGGATCCCGCCGCGTCAAGGTCGTCTTGTCCGGCCCAGAGATGCCTCTACCACCGTGGAAGAGCGGCGCTTTAGCGCCGCGTCCGCGCCATTAGAATCGAGGGCTTTAGCCCCGGTGGACCCTACTGCCTCAATCCCATCCAGTTCTCAGATACCACCAGCGAATTGCCGGGATTCTGCGGATCGTACTTCACGGAAGTGTGCAGCCCCAGGCGGCAGGAGTGCAGGTTGATCCAGTGGCGCAGGTAGGTCACATCCTGGGAGCACTCGTAGGAGACGCCGGCCACATCGTATTTGTAAATGAGCATGACGGCGGCGTGATGATTGTTTTGTGCCGCCAGTTCTTGCACGTCAATCACGGTGCCGTCGGTGATGCGGCCCGCGCCCGCCAGCCAGGCCCGGCGCTCGCGTTCCAGTTCGTCGGCGGTTTTCGGCTTGCGCCGCAGGAGCGCATACGCGCCCGCCAGGGTTTTCGGCTTGCGCCGCAGGAGCGCATACGCGCCCGCCAGGGCAACAGCGCCCGCCGTTACCAGTCCATACAGTCGAAGTGAGTCCATACCCGGGTTGAAATCAGGAGAGTGCCCGATTTCTCTATCAGGATAAGCGCAAACCCAGTCAGGAAAAAGTGGTGGGGAGGTTACTGAGGGCCATGGGCTGTGCAAAACGTCGAGGCGCAGAAGCGAGCTATTTGCCCTCGCCGCACACGCTCCTGCTGACCATCTCGGCGAAGCCGCCTTCAAGGTCTTTGCCGAACTGGTCGTCGCGGTTGGCTTTCTTGGTGACCACGCAGCGTCCGCTGCGGTCGCGAGTGTAGAACCATTCGGTGGTGGGAGAGGCGGTGCCGCTCGAGCAGTTGAACCGAACGCGGGCCCGCATCTCGCTGAAGGGTCCTCCCTGGGGCAGTTTCGCCGGCTCTTTATACTCAACGCGAACTAAGGCAATACGCTGATTGCTCTTGAGCACACGCACGGAGCTGACCGAGACCGTGTCGCCGGCTCCGGTCTGTCCGATGGTGCGCCAGTCGCCGGCAGCGAGCACGGCCAGACTGACGACTAGCATCGGAGCCAGCACGAGGGCAACGAGGATGAGGAGGGCTTTTTTCAACCCGGACTTTCCCGAGCCGGTATTAAGCAGACAACTTTGGGCCAAAAAAACGATTCTGTCAACTGCAATTGATGATGGTTGAAGGCTGAACGAAATCCCCAAGAGCATTAGTACACAGTTTTCATTCAACAATCAAAAATCAACAATTGCCGTGCTAATGTGATTAGCGCAAGTACGGGGAGATTATGGAGACGCTTCACTCCACGATCATGCAGTCTCCCGTGGGGCCGTTGTTTCTGGCCGCATCGGAGAGTGGACTGGTCGCGCTGGAGTTCGACGCGCGGCTGCCGGGGCAGCAGACAATTCGGCCCAACCCGCGCGACCTGCGTTCAGAAAGCGGGCGCAGGGAGAACAAGCACATTCAGTTCGCAGAGTTTCCCCGGGTCATGCAGCCGTATGTGCAGGAACTCGAGGAGTATTTCGGGGGCGCGCGACGCAGGTTCAGCTTTCCTCTGGATCTCCGTGGAACGGATTTTCAACTGGCCTGCTGGCGCGCGTTGCTCGAGATTCCCTACGGCGAGACCCGCACCTACGCCGAGATTGCGCGAGCCGTGGGGAAGCCACAGGCATTCCGCGCCGTGGGCATGGCCAATAACCGCAACCCGGTGGCGATCGTGGTCCCCTGCCATCGCGTGATCGCATCCAACCGGACGCTGTGCGGCTACGGCGGCGGGCTTGACGTGAAGCGCAAGCTGCTGGAACTGGAAGGCGCGCAGACGGGAGGGTGAAAACCCTGGCCCATCCGCTGCAGTCTGGCTGACGGGTTCGGAACTGACGGCTGACCGCTACGTATGCACGTGCGGGCTCTGCCCGGGATTATGCCGCGGGCCGGGCGGTTCCTTCACCACCTTCACCCCGAAGCTCACCGGCAGGTTTTTCGGCGGGAAGCACTGCGCGTTGTCGCAGGCCTGGTAGCGCAGCACGCCATGCATTACGTACTTTCCCGGCACCACCGACTTCAGCGGATGCACCGCCACGGTGATGGTGAAATCTCCCGTATACACGTTCAGCGCTTCATCCGGCGAAAAAGGAAAACTCACATCCTGGCCCTGGGGATATACGATTTTTCCCAGGGCGATGTCGGTGGGCACGTCCATCTTCAGAGCAGTGGGAATCAGAAACTCCGACTTCGGCGCGTTGGAGTTGATGTGAAAGCCGCGGGCCACCCGGAAATCCAGGTTCACCATGGTTTGCGTCGTGCGCGGGGCCGTGACCTCCGGCACCGGGGCCATCGTGACCGAAGGCGCTTTGTCCGGCGCCGTCGGTGGCGCAATCGGCGTGTAGGTGACCGACGAATCCTGTCCCGATTGGCCGAAGACCATCCCCGAGAGCAGAGCGACAACGTATGCCAATCTCGGCGCGTATGCTCGCAAATTCATCACGTCAATGAATATTAGACGATCGGCCCGTCTTCTAGTATCACTTCTGAGGCTGCATCCTGCCCGGACCTGCCGGCGTTATCAGCGATGCGCATCCTCGTCGGGTGAATCGAAACTTCCGAATGATTAAGTGCCTCGAGCAAGGATAAAACTGAAACCACCGTCCCCAATGTTACTTCGGAACAGTCCCCACATCGGCGGCCGCGGCTGGAGCCATGGCCGATTGCGTACCCAGCGCCTTTTTCACCGCTTCCTCAATGTCGGCTTTTCCTTCCAGGCCGAGAATCTTATCCACAATCTTGCCATCGCGGCTGATGAAGAAACTCTCCGGCAGGGCGGGCACGCCGCCATACGCGTCGCCCACAGCCTCTTTTCCCAGCAGCACGGGATAGTTGACTCCCATATCTTTGGCGAACTTGGCGATGTCTTCCTTGCTGGAGTCATCCATGGCGACGCCGACAATCTGCAACCCTTGCGGCCCGTACTCGTTTTGCAATTCCACGAACCAGGGCATTTCGATCTTGCAGGGAGCACACCAGGTCGCCCAGAAATTCAGCAGCACCGCCTTGCCGCGCAGGTCCGACAGGCGCAGGCTCCTGCCGTCGAGCGTTTCGAGGGTGAAATCAGGGGCGTCCTTTATCCGGGTTGTATCGGGCGTCTGGCTTGGCCCTGGGCGGCGCGCCATGTGAAACCCAAAATACAGCATGCCAGCGACAACCACGGCCACCACCACCAGCGCCAACGGATTGCGGCCCCGTGGCGGAGCGGTCGGCTGGACGGGCGCAGAAGCCTCAGGCGGAGCGCCGGCGGAACTGTCAATTGCACTTGCAGCTGCTTCCTGTTCTGTCTGCGTTTCTTCCTTTTGTTCAAACCCTTGTTGGGACGTCGACATAAAACTGAAACCTCACTACAAAGCAAATCGATTCAGAAACGACAACCAGCTTGAAATCAGCGTAAAGCGTCCCATGACCAGCAGTAGGCCGAGCGCGATCATCAGGCCGCCCGAAGCCACTTCGAGCGCGTGCATGTGCGCGCGGAAACGGCTGTAAAACTTCAGGAAGCGCTCCATAAGGAGCGATGTCATCAGGAACGGCACCGCCAGGCCGAGCGAGTACACCGCCAGCAAAAGGATCCCCTTCAGCAGCGTGTCCTCCTGGCTGGCCAGGGTCAGGATCGCGGTCAGAATCGGCCCCAGGCATGGGGTCCAGCCAAACGCGAAGGCAAATCCAATGACGAACGCTCCGATGGGCGTGCTGCTGCCTTTTACACTATGCAGCCGAGCGTCGGTATAAAGCGCCTTGATCTTGAAAATTCCCGTCAGGTGCAGCCCGAAAATGATAATGACCACCCCGGCCACAATAGAGAGCGTGTGCTTGTAGCGGGCCGCGAGTTGTCCGATTTCCGTCGAAATTGCGCCCAGGGTTACGAACACCACGCTGAAACCGAGAATGAATCCGACGGAGTTCACCATCACCCGCCGCATCAGGAGCGCCTGCGGCGACTTCAATTCTTCGACGCCCGCGCCCGAGATCAGCGAAACGTATCCCGGCACCAGCGGCAGCACGCACGGCGAAAGGAACGAGATCAGACCGGCCACAAAAGCGGCTACCGGCAACGGAAGGCTTGACATGAGCTTCTATTGTACCTGCTGGGTGTTGCTCTTCATAAGACGCGCACTTCGGGATTTAGTTGCAGACACCGTCCAGCCAAGTCTTGGATCAGAAGTCCCTCGCGTAATCTAGGGCAATTCCGCAGTTGCTGTGTCCATGTGGGGACAGCCGCCCTCGGCTGTCCGGCGGAGCGAAGCTCCGCATTGCGGATACAACCTCTCTGAATTCGCTCTAGGGCCTCGTATCAGGGCATGGCTTCACAGGCTGCGGAAAAAGTCGCGAATGCGTGCGCCGCCGTGGAAGAGCGGCGCTTCAGCGCCGCGTAAGCGGTTTGAAATCAATCCGGGCTTCAGCCCCGGCGGTCGCTCTCCGGTCGACGACGGACTTTTTCCGCGTCCTGTTCAGCCGCTGAGGGCAGCCACTCTTCGCCATCAGGAGAACAGCCCTACTTTGTTTTGGAAGGTTGCGCCGGCCCGGCCGGCGGCATCGGCGGCGGCTGTTCTGACAACACTTTGTGAAACAACCCGGTCGGCAAGGCCGCGTAGAGCACGGCCCGGTTATTCTCCTGCCGCACCTGCAGGCTCGAAAAAAAAGCCTTCACGTCTTCGTCGCTGCCCGGCGACCCTACCGATGTTTCGGCGCTGTGGAACATGGCGAGGAATGCGTTCAGCTTGTCAGCGATGTTGCGCGCGTCCTCATCGTCGCCCGCCCAAGCCTCGGCCCGCACATGCAGGACGCCGCTGCGCAGCGGCAGATGCAGCGGGTTATAGCTGGCGGAAACCACCAGATCGGCCGGCTTGGGAAAAATCATGGACCATCCTTCAAACTCCGGAGCCGAAGGCTCGACTCGTGCCACCGCCCACACCGGGCTCGCCAGCTGCACTCGTTTGTAATACCGCCGCAGGAACGACGGGCCGGCAAACGGAGAGGCCAGCCGCCGCGAACGGTCCACCATGCCATGGATCACCGCGGGATCGTCATGGTTAGAGGCTGCGACCGTGTCCACACTCAGAATCGCCACCCGAAAGGTCCGGTCATAAATCGGAATCGTATAGATGTCGACCGAGTTGTAATTCTCGACCGATTGTGCCGTCCGTTTCAGGTAAGCGGCGCACTTGCTGCCGTCAAACCGTCCGATCAGAACTTCGGAAAAGCGGGGTTCGGGGGCTCGTCCGCCGGTCCCGCCGCCCGGCCAGCCTTGCGGGTAATGCATGGCAAACGCCACCGCGTCGAGGTCGCGCTCGAAATCGAATCCGGTTTCCTCGATGAAGCGCGCGTATTCGGGATCGCGCGAAACGGGGAAAAACGGCTTGCCTGCGTTTGCCTTGCGGACCCAGTCGAAGTCGGCGTAGAAAAAGGCGTCGGCTGCGGGCAGCAGACGCGCGGCTTCGGGCGGGGCGCTCTTTCGCAGCTCGACGGTCAGCGTCACCGCCGCCGCAACCACTACGACCGCCAACGCGATCGGCAGAGTGCGTCTGATTCGCATGAAATGCGGTAGGAGGAATCATAGCACCCCCGGAGACAATGGGCGGGAACCGGGCGGGCTGCCCCCGGAGCCTGCCCTGAGCGAAGTCGAAGGGCGGTCTTCGAAGGGTGGGATTAAGAGTGGCCCTCCCCCATGTGCGCTACTTGCTCGGCCAGAGCCGCATCGAACCGGAATGCCACCGTGGATTCGATATGGGCGTCACGGGCGACTTGTCCCCCCTTACATTCCCACCGGGTCTGTTTGGGGGCGGCTCCATGCCTCTGCCTCGGGATCGCGACCGAGAGATGTGCCTCAGACCTCGGGCCGGGTCTGCCGAGGTCTGACGTCCGAGGGCTGAGGTCTGTCCTGTTAGTCCTGCCGCGTCAACGGCTTGCTTGCGCCGCAACTTATCAATGTGATACCTTAGCTAATTGTCCCGGACATCTGGAAGGGATCGGAGGGATCAGTATGCGCGAAGGCGCATCTGTCCCCAGGCTTGCTGGCGTAGCTCAGTCGGTAGAGCATCTGATTTGTAATCAGAGGGTCGGGGGTTCGAATCCCTTCGCCAGCTCCAGAGTTGAGGCGGTTTGCGGGCGTGAGCGGAGCGCGAGCCCGCAGCCGAAATCCCGACCCTGAACGCCGAAAGGCGGAAGGGGAGGGAACTCAAAGTCCTTAACGGAATTTCAGAAGTGGTATTTTCCGGCGGGCGGCGGACTCGGTAGCGGCGCAACAGGTTTTTTCGAACGCACTCCATTCGGAACTTTTCCGGCGTGTAGTGGTCTTCGCGGCGTCTTTGCGGGCCTTGTCTTCCCTGTGTTGCGAAAAGCAGATTGCGACGCGCGTGGCGTTGCTCTGCGGGTTGGGCGCGAGCGCTTCTAAGCCCCTACCGGGGCGTTGTGCCCGTGACGGTACCCGGAACGGCGCGCACGAGCCGCATCGCCCGAAAGTTTCTGCACAGGTGGGTGAGTGGTTAAAGCCGACAGACTGTAAATCTGTTCCTCCTAGCGAGGTACGGAGGTTCGAATCCTCCCCTGTGCACCAGTGATTGATCCCGAGCGCTTTTTGCGAAGGAACTTACGTGAGTCGCTTAACCGGAGCTTTGATCGCCTACGTCGTGCTGGGGGTGCTGGCGTGGCTGACGATCAGCGATTTGCGGATTCGAGGCTTCACGTTCGCGATCCTCGCGTTATTCGCGGTGAAAAGCTGGCTGCGCCGGAATGATGTGATGCATCCGGACAAGCGCGACGCGGAGTAAGGGTTTGGCTGAAAGCTGATAGCGAATGGCTGACAGCTGGTTTTCCGAGCCGATGTAGCTCAGTTGGTAGAGCACTCCCTTGGTAAGGGAGAGGTCACCAGTTCAATCCTGGTCATCGGCTCCATGATTTGGTTGGATTGATTGACGGCCGGGCCGGGTTTTGCTGAAGGCTGACGGCTGATAGCTGATGGCTGGTTCTAAGCGGGAGTAACTTGAGGCGGTTTGCGGGCGTGAGCGGAGCGGGAGCCCGCAGCCGAAATCCCGAGCGTTTTGGGCGAGGGATCTCAGGGTTGAGGCTAAGCGGGAGTAACTCAGTGGTAGAGTCACAGCCTTCCAAGTTGAGGCGATTGCGCGGCGTTTGAGCCGCGCGCCGAAATCCTGAGCGAAGCGAAGGACCTCTGGAAGACGAAGTGGAGCTTGAGCGGGAGTAACTCAGTGGTAGAGTCACAGCCTTCCAAGCTGTTGGTCGCGGGTTCGATTCCCGTCTCCCGCTCCAGAAATTGGAAGCGCGCCAAACCCGCGAGTTAGCAATCTCGCGAAGAGCGCGAGATTGATCACGCGGCGCGCCCAGGTCCTTCGGCGACGAAAGGCATGTCGCCTCAGGATGACAAGCATGGCTTTCGAACAGGCTGCCATCAAGGTTCAGAAAGAGCAGGAGTTCGCCCGGCTGCAAGCGGCGGTGGAGCGGGCGTTCCAGCCCGAGACGATCGAGCGCTTTCTGAAGCAGTTGGACCGCAAGGGCATCCGCATTCGAGACCTGGATGCCGTGCTCGCCAAACGGCTGCTGGAAACCGTCGGCGAGTCTGGACCGGGCGAGTCGCGAGTAGAAGCCCGGCAGTTGTATGAGGCGCTGCCGGTTTCTGATCAGGCGCTGCTGCGGGAGTCTTACCTCTCGAAGCTCGAGGGCGTCGAGACCGCGCTGCGGCACAAGTTTAGGAAGCTGTATCAGTACTACTGATCGCGTTTTGCGGGCGTGAGCGAAGCGGGGTGGAGGAGCGGGAGCCCGCAGCCGAAATCCTGAGCGAAGCGAAGGATCTGCATAGGTCCTTCGGCGCCAAAAGACGGCGCATCAGGATGACAAGGGTTTGAGCTAGGAGCTAAAAGCTAGGAGCTAGAGGCTAGGTTATGGCGAAAGAGAAATTTGAGCGCACCAAGTTGAGGCGTCTGCGCGGCGTTTGAGCCGCGCGCCGAAATCCTGAGCGTAGCGAAGGACCTGTTGAAATAGATCGAGGACGATATGGCGAAGGAAAAATTTGAGCGCACCAAGCCGCACTGCAACGTGGGCACGATCGGTCACATTGATCACGGCAAGACGACGCTGACGGCGGCCATCACGAAAGTATTGCAGAAGCACAATCCGAAGATCGTGTTCCGGTCTTTTGACAGCATTGATAACGCGCCGGAAGAGAAGGCGCGCGGCATCACCATCGCGACGGCGCACGTGGAGTACGAGACCGACAAGCGGCACTACGCGCACGTCGATTGTCCCGGGCACGCCGACTACATCAAGAACATGATCACGGGTGCGGCGCAGATGGACGGGGCGATTCTGGTGGTGGGGGCCGACGACGGTCCCATGCCGCAGACGCGCGAGCACGTGCTGCTGGCCCGCCAAGTCGGCGTGCCCTACATCGTGGTGGCGCTGAACAAGTGCGACATGATGGAGGATCCGGA
>OMOD01000111.1:0-34685 GCA_900290255.1 Candidatus Sulfotelmatobacter kueseliae
TCCCGCGCTTCTCCCCGGATATACGCCATAAAAAATGCCCCCGCTCCCCGAGGGCATCTTCTCCTTACTTTTCTGGGCCGCCTAGTGTTTCGTAACAGACTCGTTGTTTGGGCGGCTTTTCTTTTGCACAATGCGAAAGTGAGAGGCGAAGCTGTCGATAACAGCCCTCACACTCAGAACTTCAAGCTACCACGCATGCCCGGGGGCCCCGGCAAGCACGCGACGCCTAAGTAGACGCTTCCTTCTTTCGGCTATAGAATCGCTGGAACTTCGCACGGTTGCCGCACTTGGTCATGTCGCACCAGCGGCGGCGATGATTCTTGCTGGTATCCAGAAAAAACCACTGGCAGGTCTTCGACGCGCAGGCGCGGACGTACGCCACTTGCCGGGAGGCCAGCAGGTCTGCGGCCGAGCGCGCAATCGGCCACAACGGAGCGTCGAAACCGGCGGGCAGCGCGTCAAAGCGCCACTCGAAGCCGCCGTTCTCCTCGACCAGGCGCGCGTGCTCCGCCGCCGACTGCACGTACCCGTTCAGCTTGAACAAAGCCGCGGGCGGCACAGGCTTCTTGTTCACCATCGCCGCAAACACCTGGAACATCGCTTCCCGCATCTCGAGGGCAGAGGCTAATACCTTTTCTGCCGCCGGCGAGCCATAGCCGCGCTCGAGCAAATCCGCCAGCGCCGGTGCGAGGACACCCGCGTCCTCGCCGAACCGCGCCAGGTCGATGTAGCTCTTCAGCAGTTCCGTGGGTTGGCTGCTGAAACGATCGTCCAGTGTGTTGATGAAGTCGAGGCAAACGGCGCCGGCGATCAGCTCAAACCGGGGCGGCCGGCGCCTGACGATTTTCTGGTTCGTTTTCGTATCGCCCATATTAGGTCGAAAGTCCGACTTTCCGCCATCTTCCCCATTATCTAACCATTAAAATGCACTTGACAAGTTAGATGCCTGGGGCCTAACATCGACCTAACCTGCTAAACAAGTTTTGGAGGTTAGATGATGTTTTTCCACCAACCGGCGCAGATTCTGGCCCGGATTCGCAGCGG
Organism: Candidatus Sulfotelmatobacter kueseliae; assembly: GCA_900290255.1. Taxonomy (GTDB): domain Bacteria; phylum Acidobacteriota; class Terriglobia; order Terriglobales; family Acidobacteriaceae; genus Sulfotelmatobacter; species Sulfotelmatobacter kueseliae. The sequence goes on from OMOD01000111.1 coordinate 1,045, forward strand.
CCGTGACCAGAAAACGAAAGAAAAGCGAATGCCAGCAAGGGAGATATCCACCGCGGAGAAGATGATAAACATAGGAGGCAGGCCCGTGATCGTGCCCACTCGATCTCAAATCCCGGCCGCCCATCGCGCCGAAACCATCAAGCTGGCGCTGGCCTTTGCGGCGATCTGTGTCATCTGGGGCTCGACCTACCTTGCGATCCGCTATGCCGTGGAAACCATTCCGCCGCTGGTAACGGCCGGCATCAGGCACTCTATCGCGGGCGGGATTCTGCTGGCGTGGGCGTGGGCGCGCGGCTTTCGTCCGCGGCGCGAGCACTGGATTTCTGGATTCGTTTTAGGCGCGTTGTTCTTTCTGATTGGCCACGGGTCGCTGCACTGGGCGGAGCAATACGTCGGGTCAGGACTGGCGGCGTTGCTGATCGCGACGGAGCCTATGTTTATTCTGGTGCTGGCGTGGGCCACGAGCCAGCAGCGGATCAGTCGGATCAGCGCGCTGGGCCTGGGTTTGGGCGTGGTGGGCGTGGCCCTGCTGACGCGCGCCGAACTGACGACGAAAGGCTCAAGTCTGCTCGGATTGCTGGCGGTGCTGGTGAGTTCGCTGGCGTGGTCGGCAGGCGTCGTCATCTCTCCGAAACTGAAGCTGCCCACGGACGCGCTGGGGCGCACCGCGCTCCCGACCATCTGCGGCGCGGCCATGTTGCTGATCGCTGCGGGCCTGACCGGCGAGTTCCGGGCCACGCACTGGGCAAGCATTTCGCTCAAGTCAGCATTGGGCCTGGCGTATCTCATCGTGTTTGGATCAGTGGTGGCGTTCACGGCCTACATGTGGCTGCTGCAGCGGTGTCCGCCGGCGCTGGTGGCAACGCACACCTATGCGAACCCGGTGGTCGCCGTGCTGCTGGGATGGCTGCTGGCCTCTGAGCCGCTGACGATGCGGGTGGTGTTCTCGTCAGTGGCAATTCTAGGAGCGATCGTGCTGATCCGCCGCGGAGAGCGGACCGCAACAGCGATCGGTTCTGAGGCAACAGGTCTGCCCGCGGAAGCCGAACTGCGTCCGGCGATCAGGAGGGTGTCATGATCAGCCGCTTGTGGCATGGATGGACTACGCGCGAGAATGCGGACGCATATGAGCGCTTGTTGCGGGCAGAGATATTGCCGGGTATTCATCGCGTGCGCGGGTTCAAGGGAGCGGAGTTGCTGCGGCGCGACATCGAGCATGAAGTTGAATTCGTGACGATCACGCGGTTCGATTCGGTCGAAGCGCTGAAGGAGTTTGCGGGCGAAGACTACGAAGTTGCGGTCGTGCCCCCAGTAGCGCGAAAGCTCTTGTCGCGCTTCGACGCGCGATCGGCGCACTACGAGACGGTGTTCAGGCTGGACTAGGAATCTGTGCCATAGCTTTTCTTTCGCCCCTCCGGGGCTTGCCCATCTTCCACTTCGGCCCCACGGCTTGCGCCGTGGGCTGCATTCTTTCGCCGCTGCGCGGCTTGGAGCGGACCTGGGCGTCCACTTTTTCGGACGCGACCCAGCTATGACACCGACACCTGCAGGACTGGTTACATTTCTTCTCGCTTACCCAGGACTTCCGTCCCTTCGGGTGTGCTCAGGGCAGGCTCTGGGCTATCCTGTGAGTCGGTTACGAAACTCGTGCCGTCCGCTAAAGCGGACTCGATTCTTCCCACTTTTGCTTTCCCGGCACTTCCGTGCCGGGCTTTCACATGCCGCCGCTGCGCGGCTTGGCGCGGGCCTGGTCGTCCACTTTTTCGGACGCGACCCAGCTATGACACCGACTCCCAAGGGACTCGCCACACGTCTTCTTGCTTACCCAGGACTTTCGTCCCTTCGGCTGCGCTCAGGTCAGGCTCTGGGCTATCATATGCCGCCCCCTGCGGGGCTGGGGAACTGAAGCACACCGCGGAGCGTAATGCTACAGAGGGGAAGACTGCATGAACACTGAACAAACCTTATCGGGGGATGGTCTCGCCACCGCAGGCAGCCAGTCGCGGGCGGACACCGCGATGCTGCTGGGAATCGCAGGCGCGGTGGCGCTGGTGCACGTGCTGACGAACAGCCGCTACGGGTTTCATCGCGACGAACTGCAGACGCTGAGCGATGCGCTGCACCTGGATTGGGGATTCGTGGCGTATCCGCCATTCACGCCGTTTGTGGAGCGCATCAGCCTGGGGCTGTTTGGGATCTCGCTGTTGGGGCTGCGGCTGTTCGCGGTGATCGCGCAGGCGCTGGTGATTGTGGTGGCTGGGCTGATGGCGCGGGAATTGGGCGGCGGGCGCCTGGCACAGGCGACGGCGGCGCTGGCGACCGCGCTCGCGCCCCTCGCTCTTTTCGAAAGCACGGAATTTCAGTACACGACCTTCGATTATCTGTGGTGGGTGCTGATTGCGTATTTCGTGATTCGCCTGCTGAAGACGGAAGATCCGCGATGGTGCCTGGCCATCGGGGCGACCGTGGGTGTGGGCCTGTTGACCAAGTACACGATGTGTTTCTATGTGGCCGGAATTCTGGGCGGGTTGGCGCTGACGCAGGCGCGGCGTTTTCTTCGCAGCGGGTGGTTCTGGGGCGGGATGGCGCTGGCGTTTGTGATTTGTCTGCCAAACCTGATGTGGCAGGTGCGGCATGATTTCATCTCGTATCACTTTCTCCATCACATTCACGTGCGGGATGTGGGCGAGGGGCGGGCGGAGGGATTTCTGTACCAGCAATTCCGGATTTGCACGAATCTGTTTGCAGTGCCGTTGTGGATTGCGGGGCTGATCTGTTTCTTCCGTGACCGGCGATATCGGATGCTGGCATGGATGTATGTGATCCCGCTGGCGCTGTTCGCGGTCTCGAAGGCGCGGTTCTACTATCTGGGAGCGGCGTATCCCATGCTGATCGCGATGGGCGCAGTGGCGGGAGAGCGATGGGCCGCGACGTTGTCGCGAGCATGGCGGCGGACGGTGGAAGGAGTATTTTTCACCGGGTTGGCGGCATGCGGGCTATATTTCGGCGCGATGATCATTCCGTTTGCCTCCAGCGGACCGCTCCGGGAATTTGCGCTCAAGAACAATGGTGATATGCGGGAGCAGATTGGCTGGGATGATCTGGTGAAGGCGGTAGCAGGGGTTCGAGATTCGCTGCCCGCTGAGCAGAGAGAGGGCGCGCGCGTGCTGGTGGGAAACTATGGCGAAGGGGGCGCGATTGAGATTCTGGGGCCGGCGTATCATTTGCCGCCGCCGATCAGCTTAACCAACTCGGCGTGGTTTCGCGGATATCCCATGCCGCCGCCAGCGACGCTGATTGTGGTGGGGTGGTCGCGGGAGCAGGCGCAGGAGACGTTCACATCATGCCGGCTGGCGGGACATAACGGGAATCGATACGGAGTAAAGAATGAGGAGAGCGGGGACCATCCGGATATTTTTGTGTGTGGTGGACCGCGTGAACCTTGGCCTGAGTTCTGGAAAGATCACCAGAGGTTTGGGTGAGCTCAGTTCCTCGGTTAGGGAAAGTCAAAATCCCCACCCTCTCGCGAAAAACGCGAGAAGGGTGGGGCACCCGCCTGAGTTCGGGAACGATCACCAGAGGTTTGGGTGAGCTCGAACCAAAGAATCAGTTCTTGGTTATGGAAAGTCAAAATCCCCACCCTCTCGCAAAAAACGCGAGAAGGGTGGGGCACCCGCCTGAGCTCGGGAACGATAACCGGAGGTTTGGGTGAGCTCCAACTAAGGAATCAGTTCCTCGGTTAGGGAAGTCAAAATCCCCACCCTCTCGCAAAAAACGCGAGAAGGGTGGGGCACCCGGCTGAGTTCGGGAACGATCACCAGAGGTTTGGGTGAGCTCGAACCAAGGAATCAGTTCCCCGGTTAGGGAAAGTCAAAATCCCCACCCTCTCGCAAAAAACGCGAGAAGGGTGGGGCACCCGGCTTCAGTCTGACCGGCGCAGGACGTAGATGGCCCAGGGTGCGATGCGGGTTTCGCTGATCCAGGGATAGGGCTCGTCGCCTTTCGCCAAAGGCCTGCGCACTTCCACAATTTGCAGTCCTGCAGCGCGATAGGTTTCAAGGTAAGACTGGTGGGGCCAGACAATATCCACCGCGGGCGAGCGGTCTTCGAAATCCGTGGTGATGATTTTCACCGGATCGCCGGGCCTGGCATGAGAGTTTTCGGGAAAGTCTCGGGTTGAAAACGAGGCCCACTCATTGAGATAAATTTCTGGCGTCGAGACGATGTTGACGAGGATTCCGTCCGGCTTGAGCAGATCACGCAGGCCGCGAAATAAATGGACCTTCATTTCCGCGCCGGGAATGTTATCGAAGGTGAATGCCGATTGGATAAGGGCAAAACCTCGGCGCGGCAAGGAGCTCATGTCGTCGCCGGGAATGAGGCGGTAATCGCCGTGGGGATCGATGGCGCGTGCCTTCGCCACCATCTCGGCGGAGATGTCGACGCCGACAACCTCAAAGGCAAGGCCAGCAAGGAACCGGGTGGAACGGCCTGTGCCACAGCCGAAATCAAGGGCTGCAGTTCCCTTTACGTGAGCACGAAGAATCTCGGGCAAGTCGCGGAAGGCAAGATGGTAGGTGTTGGCGAATTCGAGTTTGGAATAGGCTTCGGCGCGGATGGTGTTTTCGTAGCAGTTGACGAAGTCAGTCACAGATAATGTTCTCACGGACAGGAGTGTCCGCGCCACATAGTCGTCAGCGGTGCTGGTCGCGGCGGCGGAGGTAGTCGATGAACATCTGTTCGACGGGCTTGTCGTAAGCCATCAGGACGTGGCGGACGGTGTGTCCGCTGACGAAGTGGCAGACTTCCTCGGCGAGATTCTTGGCGTGATCGCCGGCGCGTTCGAGCGACTGGGTCATGAAGATGACCTGCAGGCTGGCCTGGCGGTGAACGTTTTCGGGATTCTCGATGTGACGCAGGAAAATGAGGTTGCGCAGGCGATCCATTTCGGCGTCGGCGCGCAGGACGTCGAGAGCCTTGCTGATTTCGCGCTCAGAAAAAGCGGAGCCACAATCGGTGAGCATTTTTTCGAGGATGGTTGCCATCTGGGTGAGATCGCGAGTGTCCTCGGAATCGATGCGGCCGCCGGCGGCCTGGGCGCTGTTGGCAAAACTGAGCAGCAGGTCGCCGATGCGCTCCAGACCGATCATGAATTTCATGCAGGCGAGGAGCTCGCGGGCCTCGGCGGGACCGACTTCGGTGATGGCGGTGGTCACGCCGCTGTCAATTTCCATGTCGAGGGTGTCGAGATCGCGCTCGCGCTGGCGCAAGGAATTGAGCAGAGAGTTGGATCCGGTGGCGATGCCTTCGGCAGCGGCAGCGGCTGCTTCCTTGGCCAACTGGCAGGCTTCCACGGTGCGGCGCACGATGTAGTGATGCGCCGGTTCCGGTTCGGAGTTCTGAATGGCCGTGCTCATGAGAGTCTCCGCCGGGCGGGAACGCGGGCGACGAGGAGATCGGGTGCGGCCGTCGTCGCGGTTCTGCCTTTCATGGGATTGGATGGCCAACGCCTAAGCATAGGTTGTTCCTGTGGACATGGTGGTTAATAAGCTGTGAATTTTCGGTTATTTTTCGATGCCCGCCTGGTGCAAAGTGCATGGTCAGAAACTATTGTCGGACAACACGAAACAAAAGCAAAGAAAATTTGGGGAGCAGTGGTCACCGGTCAGTGGTTAGTCGCGTCGCAGTCTCAGAATCTTCACTGCCCTGCTTCGCGGACTTCGCGGCTTTTCTTTGCGAGCTTTGCGGTAGGAGATCTTAAAACCGCAAAGGGCGCGAAGGAGTCGTCTGGAAACTCAATCGACACCACTACCGAATCAGGGGGGATAGGATCCGGCCCACTGTCTCTCGGTGGGCTCAGGCGGTTGGCAAGGTAAACAGGAAAGTGCTGCCGTGGCCGAGTTCGCTTTCGGCGCGGATGGAGCCGCCGTGGGCGAGCATGATGTGTTTGGCGATGGCCAGGCCCAGGCCGGTGCCACCGGATTCGCGGGAGCGGGCCTTATCCACGCGATAGAAACGTTCGAACAGGCGGGGCAGATGCTCGGAGGAGATGCCGGCGCCGAAATCCTGCACGTAGAATTCGACGCCGCGGGTTGCGGGGCGCGCACCGAGAACGATGCGACCGCCGGCGCGCCCGTATTTCATAGCGTTGTCAATGAGGTTGGAGAAAACCTGGTGGATGGCCTCGCGGTCGGCCATCACTGAGGGCAGGGATTCCAAGGTGCCGCCGCCCTGGCCGTTGCTCTCGATGATTTCGAATTCCACGCCCTGGCCGCGGGCGATTTCGCGGAAGTTTTCCTGGGCATCGCGCAAAAGTTCGACGGGCGGGACAGGCTCGGTCTCAAAGCGGGTTTCGCCTGATTCCACGCGGGCCAGCGTGAGTAAGTCCTCGGTGAGGCGTGCCATGCGGGCGGCGTTTTTGCGGATGATCTCGAGGAAGTCGCGGGTATGAGCACCGTTGTCGGGCGTGCTGTCGAGCAAAGTTTCGGCGTACCCCTGAATCGAAGTCAGGGGAGTGCGCAGCTCGTGAGAGACGTTGGCAATGAAATCGCGGCGGGTTTTTTCGACGCGCTCGGTTTCGGTCAGGTCGCGGAGTACGGCGACGGCGCCGCCATCGGGCAGAGGCGCGGCGGTGACGTCGAAGGCGCGGCCCGGCACGACGGAAGTGGCGCGGGCAGTCTTCGCCTGTTTAGTCGTGGTCGCGGCCTTAACCGTGGCGAGGAAATCAGGATCGCGGATGGTTTCGACGACCGGGGCATTCAAGCGAGTGCGCTGCGGGACGAGGCGATCCATGGGCTGGTTCGCCCATTGGACGAGGCCGTCGGAACTGACGGCAATGACGGCGTCCTGCATGCTGTTGAGCAGGGTCTCGAGCTGGTGCTGGCTGGAACGCACCGCAGCGAAACTGCGCTCGACCTGCCCGGCGGTGCGGTCAATGGCGACAGCGACGCGGCCAATCTCATCAAGCGAGGGGTCATCCACGCGGGCGCGCAGGTCGCCGCGCTCAATGCGGGCGGCGACGTCGACGATGCGCTCGAGACGACGCGCCGTAAGGATCGAAGCCCCGGCCGCGACCAGCAGAGCAATGAGTAACGCCAGAGCCGACCCCCAAAGCAGGCGACGGCGCACCTGGGCCTGCACGGCTTCGAGATCGGAAAGAGGATAGGCGAGGCGCACGGCGCCTCCGGGATATGGAGCGGCGACGTAGAGAAACGGAATGCCGAGGGTGGCGCTGCGGCGTTCGCTGCTTGCGGTCCTGCCGACCAGAGCGGCGACGAATTCCGGCCGCCCGGCGTGATTTTCCATGGTGGCGGGATTGGACTCAGAGTCGGCCAGCACTTTGCCGGAGGCATCAATGACGGTGGCGCGAGCGCCGGCGGCCTGGGCCTCCTCAGCAGTAATCTCGGTGATGGAGCGAGTACGGTCGGTCTCGACGCGGTGGGCGAACAGGAGGGTCTTTTGGGTAAGGTCCCGTTCGATCTGGGCGCGCAGGGAGGCTTCCCAGGCGCTGCCCAGCATGGCGTCGAGAGTCAGGGCAGTAGCAGCGATCACGATGAGGAATGCGGCCAACAATTTGAAGAAGATGCGATTCTTCACTTTCGCCTCATTTGGGAACTTCGAAACGGTAGCCGGCGCCGCGGACCGTCCTGAGGTAGCGGGGATTCTCAGGGTCGGGCTCGATTTTCTCCCGGATGCGACGGACATAAACATCCACGGAGCGGGGAGTCACGTAGGAGGTGTCGCGCCAGACGGAGTCGAGCAGATGGTCGCGGCTGAAAACGCGTCCCTTGTGACGGGCGAAATAGTCCAGCAGGCGGAACTCGGTGGCGGTCGTAGGAACCACCTGGCCGCGCACCACCAGAGTCATGGCCGAAGGATCGATTTCAATTTCACCGACCTTTAAGGGACTGGGCGGAAGCGGGCGTTCGAAGCGGCGCAGCACGGCCTTGACGCGGGCCACGAGTTCGCGCGGGCTGAAGGGTTTGGCGATGTAGTCGTCGGCGCCGAGTTCGAGGCCGAGCACGCGATCGGCTTCGCTGCTCTTGGCCGTCAGGAAAATGACGGGCACGGAGGCGAGGCCGGGGGTCTGGCGGACGGTGCGGCAGATTTCGAGGCCGTCCTTGCCGGGCACCATGATGTCGAGCAAGAACAGCGCCGGGCGCTGACGTTCGGCGTCGCCAAGGACGCTGGCCCCGGTGGGATAAACGCGGACGGCGAAGCCTTCGTTTTCCAGATGATGACGAACCAGGCGGGAAATGTCGGGATCGTCTTCCACCACAAAGATGTTTGGTTTCACGGGATTATTGTAACTGGAATGCAGCCGCCCGTTGCCAGTTGCCGGCTGCCAGAAGCCGGGCGAGGCTGGATTTTCACGAGATTGTAACAATCAGGCTGGAGGCGCGATCGAGGCGGAAGCGCTTGCCGGGCGGGATGACTGTAGTAGCGCTGTATTCGGTGATGACGGCCGGGCCGGAATACTTCTTGCCTAGGTGAAGATCGTCGCGGGAGTAGATCTGTGTTTCGAGTTTCTTGCCGTCGAATAGGACTGGGACTTTGGGCGGGGAGATCGAGCCGAGCTTCGCTCGGCCCGGATCCCTCGACTTCGCTCGGGACAGGCTTGCGAGGGCGGCTGTCCCCGCACGTTCGGCGTCTAGCTGGCGGACGAGGGCGGCCGCCGCTCCACTTGTCGCTTTTGATTTCAGCGCAGCGCGGAGGCGGAGAGTGACGATTTCAACTTCGCGGCCGTGGTGCGCGTAGCCGTAGCGGCGCTGGTGTTCCCGCTCAAAATCTCGCAAGAGGTTTTTGGTGAGCGGGAGGTTGAGTTCGTATCCCTGGCCGCGATAACGGAGGTCGGCGCTGCGGCGGTAGTGCGGTGTTCCCTGCCAGCCTTCGCTCGAGAAATCCCGCGCGGCGGTGTTTTCCAGGACCGAGAATTCACGAGTGAGCTGGGCGTGCGGAACCTCTTTGGATGTGCGCCACAACACGGTGTGGGAATAATCCTTGACGACATCGCTGGCGAGAATGCCAAGCGCGGAAAGAGCGCCGGGCAGGGCGGGGACGATGACGTGCGGAATGCTGAGAGCTTCGGCGAGAGCGCAGGCGTGCAGGCCTCCGGCGCCGCCGAAGGCAACCAGGGCGAAGTGACGAGGGTCGCGGCCGCGCTCGATGGAAACAACGCGGATGGCTTTCTCCATGGTGGCGTTGACGACGCGAATCACGCCGGCGGCGAACTGGTCGAGCGTCAGGCGGCTCTGATGCCGTTTCAGAAATTCTGCGGTGATGCGGCGGGCCCGGTCGAGATCGAGCGTGAAGTCTCCACCGAGAAAGCGGGCGGGATCGAGACGGCCGAGCAGGAGATTGGCGTCGGTGACGGTGGGCTGGGTGCCGCGGCCGTAGCAGATGGGGCCGGGATCGGCGCCCGCGGACTCGGGGCCGACCCGCAGCGCGCCGGCCGCGTCGAAGCGGGCAAGCGAACCTCCGCCAGCGCCGACGGTGTGGATGTCGAGCATGGGGACGCGCACGGGAAAGCCGGCGATTCGCCCGTCGGCGGCAGTTTTGATTTCGCCTTCGACGAGAGAGACGTCGGTGGAGGTACCGCCCATGTCGAAGGCGATGATGTGATCGAATCCACTGGCACGGGCGGCGGCTGCGGCCCCGACAACGCCTCCGGCGGGGCCGGAAAGCACGGTGCGGACGGGCTCGCGGGCCGCGGCCGAGAGCGCGGTGATGCCGCCGGAGGATTGCATGACGAAGATGCGGGGCGCGGGGGCTAAAGCCCCCTCTTTGTTGGCGCTTTTCGCGGCGCTAAAGCGCCGTTCTTCCACATTTTGAATCCCGCTCGCGGCGCTAAAGCGCCGCTCTTCCACATTCTGAACGCCGCTCGCAGCGCTGAAGCGCTGCGCCACCCCAAACCGCGCCATCCCAGATCTTCCAACGCCCACGCAAGCGGGCGAGTCGCCCGCGCCCACACGGATGTCTCTACGGGAACGGGCTTCCAGATTTTCCAGATAGCGCTGCATCACCGGCTGCAGGTAGGCGTTGATGACGACGGTTGAGGTGCGCTCGTACTCGCGGAATTCGGGGAGGATCTGGTGAGAGATGGAGAGCGGGACGGCGAGCGAGCGCAGGGCTTCCGCGACTGCGTTTTCGTTCTGAGGATTGGCGAAGGAGAACAGCAGCGAAATGGCGATGGATTGCGGGTGTTTGGCTTGGATCCGGGCGGCGAGTGCGCGCAATTCTTCCGGCGCGGGCGCGGCGAGGACCTGGCCGTCGCTCGAGGTGCGTTCGTTCACGCCGAAACGCTGGTCGCGCGGGACCAGCGGTTCGATGCGGTCGAAGAAGAAATCGTAGAGCTTAGGGCGAGCCTGGCGCCCGATTTCGATGGCATCTTCGAAACCGGCGGTGGTCACCAGAGCTGCAGGCGCTCCTTTGCGTTCGAGCAACGTGTTGGTGCCGACGGTCGTGCCATGGAGGAGAATGAAATTCTGTCCGGGAGCGATTTTGCGCAGCGCTTCGACGATGGCATGGGAAGGATCGGCCGGAGTCGAGAAAACTTTGAGCATGCGCAGGCGGCGCGTGGCGGGATCGATCCAGACGCAGTCGGTGAAGGTGCCGCCGGTGTCGATGGCGATGCGGAGAGGTTGGGGCGAGCGGCGCATGAGTTGGCCGGGAGTAGGGTAACATCCGGCCAAGTTCCCATGTCTCGCAAAAACGGCGAGACATGGGGCAGCCACGGGCTGCGACCTTGCCCGGTCTGAGACCAGCCCCACACGGACTGTTAAGAAGCAAAGAAAAAGCAGGTTCCTCACCGCTGAAGCGGTTCGGAATGACAGAGGATTGTGGTCCTTCTTACCTTCCTCTGCGTATCACTTGGTGGTGAAGGCGAGGGTGAGCAGCGTCTTCTGCTCGACCTCGTGGGCTTTGGCGCTGCCGGTGGCGGGGCTGGGGCTGGAACTGCGTTTCACGGTCAGGACCGAGCGCTCGCCGGCGATGCGCTTCAGGCGCGGCAGCATGTTGAACATCGCGCCCATGTTGGCGGGCTCTTCCTGCACCCAGACGATGTCGGCGTGGCGGCCGTGGCGGTCGAATTCGGCGATGACTTCCTGCTCGGGGAACGGATAGAGCTGTTCGAGGAAAACGATTGCGGTGCTCGTGTCTTTTCTCTTCTTGCGCTCGGCCTGAAGTTCGTGGCCGATTTTTCCGGTGCAGATCAGGATGCGGTCCGCTTCTCCGACTTCGGTGTCGGGAATGACGTTCAGGAAATTCTTGTGGGTGAAATCTGCTATGGGCGAGCTTGCATCGGGGTGGCGCAGCATGCTCTTGGGAGTGAAGACGATGAGCGGCTTGCGCCAGTGGCGCAGGGCCTGGCGGCGCAGGAGATGGAAATACTGCGCGGCGTTGGAGGGCTGCGCGATCTGGAGATTGTGCTTGGCCGCGAGCTGGATGAAGCGCTCGATGCGGGCGCTGGAATGTTCCGGACCCTGACCCTCGTAGCCGTGGGGCAAGAGCATGACGAGGCCGGAAAGCAGGTTCCACTTGGCTTCGCCGGCGGCAACGAACTGGTCAATGATGGCTTGCGCGACGTTGGCGAAGTCGCCGAACTGGGCTTCCCAGAGGACGAGCGATTCGGGATAGTCGCGGGAGTATCCGTACTCGAAGCCGAGGACTCCGGCTTCGGATAGCGTGGAGTTGCAGATTTCGCAGCGAGCCTGGCCGGGCGCGATGTTTTCGAGCGGGACGTATTCGTTTTCGTTCTCGATATCGATGAGGACGGAGTGACGCTGGTTGAAGGTGCCGCGGCGGGAATCCTGGCCGCTGAAGCGCACATGCGTGCCGGCTTTGACCAGGCTGGCGAAAGCGAGGGCTTCGGCCATGCCGTAATCGACGGGGCGCTTGCCCGCACCCATCTCGGCGCGCTGTTCGAGGAGTTTCTTCACTTTGGGGTGAATGTGGAAGTTGCCGGGATAGGTCGTGAGACGATCTGTCAGCTCGGATAGTTCTCGGGACGAGAGTCCGGTTTCAACCTCGTATTCGTCGCGGTGAAGGCCACCGAAATAGTTGTCCCAATATTTGGGGAGCTCACGCATCAGAGGTTTGTGCTTGATGCCGGTGGCTTTCTTTTGTGCCGCTTCGAATTCGGCTTTGACGGCGGCGGCCTGAGCTTGAGCGGCGGTCGCGCCGATGTCATCGGCGTAGATTTCCCAGAGCGGCGGATGCTCTTTGATTCTTTTGTAGAGCAGCGGCTGGGTGATGGTGGGATCATCGACTTCGCTGTGGCCGTGGCGGCGATAGCCGATCAGATCGATGACGACGTCGGTCGAGAACTTGTAGCGGTACTCGGTAGCCATGCGGGCGACGCGGACGACGGCGTCGACGTCTTCGCCGTTGACGTGGAAGATGGGGATGGACTGGCGGCGGGCGATGCAGGCGGCGAAGCGAGTGGAGTGCTCTTCGGTATAGCTGGTGGTAAATCCAAGCAAGTTGTTGACGACGACGTGAATGGTGCCGCCGACGGTGTAGCCGGGAAGGTCGGCGTAGTTCATGGTCTCGGCGAGGATGCCCTGCCCGGCGAAAGCGGCGTCGCCGTGAACGAGGAGGGGAAGATATTTTTCGCGTCCGCCTTGGCCGGTGCGGTCCTGCTTGGCGCGAGTGCGGCCGACGGTGACGGGATCGACGGCTTCGAGATGGCTGGGATTCGAAACCAGGTGGATGTGAACGTTGCCGCCGCTGCGCGTCGTGTATTCGCCGGTCGCGCCCATGTGATATTTCACATCGCCGGAGCCGAGCACGCTGCGGGGATCGACGTCTTCGAATCCGGCGAAGATTTCTTCGGGCGGGCGCCGGGCCACGTGGGCGATGACATTAAGGCGTCCGCGATGGCTCATACCCATGACGAGTTCGGTCGCGCCGAGGCGCGAGCCGGAGTCGAGGATTTCGTCGACGAGCGGAAGCAGTGCGGTGACGCCTTCGAGCGAGAAGCGCTTCGACCCGAGATAGCGCTGCTGCATGACTTGCTCGAAGATGTCGGCACGGATGAGGAGATCGAGAATGCGGGCCTGGTCGTTTTCTGCAACCTCGAAATCCGCTGATTCCATACGGTCATAGATCCAGCGGCGACGCACGGGCGAATAAATGTGGTTGATCTCGACGCCGATGGTCGACGAGTAGATGGCGCGGGCTTCGCGGGCGTATTCGCCTTCACGTTCGAGCTCGGGTGTATAGCGCGGACGGAGGAAACCGAGGGGATCGAGGTCGCCCTCGAGGTATCCCCATTGGCGGTAAGCGCTGAAAACGCGCTCGCGCTCGGGGTTGGAGGCGTTGGTGGTTTCGACGACGGCGGTACTGGAGCCGCCGTTGGAAGCATTGGATTTCGGGGTCATATGAGGGCAGGTACTAGCATATAAGGATGCGGCGAAAAGCAAAAAGCTTCATCGGAGAGAATGCGGGGGAATGGAGAGTGGAGATCAAAATCCCCACCCTGTCGCAAAAAACGCGACAAGGATGGGGCACCCCGCTACATCGAGGAGGAGGCGGAGGTATGAAGAGTTCAAGTCAAAACCCCCCCCTGTCGCAAAAAACGCGACAAGGATGGGGCACCCCGCTACATCGAAGAGGACGCTGGGGTATGAAGAGTTCAAGTCAAAATCCCCACCCTGTCGCAAAAAACGCGACAAGGATGGGGCACCCCGCTACATCGAAGAGGACGCTGGGGTATGAAGAGTTCAAGTCAAAATCCCCACCCGTGCTGCGTTGCAGGACGGTTATGATTGCAGGGGAAGGCATGGGTCTATGGCTCTGGGCGTACCGGCTGGCGTACCGACTATCGTGGGAATCCCTTTTGACGCTTATTCCTCTTACCTGCGGGGAGCAGCAGAAGCTCCGGCGAAGATTCGCGAGGCGCTCGGATGTGAGGCTTCCAACCAGTGGACGGAACTGGGAGTCGACTTGGGCGTCGCGGGGATCTATGAGGATGCGGGGGATGTGGCATTCGAGGACTCTCCCACTTCTCGCAAAGGCGGCGAGAAGTGGGGCACCCCCGAGACCCTTCGACTCCGCTCAGGGCAAGCCCGGGGCACCCCGGGCACCCCGGAGCAAGATTCGTTCGCCGCGATTGAGGCTAGAGTGGATGCGTTGATCGCGCAAGGCAAACGGCCGGTTGCGCTGGGCGGAGATCATTCCATCACTTATCCCATCGTGAAGGCGTTTGCCCGCCATTATCACGAGCTGACGATTTTTCATTTTGACGCGCATCCGGACTTGTATGACGAGTTCGAAGGGAACCGGCTCTCGCATGCCTGTCCGTTTGCGCGGATCATGGAAGAACGTCTGGCGAAGCGGCTGGTGCAGGTGGGAATTCGGACCATGGTTGGGCATCAGCGGGAGCAGGCGGAGCGGTTTGGAGTGGAGGTGGTGGAGATGCGGTCGCTGCCCGCGCATGGCCGGTTGAAGGCGACGGGGCCGGTGTACGTTTCGTTCGATATGGATGTGCTTGATCCGGCGTTTGCGCCGGGGGTCTCGCACCGTGAGCCGGGAGGAATGTCGGTGAGGGAGGCGATAGCGCATCTGCACGCGATCCAGGGAGAGATCGTCGGGGCCGATGTGGTGGAGTTCAACCCGGTGCGGGACGCCGGAGGCGTGACCGCGACAGTCACGGCAAAGATTGTGAAGGAAACATTGGGCAAGATGCTGGCCTGAGGCGCGGGGTCTTTACATACGCGGGCGACAAGCGTAAATTTTTTGGTCTGTCAGTTTGGGCGATCGGTGTGGCAGTTTGGGCCATCAGCTTGGGTTGGGACTCTCCGGTCGATCTAGCGCGGATTCACAGATGATGTACCCGGATACGCTCGCCCGCCCGGACGAGGGCGTCCGGGCCTCCATGGCCCCGGGTACGGCAACTGTGAATCCGCCTTAGCTCGCGTTACAGTCCGAAACGGCAACGGCGACCCGCCCGGACGAGGGCGTCCGGGCCTCCATGGCCCCGGGTACGGCAACCGTGAATCCGCCTTAGCTCGTGTTACAGTCCGAAAGGGCAACGGCGGTTATTCCTGTTTTATGACAAGCAGAGTGGGAGAATACGCGGCGAAGAGCGTGCTGGCAGCGGGTTTGGCGGCCGGCGGAATCATGCTGGGCTGCTCCAGCCACGCGGGACAGAACCCGCAAGGCGGTGGAATCCCGGCCATGCCGGTAAAGGTGGTGGAAGCGAAGGCCATGCCGGTCAGTGACGCGACGGATTACGTGGCCACGCTGAAGTCGCGCGATTCAGCCGTGATCATGCCGCAGGTGGAGGGCCAGATTACGCAGATTATTGTGCACTCGGGCGACAAAGTTGAGGCGGGCAGTGGATTGATGGAGATCGATCCACTGAAGCAGCAGGCGACGGTGAAGAGCCAGGAGAGCGCGCGGGCGGCGCAGCAGGCAACGTTAAGCTTGGCGAAGCAGCAGTATGAGCGGGCGCAGGGACTGTTTGCCGCCGGGGTGGTGAGCAAGCAGGACCTGGACCAGGCGAAAGCGGCGCTGGATGCGGCGCAGGCACAGATGGATGCACTGGACGCCCAGGTGCGCGAGCAGGAAGTGCAGCTCCATTATTACAGGGTGGTGGCGCCGCGCGGCGGGATCGTGGGCGACATCCCGGTGCGCGAGGGCGACCGGGTGACGACCTCGACCCAGCTGACGACCGTGGATCAACCCGGAAGCCTGGAAGCCTATGTGTACGTGCCCATTGAGCACTCGGCGCAGCTCAAGATGAACCTGCCGGTGCAGATTCTCGACAGCGATGGCAAGGTGGTGGCAGACACGCGCGTGAGCTTCGTTTCTCCGCAAGTGGACAACACCACGCAGACCGTACTAGTAAAGGCGCGCATCGCCAACGGCAACGATGCGCTGCGGCAACTGCAGTTTGTGCGGGCGCGAGTGGTGTTTGGAACCCATCAAAGTCCGCAGGTTCCGATCCTGGCGGTGACGCGGCTGGCGGGGCAGTATTTTGCTTTCGTGGCTGAACCGCAAGGCAGCGGGTTCGTGGCCCGGCAGAAGCCGCTGAAGATCGGGCAAACCCTGGGCAACAATTACGAAGTGCAGGACGGCATCAAGCCCGGCGACAAGGTGATCGTTTCCGGGACGCAGTTTCTGCTGGATGGGGCGCCGGTGATTCCGCAGAGCTAGCCGTGAGTCTTGAGCCGCGAGCGGCGGGCCACTCATTGCTGCGTTAATGCAGAAGTAAGAAGTCAGATTGCAGAATTGCGCAACTTCCCTTCAATTCTTCAATCTGACTTCTGACTTCAGACTGCGTCTTGCCACAGAGGCCTGATTCTTTATGTTTGTTGGTTTCTTCATTCGGCGGCCGGTGTTTGCCTCGGTTTGCGCCCTGTTGATCGTTCTGGCGGGCGCGGCCGCGCTGCCCACGCTGCCGGTGGCGCAGTTTCCGAATCTGGCTCCGCCGCAAGTGGGCGTGACCAGCTCTTACATCGGAGCCAGCGCGCAGACGGTGGAGAGCGCGGTCACGATCCCGCTGGAGCAGCAGATCAACGGGGCGGAGGGGATGAAATACATCACCTCGACCAGCGGGAATGACGGGACGAGCCAGATCCTGGTCACGTTTGATCTGACGCGCGATCCAGACCTGGCCACGGTTGACATCCAGAACCGCGTGAACACGGCGCAGGGACGGTTGCCCAGCGCGGTGAAGGCGGTGGGCATCACCACGGCGAAGACTTCCCAGAACTTCGTATTTGGCGCGGCCATCGTCTCGGATAACAACCGGTACTCCGCGCTGTTCATGAGCAACTATCTGGACGTCTACGTGCGGGACGCGATGAAACGCATTCCCGGCGTGGCCGATGTGGGTACGTTTGGCGCAGGCAGATACTCGATGCGGCTGTGGCTGGACCCGGTGCGCATGGCGGGCCGCGGGTTAACGGCTCCCGACGTGGTAAACGCGTTGTCGGAACAAAATGTGGAAGTTGCGGCCGGGCAGGTGGGGCAGCAGCCGGCGGTTGCGGGACAGCAATACCAGGTCAGCGTGCGCGCCATCGGACGGCTGAGCGAACCGGCGCAGTTTGACAACATCATTCTGAAGGCGAACGCTGATGGGACGTTGGTTCGCCTGAAGGATGTGGGGCACGCGGAACTGGGTCCGGACACTTACGCCAACGACTTGCAATTTAATGGACAGGACACGGTTGGGCTGTTTGTCACGCAGCTCTCGACGGCGAACGCGCTCGACGTGGACCGGCGGGCCATCGCCGAACTCGACCGGCTGGCGAAGAGTTTCCCGCCAGGCATGCATTACAGGATGGCGTTCGACACCACGGACGCGGTGGGCGAATCAATCCGCGATGTGGCCTTCACGGTAGGTGCGGCGATTGCGCTGGTCATCCTGGTGATCTTTATTTTCCTGGGCGACTGGAGAACCACGATGATTCACTTCATCGCCACTCCGGTGTCGCTCATCGGAACGTTCGCGTTCGTCAAGCTGCTGGGATTTTCGGTCAATACGCTGACTTTGTTTGGCATCACGCTGGCGACGGGCCTGGTGGTGGACGATGCCATTGTGGTGATCGAAAACATCGAGCGCCACATTCGCGGGGGCGAGCACGACTCACGCAAGGCGGCGTCGGCAGCCACCGTCGAGATTACCGGGGCCGTCATCGCCACCTCGCTGGTGCTGGTTGCCGTGTTTGTACCGGTTGCGTTCTTTCCGGGGACGACCGGAATTCTGTTTCGGCAGTTCGCGCTGACGATCGCATTTTCCATCACGATTTCCGCCTTCAATGCGCTCACTCTGGCGCCGGCGCTGGCGGCGATTTTTCTGGCCCGCCCCCACGGGCAAAAGTGGTGGTGGCTGCAGAAGTTTGACGACGGCGTCGCGGCCCTCACGCGCGGGTACCGGATCTTGCTGCATCACATGCTGGAACACAAGCTGGCGATGGTGACGCTGTTTCTTGCCGGGTTGGGGTTGACGTACCTGGTCTTCACACGCGTGCCCACGGGATTTGTGCCCGACGAGGACCAAGGCTGGCTCATCGTCCTCATCCAGGCGCCGCCGGGGGCTTCGCTGGAGTATACGAAGGGGATCGGAAAACAGGTGACGGACCTGCTGACGCATGTGCCCGAGGTTGAGGAAACTTTCTCGGTGACCGGCTTCAGTTTCGCCGGAGCAGCGCCGAACCAGGGATTGATCTTTGTGGGGCTGAGACCGTATTCCGAGCGCAAAGGCGCGGAGCATACGGCGCCGGCGATTTTGAAGCGCATTCGGCCGATGTTCTTTAGCGTGTCGGGGGCCATCGTGTTTCCGACGTTGCCGCCGGCGGTCCAGGGACTGGGGCAGTTTGGCGGCTTCCAGTTTGTGGTACAGGATCAGGCGGCGCACAGACTGGATGAACTGTCGGGCGCGACGCAAGGCTTAATCCAGCAATCGGCTGCGCGAAAAGACCTGGTCGGGCTGTACACGCCGTTCACGGCGAACGATCCGCAATACATAGTGACCATTGACCGCGGAAAAGCCAAGAGCCTGCATGTGCCGCTGTCGCAGATCACCGACACGCTGGGGGTGTACATGGGTTCGGCTTACGTGAACGACTTTGATTTCAACGCCCGCTCCTACCGCGTTTATGTGCAGGCGGATAAGCAGTACCGGGCGGAAGCGAAGGACATGAAAGAATTTTATGTGCGCTCCGACAGCGGGGCGATGGTGCCGCTGGATAATCTGATCAGCATCACGCAGACCACGACGCCTCAGGTGATCAGCCACTACAACCTGTTCCGGTCAGCGGAAATTGACGGCTCGGCGGGGCCGGGATTCAGTTCCGGGCAGGCGATCGCAGCCATGGAGGAACTGGCCAAGGGGATGCCGCAGGGATTCTCCTACAGCTGGACCGGGCTGTCGCTGGAGGAACTGCAGGCGGGTGGAACGTCGCTGATTCTGTTCGGACTGGGCACGCTGGTCGTTTACCTCACGCTTTCGGCGCAGTATGAGAGTTTCGTGCTGCCGTTCATCGTGCTGCTGGCTGTGCCGATGGCGCTGCTGGGAGCGCTTTCGGCGCAGTGGATCCGCGGGTTGCAGAATGATGTGTTCTGCCAGGTCGGACTGGTCATGCTGGTTGGACTGGCGAGCAAGAACGCGATTTTGATTGTGGAATTCGCCGAGCAGCTGCGGGAACGCGGGCTGCCGCTGGTGGAAGCGACGGTTGAGGCGGCAACGATTCGGCTGCGGCCGATCCTGATGACGTCGATGGCATTCATTCTGGGCGTGGTGCCGTTGGTGGTCGCCACGGGCGCGGGCGAGAATGGACGGCATTCGGTAGGCACGACCGTGTTTGGCGGGATGATCATGTCCACGATTCTGAATCTGTTTTTCATCCCGGTGCTGTATCTGATTGTTGAGGCCTGGCGGGAGCACGGGAAGGCGCCGGAACAGAGGTAGGGGCTCAACAAAAGCGTGAACCGCAAAGGGCGCGGAGAAACGCCGCAAAGCACGCAAAGGAAACTTCCTGGGCAAGGTTGCCTAAGCGACTCTCCTGCTCACCGCTTTGTCTCGTAGCCCCTTTTTGCGCGCCCGGCGGCGCAACTTGGCCATCCATTCGGGGGAGTACATCGTGCCGCGGCATTGGGGCGAACGGCAGAAGCAGGGAGCGGGGCTCTGGTCGTCGTAGAGGCTGTAATCCCAGACCAACTCTTCGCCGGCGGCGATGTCGCGCAGGGCGAAGATCCAGACGCGGCCCTTGATTTCGTCCACTTCGCAGTTGGGGTTGCAGGAGTGATTCAGATAAGCACCGAGGCCCTCGCCGTCAATCAGGGTCTTGCCGTCTTCCAGTCCATATAAGTAAGTGCGCGAGACGCCATCGTAAAGGCGGTCGGCTTCTTCGGGAGTGAGGCGCGGGCCGGTGTACTCGACCACACGAACTCCCTTGCGGATCGCGCGGGTGGTGTAGACACCAACCGAATGAATGGGCGATGGACGGACGACTAGAGGCACACAACTACTTTCGCATAGAGGGGTGAGTTTAGGGAATGGGGAACGCGTTTCATAAACGCCCTGCGGCGCGAAGGCGTTCCCTCAGGGGCTAAAGCCCGCATTCTCTTAGGCCCATACGGCACGGCTGAAGCCGTGCCCTACCCGAAACCGATTTGTGAAACTGGCTCTGAAAGGAAAGGTCGTCGCTTACGCGCAGCGGCGGCGTTCTGTTTCTTTTCTCAGCAGGGTCTACGGATCGTAGACTGAGCTGCCGTAGCCTTGTTTGCGGGCGGCTTCCTGCATATCGTCCAGGCGCTTCTCCAGGTCCTCCAGTTGAAGTTTCATGGCATCGACCTGTTCCTGCTTTTGCTTCTGGCGCTCATTCCACTGCACGCAGTTAGAAACACAGTTGCCGCCGGCATACTGGATGGATGCGCTGAGGGTGTCAATGTTGCTTTTCAAATTGGCGATGGCATTCTTCTGCGCCATGATTTGCGCCTTCCAGTAGTCGGCGGGAAGCTTGGGTTCGGTATAGGTGGGCTGGTCGTAGGTCACGCCCGAGTTCTGGGGGCCCTGTCCCATGGTGCGGGTGGGACCGATGTGCTCAGGAATGTCCTCGTTGGTGATGACGTGGGGCGTCTTGGGAGATGGAGCATACTTGGCGACGGTATCTTTATTGTCTTTATCTTTGCTTGTGGCGTCCTTGCCCGGAGCGTCCTTACTTTGGGCGTCGTCTTTGCCCTGAGCATCCGTGGCGGTCGTGTCTTTAGTCTGGGCATCCTTAGTCTGCGTCTGGGCATCTTTTTGCTGTTTCTGCAGGCGCGCCTGGCGGGCCACGTCTCCCAAAGACGGGGCCTGGTCGTCCTGAGCGTGCGCCACGAGGGTAAAGACAAAAGCGCTGGCGAAAACCAGGAGAAGAAAATGGCGTAATTCGCGCATAAGAAGGCCCCTTCGGCATTCCGTTGAGGGAGGAACGGCGCTCAAACCATGCTATCGCAGGAGAAGGTTCGGGCGGAGGTTACGTTAGTGCAGGCGCTCGAGAAGCCACGCTTAAGTGCTGGTATGGCCCGCCCTCAGCGGCTAAAAGAGGATGCGAAAAAAGTCCGTCGTCGATAGGAGAATGACCACCGGGGCTGAAGCCCGCATTGATTTCAAGCCGTTTACGCGGCGCTGAAGCGCCGCTCTTCCACGGTGGCACACGCATTTCGCGACTTTTTCCGCGGCCTGTAAAGCCGCGACTCTCTTGTGGCGCGGACGGCACCCTTCGACTCCCCCTCATATCCTCGGGTCGCTCAGGGCAGGCTAGGAAACTGAGGCCGTGCCCTTCCCGTTCGTGGTTTGCGCTCCACCGCAACTCGGGAAGCGCCCGAGGCCCAATTTCCTAGCGTCACTGTTGGGGAGGCAACACGGGCAAGACAGCAGTGTCAACGGTGGACGGGTCGTCGCGCAGCCTGAGGTAGAGCGTCTTTGCCTTCAGCGGCGGAATCGCCAGCGCGTCGTCCACGAAGGCCTCCGGCACGGTGACCACATTCAGGAAGCCGGGGTCAGAGCTGACGGAATCGAGCAAGAAGAGCTTATCGCCGGTAAGAGTACATTGCTTTTCGGGCGGGGGAAGGCAGCGGATACCCTGGAGCTCGGGAATGCGAACCAGATTGACGAGCGGCTGCCAGTCCCCTTCGGTGCCGTCGCCGGTGACGGGACGGAATTTCAGCGGTCCAAAGGCCGAGGGCCCCAGCAATCTCATGGGATCGAGAACGGCATAAACCGTCTTCGCGTCCTGCAGGGTGAGATTGCCGTCGTTGAAAGTGAGGAGCACGCGGAAAGACTCATCCGCGGTCGCAACCTCGATTTTCTCGGTGGGAGGAAAATTTTCCGGAACTTGAGCCTTCAGGAAGAAATTGAGGCGTCCTTCCTGGGGCAATTCGTCGGGACTGCCCAGGCGGACGATGGGCGGGGAGCTGGCTTGATCCAGTTGCACGCTTTTGTTGAGCATGCTCACTTTGGGGCGTGGGACTTCGATCTGGGTGGTGAGATCGAGAGTGCGGCCGTCATGCAGGGTGACGTGGGCGATTACCGAATCGCCAGCGTGCAACTTTGTGGCGGCAGCGGCGTCGGAAGTGGTTAGCTCGAGTTCATCTTCCTGATGGGCACGAGTCAGGGAACCGGGTTCGAAGCGAAGACCATTCAAGTCGAGGCTGCTGACTTGATCGAGCCGCGTGCCTTTGAGCAGGCCCGCGGCGTCGCCCGCATGGATGGCAAAACTGCCCAGACGTCCGGCTTCGGCATAGGTGTGCAGGGGAATTTCCTCGGGTTCGCGCACGCCGAATTTCCTGATCACCATGGTGACGGAGCCGGCAACGGCGTTTTGCAGGCGGACCTTAACCTCGAGTTCGTCGGGTTTGGAAATCTTCCAATCGCTCTCGAGCCCCTTTCCCTGCTCATCTTTCAGCGCAACTTCGCTCACGCAACAGGCGTCGGACGACTGCAGGTGCAGCGTGTCCTCGCGACCGACAATCAGCACGCTGGCGTCTCTGGAGGCAACGATCCACTGCGCGGACCGCGGGGCGCGAAGATGGTAGTGGGGTCCGTCGAAGGAATCGAAGCCCCAGGCTCCGCGCAGAACTCCCGTAACCTCGCGTTCGAGATCGGCGGCCTGCAAGGCCTCGGTATCGACCACGAATCCACCGCGCAGCGGGTCGGCTTTCGCGGGCAGATCGAAACCCGGTCCGGACTTGGCATCGACATGGAGAACGAAGTTGTGGGCGAGCTCGGTGGCAAATACCAGGGGAGCTCCGTCGGCGGGAAGCAAAAGCGAAGGCTTGCCGGCGCAATAGACCTGGCTTGGATCCAGTGCCCGCAGCGGAGGAATGGGCGAGGGCCGGACCGCGGGCAGACCGATCACCAGCACCGACTTGGGATTGCGGAACGAGGGAGGGTTGTTGAGGCGAAGATTGAGTTCGTCCTGCCTGGGCAAGGCCAAGGCCGGGATGTACACGTACTGCGCGGTGTGAGTGGTGCCGAGAATGCGCGCGACGTCCATGACCGCGCCGATGTAGGGACTGTAGTAGCCACCGCGGGCGGTGGGAGTGGAGCTGATCTGGTTCAGCAGGTCGGTTGACGTGCCGGAGGTGAGGGTCGCGACCATGGTCTGGCTGTGCGCGTCATCCAGAACGAGTTGATCGGTATTCTGAGTCAGGCACGGCACCTGCTGGGCGCTGGGCTTGTCGAAGCACTGCTGTTCGAGGCGGATGTTCAGACTGCGCGCCAACAGCGTGGTACGAGCTTTCAGTTGTTCGGGATCGCCGGTGGAGACTTCACGGACCGCTTCCAGATATTTTTCCAGGCGGGCGCGGTCGAGGGCGGCTTGCTCCAAATCCTGCGCGGCGCGCACGAACACGCCGGGCTTGCCCTCGACCGCCCGGCGCAGGGTGCTGAAAGCGCCTCCGGTATCCGGGGCCAGGAACACGAGAGCTTCCTGCGCTTCTTCGGGGACGATGACGAAGACGCCTTCGTCACGAACCGGCCGGCTCCAAGTCTCGACGCGGGTGAACCAGGAATCCGGCGGCGGGTTGGTGGCGCCCCGCAGGAAAACGACGACCATCAGATAGTGCACCGACTGGCTCTCGGGAAGATCAGGATGAACCCATACCCGGTCTCCCGCCCGCAGATTGGGCACCTCCGAGATGGGCAAGGTTACTCCGTTGCGTTGCACGCGGGCTTCGACCTTGGGCCCGACGAGGTCAAAGGCGGCACTTCCGCCGCTCTGGGCAGAGGCCGCCGACACGATCAGGGAAAAAACCAAGAGAACGCGGAATTGGTTTGCAGCTTCTCTCGGATGTAAGAATGAGTTGAATTCCGGCGGGCGCACTATCGCTGTCTCCTGCATAGGAAGGTTTTCAAGACAAAGAGGAATCCCGGCAGCATGGGGAATTCCATCCTAATTGATGCCTGCGAGCGTTGCCAGAGTGAGAGCTGAGTGCGGAACCCCAGGGGCTAAACATTCTGCTGAAAAACTCGCCTTGGTGACCTCAGGGGCTAAAGCCCTCACGGAAAAGAAAGGCCTTATCGCAGCGCTGAAAGCGCTGCGCCACCCAAAACCGAGTTTTTCAGCACTCTGTAAAGCCCCCACTATTTGCGGCCTTGGACGGCAGGGCTGAAGAGGATGCGGAAAAAGTCCGTCATCGATCGGAGAATGACCACCGGGGCTGAAGCCCGCATTAATTTCAAACCGCTTACGCGGCGCTGAAGCGCCGCTCTTCCACAGCGGCACACGCATTCGCGACTTTTTCCGCAGCCTGTGAAGCCGTGCCCTTCCCAGAGCCTATTCGTGAAACCAGCTCTGCGCACTTCCGGGCGGTCGGGCAATATGCGAAGGGCTCAGATGCCACATTGAGAGAAAGGTTCACACTGAGTATTGCCTGGTGATCCACTGGGTGTAGCGCCCGCTGGTCACTTCTTCGAGCCAGGCCTGATTGGCCAGATACCACTCGACCGTTTTGCGGATTCCGGTCTCAAAGGTCTGGCGCGGCTGCCAGTGCAACTCGCGTTCGATCTTGCGTGCATCGATGGCATAGCGGCGATCGTGGCCGGGGCGATCCTGAACGAAGGTGATCAGTTGGCTGTGGGGCAGGACGGGATCGGCGGGCCGCAGTTCGTCGAGCGTGGAGCAGATGGTGCGTACGATTTCCAGGTTCGGTTTTTCGTTGCGGCCGCCGATGTTATAGGTTTCGCCGACTCGCCCTCGCGCCAGAACGGTGCGGATCGCGTCACAGTGATCCTCCACGTAGAGCCAGTCGCGCACGTTCTGCCCGTCGCCATAGACGGGGATGGGCTTGCCCTGGATGGCGCGCAGAATCACCAGCGGAATGAGTTTTTCGGGGAATTGATAGGGCCCGTAATTATTCGAGCAATTGGTGGTCAGCGTGGGCAGGCCGTAGGTGTGATGGTAGGCGCGAACCAGATGGTCCGAGGCCGCCTTGGAAGCCGCGTAGGGACTGTTGGGAGCGTAGGGGGTGGTTTCGGAAAACGGCGGGTCGCCGGGCTGGAGCGATCCGTAGACTTCGTCGGTCGAGATGTGCAGGAAGCGAAATGAGGTTTTCTCCGCATCGCCGGCGGTCGTCCAGTAGGCGCGGGCTTCCTCGAGCAGCGAAAATGTGCCGTTGACGTTGGTCTGGACGAAGTCGTCGGGGCCGTGGATGGAACGGTCTACGTGGCTTTCGGCGGCAAAGTGCACGATGGCGCGAGGGCGGTGACGCTGGAGCAGATGGCTGACGAGCTTGCGGTCGCAGATGTCGCCGCGGACTAACATGTGGCGGGAGTCGGCGGAAACGCTTTCGAGGTTGCCGAGATTGCCGGCGTAGGTCAGCTTGTCGAGATTGACCACCGGCGTGCCTTCCTCGGCGAGCCAGCGCAAGACGAAGTTGGAGCCGATAAAACCGGCTCCGCCAGTCACCAAAATGGGCGGTGATGTCATCGATCGCGTGAGGATTTCGAACGATCTGTCAGCCAGCGACTTCTCACGATACCACAGCGGAGTGCGCGCTTCGATGTGTAAGCGCTGACATATTGTGTCAAACGGTTAACATTCTTTTCTCCGTTTTTCTCGGTGCAGGCAAGCGAAATGGCCGAAGGCGGGCTGAATCGGTGGTGCAGATGATTGGCGGCTGCCGTGCTCTGGAGCGATGCGCAACGTCTCCGTGACCGGGCAACCAAGATTCGTCACGCGTCGGCTGTTATCGAGGCAGACCCTGCCCTGTGATCCGGGCCGTTGTGCATCCGGGTTGGAAAATGGATAATTCCTTTTCGCCTCATTCCGGTTTTGAGGAAGCTGTGAACACTGCGCCCCTAGCCACCGGCCTCATTGCGCTATGCGTGGCCGCGGGCTGCCGCGAGCTCCCGGCTCGATTGACGGTTGACGCTCCAAACACAGAGATTCCGGCCGATGGACGGTCCGTCGTGCGTTTGCCGCTTCGCCTGGCTGACGGCAAGCGGCTCGATCCGCATCATCTGACCGCACAGCTTCTGGACAACAAAGGACACGGAGAGATTTCGCTTTCCGGGACGCCCCTTGCGCTGGTCTACCGGGCGGGTGTGCTGCCCGGAGTTGTGACGGTGAAACTCGGCGGGAAAGATGTGGTTCCGGCAAGCATTGCCATTCAATCCGTCCCGGATTACGCGGACAGTTTTGGCGACGGCACGCCGGACGTTCTTCGGCTGGACTCCGTCACGGACCGGCAGGCGTTCCGGCACTGGTTCACCGCGATTGCGGAGCAGGAGGCGTTTGCCGGATCGCGGCTGCCGGCTGAGATCAATGACTGTGCCGCCTTGCTGCGGTATGCCTACCGTGAGGCGTTACGTCACCACGACGCAGCGTGGGCCAGGACAGAAGATTTGGGCGCGCTGCCAACGGCTGCCGACATCGCGAAATATCAATATCCCTACACTCTGGTAGGGCCGCGGTTGTTTCGCGTGAAGGAAGGACGGTTCGCGCCGGCTGATTTGTCGGACGGGACTTTCGCGGAATTTGCCGACGTAAAAACTCTGGTGCTGGCCAATGCGCACTTCGTCAGCCGGGATGTTCGGCGAGCTTTGCCGGGGGATCTCATCTTTTTTCGCCAAACCGAGCAGCGATCGCCGTTCCACTCGATGGTTTTCGTCGGGCGAAGCAATTTCTCGCCGGGCGACGATTGGGTGGTCTACCACACCGGGCCGGACGGCTCGTGGCCGGGCGAGATCCGGCGCGTTCCGCTTTCTTCGTTGCTGCAGCATCCGGACGCGCGTTGGCGGCCGCTGCCGGGCAATCGCAATTTTCTTGGAATCTATCGCTGGAACACTCTGCGAGAGGCAAACTAATGCGCGCACGCACGATTGCGGTGGTTGCACTCATTCTGCTCAGTATTCCCGCACTTGCTCGCGAGAAGAAGATCTATTTTTCGGTTACGACGAGCAAGACTTTTCGGCCGAACGAAAAGCCGAAGATTCAGCTCTATGCGCATGACGTGGATGTGCTGGAGTTTCGCGTTTACCGGGTGCAGGATCCGCTGGCGTTTTTCCAGAAGCTCGATGACGTGCATCGTTTCGGGCCGCAGTGGTCTCCGCCGGAGCGGGTGGAGGAGCGCACCTGGCTGGAGCGTTTTCATGACTGGAAGATGAGCTGGTGGCGGGCGATCCGCGACTTCTTCCGTGGGCAGTTCTCCACCGACGCCCGCGCCGAGATTCGCGAACGCCACTCCGGCGGCGCGCAGCGGACTGCGATCAGCGGGGTTACGGGATTTGCCGCGGTGCCGATCCTGAATTCCCAGCAACTGGTGGCGCGCTGGCGCGAGAATCTGCCGACGGCATACGTGAGCGAATCTTCCGACTTGCCGATGGATTCACTTGCGGCCGGGACCTATGTGATCGAGGCGACCGACGGCACCTACCGCGCGTACACGGTGCTGCTGGTTTCCGACATGGCTCTTATCACCAAGACATCGCGCGGACACCTCCTGGCTTACACCGCGGATCGCGACAAAGGCCAGCCGGTGCCGGGCTCGCAGGTCACGACGTGGAGACAGAAGAAACAAGCGGCTCAGTTCAAGACCGATGGGCAGGGACTGGGCGAAGCAAGAATCGCCGCCGCAGCCGGGAAGGAAGAGGCTGAAGCCACCGAAGAGCAAACGTACTCGGCGTATGGCTCGGAGTGGGTGCTGGCGCAACACGGAGATGACGTGGCGCTGGTGGCTCCGTACTCGCTCAACGTCAGCAGCGATCCGTCGCGCGACTGGAGCGGTTATGTCTACACGGACCGGCCGGTTTATCGTCCGGGCGATACGGTCCATTTCAAGGTGATCTTGCGCAAGCAGGATGGTGACCGGCTTTTGCTGCCATCCGAGCGCGAAGTGGAAGTGAAGATTGACGACCCGGCACGTAACACGATCCTGCAGAAGTCATATCCGCTGTCTCCGTTCGGGAGCTTGAACGGATCGTTGAACCTGCCCGCGAACGCCGCCCTGGGTTACTGCGCCATCTCTCTCTCGAAGGGCTATATCTCGGGAGGGTTTCAGGTCGAAGAATACAAGAAGCCGGATTACTTCGTGAAAGTCACTCCGGAAGTTCCACGTGTGCTGCAAGGCACGAGCATCAAGGCAACGATCGAGGCCCGCTATTACTTTGGCGAGCCGGTAGCGGGCGCGAAGGTAAAGTATGTGGTTCACACCCAGCGCTCGTACTACTTCGGCGAAGAAGAGGAAGAGGAGGAAGAAGCAGAAGGACCCACGACGGGGGGAGGCGGGGACGAGGGAACACCCGGCGATTCCCGCTATTTCTTCGGCGAACAGATCCTCGAGGAAGAAGGCAAGCTGGATGCGAATGGACGACTGGTGGTGACCATCCCCACGCGGGTGGAAGAAAAGTACAAGATCGATACCGAATATCGGGTAGAAGCACGCGTCACGGACGCGGCGGGCCGCGAAATCGCCGGGCACAACGGATTTCTGGCGACCTACGGCCCGTTTCACATGGATGTGACGCCTCAATCCTACGTCTACCGGCAGAGCGATAACGGCCAGTTCACAGTGCGAGCCCTGGATTACGACAAGCATCCGGTCGCTACGGCCGTGCACATTGAGTTGGTGAGTTACCGGTACAGGGGCGAGGACAGGGTGCTTCAGTCCGCCGATGCGCAGACCAGCGCCGATGGCCTGGCGCGGGTTCAACTCGCGCTGCCGGAGTCAGGCTTCTTCGCAGTGAGGGCGACGGCGAGCACTTCGGTGGGGCGCGACGTGACCGGAAGCACGTGGGTGTGGGTGGCGGGCAAGGAAGAACAGACCTGGGCCGAAGGAGAGAGCCGCACGCTGCAGCTCATCGCCGACAAGGCGTCCTACAAAGTTGGCGACGTGGCGCACGTGCTGATCAACGGCGCGATCGCGAACTCAACCATCCTCTTGACCACCGAGGGAACGGGGATTCTGACGAAGAAGCTGGTTCACGCTGCCGAAGCCAATATTACGGTGGACGTTCCCATCACCGTGGACAGCCAGCCGAACGTCTTCGTCTCCGCGGTGTTTGTGTGGGACAACGAAGCCTATGAGGGAAGCAAGAGCCTGAACGTTCCGGCGGTGGAGCGCCGGCTCAACATTGAGATCACGCCGGTGAAACAACAGTTCCAGCCCGGCGAAGCAGCCAGCTACAACATCACGGCGAAAGATTGGACCGGCAAGCCGGTCGAGGCCGAACTCAGCGTGGGCGTGGTTGACGACGCTGTTTATGCGGTCGAGCCGGATACATCCGGCGACATTGTCAGAGCTTTTTACGGGCAGCGCGAAAGCATGGTGCGAACCGAGACTTCGCTGGAATTTTATTTCCACGGCGAAGCGGGGAAACGGGAGATGGAACTGGCACGTCTTGCTCCGCCGCCACCGCCTTCCCCTCACCAGCATGATTTGGCACAGGTGAAGGCCACTGAATTTGTGCAGCCGAAGATTCGCAAGGCGTTTCCAGATACGGCGTTCTGGCAGGCGGACGTCAAGACGGATGCACAGGGGCAGGCCACTGCGAAACTCTCGTTTCCTGATTCGCTCACGACCTGGCGCACGACCGTGCGGGCGATTACCGAGGACACGCGCGGCGGCTGGGCGGTGAACCGCGTACTGGTGCGAAAGAATCTGATGGTCCGCCTGGCGGTGCCGAGGTTCTTCCGAGCGGGCGACCAGGTTACGGTTTCGGCCATTGTGCACAACTATCTGGAGTCGGAAAAAACGGCGCGAGTGTCGCTGGAAGTCGCCGGCTTAGAGATTGTCGACGGAGCGACGCGCGATGTGACCGTGCCCTTGCGCGGCGAGGCCAAGGTGGATTGGCGGGTCCGGACGGCCGCGGGATCAACGTCGGCGAAACTGCTGACCAAGGCGCTGACCAACGAAGAATCGGACGCGATGGAGCTCACGCTGCCGGTGATTCCATTCGGGGTGAAGCAGACGATCAACGCCAGCGGCGCGATTTCGGAGGATTCCGCCGAGCGCAGTGCCGAGATCGACTTCCCCGCGACGGCGGACGCGGCCTCGCGCACCATTGATGTCGAGATTTCACCTTCGATCACCGGAACGATTTTCGGCAGCCTGGAATACCTTACGTCGTTTCCGTACGGCTGCACCGAACAAACCATGTCGAGCTTCCTGCCGAATGTGGTCGTGGCATCGGCGCTGCGCGACTTGAAGATCAAGAGCGCAATCGATCCGGCAAAACTGAAGGCGCAGGTGGATGCGGGCCTGGAGCGGCTGTACGACTTCCAGCATGAAGACGGCGGCTGGGGCTGGTGGAAAGAAGACGACAGCATGGTCTTCATGACCGCTTATGTCGTGGCCGGGCTGTCGCAGGCGCAGCACGCCGGTTACGAAGTGCACCAGACCGCGATCGACAAAGGCAGGAACTACTTGCACCAGAGCTTGCGCGACCATCCCAACATGATTGCCGATTTGCGGGCGTATGTGGTCTACGCGCTGACTTTGACTGGCGAGCAGGATTCCAAGAGCCTGGACCTGGTCTGGAAGTCTCGGGAAAAGTTGTCCCCCGAAGGTTTGGCGTTTGCCGGCCTGAGCATGCAACTGGCTAACGACAGCCGCTTGAGCAGTGCTGTCGAGATGCTGCGCGGGATGGCGAAAACGGAGGGTGACGGCTCTTATTGGGAGTCGAAATCCGACAACCTGATGGAACTTGAGATTGACGACAGCGCGGAAGCAACGGCATATGCGGTGAAGCTGATCAGCGCGGTCGCGCCCGGCGATCCGCTGCTGCCGAAGGCTGTGCTGTGGCTGGTGCGGCATCGCGGCGAGGGCTACTACTGGTATTCGACCAAGCAGACGGCCATGGTGATCTACGGAGTGATTGATTATGTGAAGGCGAGCAAAGAGCTCGAGCCTTCGTTCACCGCCGATGTGCTGGTGAATGGCAAGAGCGTGCTCTGGCGGAAATTCACGGCGCAGGATGTGACCGCGGTTGTGCCGGTCTCGCTGCGCCTGGATAAGCCGGCCGACATCGCCGTTGCCAACAAAGTGGAAATTCGCAAGAGCGGCGGCGGGCGGCTCTACTGGTCGGCGCGCGGCGAATACTACTCGACCGACAAGAAACTCTACCGGTCCGGCAGTTTCGAGCTCAATGTTGCTCGCGACTATTACAAGCTGACCAGCGTGAACAACGGCGAGAAGATCACCTACAACTTGTCGGCACTGAACGGGGCGGTCAGCGGCGGCGATATCGTGGCCGTGCGCGTGACGGTGAGCGGCGGCAAGTGGAAATATCTGCTGGTGGAAGATCCGATTCCGGCCGGCACCGAGTTCATCGAACGCGACGATCTCTACGAAGTCAACGACAAACCTTCCTGGTGGCGAAACTGGTATTCGCGCCGCGAATTCCACGACAACCGGGCGACAATTTTCCAGACTTACTTCGACCAGCAACGCGAGTATTTCTATTTGTTGAAGGTGGTCAATCCGGGAGTCTTCCAGATCAGTCCCGCGTCCGTGCAACCGATGTACCAGCCGGATGTGCTTTCCACTACCGATCCTTCCAGCCTGGAGGTGAAGTAATGCGTGACCCTTGGCGTCATTCAGTGGCGATGCTGCGCAATCCGCGGCTGGTTGCGCTCCACCTGGTGGGCAACGCCGTACTGTTGGCCGCGGCGAGCATGTGGCTGCTCATCCCCGAGGCCCACGTTTGGCAGTTAGTTGCCGCGGCATTCTCGGTCCTGCTGATGATTCTCATGTTTCTCTGGATTCATTCGGGAACCCTTGTCTACGCGGCCGAACCGGCGCCGGATAAATTCCGCGATGCGTTTCTGCTGAAAATCGGGCGCCTGGTGTGGCTGGCGATCGGATTCTTCATTCTGTTTTGGTGCATGCGAATAGTGGACGGCTGGACGGACTCGACATTGCAGATTTCCGGTTACCTGTACTCGAAAGCGCCGTCATTTCTGCGTCCGACGTCGGGACCGGTCAGCTACGGGAACGCTCTTGATTACGTATTCTTCATTCTTGAGTGGTACGTGGTTCCGTGCATTTTCCTCCCGGTGATTACTGCCAGAGTGATCGGCGTCAGTTCGCTGGCCGGCCTGCGCACGCTGCTCCGCTGGAAATACTGGCTGAGCATGGCCGTCACCGTGGTGGTCGGCATCTGGGTGACTCGTCTGATTGTGAACTGGACGCCGGGAATGACGTTGAACGAGCAAACGGTGAGCCTGGTGCTCCGTCTGGGAGTGGCGTATGTGCTGGCAACCGCGGCGTGGTTGATCACAGCAGGGATGCTGGGATTTTTCGTCGGAAGAGGAAGCGCGGAAGAAACCGTTCCCTTCGCTTTGCGGGACCGTCACCCGTCTCAGGCTGGCTGATCTTCCCCTGGATCGTGGGCGGAGTGGCCGCGGCCAGTCTAGTGAGCTGTCCCAGTGAAAACGTTAGCGGCGAACCATGGCGAGGGTGCGCCTCGCTGTGCTCGGCGGGGCGGACGAATGCGTCCGCCCCTACACCCCTTTGCCGCCAAGGACCTATGCAACTGGCCGACAAGTACATAGGTCCTTCGCTTCGCTCAGGATGACAAATGTATAGATCACACTATTTCCGAAAATGCTTTAGTGAGCTGTTTTGTGACCGCGCACGGTGGCAGCGCGAATCTGGTCGGGCAATCCGCTTCGTAGCCACTGCTTGAGCTGTTCGCGACCGTACTGGCGGTCGAGATCGCGCACGATGGCCGCCGCCTGCGCATAGGCCTGGCGGACTTCGGCATCGCTGTGACGCGAACGGATGGCACGTTCAATTTCTTCGGCGGACGCGTTCGCCACCTCCGCAGACGGCGGATCGCCTCCGAGGTAAACCACCAGCCCCTCACGAAACCAGAGCGGTGTGTCACGCCTGGCATTGCTCTCGACCAGCAGATGCAGGAACTCGTGGCGAAGCACAGCTTCGAGTCGTTCCCCAAGAACATTCGGCGGCTGCAGCCGGACAGAATCCTTCCGCGTGCTGGCCGCGACCCAGCCGGGTTCGCCGGTCGCATCGCGAAACATGGCTACGGTGGGATACACCTCGATGATCGGCCGCGTGCCGAGCGACAGTCCGCTGCGCTCGATTGCCCAGTCCAATGCGGAGTTCGCGGAGGGACGGACAAGGGCGCTGTCGCCCGCGTTCACTGCGCGCAAGTCGAGTTTTTCGGCGTGAGCGATGGTCCAGGGAATGCCTTGCGCCGAGCGCCCGATGGCGGCGCCGGGATAATAGAAGGCGAGAATCTCGCGGTAGCTCTTGCCTCCGCGCGCCATCTCTCGGGCGCCAGTCTGGCACAGACCCACACCGTGCCCCACACCTTTTCCATTGAAGATGAAATGGTCTGCTTCGGCGGAGACTTCGTACCAGTCGCTTTTCAGCTTATTCCAGCCCAGGCTTCGGCCAACCGCGAAGCGCAGCGTGGACGCGGAGATTGGCGTACCTGGCTGCGCGGCACCGGTGGTGAGCAGCAAAGTCCGGGCGCGACCCGCAGGCGTGCGATCTGTAACTACGATGTGGTTCCATCCAGGAGGAACCTGCAAGCCAGCCGCGGCCAGGGCGCGATCGAGATCGGAACGCGTGATTTGTGATCGCCAAGGCTGAGCCGCACGAATGCAATAAGGATCGTCGTGCGAGATGAGAGAGGGCGAAGCCTGATCGGGCCAAACCGTAGCGGCGGCTTCGGTCCGCCC
>OMOD01000111.1:34695-89010 GCA_900290255.1 Candidatus Sulfotelmatobacter kueseliae
TCGGTCCGCCCGCCGCAGTCTTTGTGGTAGTAAGCGGCCAGAGGATTGCCGCGGTCCCACAACAACTCTCCAGCGGTCTGGTTCACAGCGGCGACGACGGCGGGCCGGGGATCGAGGCGCAGATACTGGCAGTGCGTGGTGTCGCAGAAATCGAACCCTTCTTCTTTATGGCGTTCGCGAAAGCGGGTGGTGTAGGAGCGGATGGCGACGGCCAGAGCCTTGAGGGCTTCCGCGGGCATCTCCCCGGCAGTTTCGCCTTCGAGGACGTCGGCTACATACGGTTCGACCGGGATGGCAGCGACCATGGAGAGAACACCATCGCGAGCTGAAATCTCGAGCTCGCCGTGGATGTGCTGGACGGGCGCACTCTCGCCGGCAATCCGGAAATCCCCGTTCAGAGTGAGTTTCGCGCTGGTCGTGCCGGAAATCTCGACCGAACTCTTCTGGGCGCGAACCGTAGCCTCGTCGGTCAAGCTCCGCCGTGAAGAATTCATGGTGAGAATAACGGTTTCTCCCGCGGACGGCTTGACCTGCACTTCTGACAGCCGGTAGCGAGACAGGAGATGAACCCGCACGTCGGGCTGCTGCGCCGCGGCGAATGACGCGACCAGCAGGACTGCCGAAATCGGGATCGCCCGTGTCATTGTCGTTGCCATTGGCATTGTCATTAGAGGCCGTCTCACAACGAACCAAAGGGATAAATCGTCGGCTCCCTCAGGGGCTAAAGCCCGTGTCTTTGTTGGCTCTGGGCGGCATGGCTGAAGCCGTGCCCTTCCCAAAACAATTTGTGAGATAGCCTCTAGTCATTGCCTGTGCTTCTCGTAGGCCTGGAAAATGCGCCGGGCGAGATTCGCCGCTTCGACGCTGCCGTGCCCGCGCTCGACGAAGACGACGACCACGATCTCGGGTTTTTCAGCGGGGGCGAATCCCGCAAACCAGGCGTGAGTGTGCGCATCGGAGGGATCGCTGGCGGTTCCGGTTTTTCCCGCGACCGAGAGTTCATCCGTCCGGGCATTCTGCGCCAATCCGTAATCGGTGGCGGCGCGCAGCCCGGCGAGGACCACCTGTTCGGCCGAACTCGCCGTGGCAGGATCTAGTCGCGCCAGTTGCAGATAGGCGGATGCCAGTTCCAGCGGAGTGATCTCAATACCGGCCACTCCGATCGCCAGGAGCTGGCGCGCGGCAAGGCTTCTGGCAGGAACGATACGGCCTTGCCCCTCGCCGGGCAGCAAACCCGAAGGCTGGGTGAAACCGAGCTCGGAGAATCGCCTTTCCAGTTCTCCCGGCTGGAGCCGCTCCGCCGCAGTCACGAAATAGGAATTGCAGGAGAGCGCGAGAGCTTCTTCCGCGTTGAAGGTGGTGAACTCGGGAGGGTGAGAACAGTTCAGCTTTCTTCCCGCGATCACCAGATTTCTACGACAGGCGATCACGTCTTGGGGACGAACGGAGCCGGTTTCCAGCAGCAAGGCCAGCACAAACGGCTTGATCGCCGAGCCGGGGCTGGCGATGCGCTGCCGCAACACCGGGAGGTTGTAGGCAGCCAATATGCGCCGATCGCGCACTCGAACGACCACCGCGGCGGCAGGTTGCCCGGCGAGGGCGCGATTCACAGACTCGGCAAACTCAGTAAGCGAGGATGCGCCGTAAGCAGAGGAAAGCAGGATGTAACACAGAATTGCGCGTGCGATGAGTCTGACCGTGCGTCCGGAATGCTGGGCCAAGCATGTCATGAAGGCGAAAGGACCTTGAAGGACGAACTCAAGGTTGCCAAATGATGCGCTCCCAAGTCCAGACCTGGCTCAGGCCGTGCCGCAGCCACCGCCTGCGCGGCTACTTCCCGCCCATCTGCTGGGCGAGGTAGTTGGCAACACCGAGTTCCTTGATGGCATGCAATTGAGCTTCCAGAAAATCGGCGTGCCGCTCTTCGTCGCCGATCATGCGCTCGAACAGCGCCCTGGAGCCGCCATCGCCAGCCTTGTCGCAGATCTTCGCGGCTTCGTTGTAGTCACGAACCGCGTCCTGCTCGTCTTTGAGGTCGATCTCAATCTGCTCCTGCACATTGGCGCCAAATCGCGGCTTGAGCCCGATCGTGGCAGCGGGAATGCTATCGAGAAAGATGATGCGTTCGATGAGTCCTTCGGCGTGCTTCATTTCCTCAATGGCCCGCGCCTTGGTGAGATCGCCCAGCCGTTTGTAGCCCCAGCCCTGGCAGATCTCGGACTGCGTCATGTATTGGGCAATGGCCGTCAACTCGGAGAGAAGAGCCGTATTCAGCTGCTCGATTACTTTCTTGTCACCCTGCATTGGTGGTGCCTCCGGTGACCATCTTCCGACGTAGGCGAGAGGCGATGCTGTGATCCTGCGCACAGAGGGCGGTTTGCCCACGGGTCTTTTTTGGGCGCCACAGTGAAGCGCGTGAGGGGTGTGACAAAGAATGGCGAGCTACGCTCGCCCGCCCGGACGAGGGCGTCCGGGCCTCCATGGTCAGATTCAGAGAAATTGTAGCCGCAATGCGGAGCTTCGCTGCGCCGGACAGCCGAGGGCGGCTGTCCCCACATAGACACAGCAACTGCGGAATTGCTCTAGGACCTGCAGCTTCACTCCACCGCGTGGTGGGAGCTCCAGTTCTCACGCACACACCTGAGGGGCGGCCAAAGCTACTGGAAGGAGGCCACGGCCTGCTCCTGGTCCTCGAAGGTCTCGAAAAGATTGAGCAGGCCGGTCATTCTTAGAGTCTGGATCGCGAACTTGGAGGGGTTGAGCAGCTTGAGCGAGCCAGCGCGCTGCTTGGCGGTGGTCAGGCAACGGACCAGAAGTCCTATGCCGCTGGAATCGATCATGGCCACTTCGCCGAGATCGATCACGAAGCGGATCGCTCCGCTGTTCAGTAAGTCTTCGAAGGTACCGCGGAGGCGGTCGACAGGCTCGCCGAGATTGAGCCGACCGCGAAGCTTGATGATTTTGACGTCTGCCTGACTCCGAACGTCGATATCCATCTGTCTTTCCTCTTCTCTTTTGACCCTCGCTGCGCGTGATGGTCACTGCGCAGTGCAGGCGGCCGACCGGTCCGAGTAGTGGCTCAGTTTGGTGGCTCGGACGGGCCGCGCTGTCGAGCTTTGCTCGACCGGACGGCCGGGGGCGGCTGTCCCCACATGGTTGTTTCCTCAAACTGAGGCATTACCCTGGTCCGACGCCGATTGACACTCGCCCGACCGTCTGTTAGAGTGCGTACCCAACTTAGAAGAAGCATCGCGAATTTGCAAATCGCAGAGGCTCTCCTCCAGTGGGGTTGAAAGCTCGATCGCTCGGCGCAAGGCCACTTCAATGCCAATCCAGAGTTCCGGAGTGAAGCTCCAGATTCCGGCGCTGTCCGCGCGTTTGCTTGGGCAGCAGGAGGTCAAGCCGCGCGCCCGAACCGTAGCGCAGGCGGTGACCGAGGCGCTTCCTGGCAGCGCCGTAAACGTATACGGGATTCTGACGGCGACCGAGGGGGATGTATGGACCGTGCTGGCCAGCGCCGGCGACGTTGCCCTGCCGGAGCCCACGATACCGCTGGCGACCGGCGCGCTTGGGATTCTTGCCAGTGAAATGAAGCCCATCCGATTTGAGGGCAACAGCCTGATCCGCGAAGAGTTTGCTCACCTCCACGTCCGGCGCACCCTGCGTTCTCTCTCGTATCTCCCGTTAGTGCAGGAAGAGACGCTCATGGGGGCAATCGAAATCCTCACTTTTGACGAGGAATTGTCCCAGGAGCAACTGCAAGCGCTGCAGGCCCTGGCGGATGTGGCCGGCGGAGCTTTGCGTGGTGCGCAGAGCTACGAGCAGGAACGGGACAACACTCTCGGCTCGATCACCCGCCTTACCCAGCTGTACGACATCGAGAAAGTCTTCAGCTCGACGCTGGAAATGGAGCAGTTGCTGCCGATCATCACTTCCAAAGTGCTCGAGATGCTGGATTGCGAAGCCGTGAACCTGTGGTTGCTGGAAGCCGATGAGAGTGTGCGTCTCATGTGCCAGGCAGGCGTCGATTCCACAGTGAAGGAAAAGATGCTGCAGAAACCCGGCGAAGGCGTGGCCGGGGATTTGTCGGACAACGGGGAACCGGTCCTGATCCAGCAAAGTGATGACGCACGACTTCTCCGCCGGAACGAAGGCGTGGGAGAGGGAGGCGTAGTTTCGCTGATTGCCGTCCCGATCCTGGATCAGGAATCGCTGGTGGGTGTGATCGAGGCGGTAAACCCGCTGAGCGGAAGTCCGTTCGATGACGATGATTTGTTCACCCTCAGCCGGCTGAGCGAATCCGCCGCCATCGCGCTGCACAACGCGAGCCTGTTGGCAGCCGAGCGCAAGGTGGAGATTCTGGAAACCCTGGTGACGGTGAGCCGCGAGATCACCTCAACCCTTGATCTGGATCGAGTATTGCAGGTGGTGGTCAACAGTCCCGCGGCTGTGGTTCCGTATGAGCGGGCGGCCATCGCGCTGGAGCAGCGAGGCCGCATCGAGTTGCGGGCGGTTTCCGGAGCAACGGAGTTCGACCCCAAGGATCCCCAGATCAAGGCGCTCAGCCAGATCCTGCAATGGGCCTCACTGCTCCGCGAACCCGAACTCATTACCCAGCATGGCGAGGAGATTTCCTCGGAGCGGGAAGAGACCCGGGCGAAGTTTCAGCATTATTTCTCTGAGAGTGGCATGCGCGCGTTTTATGCCGTCCCGCTGGTGGACGAAGAAGGCCGGGTAGGAGTGTTGTCGTTCGAAAGCAGCAACCCTGACTTCCTGACAACGGCACACCTGGAAATGATTAAAGTGCTGGGCAGCCAGGCCACGGTAGCGCTGCGGAACGCCTCCCTCTACAAAGAGGTTCCCTTTATCGGCGTGCTCCAGCCGCTGATCCAGAAGAAGAAGCAGTTTCTTGCATTGGAGAAGCACCGCCGCGCCCTGCTGATCGCCTCCGGGTGCGCGGCCGTTCTGTTTCTTGCGCTCTTTCCTCTGCCGCTGCGGGTGGAAGGCCCGGCTTCGGTTACGCCGGGGAGAGCCGCCCACATTGGGGCTGAAGTCGAAGGGGTGGTGAAGCAGGTCCTGGTAAAGGAAGGGGATCGGGTCGCCAAAGGAGCGGTCATCGGAACCCTGGAAGACTGGGACTACCGTTCTGCGCTGGCGGCGGCGCAGGCGAAGCGAGAGATCGCGACCAACCTGATGAATCGAGCTCTGGCGACGAATGACGATACCGAAGCCGGCATCGAGCAGGCACAGGCGGACTATTGGACCGCCGAGGTCGCCCGGGCCCAGGAGCGTCTCGACCGGACTCTTCTGCGCTCTCCGATTAACGGTGTAGTCGCCACACCGCATCTTGAGAACATGGTCGGGCGCAAGCTGAAAGTGGGCGAGATCCTTGCGGACGTGGTGGACAACTCGGAGGCGCTGGTGGACGTGCCGATCGATCAGAACGACATCGGGCTAGTGGCGGCTGGACAAAAAGCACGGGTTAAACTCGATAGCTTTCCGGCCCACACTTTTGAGGGAAAGGTCGAGGTGGTAAGTCCGCTGGGACGGCTCGAGGGAGACGCTCGCACCTTCTACCTGCGAGTCGCGGTCTCGAATCCTGAGGGCATTTTGCGGGCAGGAATGCAGGGCCGCGCCAAAGTATCAACCGGCTGGCATCCCGCGGGGAAAGTCTTCTTTCGCCAGCCCGTCATGTGGATCTGGTCGAAACTGTGGTCCTGGTTTGGGTGGTGATCATGAAAATATCGGCATACGCTTCCCTGCTTCTTCTTGTTCTGGCTGGGCTGGCCGGAACGGCCTGCAGTCATGCTCCGACTCCTGCTGAGGCGGCTGCTGCCCCCTCAGTTCCACCGGCGGCCGTGGTGACTCCGTCTGCGCCATCCTCTGCACCATCCGAGGACGTTTACACTGCCTCTGGCCCGATCGTGGTGGAGAACCAGGTTGACGTGGCGGCCCAGCGGGAAGGTGTGGTGGTCGAGATTGTGGTCGAGCCCGGCACCCGCGTGAGCACCGGCCAGGTGCTGGCCAGACTGGATGACCGGCAGCTCGTGGCGGACCTGGAGGCGGCCCGCGCCCGGACCGCCAGCACCGAGGCCGATCTCAACAACTGGAAGGCGGAAGCCCAGGTTCTGGAGTCCGACTATCAGCGCGCCCGCAAAATGTGGGACGCCCAACTGATCACGCAGGAGCAGTTTGAGCACGCGCGCTTCAAGGCCGAAGCCGACCAGTGGGACGTCAAACGCGTCGAACAGCTTCTCATCAATGCGCGGGAGAGCCAGCGGTCCATGGAGCTGGAGCTGGAGAAAACCCGCATCACCGCGCCGTTCGACGGAATTGTTGCCCGCCGCTATGTTCGAGCGGGGCAGACCGTGACCCGGGGTGACCGCCTGTTCTGGGTCACTGCCACTGGCCCTTTGCGCGTCCGATTCACGCTGCCCTCCCGGTTTGTGCGTCAGGTGAAGGTTGGACAGCAGGTTGCAGTCACGGTCGCGGACGGGAATCCGACGATCAGACATGCGGCGCGAGTAATTCAGATGAGCCCGGTCGTAGATCCGGCCAGCGACACGGTTGAAGTGCTGGCCGAGATCACCGGCGCAGCGCCCGAACTGAGGCCCGGCATGCAGGCGGAAGTTCACCTTCCAGCGCACCCATGAATATCGCCAATGCCCTGAACGTTGCCCTGCCGGAGTTGCCGGAGCGCGTGATCAAGCGCTCGGTCCCCAAGCTGGATCCACGGGTCATCGCCAAGGAGCACATTGAAAAGGGAAATCCGGTCGTGCTGGCCAAGTTGCCGGGGGCCGAAACGTTTATCCGCCTCGAGCCTGCGCAGTGGACTCTTCTCCAGCTATTTGACGGCGAGAGATCTTATCTGGAGATTTCCGAGCAAGTGATGGCGCGGACCGGGGTGTATTACTCGGAAGATGATGTCCGAGAATTTGCGGGGTTCATCCAGGCCAACAATGACCTCTTTTGCCGTAGTCCGTTGGAGCGGAACATCGCCTTGCAACAGAGGCTTCGCGGCCAGCGGCTGAAGCGCAGGGGCTTGAAGTTCGGTGACTTCACGGACATCACCGTTGCCGAGTGGCCGCAGGCCAACGACTACATTAATCGGATTTACCCGCACTTGCGTTGGGCCTATACCTGGTGGTTCACGCTGTTGACATTGGCAGTGTTCGCGGTCATGGCCTTGATGTGGGTGGGCCGCTTCGGTGAGATCTGGCGCGATAGCTTCGAGTTCTACGATTTCACCACCAAATCGGGGAGCGATCTCATCGAGTTCTGGATTCTGTTTGCAGCTATGGGATTCTTCCACGAATCATTTCATGGCCTGACCTGCAAACATTTTGGCGGCGATGTTGAGAAAATGGGGTTTAACCTGCTGTATTTTGCGCCCAGTTTCTTTTGCGATGTTACGCAAGTCTGGATTTATGGCGGCAAGTGGGCTCGGATTGCTACAGCGATTGCGGGTATCTGGGGCGACCTGATCCTGTGTTTTGTAGGAACAACCATCTGGTGGGCGACGACTCGGGGCATGTTTGTGCATGATTTGGCTTACAAGATCATGATGGTCACAGGTGTTGGTGTCTCGCTGTTGAACCTGAATCCGCTCATTAAACTCGACGGCTATTACATCTTCTGCGAGCTGATCGGAGAGCCCGATTTCAAAGAGCGGACCTCCGCCTACCTTTCTGGCTGGACGCGCAAACATTTGTTTGGCATGCCAGCGGAGATCGAGTATGTGCCGGTGCGGCGGCGCCCCCTCTACCTGCTGTACGCCATTCTGTCGGCGGTGTACGGCTATCTTCTGTTGACGTTCGTAATGGGGCTTACTTACAACATCCTGCACTCGTACTCGCCCGCCTGGGCCTTTCTGCCCGCCGCACTGGCGGGATATTGGGTTTTCCGCAAGCGCATTCACAGCCTCGGAAGGTTCCTTAAGCTGCTTTACCTAGATAAGAAAGAGAGGATCGGGAATTGGTTGAAATCGTGGCGTATCGTGGCTCCGGGACTGGCCGTCCTGTTGTTGTTGTTCGCTCCGTTCTGGCCAGATTTTCAGGAGGGCTCTTTCGTCCTGGAGCCGGCGCAACAGGCGTCGGTGCACGCGGCGGTCAGCGGGAAGGTTGCGCAGGTACTGGTCGAGGAGGGTCAGCGAGTCGTGGCCGGCCAGCCGCTGATTACTCTGGAGAATCTCGATGTGGAATCCGATCTGGCCAGGATCCGAGCCGATCTCCATGTAGCGTCAGCGCGCGCCACTCAAAGTCAGATGCACTATGGCGATTTCGGAACCGCCGAACGGGAGCGCGTCCGCCTTTTGCAGGAGGACCGCAGCTTGAGCGAGAAAGCGGCCAAACTGCAACTGGTTAGTCCGATTAACGGCGTGGTGGTTACGCCTCGATTGCATGACCTCACCGGCAGCTACCTCGACGAAGGTGCGCCGGTCGTCGAACTGATCGACGACTCAGCCTTGCGGGCCCGGATTTACATACCCGAGTTTGCCATGCATGACGTTCGCGTCGGCACGCCTCTACGGCTGGAGGTGCGATCGCGGTTTCTGCCGGTTTCCGCGACCCTCGGTTCGATCTCGCCCGACTGGGCCCCCCTTGACCCGGCTCTCGGGCAGAAAGAACAACTGCAAGGCATCAACCCTCCCCGCTTTTATGTGGCTGACGCCTGGCTGGAGCGCGCGGCGGACCTGCGTGCGGGGATGACGGGAATGGCAAAGATTCGCGTAGGGCGAAGAAGTCTGGTGAGCTTTGGCTTGAGATTCGCCCGGGATCTGGTCGCCCGGCGGGTGTGGTAGTCGCAATGGGATTTGGAGGGACAAACGGATACCGAGGGCCAGTTCCCCCAACTGGCCCTCGGTTCACTTACCCTTGAAGCTTTTGGGCAAGCAAAAGCGACTCTCTCGGCGAGGCTGCCTCAGGCTATCTCTTCACCTGAGTCCTACAACTGCCCTTTTACCTGGCTTTTTACCTGGCTCCTTACGTGGCCCCTTACCTGGCTTTTTACCTGGCTCCTTACGTGGCCCCTTACCTGGGTCTTCACGTGGCCCCTTACCTGGGTCTTCACCGCCGAGCCCACGCTCGGATTCTCAGCCGGGGTTGAGCTGGCCACGATGGCCTTCTTGGTGGTGTTCAGCTTGCTGATCAGCGACTTCTTCTGGATGGTCATTAGGATGCTCCTTATGGCGATTTGGAATTCCTCGTACTGCTCGGTCTTGCTATAGCAAGAGATGTTCCAAACCGCGTGATCCAGAAAGCTCGGATGAAAGGCTATGATTTTGCAGGACTTGGCCCAAGAACCGGCGCAGCAGGGAGATGAGGAAGCAGGGGTGAAATTCTATACCTGGTCAATTATTAACCTCCTGTGGGTTAATTATTGACCACTGGGAGGGCTTCACAGGTTCAGTTTGCGGCAGAGGTATTTCATGCGCTGCCGGTCAAGGCCAAGCAGGTGGGCGGCGGCGGACTTGTTGCCATTAGTTCTGCGCAGAGCGGCGTTGAGGTAGGCGATTTCAATCTTCTGCATTTCCGCGTCGAAATCCACTCCTTCTTCGGGAATCAGAATGGCTTCCTGGCTGGCGGCGCTGGAAGTGAGCAGCTGTTGCGGAAGGTGTTGGGCCGCGATCACCGGTCCGTCGCTCATGAGCACCAGCCGCTGCACGACGTTCTCCAGTTCCCTCACGTTGCCCGGCCAGGGATAGCTCTCCAGAATCTCCACGACCTCGGGCTGCAATTGCTTGGCCGGCTTTTGATTCGCGGTGCAATAGAGGCGGAGGAAGTGCTCCACCAGCAAGGGAATGTCGCTGGCTCGCTCGCGCAGGGGAGGGACCACGATGGGAACAACATTGATGCGATAGAAAAGGTCTTCGCGGAACCTGCCCTTTCTCACCATGTCTTCCAGGTC
Organism: Candidatus Sulfotelmatobacter kueseliae; assembly: GCA_900290255.1. Classification (GTDB taxonomy): domain Bacteria; phylum Acidobacteriota; class Terriglobia; order Terriglobales; family Acidobacteriaceae; genus Sulfotelmatobacter; species Sulfotelmatobacter kueseliae. Next base: position 44,602 of record OMOD01000111.1, read on the forward strand.
GTCATTGCTGGCCGTGATGAGCCGGAAGTCTATTTTCTTCGATGTGCGCCCTCCCAGCCGCTGCACCGATCGCTCCTGCAGCACCCGCAGCAGCTTGCTTTGCAATCCATGGTCGAGGGTGCTGATCTCGTCCAGGAAGAGAGTACCGGTGTGCGCCAGTTCGATCATGCCGGGCTTGGCGCTGTCGGCGCCGGTGAAGGCGCCCTTCTCGTAGCCAAACAGCTCAGACTCCATCAGGGTTTCAGGAAGGGCGGAACAGTTCAGGCAGACGAAGGGCTTGTCGACGCGACTCCCGGTTTCGACGATCGCGCGGGCGACCAGCTCCTTGCCGACGCCGCTCTCGCCCCGGATGACGACGCTGGCGTTGCTTCCGGCAACTGCCTCGATGGCCTGGTACACCTTACGCATGGCCTCGCTGCCGCCAATGAGGCCAGAAAACGCCGCCTTGTCTTCGACCTGTTGCAGCAGCCATTGTCCTTCGAACTGCAGAGCCCGCTTTCCCAGGGTTTCGAGCAGCAGGCTCCGGAGTTCGCTACCGTCAACTGGCTTATAAAAGAGGTGGTCGGCTCCGGCGCGGCTGGCCATGAGCGGGAGCTCGCTGCTGGTCGAGCCGGTGATCGCCACCATGATCAGGTCGTCGCGCAGCCGGCGCATCTCCTGCAGAACCTCGATACCATCGACCGCCTGATCTCCGATGCTCTCCAGGTCCAGGACAATTCCGTGGAGGTCCGGATCATCGATCAAGGTTTTGATCTGGGATTCGGTGCTGGCCAGTGTGGCGCGGAAGCTGGGGGCAAGAGCGCGGCGCATCTCCCGGAACATTTCTTCTTCCAGAGTGATGATGGCAATCGAATAGCGCTCGCTTGAAGGAGGCATGACAATTGGAATCAGCGCTGGATTATACGGCAGTTCGGCCTTGAGTACAGCGGATTCCTTCGCCGGCCTGAGTTCAGCTGCTGTTCCCTGCCCTTATGCAGGTGAGGAGCTAGACTTTCGGTACCGTCAGTGGAAGACAAGGCAAGCTCGATATTTATGGGGGTGATTTTACTCACAGAGACATATCCTTTTGGTCACAGACGTCCACAGATCGGGATCTCTATCCTGAAGGGTGAAAGCGAACGTGCAGGGGAATCCAGGAGCTCAGTCCAACCCTGAGTCCTACCCGATAGAACTTCTCGCTCATACTCAACTAGCCAATTGTTACCAATGCGGCAAATGCACCGCCGGTTGTCCGGTGGCCGCGCGCATGGACCTCGCTCCGAACCAGCTTATCCGAACCGTGCAATTGGGGCAGACCACAACCGCCTTGCGCTCGCAAGCCATTTGGGAATGCGTGTCGTGCCAGACCTGCTCCACGCGCTGCCCGAAAGAAGTGGATTGCGCCGCGGTAATGGACGCGCTGCGTGAGATCTCGCTGGCGGAAGGCATGGTGGCCACTTCGGAACAGCCGGTGGTTGCTTTTCAGCAGGCGTTTCTCGACAACATCCGCCGCAACGGGCGTCTGGCCGAACTGGAACTGATTGCCCAGTTCAAGACCGCCGTCTTTTTCCGCACGGGCCGGCCGGCCTTCTTGTTCAAAGATGCCGGTCTGGCGCCGCAACTGGGCAAACGCAAGAAACTCCACCTGCTGCCGGGGAAAGCGCGCGACCGCAAGGTGGTTGAGCGCATCTTTGCGAAATGCTCGACGGGGCCGAAGAAATGAACCTCGGCTACTATCCCGGCTGCGCGTTGCATGGATCGTCGAACGATTACGAGCAGTCGCTGCGGGCCTGCCTGGGCGCTCTGGATGTGCAACTCCAGGAAATCAACGACTGGATCTGCTGCGGCGCGACGGCTGCGCACGCGCTGAATCACAAGCTCTCTCTGGCGCTTCCCGCACGGAATCTCGCGCTGGCCGAGCGCGACGGCCTCAAACAATTGTTTGCGCCCTGTCCGCTGTGCTCGATGCAGTTGCTGAAAGTGCAGAAAGCTGTAGCAGATGGGAATGGCCTGCGAACCGAACTGTCGCAGATTGTCGAGGCTGAGGTTCGCGGCGACGGGCAGATCCTGAATCTGATTCAGGTTTTTCAGACAATTGGTCTGGACAAGTTGAAAGCCGCGGTGAAGGAGCCGCTGAAATCTATCAGCGCAGCGTGCTATTACGGTTGCCTGCTGACGCGGCCGCCAGAGGTTGTGCACTTCGACGATTTTGAGCAGCCCAAGTCTATGGAAGCGGTTCTTGCGGCGCTGGGGGCCAAGACCGTCGAGTGGAATTACAAAACCGAGTGCTGCGGCGCGGGCATGACGATGTCCAGTGAGGACACTGTGCTTGATCTGGCCCACAAGATTCTCTCCAACGCCGCCGCGCACGGCGCCAACTGCGTCGTCGTGGCCTGCCCCATGTGCCACGTGAACCTCGACATGAAGCAGGCCGCGGTCGAGCAGCGCTACCACGAGAAATTGGGCATGGTGATTTATTACCTTTCCGACCTGGTCGGACTGGCCATGGGACTTTCCGCCGAGCAATTGGGTGTGAACCGGCATTTCGTAACGAAGGCTTAATTCATGTCGAGAATCGGGATCTTCACGTGCTGGTGCGGCGAAAACATCGCGCGCACGGTTGACGTGGATGAGGTCGCAAAAGAAGTCAGCAGCCTTCCTGGGGTGCGCTGCTCGGTGAACTACAAGTACATGTGTTCCGATCCCGGGCAGGCGATGGTGCGGGAGAAGATCGTCTCTGAAAAACTGGACGGCGTGGTGGTGGCGTCCTGCTCGCCCCACATGCACCTCAAGACCTTCCGCAAAGCGGCGCAGGCAGCCGGTCTGAATCCTTACCTGGTCGAGATGGCCAACATTCGCGAGCACTGCTCGTGGGTGCACCACGACCGGGCCCAGGCGACAGCCAAAGCCGTGGACATCATTCGACTTTCGGTCGAGAAGGTGCGCAATGACGCGGCTCTTGAGCCGATTCGCGTTCCGGTGACGCGGCGCGCGCTGGTGATTGGGGGCGGGGTCGCGGGAATCCAGGCTGCGCTCGACATCGCCGATGCCGGCTACGAAGTGGTGATGGTGGAACGGGAGCCGTCGATCGGCGGCAAGATGGCCGGATTGTCCGAGACCTTTCCTACGCTCGATTGCTCGCAGTGCATCCTTACGCCGCGGATGGTTGAGGTCGGGCAGCATCCTCGCATCAAGCTTTATTCCTATTCTGAAGTCGAAGCGGTCGAAGGATTCGTCGGCAATTTCAAGATCACTATCCGGCAAAAGGCGCGCTATGTCGATACCGCGAAATGCACCGGCTGCGGCGAGTGCTGGAATGTCTGCCCGCTGAAGAAGAATCCCAGCGAATTCGATTTCGCCATGGGAACGCGGCCGGCAATCTATATTCCCTTCCCACAAGCAGTCCCGGCGCGGCCGGTCATTGACAAGAAAGTTTGCGCCGCCCTCATTCGCAATGGCTGCAAACTGTGCGAGAAGAAGTGCAAAGCGGAAGCCATCAACTTCAAGGACGAGGACAAACTGGTCGAGGAAAAAGTCGGCACAGTGGTCGTGGCCACGGGCTACAAGCTCTACAACATCGCCAAGGAACAGGACAAGGCGTGGCTCAGCGGCTACGGCGAATATGGCTACGGCAAGTACAAGAATGTTATCGACTCGCTGCAGTTTGAGCGGCTGGTGTCGGCTTCCGGACCAACCAATGGCGTGCTGAAGCGTCCGTCGGACGGCGCCAATCCGAAGAATGTGGTCTTCATCAGTTGCGTGGGCTCGCGCGACAATGCAAAGGGCCTTCCCTACTGCAGCAAAATCTGCTGCATGTACACCGCCAAGCACGCGATGCTCTACAAGCACAAGGTGCATGACGGGCAGGCGCACGTTTTCTATATGGACATTCGCGCCGGTGGCAAGGGATACGACGAGTTCGTCCGGCGAGCGATTGAGCAGGATGGCGCCAAATACTACCGCGGCCGAGTTTCCAAAATCACCGNNCGAAGCGGCAAGCTGATTGTTCGCGGTGCTGACACGCTGGCGGGCGTGCCGGTGACGATCGAAGCGGATCTGGTGGTGCTGGCTGCGGCCATGCGCCCGGCCGACGGCATCGAGGAACTGGCACAGAAATTGAACATCGGCTACGACGAGTTCGGATTCCTGCTGGAATCGCATCCCAAGCTGCGCCCGGTCGAAACCAACACGGCGGGTATTTTCATCGCCGGGGCGTGTCATGCGCCGAAGGATATTCCTGAGTCAGTCGCGCAGGCTTCGGCCGCAGCCAGCAAAGTGCAAGTCATGCTCGCGGCCGATGAACTGACGCGCGAACCGGAAATCGCGGCCGTCAACGAACAGACTTGTGCGGCGTGCTTCACCTGCGTCAACACCTGCCCGTACCACGCCGTCGAACGCGCCGAGCTGCGGACGGGAAGGGGCGCGTTTATCAAGCGCACCGCCAGGGTGAATCCGGGGCTTTGCATGGGATGCGGAACCTGCGTTTCTGTCTGTCCCTCGAAGAGCGCCGATCTTCAGGGCTTCACCGAGCAACAGGTTTACGCCATGGTCGAGAGTCTGGCATGAGCGAAGCGAACGTATTCGAACCGAAAATCGTGGCTTACGTGTGCAACTGGTGCACGTATCTGGGGGCCGACCTGGCAGGCACGACGCGCCTGGAATATCCGCCGAACGTGCGCATCATTCGCCTGCCTTGCACCGGGCGCATTGATTTCAATCTCATCATCAAAGGATTTGAAGTCGGCGCCGATGCCGTGCTGGTCTCAGGCTGCCATCCCGGCGACTGCCACTACACTGCCGGCAACTATCATGCGCGCCGGCGCTGGATTCTGTTCCGTGAACTGCTCGACACGCTGGGCTTCGATCTGCGCCGGATTCATTTCACCTGGATTTCCGCGGCGGAAGGCAAGAAATGGCAGCAGGTGATCACGGAAATCACGGAGCAAACCAGGCAACTGGGGCCGTACACCGACCTTTACGCCGATGGCGGCGCCAAAGATTTGCCGGTTGGAACACCGGTGCCGTTCACGACCAGGACCCTGGCCGCAGAGACCGCACTGCGCGAACATTGCCGCAATCTTTTGACCGAAGGCACGGTGAAGGTGGTTGTCGGATACGGCGAGCGCGGCCCGGCGGTTGTGACCCGCGCTGAGGACGCGAACCGCCTTGTCTGGAACAACCGCTGCTGCAGCAACCTCACCACTTACTTGAAGCGGAAGGAAATCAAGGCGCTGGGAAAACCGGCGGTCGTGGTCAAGCCTTGCGACGAGAAGTCGCTGGTCGTGCTGGAGAAAGAATCGCAGATTGAGCGCAAAGACATTCATGTGATCGGCATGGCTTGCGAAGGCGTGGGTGAGCCGAAATGCACATTCTGCACCGCCCGCACGCCGCGGTTTGCCGACAAGACTTTCGGCGAACCGGTTGGTCCGGAAACGCCGGTTAGCCCTCCGCCAAATCGCTTTGAGGCGCTGATGGCCATGACTCCGAGGGAGCGGATGGCATTCTGGGCGACTCAGTTCGACCGCTGCGTCAAGTGTTACGCCTGCCGCCAGGTGTGTCCCATGTGCTACTGCGAACGGTGCATCGTGGACAAGAACCGGCCGATTGCCATTGACCCGGCTCCCAGCCGCAAAGGCATCTTCGCCTGGCAGATTGCGCGGGCGTTCCATCTGGCGGCGCGCTGCGTGGGATGCGGAGAGTGCTCGCGGGCTTGCCCGGCGGGTATTGATCTGGCGTTGCTCAACATCGCGCTGCACAAGGCGGCACAAGAGAACTTCGGCTACGACGCGGGTGTAGATCCGGCCGCCGAACCGGTCCTCGGGGCCTACACTCTCCAGGATAAGGAGGACTTCATTCGGTGAGTGAGGTCATTTCCCAAACCGCGTTGCGCGCGCTTACGGCCAAGTGGATCGGCGCCGGCAAGCAGGTCGCCGGACCCACGCGGGTAAAGCCAGACCTGATTCTCTATTCCCCGTTGCACTCAGCCGATGCGCTTTGGCTCGAGGGTTTCGTCCGCCCGAGCAATTCGATAAAGGAGTTCGTATTCCCCAAGCAGGAGAAGCTGTACGGATATCGAATTCAGGGCAACAGCGTCGAACTGGTCGAGGATGATGCTCCGCTTCCCGAGCAGATCGTGATTGCGGCCCGGCCTTGCGATGCGGTCGCGCTGCCGATTCTGGACAAGGTCTTCAACTGGGATTTTGTGGACGAGTTCTACAATCGCCGGCGTGAGGCCACTACGGTTATCACATTGGCATGCACCGTGGCCGATGAAAGCTGCTTCTGCACGTCGGTGGGGCTCAGTCCGGTCTCAGAACGCGGCTCCGACGTCATGCTGTTCGACATTGGGGAACATAACTACGAAGTCCTTTGCCTGACAGATAAAGGCCGCGCGCTGTTCGATGGCAAGACTGAGAAATCCGGTCAGACCGTCAGGGCGACCGCGGCTCCCGAAAAGAAATTCAAACCAGAAACTATCCGCTCGTTTGTCAGCCAGCACTTCGAGGATCCTTTCTGGCAGGAACATGCGCTCGCCTGCGTGGGCTGCGGCACCTGCGCCTTCACTTGCCCGACCTGCCACTGTTTCGACATCGTGGACGCCGGCCCGGCGGCGGGCAATGTGCGGGTCCGCACCTGGGATTCGTGCCAGTTCCCGATTTTCACGGCGCACGCTTCCGGTCACAACCCGCGTCCGGCGCAAGCCAGCCGCCAGCGCCAACGCATGCTGCACAAGTTCGCCATCTACCCGGAGAAGTTCGGTGAAATCCTGTGCACCGGCTGCGGCAACTGCACGCGCAACTGTCCGGAAGGCATTGGCGTTTTGAGCGTCGCCATGGAGATTGACCGTGCGTAACGTCTACGAACCCGATCTGATGGAAGTGATCTCGGTCCGCCAGCAGACGCCCGATGTGAAATCGGTATCGGTGAAGTTCGCCGATCCGGAACGGGCACGGGTGTTTTCCTTCAAGGTCGGGCAGTTTGGAATCTTTTCCGCTTTCGGCTATGGCGAATCCACCTTCAACATATGCTCCAGTTCGAACTGGAAGGACCACATTGATTTCTGCTTCCGCAAGGTCGGCCGCGTCACCGAAGGCCTGTGGAAGATCGAAGAGCGGGACATGATCGGGTTTCGAGGGCCGTATGGTAACGGCTATCCCATGGACGCGTGGAAGGGGCACGACCTGATCTTCCTGGGCGGCGGAATCGCCATGCCGCCGATCCGCTGCGCGGTGTGGTATGCGCTGGAGAATCGCGCCGACTACGGCGAGATTACTATCGTTTACGGCGCCCGCACCGTGGCCGACCTGGTCTATGTGGATGAACTCGACAAATGGGCCGAGTTCGACCGCGTGCGCGTAATCCGCTGCGTGGATCCGGGCGGCGAGACTCCTGACTGGAAAGGGGAGATCGGCTTTGTGCCTCACGTCTTCGAACGGGCGCAGGTGAAAGCGAAAGATCCGATTGTGCTGGTCATCGGGCCTCCGATCATGATCAAGAACACCCTGCCGATCCTCGACAAGATGGGCGTTTCGCCGGCCTCGGTTTATACCAGCATCGAGAACCGGATGAAATGCGGCATCGGCAAGTGTGGGCGGTGCAACGTGGGTCCGATCTACGTTTGCAAGGAGGGGCCGGTGCTCACCATGGAGCAGTTGCAAGGATTGCCGGCCGATTACTGAAGGTCGCCTCTCTGAGCCGCCGCGCACTTCTGACGCGGACCAGTCAGGAAGTGTGCACCGAGCGGCCTATTGAATCGCGCTCGCCGCGCTGGAGAAGACGTTGTTGGCGTTGGAACCAACCAGCCGGATCGTACCGACCACGATCACCAGGATGACGGCCAGCATTACTGCATATTCGGCAATGTCCTGACCCTTGTCTTCCCTCCAGAGTCTGCCCAGTAGCATTGTCATAAGGACCTCCCCATATCAGTCTGCTCAGACAAGATCGTTGCCTTCATACTACTCTCTCTTCTACTGAGCACACGCTTGCCAAGATTAGACCGGAATTCCGTAAGCGTGGGTACGTCACTATGGTAATCTCGCTCGCCTTGCGGTGGGACCTGATTGTCGTAGAGTACCAAGTTCAACAAGATGCCGGGCACGGCGTTGCGGTGCGCCCGGCATCCCGCTGATTCTGTCGGAATTGAACCTGCCCAACCAGAGGGAGGGGCAGGTTCCTCAGACCTGCAGATCGCGAAGGTAGGGCACGCTGGCTTTCATCATCTCCAGGTTCATTTCGACGAAATAGTTCTTGATGCCGCCGGTTTTCGCCGCGGTAAAGATCTTCTTCCAATCGAGAGTATCCTGGCCCACGGGCGTGATTTTCCTGGTTGAGGCCGACCAGCCCTGCACGTGCATCGAGACGAAGCGTCCGGGATATTTGGTGAAATACTCGGCCGCATCGTAGCCCCGGCTGATGGTCGAAACCTGGAACTGGAACTTCACGAACTTAGGGTCGAGCAGGTCGAACAGCACGTCGTAGGTACGCTTGCCATCCACGGTGGAGAGCTCGAAGTTTTCATTGTGCAGCCCCTGCTGAATGCCCGCTTTGGCCGCCTTTTCACCCATTTTGTTGTATTCGTCGGCCGCCCGTTTTACATCGTCCATGGTCGGTTTTTCCGGCCCGTCGAGGCTGGGCACGAGCATTTGCGTCAGGCCGACGTCTTTCGCCCAGGCAATCCGATCTTCCTGATTCTTGCGGAGTTCGTCGATGCCGAAGTGAGAACTCACGCATGTGACCCCGGCATCGCCGAGGATCTTGCGCAGTTGCGTTCCTGAGTACTTGGCGAGGCCGGCGAAACCGGAATCGGCGTAACCTACCGGCGAACACAATTCAATCGACTGGAACCCGGCGTCGGCAAGCTGTTTGATTGTGGCGGGAAAATCCTTCTCGATCATGTTCCGGACCGGCCAGGTCTGACACCCGATCGGCATGCCCAGCGGATTGGCGCGAAGCTCCAGAGCGCTGGTAGAAAGAACACCGGCCGCAGCGGCACACGTCGCCGCATCCTTCAAGAATTCCCTCCTCGAAATAACCGACATGATGCCTCCTTTATGAGCTACAGTTCCCATCCCTTGCGGCGCTCCGGGCTCACGAACTTCTGTGCGGCCTCAGAGTTGGTGATCTTCAAGTTGGGGCGATCCCAACCCAGCTTTTCTCCAATGCGGGTCGCGACATTGCCCAGGAGCAAGGTCTCGGTGACCATCCCCGAAAACTCGAAATTGCCGCCGGGCTTGTCTTTCCCTCCCTTACAGGCATCGAGCCATTCGCGTTCATTGCCCGGCGACCGAGGTAGAGTTTTCGGCGGCTGCTTGTAGCCGTCCATCTTTGATTGAGGAATAAGGCCAGGGTGACCGCCGCTGAATGAGCAAAGAATCTTGCCGCGGTCGCCGACGAAAAGCAATCCTTCGTCTTCCTCGCCCTCGCCCTTGAGCGGGCGGCCTTCTTCCAATTCCTCGGGACGAGCCGGCTTCAGGCCACCGTCGTACCAGTTGAACTTCACCGGCGGCATATCGCCCCTGGCGGCGAAGTTGTAGCGGACGATCGAGGCTTGGGGGAAGGTTTCGTCGTAACGGTCGGTGGAGCTGGCTTCCACACTCACCGGCGCTTCGAGCTTCAGGACGCGGAAAATTGTGTCGAAGCTGTACGAACCCATGTCGCCCAGAGCGCCGCTGCCAAAGTCATACCAGCCGCGCCAGACAAACGGCAGGTAGGCATGGTGGAAGGGACGCTCCGGAGCGGGGCCGAGCCACAAATCCCAATCCAGGCCTTCGGGCACCGGCTCCGCTTCCTTGGGGTGCTCCAGGCCTTGCGGCCAAAACGGCCGGCTTGACCAGTTCATGACCTCGCGCACGGGGCCAATCGCGCCGCCCCAAATCCATTCGCAGAGCAGGCGCGTGGCTTCCGAGGCCTGATTGCCAACCGCAATCTGCGTGGCCACGCCGGTTTCGCGAGCGACTTCGGCCATGCGCCGCGCCTCATAGATGGTGTGGGTCAGAGGCTTCTGGCAGAAGACGTGTTTGCGCTTCTTCATGGCGGCCACGGACACGGCCGCATGCAGGTTGTCGGTGGTGCACACAACCACGGCGTCGAGGTCTTTCTGTTTCTCCAACAGTTCGCGAAAGTCGTTGTAGGCGGAACAGCCGTGATACTGTCCGGAGCGCTGCTGGGCGGCGTAATAGCCATCCACGATCTTCTGGCAAGGCTCGCGGCCGGCTAGGCCGCTGGTGACGCCCAGGGAATGAGTCAACTGGATCGGCTGGTCGGGGCTGAGCCAGTCCCAGCCGCTATCCACGCCGAGCAATTTGCGGACGGAATGGCAGAACTCATGGGTGTCCCACTGCGGGTAATTCGCGGCGGACTTGGTGGCGTCGCAAACCGCCACGCCCTGTACGTCGGGCTCCCGCAGGAAGTGAAGCATGACGCGCAAACCCTGCGCGCCTACGCCGATGAAAGCAATGTTGACTTTGTCGCTGGGCGGAACGTATCCCGCACCGCCCAACACTCGACGCGGAACGATGGTGAGACCAATCGCCGCCGCCGCACTCTGTCCGATGAATTCACGCCGCGAAACCGAGCCATTAAGCCGAGCCTTCATGATTCCTCCTTGTTATTCCTCCTTGAACGATGACCAAAGAAACCAAGTAAGTTTGGACCCTTCAGAAACGGATGTTCCGCTTCAGGGTCGCTACTGACCTGCCAGTTTCGCCACTGGAACCAGTACGTAACGGTGGGGAACCGGCTGCACGTCCTTCCGTTGCTGTTCCACGACTGCTTTCCAGGCGGCGTCAAGCTCTTTGACGGTGTCGTGGTCCAAAGGCGTGCGCGCATCCTGGCCCATCGTAAAGCGCATACTCTCGATCGAGTCTTTCCGTTCAGTGTCGAATGCGACCAGCAGAGCCTGCTGCAGCATGGGCGTATCGAGCCGAGCCAAGTCTACTCCTCCGGCCAACTGTTCGGCGCTGAACTCGGCAATCTTACGGTCGTCGACTTGCAGCGAGTAATTCCCCGGCGCTAAGCCGGAAATCTGCAGGGTTTCGCGATCCAGGGCCTGATCCAAATCGGAGACTTTTTCCACCATCCCAAGAAACGGGTCCGCTTTTGCGGCAGGCAGAGGAAGGGGCAGCGCATGGTCCAGTTGTACCCAGGCTAGAGAGGTCTTGGTCTTGCGGACATCCGCAACGGAAGTGTTGACCGAGTTCGTGACGTTCGCCTTTGCCGCATCCAGCGTCACCGCGGTCACAAGCGCCGGCGCGTTCCATGATTTCAATACCGCCTCAGCCATCAGCCAATGCACGCCCGAACCGGGATGCACGCGGTCCTGCATCAGGGTGGTGGAGAACGCTGCATTCTCCGCCTTGGCGCGCGTCAGCGCCGCAACCACCGGCGCATTCAGATCAGCGACCTGTGCATGTTTCTCGGTTGCCAGGCCGGCAAGGAAATCGCCGAAACGGATCATGGTGGCGTTGTAGTCCGGTTCAAACTCAGGCGCACGGGTTATGTCGTCGTGTGGAGAAGGCCGCAGCAGATATAAACGCACCGAGGGGAGCTTAGCCTGAATCGCATCCACCATGTGCCGGTAACCGTCGGCGAAGGTGCGCAATATGCCCTCGTCATAAGGCCGGTAATAGCCGTCATTCATGCCGAGCATGATGGTGACAACCGTCGGTTGGTAGGCAAACACATCGCGTTCCAGACGAAGATCAATGGGACCAGCCCAACCGCCGCTGACCTTGTCTCCGCCCACGCCGGAGTTCACGAATGTGATCTTGCGGTCTGGAAAGCGAGTGAGCACGTACTCCTCTATATAGGTTGTGTAGAGCCGCTGCTCGGTGATGCTGTCACCGTAAAAGGCGACGCGGTCCCCGTCGCGAAGCGCAAAATCCGCCGACGAATTGGACCCGGACGGCACCTGTGCAAAGCACAAGCCGGACAGGAAAATGGCGATTATCATCATTTGCCAATACGGAATTCTCATTCTTTTTCTCCACCTGACTTGGAAGTTAGTGCAGCGTGTTTCAAAAATGGCTTCCGCTGAGACCTGGCCGTTGCCCTCGGCGGCTAAAGCCGCGTCGATAGCGGTTCCGGACGGTACCGGTAAAGCCGTGCCCTTCCCAAAACCTATCTTGAAACAAGCTGGCTCTGTTGACATCCTCAGATAAACGGGCGACTAGTTCGTCCTAGCGAGAACGCCGAAATCGGCGTGGAAGAGCGGCCCTTTTAGGGCCGCGTTCCCCGGTTCCCTGAGGAACGGCCTTTAGGCCCTGGGGCTAAAGCCCAGCCGTCTTGGCAGCATGCTTACGCAGCGCTAAAGCGCCGCTCTTCCACGGCTGTTCCAGCTTCTCGGAGCAGGTCAACAAAGCCAAACAAGTTCTACTTATGACGACTGCAAACAAACACTGCCCGTTTACTCTCATTGTGCGCGGATGACATAGTGACCCGGTGCGAGTTCGATCGCCTTTCGCTTCCCTTCCTCGGCTGGCTTCCCGCTGCGCGGTTGATCATTGACGAAGATCTGGCTGTCTGCTCTGGTCACAGGAAACAGCACGCGAGTCGCGGTGCCTTGGGGAAGATCAATAGTTGCGACCATGCCGCCATTGATCTTTTTCAGATCCACACGGATCGGTCCTTGCGGCGCGGGCACGGTGCCGTTGGCCGACTCCAGATCGAGAAGGTCAGGGCGAATTAAAACGCGCTTGAAGCCCGGCTCCTCCGGCAGGACTCCCAGCACGTTATCCATCAACCAGGCCGTCGGGCCGCTCGACCAACCGTGGGACAGGCTGGTGGCATAACCCTGGGCGTCGTCGGCTTTGAGGCCGGCATGAAAATCGTCTTTGGGCCAGCGGATGTCGTAGCCTTCCCAGAAACTGGTTGCTCCCTCCTCGATCATCCCTCCCCAGTTCTTTCGGATCCAGGAAAGCGCGATCTGACGGTCGTCCGTCTTGCTCATCGCATACAAGAAGAAGTTGAAGTTATAGGGCGAGATGTCGTAATCCGGCAGTTTGCCCGCGTCAAGGGCGGCAAAAACTGCGGTACGAATCGCGGCCTGCTCTTCTGGACTGGCAATTCCTGAATAGACCGCCAGCGCATTGCTCTGCCAGCGCGGTCCGAAAGTCTGGGTGCTGCGATCGAGCAGAAATTTCTCCGCCGCCTCCTTCAGTTGTTGGGCGCGCTTTTCATAATGCTCAGCCTCGGTTGTTTCTCCGGCGGCGCGCAACAGGAACGCTCCGTCCACGAAGGCCTTGTAGTATTCAAAATGGGTGGCGCGCCGGGCCTCCGGCGTATCGCTCTCCATGCTCTGCGACCAGTCGACAAACGGCCACGCCTTCTGTTTATTCACAAAGAGGTTGTTCTCATCCAGGTCGCCTTCCATATAAGTAAGAAGCCCGAGCAGGTTGGGCAGCACGCTCTTGAGGTATGCGAGCGATCCAAACTGCCGGTAGTAGTCGGCCATCCCGACCACCCAGAGAGCGGAGTATCCCGGGATGCTGTTAACGTGGCTCTTGACCGGAACGGGGTTCAGGCGGGTCAGAGTATCTTCCATGAGGAAGTGATCGGCGAAGACGTGGTTGATCACGTTGCCCATCACGCCCAGGTCTCCCATCCAGCGGGCCCGGTCGCGCTTGGGCGCATCCCAAATGTCATCCTGCATGCACAAATGCGAAGTGTAGGCGCCGACTTCCCAGACGCGGTTGAGCAGCGGATCGCTCGACTGGAAAGAACCCTTGTACTCGACCGGATAGTAGATGCCGTCCACGCCGAGCGAACGGAGCCGCAGTGTGCCGGTTCCGAAGAATTGCAGCCGCGCGTAACGAAAGGCGCTCTTCGGGCCGTACACTTTTTCTCCTGGCGGAAGGTACATTTCCCGCACACCCAGATACGGCTTCTTCAGCGCCTCTTCCAAAGACTCGCCCAGCTGAAGAGACGCGCTCGCGGGCTCGGACGAATCAGAAACGATCTCGACGCGGCCGTTTACTTCCCGGCCGAAATCCAGGACGAGCGAAGGCGCCGACTCGGGACCCACTCCGGGCGCCGACTGAACGATGGTCAGCGGACCACGTTTTTCGGACGTGAGCGCTTCCAGCCCCTCAAAGCGACCCGATCCACCATGAGCATCGAGAACTTCACTCGCCGAGAACGGGAGGTGCATCAAGAAGGGCGAGATGCCGTCATATCCCGGCCAGCGGTAAAGCCCGCCATCCGACACTGCCTGGAAAAAATCAATATCGCTTTCGATGGCGCCGAAATTCCTGGCAGCAGCCCAGCCGGAATCGTTGAATCCAGGCGCATCCCAGCCTGAGGGCGCGTCGGTTGCAGCCTTCCAGTCGGCATTCGTGATCAGCAGAGCTGGGCGATCGACGCCAGGCGATGCGGGAACAATCTTGGCGACCACCGCTCCCTTGGTATAGACGAAATCAGTCATCCACGACGCTGCCTTGGCCGATGCGACTGCCCGTATGGCGATCGTGTTAGCGCCACTCCGCAGGAACCGGGTGACGTCCGCTTGAAACACAGGAGGACTAATCGAAGGTTCAGCCGGATTGAACGCGAAATCGCCCACCCTTTCGCCGTTGAGAAAGACCTGAGCCTCCTGCGGACCGGCGACGTACAAAGTCGCCTGGCGGGGCAGAGTCGAAACTTGAAACGTTCTCCGCAGAAAACGAGGAAGGTCGTTGGTGTTGTCCGGAGTCCAAATGCATTGTTCAGGCAAAGGCTGGTGCACATCCGATTGCAGGATTCCCTTCCGCCCGACGGTGGGATCGACCGGAACCGGCTTCCATTGTTGGGCGGAAGCCAAAGCCGACACGATCAGGAGTATGGCGACGAAACCAGAGCTGATAATTTTGTTTTTCATAAAATTGTTGCCTTCGCGATGAATTGATCTTTTCGTGGACGAGTACCGGGACAGAGATGACCCTTGCCCGGGCGGCAGCCTTCCGCGCCCAAATCAATCGCAACCACTCGCCTTGCGGCAGGTTCACGAGCCTGAGTTGTGCCGATCATTGTAGGAAAGTTTCTGGCGTTCTGCTGTCATGCGTAGGAGGAAACCGCACCCTTCTTCCGGCCGGCCCGTTCGCGCGCCGTCCGCTCGGTATAGCCGCTTTCCCGGAAAGCGCGCAGCGGATCAGCAGCCAATTTCCGGCTCTCGCTCCACTCGCCGAGAACCGGACGAACGTCAGTTTCAAAAGCGTCTTTCAGGCAATTCTCCGCGTCAATCAGACGCTGTTGGTTGCGAGCTTTCTCCAGGGCCTGATGGTCGATCAGAGCAGCTTTGGCATAAAGCTGCTGGGCCGTCATGACGGTTTGAATCATGGCTTCAATCTTGTTCTTCAAGTTGTGGCTCTGATCCACCATGTAGGCGATATCCGCCCGCCCGCCCGTTTCCCACTCGTAGTGGCGAATCTCTGCGAAGATGCGAAATATCTGATAAGGGTCGATCGATCCCAGGGTCAGGTCGTCGTCGGCATAGCGCCGGTCGTTGAAATGGAATCCACCCAGCATGTCTTCGCTGAGCAACCAGGCAACGATCTGTTCGATATTCTGCGCCTGGTAGTGATGACCGGTATCCACCAGAACGCGGGCCTGCGGCCCCGCGGCACGCGCCAGCAGCAGGGCCATGCCCCAGTCGGCCACGTCCGTGTGGTAGAAGGCGGGCTCGAACGGCTTGTACTCGATCAGGAGCCGCTGTCCCGAGTCGAGCGCCTGATGCACTTTGCGCAGTCCATCCGCCAGCCATTGCTTGCGGCGACGGATGTTGGCGGTTCCGGGATAGTTCGAACCATCCGCAAACCAGGGTGCAAGGTCACGCGAACCAAGCTCTTTCGCCCACTGGACCGACTCGAGAATGTGCTGGAGAGCTTTCTCCCGCACCTCCGCTCGCTCGTTCGACAGTGAGCCATGCTTGTATTCCTGGTCTTGAAAGACGTTGGGATTAATCGAGCCCGGCCGCACGCCAAATTGACTGCTCAGGTTCTGTACTTCCTTCAGGTCCGTCCCAGCGGGGAGGTCCCAGAGCACGTGGAGTGCGACGGAAGGACAGACTCCGGTGAGAGCATGCACCTGTCCCGCGTCGGCGAACTTTTCCGCGAGCGTGGTGGCCGCGCTATCCTGCAGAAACTTCCCGAAGCGCGTCCCGGTATCAGCAAACCCCCAGGATGGCAGTTCAATCAGAAAGGAATCCAGAGCTGTATGAATTAACTCGGCCGACTTGGTCATAAGCCGCCCTCGGTGACAGACATCAATATATAGGTGCGGACCGCTCATCGACTGACGTATCCGCTCGCTGGCAGTGTACCGCAAGCCGCGTTTTTCAAGAACCCCACAATGACAAATAGGGGATCGGCCACGCATTCCAGGATTTGCCGGAAAGCCACGCTACATGCCAGGCGGTCCCATTGGCTTCGAGTCTCCGCCTTCGCGAGGCTTGCCAAATTGACGATTCAGGCTCTGCACTTCTACCATAGCAGCCCAGAGTTTCCAGATATTCCCTATGCCTAAGAAAATTGTTATGCGGATTTCGATCCAGTTCCTCACAACTGTTGCTCTGGTGGCGGTCCTCTTCCCCGGTTTGAGCCAGGCTCAAGAAGCGACCGGCAGAATGACGGGCACAATCTCCGACTCGACCGGCGCAGTGATTCCCGGAGTGCAGATCACGGTCACCAACACGGCGACTCAGGTTAGGCGCGAAGCGACATCCGACCATGACGGGTTCTACCAGGTTCTGGCGCTGCCGATCGGGAGTTATAGAGTCACGGCGGTGCACCAGGGCTTTCGCACGGTGGTGAGCAGCGAATACAAACTGCTCATCAATCAGGCGCTGCGGGTGGACATCAAGATGGAGGTTGGCAGCGCGAGCGAGAGAGTGGATGTTGGCGCGGAGGCAGCGCCGGTAGAAACGGTGAACGCAACGCTTGGCCAATCGGTAACGGGCCGAACCCTTATCAATATGCCGCTGAATGGCCGCGACGCGCTCGACCTCGCTCTGTTGCAGCCCGGCGTGGTCGAGAGCAACGACGACAACGGTGGCCAGGGGAACTACAGCATCGCCGGCGGGCGCACCGATTCCGTCACGTTCCTTCTCGACGGAGGACTGAACAACGACCTCGTCGACAACAGCAACCTGCTCGACCCCAACCCGGACGCGATCGCGGAATTTCGGCTGCTCACGAGCAACTACACCGCCGAATATGGACGCAACGGCGGAGGCATCATCAGCGAAGTGATCAAGTCAGGCACCAACCAGATCCACGGCAGCCTGTTCGATTTTTTCCGCAACCGCGTGCTCGACGCCAACGATTATTTCAACATTCCGCTGAGTATTCCGCGGCTGGATTTGAAGCGCAACCAGTACGGCGCCACGCTGGGCGGGCCGATCCGCAAAGACAAAATATTCTTTTTCCTTGCCTATCAGGGGCAAAGACAGATCCAGGCCATACCCGACGTCGATGCTCCCGTGTACACGCCGCAGGAATTGCAGGGGAACTTCTCCCAGGCGGTGCCCTATGACGGCGTGACCTGCACGGTCGCCGGCGGATGCCCAGACCCTTATCTGGCCACGTTCCTGGGGAACAACCCCGATTTCGCGGCGCCCAATGGCAACGCGGCGCAGGCCATCATCGACCCCACCAAGATTGATCCCGTGACGCAGAATTACATCAAGGCGGGATTGATTCCGACTTCTGCGACCAACCAGACGTCCTGCGATGCGAATGGAGTGTGCTCCGGTCTGCTCTCCACCACGCTGGAACAGACCAACAACGCAGATGAACTGACCGCCAAGTTCGACTTCAACCTGAATGCCAAGGACAAATTCTCGGCCACGATCGGCGTGAATCGCACACCGTCGCTGTACCCGTTTCCCTACGCCAGCGTTCCCGGTTTCCCCAGCCGCACCGTCGCCAACTATTACTTCACCAATCTTGCCTATACGCGAATCATCTCGCCAACGTTGCTGAACGAGTTTCACTTCGTTACGCATCGCAGCAATTACCTGCAAGACATCCCGGCGAAATACCTGCCCAGCGGGCCGAGCCTTGGCGTCGGCATCACGCCTGACCTCTCGACCGGCCCGACGAACATCTGGTTTGATGACGGTTTTCAAATTGGCCCCGGCGAGAACGGTCCAACAAGATATGTGGAAAACACGTTCTCCTGGACTGACGCGATTTCCTGGACGCAAGGCAAGAACAACTGGAAGTTTGGAGCCGGATTCTCTCCTTACCAGGAAAACCTGGTCTACGACTATTACACCAACGGAGAGTTTGACTTCTACTCCGCCAGCTACTCGGTTGCGTCCGGAAATCCGTTCGCCGACTTTCTCCTGGGAGCGCCGGGGGTGTATCTACAGGGCCCGCTGGCGCCAACCAACATTCGCAGCAAGAGTACGTATGTGTTTGGCCAGGACGAATGGCACGTCACGAGAAATCTGGTTCTGACTCTTGGTCTGCGCTACGAGTACAACACGCCGAAGCTGGATACCGAGGGCCGCAGCTTTTCGGTGATTCCGGGACTGCAATCGAAGCGCTTCGTCAACGCGCCTTTGGGATTGGTGTTTCCGGGAGACCCCGGTGCTGCCAGAGGCACGAATTTCCCCGACAAGAAGAACTTCGCGCCTCGCTTCGGATTTGCCTTTGATCCCACAGGCCGCGGCAAGACCAGCCTGCGCGGTGGCATCGGTCTTTTCTACGACATTCTCAAGGGCGAAGACAACGTGCAGTTCAACGGCGCCCCGCCTTTCACCAGCACCGCAGCGCTCTACTTCAACCCTGTCGGGACCGGCCAGACTGCTCCGCTGAACTATCTGAGTCAGCCGTTCGTTGCCGCCGGGCAAACCAATACTTTTCCCTCCACGCCGCCGCCAAGCAACTACGATTTCGCGCCGCTGCTCCCGATCAACGGCACCGGCTTTATCTTTATCGTCGACCCGCACCTGCGCACGCCTTACGTCTACCAGTACAACCTGAGCTTGCAGCAGGACCTGTTCGCCGGCACGGTGCTCGAAGCCAACTATGTCGGGAGTTCCGGACACGGGCTGACTTCGCTGAGAGACATCAATCCGATGGTGTTGGGAACCACCAGCCGCCTGCTGGACAGCAGTTGCCCGCTCTGTTTCGGCCAGCTTCCCGAATTTCAGAATGTGTCGCACGCCAGCTACAACGCGCTGGAGGCCAGCCTTACGCGGCAAGCCAAGCCTTCCAAACTCGGCACCGCGTATTTCACCCTCGCTTATACCTACGGTCACAATCTGGACAACGCGTCCGGATTTCGCCAGCGCAATTCGACCGTGCCGGCATACGCCCCCAATCTTTTCTACGCCTCTGGCGACGGCGACGTCCGCCAGCGCATCAGCTTCAGCGGAGGCTGGGATCTGCCCTTCGATCGGATGTGGGCTACTGGTCCAAAGCGTTTGACCAAGGGATGGAGCCTTTATCCTATCGTGACCTGGCGCACGGGATTCCCCTTCGACATTGGAGCCGGATTGGGCGGCACTTCGGACCCGACCAATCCCGGAACCTCCGGCGCGGGCGATCCCTACCTCTCAAATGCGGCAGTGGTGGCGCCCATCCACATGCTCGACCCGCGGAAGCTGACCACGATCACGCCCACCTTTTATGGGTCTTTGTGCCAAGAGGTGACCGGGCCGCCAGTTACCGGTCACTTCTTTTTCGATCCCAACAGCTTCTCCAACATCCCCTTGGCAAACGATCCTTATTACGGAGGCACGGATCCTTGTACTCCGCAACTCGATCCTGTGAATAATTCGGCGGACCGAACCTATGGCCTGCATCGCAACACTTTGCGCGGACCGCACCTGACGAATCTTGATATCGCTCTGGCGAAGACTACGGCGATCACCGAGCACGTGAGCCTGGAATTCCGCGCGGAGTTTTTCAACGTGCTGAATCATCCCGAATTCGCCCAGCCCACCTATGCTGACGGCGCAACCAACATCAACGGCCCGAATTTTGGGCAGATTACGACAACCGGGAGCTTCCGCGGCCCGGCTCCGCGCATCGGACAACTGGCCGCTCGACTGACATTCTAGGTTGGATGAGGTCCGGACGCGCCAGGGTCACGGGGACCGTTCATTTCACGTACTTGCCATTGTGCACTTCGTACTCGACGCGGAAAGGTCGTTGCGCCTTGCGGTCCTGCCAACCCTCTTGCGCAATTAAACTGTTCGCCTGGGCAAGGCGCTCAGACGGCAGAGGGTGCGAACGGAAGTATCCTTCCAGACTCTGAATAGCCAGTTGTGAAAGTTCTTCTTCCGGGCTCTGCGCATGGATGATGTATTCATCGTGAAGCCTGGCAAGTTTCTTGAATAGAGTCACGGCTCCATAGGGCGAGTAGCCGCCAAGAACTGCGAGCCGCATTCCTTCCCGATCGGCTTCTAATTCCTCATCTTTGTTGTAGCCGGCTTCCCACACACTGAGTGGTATTTGCACCAATGCGCCGAGAACACCGAGTTCCAGATTGCGCAGCTTCGCTTCGATCTGCACGCGTTCGGCACAGTGGTAGTGGTCGATGTGTTCCACCTCATGCCCGAGAACTGATGCCAGTTCATCCTCGCTGGTCATCAAATCCAGCAGGCCCTCCCCAACATAAACGGGGCCGCCGGGAAGAGAAAACGCATTGATCATGGTGCGATTGGGCAGAAGATGAAAGGAATAAGGAAGGCGCCGGTGAGCATGGGATGCCACAGCGCGCCCCACGTGGCGAACGTAATTGTCCAGCGCAAGTTCTTCGGCGCTCAAATTGGTAGCGCCAATGGAATACTGCCCGGCCAGCTCATTGCCCACCGCGATTTCTTCCTCATCGGAAAGACGCGTCAGCCGCATAGGGACTCGGCTCAAATCGCGTTGCGCATCGGCAGCGACCGCCACGACTGCGTTCGCCGAAACGGGTGTGGAATCGTGGCGGCGTTGGGTGAAGTAGAGCGCAGATACACCCATCAAGAACACGCCGATGAATGCGCCGATGCGCTTCATAAGAACTGCCGGATGGCTTCGCGGTATTTGCTGTATAGAAACGATACCAGCAGCAGCGCCGCCCCAAGAATAATGAAGGTGATGTAACGATCACGGGGAGCGAGTCCCCAGGCATCGCGCAAGATGATTTTGCCCACACAAACCAAAAGCAGGATTAACCCGGTCAGCCGGTAACTGCGCTCGTTAACCGCAAGGGCGAGCAGAATGATCAGGACTCCTTCGATGCCCCACGCGACCGTAACCATGCCGGCGCGCATCTTGAGTGCGAGCATCAGAGTGAGCAGAAGGATCGGTGCGAAGAACATAAACTGCTCCGGACGCCGCACCAGGGCACCCATCCAGCGAATCGGAAGAGTCTGTCCTTGGCGACGATCGCGCAGACGAAACGCGAATGGAAGGCATGCCAACAGAACGGCCACAGCCGAACCCAGCACGAAATAGCGTCCGGTCCAGTCGCCGCCGCTGAAATAGCTCGCACCGAAAAGATTATGCATGACGCCGCGGACGCAGGTGCCGATCGTCAGAAGAATGCCCTGGTGCAAGAAGATCGACCGATCCAGCAACAAAGCCATGCCAAAAAGAACAAACACCGCAACCGCCCACATCGTAACCAGCCAATCATTGGCAAATTGGAAATACAGCAGAGCGATCACGCTGGCCGTCCCGAGATAACCAAGCAGGTCGTCGAAGTGCAGCCGGCGGTCGTCGCGCACGGTTGCCTGGTCCGCGTCCAACTGCGCATACACGAAGAAGAAAATCAGCGTGAGCGGCAGCACTGTGTAGATCCGGGGCCCCCAGAACTCGCCTGGATTGCCGGCTGCAAGATTGGCAAAGAAGATCCGGCCGAATGCTGCCGTCAGTGCAAGATATGCCTGGAACCTGAACTGCCTCGTATTGCGTAGTAGGCCGTATTCGAAGAGAACGAGTCCGAAAACAGCCCAACCGACTGCCACGCTCAAGGGCCGCAACTCGTACCACATGAGCAGTGAAACCAGCGCTGAGGCGGCCCACGAGTAGATGTGGTGGAACTCCCGATTGCGCCACTCCTGCGGCATGCGGATGACTTGTGCGAGCGCATACATAACCACGGTAACGATTGCCAGCGAGAGCAGCCGGACGCTGATCCCATGCCAGGCTTCGTTGATGTACAAGTTCAGCGAGACGCTGCGCACCATCGCCAGTGCAGCGAGCGCATGCGCCTGCCAAGCGAGATCCTCCAGTTCAAAATGGTGATCCACCAGGGCCAACACCAGGGCGAATATTGCCCACACGGCTGCAAGCCACGCGCCCGGTGCTTCATACCACGCCAAAAGAGCAAGCAACGCAGTTGCGGCAAAGGTGTGCAGATAGGTGATCGCGCGCTTCGACTCAGAATCGGGGATGGTGGCTTTGCGCGAAAGAAAATAGAGTCCCGCAGCAACAAGCGAAACGGTGACCAGCCGCAGAGAGACTCCGGGCGAAACCGTTTGCTCAAGCGAGAAGTTCGCGGTGTAAGCACGCGCCACAGCGCATGCGGCCACAACATTCGCTTGCCATGCGAGTTGCCTGTAGCCAATCCGGCGCATAACCAAAGCGAGAGCAATGGCCAACACAATCCACGAAACAGCAATCCACGGCAGGGGCACGGCCTCGTTGAGCACCCAAAGCATCATGCCGGTCCCGGCCCAGCTATAAGCGATTCGCGCCGTGTTGACGTGATCGGTGTTTGGCACGCCAATACGCTTGGCGATCCAGTACAGCCCCGCAACTACCGGCAAAGCGCCAAACGCGTGGAGCGGCACGTCGTGCCAACGGTGAGTGCTGCTTTGGTCGGCGGTCAGCGCAGCCAGCACCGCCAGACCGCTCAACAAGTGAGCATGCCAGGCGATCGCGTAATAGCGGATCCATTGTCCGATTTCTACGAGCGCCACGGCGAAGAGAATCGCCGCTGCCGGCTGCCAGAGTTCCGGCACCTCGTAATCAATGAGCGAAGTAACCAGAGCCGTGCCCGCCAGTGCGAACAATCCTCGGAAGGTGCGCTGGTTCGAATCGTCTCGCAATTGCGCCCACTTCGCGGTCACATAAAACATCGCGGCCATCGCCGGCAAAGTGAAAAGCCGCATGGCGATGTGGGTGTGTGCAGGAGCTTCACTGTGGAGGTTGAACAGAACAACGCGGTACAAGATCAGCGTGCCGATGAGACCGTACTGGACTTGCAGATGAAAAGACCTAAGCTTCTGCCCCAGCACCGCCAGCGTGAGCATGATGCCGGCGAATGCGACCGCAGTCCAATCCTGCGAACACAAAGCCCACGCGGCTGATGCAGCGGCGAGTCCTCCCAAGTACGAATGCCCATCGATAAGTTGCACATCGGGTGATTCGCCAAAAAACGATTTCCAGCGTCCTCCAATGAAAAGAGCGTTCAGATAAAAAACAGCGGCACACAGCGTGAACATCACGCCAGCGGTCAAGACAAGATGTTCACTGCTCTGGCGAACCGCCATGAGTTGCCGGAAGTCGACGCCAACCAGATGCAATCCAACCAGAAGTCCCGCGAGCAAGCCGAGTCGCCGGAAAACTACCTCGCTGACTAACACACCGGCCAGCAGCAATGCTTCGCCGCCGATCAGCCACAGGATGGCGACATTGTTTCCGGAATAGCGGAACGGAACCGCGCTGATCATGAGCGCGGCACCGAGTACGCTCAAGACAACAAAGGCCTCACGGCGACGCTTGGTTAGGGGAAGTTGTCCAAAGCTGAATTCCGCCGCGCCTATGACGAGCAAGGCAACGAAAGCCAGCTCCGGCTGGACGGACTGGAACTTCATCGTACCCAGCAGCAACAGAGTGTTGAGCAGCGCTGCCGCGCTCGATACATGCTCACCTTGCGGAGACCTGGTCTTCCGCACAATGTAAGAAACTCGGAAGATCAGCCAATAGAACAACAGCAGAGCGGTGCTGGCGTGATACTCAGGAAAAGCGTGCCCGTGTGCGCCTTCGGGCCCCAGCAGGCGATACAGCCAATACAGGTGGTTGAGATAGCTCGATAAAATACCGAACACTTCAAGCTCGAACCATCCCATCTTCATGACGATGGTGACGAGTCCGAGGGCGAGGACTACGCCTGAGGCAAGGCTGTATACGTCGTCCTGGCTGAGGGACACTGTCCAGTAAGCCAACAGAAACGCGATCCCGGTAACTACCTGGGAGCGGTAGCGCAGCGTGTGCAGTACCATGGCGAGCGCGACAACAAGCATCAGAACAAGGTCCGCGCCCGCTGAATCCATCACACGCATCGCCCGAACATGATTCAGGGCGTAGGTGGTGAAGAACAGCAGAGCCCATCCGCCGCCGATCAACGTGTGACCCAGAACCCGGTAGCGCTCACGTCTCTCGAAAAACATTCCTCCCGCCAACAGGGCCAATGAGACAACGTAGGACAGTCCAACTTTGCCTGCTGGACCCAACTGGCCGAGCTCATAGATCCCGAAGAGCGCAAGTCCCAGCACCAGAATGGTGATGCCCAGCTTGTTCAGCCAGTTCGTACCCAGCGTCTCTTCGAGAGCAAACACTGACTTCATGCGCTGCTGAGCGGTTGCCTTCGGAGACGAAGACCGCAAGGTGGCGAACTGTGGTGGTTCTATGACACGAGCACTTGCCGTCGTCGGCGCAGCTGGAGTTCGTGGAGGCGTGAAGTGCTCATGTGCGGCAGGTGGAGGCGTCGCCGATGGAGGCGGAGTCGCCGGCGTGGCTGAAATTGGAGATCGCAGCGCGCTCGTCGGCGGCGCGGAAGCCTGCTCACTCGACGAAACTGCCGGCACATCAGGCCGGGTTGCCGCAACGATTCTCTCAGTGGACTTGTTCGCTGCCGGCGCCATCGGCTCCACAGGGGTCGAGGTGCGCACAGGAACTTCTACCGCCCGCGGACTCACGGGCGGAGGTGTAGGCTCCGCTCGCGGCGTCTCGGTTGGCCGCGCAACGGGCCTGGCAGTTGGACAGTTACTGACTCCTCCCGTATGGACCGTGCTGCACCAGGGGCAGAGGACAGGCTGGGTCTTATCGCCAGGTGCAGAGGGTTTCAAATCAGCCGGAGCAGGACTGGGCGCCGGTTTCACAACCGACGCAGGCACACTCGGAGGCTCCGGTTCCAGGGGCTTCGGCGTCTCGGCTGAGACTGCAAAATGAGGGCCGGGTTCCGCGGGTTTGACCGGGGTGCCTGAACCTTGCGGGAAAGCCGCGAGCTGGCGTCGAAGTTCGAGGAGTTCACGGTGCAGAGCGTCAATTTGTTGCGAGCTGAGCTGCGCGAGCTGTTCGATTTGACGGCGAAGCTTCCGCTGCCTCCAAACCGCATAGATGGCGAGGCCGGGAGTGGCTAAGACTAACAGCGCTAACAATACGGCGAGAAGCTCCAATGGCTACCCCGCATGCACGTAGTTCTGCAAGCCTAAATAATAGAACGCGGCGCGACCTCCGTCTTGCAGTTTATTCTCGCCGGCAAACTCGGAAGTAACGGGCGTTCTCCGCATGGTGATTGGAAGTAGGCTGGCCTTGTGCCAAAATGTCCAGAATCCCCTGATTTTCAGACGCTGATCAGACGTTCTTATGAGCGAAGATGCTCCTGTCGCCGTGCTGGAAGAGTCCGCAACCGTAACCTCTGAGCCTCCCGGGGGGCCTGGCGCTCCGCGGCGGTGGCGGCGGGGATTCTGGTCCCTCATTGCGACCCAGTTCCAGGGTGCGTTCAACGATAACGCATACAAGAATCTCATCGTCTTCATCATCCTTGGCACAGGGATAGCGAAGGCCGATCGTGATCGGCTGGTTCTGGTGGCAGGCGCCCTCTTCTCCGTTCCCTTCATTCTGTTCTCCATGACCGGAGGGTTTCTCGCGGATCGGTACAGTAAACGTACCGTCACGATTGGCACGAAATTGTTCGAGATTGCCGTCATGGCCCTCGCGATTGCCGGGCTAGTTTGGCAGAATCTGCACCTCGAAATGGCTGCAATCTTCCTGGCCAGCACACAGGCCGCGTTTTTCGGACCCTCTAAATACGGATTGTTGCCCGAGTTGCTGCCCGAACCAAGGCTTTCCTGGGGTAATGGTGTCATCGAACTGGGAACCTTCCTGGCGTCGATCGCTGGGCTTGTTTCCGGTGCTTTCCTGGCAGACGTTTTTCATGGGCGCCAAGGCTGGTCGGGCCTGATCTTTCTCAGTTTGTCTTTTGTCGGATTGATCACCAGCCTTGGGATTACAAAGGTCCCTGCCGCCGATCCCGTTAAGAAATTTCGCGCCAACCCAATCGGCGATTTGTGGGCGCAGGTGCGTTTAATACGCAGAGATCGCGTTCTCTGGCTGGCGGTTCTTGGTAACACATATTTCTGGTTTCTCGGCGCACTCCTGACGGCCAATATCGTCTTCTATGGCGAGGACGTGCTGCACAGCACCTCCACGCGTACGGGGATATTGCAAGCTGCAGTCGCGATCGGCATCGGCCTCGGCAGCCTCGCGGCGGGTTATCTTTCGAGCGGCAAAGTCGAATACGGATTGATTCCGCTCGGCTCCGTCGGCATGACCCTGTTCGGAGTCCTGCTTTCCACCCGAAATCTGTCGTTCCCGCATGTGCTGATACTGCTCGCCGCCCTTGGCTTCTCGGCCGGTTTCTTCGCTGTCCCCGTCAATGCTCTGATTCAGCACCGCCCCGACGAAAAGGACAAAGGCGGAGTGATTGCGGCTGCGAACCTGCTTTCGTTTGTTGGTATCGGCGGAGCGGCGGGCATTTACTATTTCTTCCAGCATTACGGACACTTCAGTCCGCCCTCGATTTTCCTGTCAGTTTCCCTGGTGACCGTCGCGGCGACGATCTACGTCTTGTACCTGCTGCCTGATGCACTACTCCGTCTCTTATTGTGGATCGCGACTCACACTCTGTATCGAATTCATCTCGAAGGGCGGGAAAACGTTCCCTCCAAAGGTGGAGCGCTGCTGGTACCGAATCACGTTTCGATGGTCGATGCAGTCCTGTTAATTGCCTCCATCGACCGGCCGATTCGATTCCTCATGTTCAAAGGCTCGTACGACCATCCGCTGGTGAAGCCGTTCGCCAAAATCATGGAAGTGATTCCAATTTCATCGCAGCTTCGGCCGCGCGAGATGATCACCTCGCTTCGCACGGCAACGCAAGCACTAAAGGATGGAGAAATCGTATGCATCTTCCCTGAAGGCCAGATGACCCGAATCGGACAGATGCTCCCGTTCCGGCGCGGCATGGAACGAATTGTTAAAGGCGTAGATGTTCCGATCATCCCGACGAATCTGGGCGGAGTATGGGGTTCAATTTTCAGCTTCGAACGCGGGAAATTCCTGTGGAAGTTCCCACGCAAAATCCCATACCCGGTTACCGTGACTTTCGGCAAGGCAATGCCTTCCACCAGTAGCGCTCAGAACGTGCGCCAGGCGGTGCAGGAACTTAGCACTGAAGCCTACCAACTCCGCAAGCGCTACATGCGGCCGCTGCATCGCTCGTTCGTGCAGACGGCGCGTCGACATCCATTTCGCTTTGCGATGGCCGATGGGCGCACACCCAAGCTGAGCTTCGGAGGCGCTCTTACTCGCACGATCTTCCTCGCGCGACGGTTGCGCCCGATTTGGCGCGACCAGAAGATGGTCGGCATTTTGCTTCCGCCCTCGGTTCCCGGTGCGCTGGTGAATCTGGCTGCGCTTCTGATGGGAAACATTCCAGTGAATTTAAACTACACGGCTTCCATCGAGGTTCTCGTCTCGTGCGCCAAACAATGCGAGTTGCAAACGGTAATTACCTCGAAGGCCTTTCTGGAGCGTGTCCACATCCAACCACCAGCGCAGGCGTTCATGTTGGAGGATCTCGCGGACAAGCCGCGGTTCTGGGAACGCGTAACAGCAGCGTTTGTTTCCTGGCTTTTGCCAATCCGGCTTATCGAAAAGTCCCTCGGCGCCACACAAAAGCCACGACTGGATGACATCGCCACAATCATATTTTCCAGCGGCAGTACAGGCGATCCGAAGGGAGTCATGCTCACGCACTACAACGTGGCTTCCAATGTCGAGCAACTCAACCAGGTGTTTATGCTCGGCCGTAACGACAAAATCCTCGGCATCCTGCCCTTCTTTCACTCCTTCGGATTCACGGGCGCTCTTTGCTTGCCAACGGCGATCGGCATGGGCGTGGTCTTCCATCCCAACCCGCTGGAAGCTCGCGCCATAGGTGCTTTGGTAAGCCAATACGCCATTACTTTCCTGCTGGCCACTCCCACGTTCCTGCAGTCGTACATGCGGCGCTGCTCGCCGGAAGATTTTGGCAGCCTGCAATATGTAATGGCAGGTGCGGAGAAGCTCCCAGAGCGCGTTTCGGTCGCATTCGAAGATCGTTTCGGAATTCGGCCGCTCGAAGGCTATGGCTGCACGGAATGCTCACCTGCGGTCACGGTAAACACGCGCGATTTTCGCGCAGCGCAATTCCGCCAGGTTGGCGCGAAGCGCGCCAGCATCGGTCATCCGCTACCTGGAATCAGCGTGAGGATCGTCGATCCTGAAACAATGGCTCCATTACCGCCAGGTGAAACCGGATTGCTGCTGGTGCGCGGCCCAAATGTGATGCAGGGGTATTTGAATCGGCCGGAGAAGACGGCTGAGGTACTCCGCGACGGCTGGTATAACACAGGCGACATCGCCGCCATGGATGAAGATGGATTCGTGCGCATCACGGACCGCATGAGCCGCTTCAGCAAGATTGGCGGAGAAATGGTCCCTCACATCAAGGTCGAAGACAAACTTCATGAAATCGCTGGAGCTACCGAACAGATCTTCGCAGTGACCGCAGTTCCTGACGAGAGAAAAGGCGAACGACTGATTGTGCTTCATACTTTAGCTGACGAGAAATTGCAGGAATGTCTCTCGCAACTGGGCAAGGCGGATTTGCCGGCTCTGTGGAAGCCCCGTCCTGACCAGTTTGTGCATGTGGAATCCTTGCCCTATCTTGGCACTGGCAAGCTTGATTTGCGGCAGCTGAGGGAACTGGCCTCCGGAGCCGTGGTTTGACACGAGCGCGATGACAGGCACCGCAATCAAAGATGATGACGCTCACGAAGCGCGGATAACCCGCAGCACGCGGTTTCTCATCATTCGTCTGAGTGTTACCACTGTCGCCCTCATCGTCTGGTTCTGGACCCAATCGTTGATTGGCACCCGCGGCGCGCCAACAGGCGTGATCGGAGATCGACTACACGCTGCCACCACCTTTGCGAACTTGTACCTGCACGATCACCCAGCGGCAGCAAATCTGCTGCTGATCGTGAGTTCCGGGATCATCGATCTGCTGGGCGTCTTCCTTCTCTCGAGATGGATTTTCGGAGCTTCCATCCGGCCGTTCCTCGGTTTGGTGATCGTGTTAGGTCTGCGACAGATCATGCAGCTGTTGGTGTCACTGCCGGCTCCGCAGAATGCAATCTGGCACTATCCCGGATTTCCATCGCTGCTCGTGACCTACAACGTGAGCAACGATTACTTCTTTTCAGGCCACACTGCGATTGCGGTTCTAGCAGTAGCCGAAATTGTTCGGATGCGCAAGAGTTGGCTGACTGCACTTGGCGTTCTAATCGTCATATTCGAAGTCGCGACCGTTTTAGTCCTCAGAGCGCATTACACACTGGACGTTTTCACGGGCGTTGTAACGGGCCTATATGCCGCGCATCTTGCGAGCTTCATTTCATCTGCACTGAGAAGCAGGAAGGTTAGGCCTGATGAACTCTAGATTTCAGCGCAGCCGTGCAACTTGCGCGAATTCAGGTTGCTTTCGTTGTCGACCGTGGTGAGGGACGAGCAACCGCAGCCCACCCCAACTCAGTCCTGATGGCAACAGTTAGACAGGACGGGAGCGCTCAGCAGTCAATCGGGGACAGCGAACACGAGAAAGGTTCGGAACACGTTTCGGCCAGGCCAAGTATCTTCTCCCTTCCGTGCGCTCCAGATGAGATCATTTCACAATGTCGCGAACAGACAAGATGGGTGTACACTTGGCCCGTTTTCGCGGTTAAGAAGGAAAGTCATGATGAAACAGCCCAGACACTTGTACCTGATTTTTCTTTCTACTCTTTGGCTTTTGTGTTCCCTGTGGCCACTTCATGCTTTGTCCCAGGAATCTCTCAATTTGGGGGCAATGGTCGCGCCTCATCCGTACATTCGTTTCAGCTCCACCCTGCTCAACGAAGAGGGCAAGCCTCTGGCCGGACTCCATCTTCTCACCTTTTACATCCACGATACAGGAGACCGCCGCGGTAATCCTCTGTGGACCGAAGCTCTTCCTGTGCAAAGCGATGAGAATGGAAACTATACCGTCGACTTGATGACCTCAGCTTCCGCCGGTGTTGCCGAAGCTTTCGATGCCCATCCGCTTCTTTACGTCAGCACGAGCATCCCGGCTTCTTCGTCGTACTCCCGCGCCCAGGCCATCACCACCATACCCCAGGCCATTTACCAGGATTGCAATCTGGACGGCGAAAGCTGCAGCGGCCTTGCCGGTGACACGGCCACCAGCCAGCTCGACAAAATCGCCGCCGCCAACTTTTATGTGGTTCTCAACTACAGCGTCTTCTGGGGAACCGAGAAGGAACTTCTGGCCTACGCCGCCCACGCCAACTCCCACAATCTGAAAATCATGTGGACCTTCAACGACCCCGATTTCGCCAAGTATTCCGGCAAGAGCGGCAAATACTTAATCAACGATTACAGCGAAATCTCCGCCACTTGCGGTTGCTCGACCAACAAGGGATTCCTCCAATACCTCGTGAATCTTGTGAAGGATCTTCCGGCCACATACGGGTACAGCATCGGTGACGAACCCACACCCAACACCGCCTCGTACGTCCAGAATCTTTACAACATCATTCGGGCCGTGGACCCCCATCATCCGCAGATGGTGAACGCCACCTGGGACGACGCCACCAATCCCAGCCTCACTAATCTTCGGAAATATCTGGACCCGTTCCGTTTCGCGGACATTCTTGGCGCGGACTACTATCCCATTGGCACCGGCGCCCCCGCCAGCGATACGGCCACGGCGGCCAGCGACGTCCACACCATCGCCACAACCTACGGCAAATCGGCTGAGATAGCGCTTCAGGCTTTCAACTGGAACCAATACCCAGGTTCCGGTGTTTGCTCGGGGTCGCAGTGCACCTATCCAACCACCCGCCAACTCCAGACTATGCTGCACGACGCGGCTAGCGATGCTAAACCAAAGATCATTTTCTGGTACGACTACTGGGACACGGTGAATGCCGGGCAGTGGAGCGATTTTGTCAGGACGGTCAATCCGCAACACCCATGTAGACGTTAGAGGAACGCGCGCACCAACAAGATCGCGGTGGCAGGAAGAGTCGGGTGTTGCCGATAAAACTGAATTGGTTACCGTAATGCGGCCTGCGAAGCTTGCACGGCCGTTCCGCCCGTAAGCGTCGAAAAATAGATCTGTGACGTGTGCAGAGTACCAGGGGCTACGGTGTTGTCAATCACGATCCCACTTGTACCCCCGCTCTCGGCCGCCGTAGCCGTGGTGCCGGCAGGGAGCGTTCCACCAAGAGTCGTGGGCACGGAAAACGACATCAGACATCCCGTGTTGCTTGGACAATTCACCGCGCTCGAGGTAGAACCCAGTGATTGCACGCTAAGAAAAATCAGGTCCTTGCTGGCGCTGTACACTTCGGTCACAGGAGAGCATGTGGCATTCCCGGTAGAAACGGCCAGTACGCTGGTACTGGTCGTGGCCATGGCATTGGATGTGATCGCAACCTTGTAGAGCGTTGCGTCACCCGAGGTGTTTCCGCAGACGTACAGGTCCCCGCTGGGGCTGCCGCCGCCGGTCGAAGTGAAGTAGAGGTTGTCGAAGCTGCCCGTGAAAAGCGGAATTCCCGTAGTTGAGGCCGTGCCAACCGCCGTTTCGGCTGGGCAGTTTTCATAGGACGTCGTACTGACTTTCGTCGGAAACTGGATCACGACGCTATTGCCGCCGCCGTCATTTCCAAGAAATACGTAGACCCTGCCAGCGGTGGAATCGACAATCGGGGCGTCCAAACGAAGATTAGATCCATTTCCCGAAGTGCCGGTTCCACGGCAATTGACATTGCCAGAAGTATTCGGGCCCAGGATGCCTGATGGTGTCGCCGTTCCTATCGCGGTGGTGGTGTTTCCGTTGTTGATCCCAACGCAGGTTGAGGTTGCGCACACGGTTTGAAGCCGGCCTCCGCTGTTGTCGCTGGTCTGGAAGGAAGTCGTCACGAAGACGTTTCCAGTGACCGAATCGTAAATCGGGTTGCTCAACGGTGCCGCGGCAGCCCGTACCGGCCACGTAGTCGTGGTTTCCGCCGGCGCTCCACTAAACACCCCGGTCAACTGGTGAAGGTAGCCGGCGTTGTCACCCACGTAAAGGGTGTCCGACCCGGGCGTGTAATCGTAATAGGGCGAGGAATAAGAATCTGCAGGGGTGGGATCGGTGGTAGCGGTTGCGTGGAAAGCGAGCGTCGTCATGCAGGGCGCAGTGCAGGCTCGGTAACCGCTATTAGCGGTGCTAGAGAGAACCATCGGCGCTACGGCGGTTTCGGTGGTGGACGAACTCCATTTCAGTAGCACCAACGTCGCAACCCCGCCCTGCGCTTGCACGAAAGCCACTTGGGTGCCGTCGAGGGACAATGTCACCGAAGTGCTGATGGTCCCGCCCGTGTCGTAAGCCCAATACACAGAGGGAACGGTTCCGCCGCATCCGACATAAAGATTGTTGTAGGCAATAATGCTGGCCTGATTGTTTGCGCCAGCCAGGCTAGTATTGAAGACCACGAAATCGTTGGCGCAACTGTCGGTGGTCATACTGAAAGAGTATTTTGCGGGGTACTGGCCAGCGCCCACAGTGGCGCCTGTGCCCATGCTCGCGCTCCAATCCCTATGGATGTCGCGGCGTGCGCGTTGTCCCCAGTGCCGCCTTTCGATATCGCGGCGCAGCCACTGCTGGACGTAACGCGGGTCCTGGGACAAATCGAAGGCTTCCGTCGGCGACCCGGGGGCGGAAAAAACCATGTACCGGTGACTCCAGTCCGTGGGTAAACCGATGTGCTCTTCGCCGTCTTCCTGCGCCAGCATGCGACCAGGCGATAGCACCACCACAAGTGCCAGCAAAATCAGTCGTCTGGAGACCACTGGCCCACCGCTGCTACGACTCAGCTTGACCGCGCCGTTGTTTGACATAAGTTCACCTGACTCACGCCGCAAGTGAAATCGCCCAGAAGACAGTCTTTCTGTTCTTATCTTCTCGCAAATTTCGGGACCTGGGACCTAACTTTCGTAACCCCAAGTGCTCGATCGGATACGCGACTGGAGCACGACGTGCACGGCACGATCAATTCTCTCAGCCCGATTCCAACGGCGACGGCGGCATGGGCGGCCAGCGCACTCTGATCGTGCGTGAGTTCTAGCAGGCAGGGCGGCGGGTGCGTGGAAGAAAAATCGTAAAGGCCGGCGCCCGCCTCATGAATGCTAAAGGAGGAATTCTTCTGCCGGAATAGGGCCGAACAAGGAAATCCTAGGACTCCAGAATGTCTACGCTACACGCAACCATGACCAGAATCGGGACGGTTTTGAACAGAAGCTAATCCATCTTTTCATGCCCCCCCTTGGAAGGGAGTTGGCGGGCCCTTTCAAGTGGCACTCACATCTTGACAAGTTCTACTCGCCGATTCTTGGCTCGCCCTTTCTCGGTGTCGTTGTCTGCGATTGGCCGGTCAGGCCCGGACCCACCAGAGCTCAGCCGGCCGGGCGCGATATGCGCCGCAACCAGAGAACTCACCACAGCGGCTGCGCGCGTTTGAGAGAGTTTCACATTGTAGTCATGCGACCCAACATTGTCGGTGTGTCCCTCAATGGACAGTTTCAGATCCGGATTATCTTGGAGTAATTTGAGCACCTGCGCGATGATTGGTTTCGCATCGGGCCTGAGCGTTGCTTTATTGAAGTCGAAATTTATATACAAAGCTACGCGACCGTACTTATCCAGCTCAGCCTTAAGCGACTCTGCCATCGGAGGCTCCACCAAACCCGCCAACCCGATCACAGCCCACATCGTCGGCGCAAACTCAGAATTTCTCGATGACTGGGTATTGGTGGATGGCCAGGCTCCACTATCTTGCTGCGTCTTTAGCAGATAGCGAACGCCGTTTGTGAATTCAGGCGCATCGATGCTCACGCCCGCTTCCTGAAAAGAGTAGAGCACTTGCCCGGTAGCAAGCGCATTGGAGGCGTGCATATCGGCTGTTTCGCCCCAGCCACCGTCCCGATTTTGCTCAGATTGCAATTGGCGAAGGAGCGGCGCAACCAGTTCGCGCTGTTGCGGTGTGCCAAAACGCGAAAGAGCGAGCACCTTAAAGATTTTGTCCTGAGTGGTTTTAGGATCGGCCGATGCCATGAACGAAAGGCTGCGATCAGCGGCCCGCTGGTACCGGGCGTCTCCGGTTTGGGCAAAGGCCTGCATAAAAGCTATCAGCGTATTGCCGGTCGTCATCAACGATCCCTGAGCGATTGGAGGCTCTTCCATATCGGGAGCCAGTTCACCAGCAGGCCCCAATTGCCTGCTCAACCAATCGACATGCTTCAATAGTGACTGGTCACTCTTGACTCCCGTAACCTCGTCAAAATACGCATATCCCATCGCGGCGAATTGAGTAGGCGTTGCCCTTGTGCCGGCTGCGCCTTCATCTTTTTCGGTTCCGTCGTCGGCTTGCTTGGTTCGCATGAACTCCACTAAGTTCCGCATACAACTCGCACTAACGACATAATGATTTCTTTGCGCGACAGACAGCCCCATGAGGGTTTGTGCCTGCACATGGCATCCAAAACATTCGTTTTGAGCTTGCCAATCGATGGTCGTGGGTTCCAGCCAGTCGATACCTTTCTGCGCCGCGTACCGGATGCTGCTTCTCCACCTTTCGATCTCGGGGTAACGAGCTATCAAAGGAACATAGCCGGCAGCCGAACCCTCGATGACCGCAATCTCGCCGATCTCAAATGCTTCGGGCCCAGTGCTGGAGAGCACTCGAAGTTTCAGGAAGCGGGTTTGGACAGGTGAAAACGAAATCGTCTCTGAAGGTGTGCTGAGGTCGAGAGTGGCTTTTACAACCGGAGAGAAGTTCTCCGTCGGACTGCTCATCGAACTCCAAATTTCGATGTCCTTGGGACGTGACGAGACGTCTTTCGGGAACCTCAACACCACCGCCGAAACCAGCGCCGCGTCCCGTTTATAAAAGGAAAGGACGATCTCCTGGGGAAATTTAACGTGATCGCCGGCGGGTTCGGTCGGATGCAGCGGGTTTTCCCCCTCAGGTCTCCAGGTGGGTTCCGGCAAACTGTCGATCAGGAGCCTGCCATTGTGTCCAGGTCCGTAAGATCCAGTAACGCTTTCGATTTCGCCGCCGAAAACTGACGCCGCGATGTTCGTGCCGGAAGGAATCACTGCCGATGGTGTGACCCGAACAGTATTAGCCGTCGTAGTTTCTGGCGTCGGATTCGCGGGAGGCGAATCCGATGCCAAGACTGGTGCCCCTGGTGCAGGACTTGTCGCGCCAGCCGATTCAGGGGTAAAGGATGTCTTTGTTGCATTAGTTCTTGCGGTGGAATTGGCCCGGCTGAGCAAGCCAGAGCGGTGCAAAACGACCAGCCCACCTCCCGCGATTGCTAAACACACCACCAGAGCCGCTATTCCAGCAATCCGCTTCGGTGACTTTCGCGCGTCGTGCGGCTCAGTCTTAATGATTTGATCTGTGCTGGGACGGCTTTGGTCTCGAGGAGGTGCGGTAACGGCAAGAGGGCTACCGCATCCCCCGCAGAAAGGAGCACTCTCGTTTACATTCTTGTAACCACACGAAGGACAAACCACGATGCCTGCCTCCCGAAATCACAACTTAAGTTCTGCTAAAAGCCTTTGGGCTTTACAGTAGCCTCACTGCCCGCTTCCAGGAACCTCAGGCAGAGATTCCTTGGTCTCCATTTGAAAACCACGATAGCGGATCGCAAAATGACTTGTTGTCGCCGGTACCTGGTAGGCGACTTCGAATCGCGCTTGGCCATGAGGCGGTATGACGCTGTTCTCCTTCAGCGGATGCGGCAAAGCGTCGAGCGCGTCCGAATCGGCTGTAATC
Source organism: Candidatus Sulfotelmatobacter kueseliae (assembly GCA_900290255.1). Taxonomy (GTDB): domain Bacteria; phylum Acidobacteriota; class Terriglobia; order Terriglobales; family Acidobacteriaceae; genus Sulfotelmatobacter; species Sulfotelmatobacter kueseliae. Next base: position 80,753 of record OMOD01000111.1, read on the forward strand.
TGATTGTCCCCGTCGAGGAGGATTAGTTGTTCGGCAGTCTGGAATTCAATCCCCTGGTCGGCCTTCGACGTAAACAGAACGTCAAGCACCAGGTAATTCTTTCCGCTTGCGGCAGCGTTGTTCCCAACCGAAGGCACGCGCCTGAGGCCAAGCACACTGAGAGTCAGAGTGTCGCGATCCTCGATGCTGAGCAAGGGCTTTCGGCTACGGGGTGAACCACCCGTGTTCGGTAAGGCAAATTCCATGGACTTATAACCGGGCAGATTGATCGCGAGGGTCAGCGCGGAGTGCGATGCCGGAACCAGGAACGCCAGCATTCCCCGACACGGTATTTCAGGGAGCAACTGTGTCGCGGAAGTGAACTCGTCATCGAGGTCGGCCACTTGGCTGACCTGATAGTTGTAGCCATCAGCATCTCGCAGCACCGAGTACAGAGCGGCGTCAAAACGAACCAGGTTACCTTTCGACAGACCGCGCATCCTGACCGCAATAACCGCGTATTTTTGCCCAGGGGGAGCCGGGGTGTTGCCAACTGCGTTGACTTCCTCGGTGCCCAGAACGCCGGCTTCGATCAGTTCGTTGTTAGCAGGCCCTGCAATCGTCCGTGGTGCGGGAGGGGTGCGCCCGAACAGCGCCAAGTGCATGTCGCCCTGATCCGTATCGATGAAAAGCAAATCGACGCTGGTCACGCCGTGATCGGGGATTGCAAAAACGTACTCGCCGGAAACACTATCTCCCGTTGCCGGTATGACCAGTTGATCGAGCGGCAACCGGTGCGGAGCCGCGGCAGTGGCGTCGCTCAACGTAGCTTGGCGCTCTCCGTCGATCAGCAAGAAAAGATGATTGATCACGTCCGGTACGAGGTATTTTGCAGGACCCGTATTCTTCCAAACCGTGCTGAGTACCAGAAAAGCATGACGAGCTGGCGCTTGCTGTTCGCCGAGACTTGACGCTACCCGGAACTTCGGGACAGTCAATGTGACAGTGTGATTGTTTGCCGCTGCGGGTGCGTTTTGCTGTCCGGTGGTGTAATCGCCAAGTGTGAGCGCCGGTTGTGAGGAGCTGCCACTGTCGTTGAATATCCCTGATGGTGCCGCTTTTGTTGCCGGCTCACCGGTGTTGTAATCGTTGCCCGTTGCTGCGGTTATCCCGGGCTGCGGCTCCGCCCGCACCGCCATTATCGCGATCGCGAGACACACGCCAAGCATCGCCGCGTGCACCAGCCACGTGGAAAGTTTTCCGGTCTGGCGCGATACCGTGTCTACGAACTCAAGCACGATCGCGAGCGGAATGACGAAGAGCGTTCCGACGGGTGCGCCTTGCAGCCAGAATGGAAGGCGGTTCCATTCGCTGCCGCCATGAAATAACTGGACGTAGGGAGTGCCTGACTTTATCGCCAGGACGAAAGCGGCCACGCCGTATATTGCCAGCAGAGCGCCAACGAACTTGCCCCACAGGGGCAACGCTCGTACTCGGACCAGTACGATTGCGGAGAAGAAAATCGCCGCCGCACTGATGATGGAAAAAACGACTGAAGTCACTGGTGCAGCGAGCATAAGCCCCTAGTCAAGACCTCTCGGAAAAACCGTTACACTCACAATGCACAGGCACATAGTGATCTGAGCAACGAAGCAAATTTCACACGTTGGCATTCTTGATCTATTACTCGTCTCCTTGGTTTGCAATATCCGCTACTACCATAACCATGTGAATCATGATCCCCAGCCACGTCATACCACGTTCTCCCGGTTCCCCATTGGCACCAACGACCCTCGACATCACGCACATCAGCCCAGACAGCAGTCCCACCGTTAGATGATCGTTCGCTATTTCCTTGCCGGCGCCGAGCACGCAAATTACAGCGTTAACATTCTCAGCAGCCTCGATGTATTCGGTTAGATTCTGGCCTCGGCCGCCGGGGCCGACGCCGATCAGTTCCCCGGATGAGCGGTCGAGCCGCCACCAGGCTGTTTGCAACTGGCCGTCAATTCTGATGCTTTTGGATGGAACTACCAAGACCTGCTGGGCCAGCAGACCTTCTGCCAGTTCGGACTTCACGGGATCAGCCACCGAAATGCCCGCAACTTCTTGGACGCTTCTCGCGCCCGGTTTCAAGACCGAAATAGGTATGCTAAGTTGCTGAGCGACGGCAAAAACTTTGGTAGCGTTGACGACGGGCGCATCATCCCCCTGAGCCGCCCCGGAACTGGCCATCAACTGCCACTCAAGTCGGGTTGCTAACGTGCCATAGGCTATGTGGAGCGAGGCAGCCTGCTGTCGGGCAATCGCGGAACTGCTGCTTTGACTTGCAGCAACCCGGGGAGCATACGTGACAATGTCGTAGCCTTGGGGGAACCCGCTGGTTTCAGGCGGACCCATACCTCCCGTCTCGTAGGAGATCAATCCTGGAGTCCCAAAGTAATTTCTCACTTCAGCGAACCGGCCGTCAGTGAGTTTATTTGTCAGGTACGCCGCCTCAGAGGCAAGCAGTGTATTTGCTATCGGTCGCCTGGGCGGCATGCTTACCGGTTGGTCCGGCAGCAGTCCGTAGGCACTCTTGAGCAAGGAATCCAGATGGGAGGCACCAGCTCTCAGCGATTGCATCTGCAGATAGCCTGCATAGCCCGGGATGATCGAACCCGACACTGGATAAAGTTCCGCATACCACATCAAGCGCTGACGCAGAGCGTCCTCGCTAACCTTGGTAAGAGTTGTCTGAGCGGTGCCGCTGGCAGACCACGACGTCACGGTTACAGGCGGTATGATGTCGCGATGGTAAGTGTGGCCGGTCGGGGATTGGCCCTTCGGCCTGGGTGATGTCAAGCTGTAGTCGACCCACTCACCGACGATGCGGCTTGCAGCACCCTGCGATGGGGCGCCGCCCAATGCGTTCCCGATTCCGCCACCGAGGCCGCCCATGGCACCGCCTACTCCGCCTGCATTTGTCACAACATCACCGACCGGGCCGCCCAGTTTGTCGGAGACTTGTCCCGTCAGATCAAAGTACTTTCCCGTCGTGGATCGGTCGCCAACTTGAAGTATGGCCTGGAAACCTCTCACTGCGGCTAGAGCCTTTGAAAAGCTGGTGCCGGGCTTTGTCAGGTCCGGCATGGGGGTGGCCTGATTGGCAAGAATAATGTCAACGTTTTGCTGGTCCGCCACCCGCAACTCCTGATCGAGTAATGCGGTGTCCGTTGTAGGACCATCCTTGCCGTCAGAAATCTGCGCCACGCGAAGCGCCATCGTGATGTGAAGGTGGTGGTAGAGTTCCTCCGGAACGGAATCGGGGGCGAGGGTATTTGTTGCCTGCACGACTGCCTTTCCCGGCTCAGCATCGACGAAGGCGGAGTCTAGGTCCACCCACTGCCCGGCGGAGTCTTGATATTGAACCCAGTAATGTTCGGCGGCCTCTGCAAGCAGCTGGTCGTTAGGGGTGATCGCGCCGGCATCGACACCGGCTTTGTTAAGGAGATTGGAGAGAAGGCCGGTTTCGTCGTCGACGTAATTTGCGAGATCCTTCTGTTGTTCGTCCCCGGACTTTTGCGCTTCGTCTGCGGCTTGCAGCAGCTTCGCCGGATCGACCCCTATTGCGCGGCCGAGTTCCGGTGCCAATTCGGCAAAAGAAGGCAAACCTTCCGGCATGGGCTTAACGGGTTCGAACAAGCGGCTGACCAGGACTTGCGCCTGCTGGGGACTCAACTGTCCGCTTGCGATCCGCGTGCTGAACCCGGCTTTCTGTAGCAGGGTTGCAAGCAGCAGGCTACGATCAAGCGAATTGCCCCCCCGACAAAGCAGAGTTCCAAGCGCGCCGCGTAACACTCCGGTATAGGGCTCATATCGAATTTCATCACGCACGAAATGAAAGAGAGTGGCCGGATCCGAACCTAAGCGCTCCGCCAAGGCATCGATTTCGAACAGCGAGCGGTCGATTTTACTTTGCAGCACATCCACTCCCGCCATGATGCGGCTCAGCCGGCGGCTCGCCCGCTTGTAACCCGCTTCTCCCTCCAGCGGCTTTTCGTGGTTCTCGGAGAACCAGGGGAGAGTCCCGATCGCTCCAGAGTCGTATCCCGTATCGGCCGGGATTCGCACTGCGGCGACTGTGATCACCAGGCTCATGCCCAATGCGATCACCCTGAAGGCGAAGTCGGAAATCTTGTCGCGGGTAATTCGCCGAAGCCCCGTAACAATTTCCAGCAGCAGAGCAAGCGGAACCAGGAACAGGCCGCCCACGGTAGCGCCCTGCAGCCAGAATGGAAGACGCGTCCATTGACTTGCGCCGTGAAACAGCGAGGGATAAGGCGTTCCGGCGCTGACTGCCAACAGGAATCCCGCTACCCCATAGAGGGCGAGCAATCCCGCGACGATCTTCCCCGCAAGTGGAACGAAATGCAGACGAGCGAGGAAGATCCCAGATAGCGCGACCACCACCGCACTCAACACAGCCAGAACTATCGAGGTAGGCTGCCCCAGCAAGTTCAGCCCTTGCTCCAGACCGCCGGGCATCCAAGCGGTAGAGCTCATAAGCGCGAGCAACACGAGGAGGGACAAGGCCGCCTGGTTCGCCCAATTCAGGCGTTGCCACAACTTCGGCATGAGGCGCCAAACGGCCGCGCAGAGTGCCAGGTACAGCACCGCCGCTCCGCTGATCCACCAACGAAGCGGAGATTCGCGCAGGAAGGTTTCGACCGCTGCGTCAGCAATTGCCAGGTACAACACGATGGCCAGAGCCGCCCACACGACGCCGTACCACCGTGGTTGGCTGCTTGCGTTGTCCGGTTTCTCTTTGGTCCTAGCGCTGGGAGTAGCTTGAGGAGCAGCACCCGACCCTTCCGAAGAAGGCGCAGGCGACAGAGCTTTGTCGCCCGATGGCGCGACCGCCTTTAGTTCAGCCGGAGGAGCCTTTTCAGCTTTCAGGGGTTTGCCGCACCACTCACAGAACGACTGATCCGAGACTTCTCGACCGCACGAAGGGCAGCGCATAATTACTGAGACATCGGATTACGTGAAACCGCTGAAACTGAAATATGAGATAAATATGAGATAAAAGAGGACTTCCAGGCTACCCAGCGCGAGGCGCAGGTATATCACGCACCCACAAGACTGTCAAGCGTCGCCTCCCGCTCTTCGCTTGACAGCGGGTTTATAGTTTCTTCTACCAACTTGAGACACGGAGAGGGTTCCTATGAGCTTGATGGACAAAGTGAAGCAGGGCGTGACCAAGGCCAGGGGGGAAGTCAGCGATCTGGCGGCAACCACGAAGATCCGACATGACATCAGCAACCTCAACGATCGCAAGTCAGCGCTATTCGCCGAAATCGGCCGCCAGGTGTATGCGCTCTGTCAGCAGGGCCATCCGGTCAGCGAAGTTGAGGCCCAGTGCAAGGAGATTACGGCACTCGACGAACAGATAAAACAAAAAAGTGACGAGATCGCCCGCATCAATGCGGCTTAGGAGCGATTCCCTCACTGCAAAAGAGTTCCGCGTAATCATCCTCATCTAGCGGCCTGCCTCACGCTTGGGGGTAACGATTACGCTCGTCCACAGCCGGCGACCAGTCTGCGTTCGCTGGAGGTGGGACGTACGAACAAGTTACCAGCTACCGCCACCGCCGCCTCCACCACCGCCGCCTGATCCTCCGCCACCGCCGCCCGAGCCGGGCGCGGATGAAGAAGACGAAATGGCGCCAGCGAATGAGCCGCTCAACGAACTGGCGAAACCCGTGGCTCCCAGCGTGCTCCAGCCAGCGCCCGAATACCAGGAGGGCGAATAGCCGCCGGAATTCGATCCGGAAGTTTGGCCAGCTCCGCCCAGCACTCCCGAGAACTTTTCTGCCCAGGCCTGCTCCACATCCAGTGCCAGCGCGTAGGGCAAATACTTCTCGAAGACTTCCGGCGTTTGTTCCGGCGGCGTGACGCGATTCATCCGATCGCCTTCGACGGCGCTGAGGAACATCTTGAAGCCCTCGATTTTGTCGAGGACGCTGCGGCCGGCGCTCGTCGGCGCCTTCAACAGCTGGTGGAAAAGGATGTGCAGCAGGGCCGTCATCAGCAGAACGGCCGCGACGACGACAGATGTCGCCCAGGCCAGCAGCCCAAGCCCGAAAATCTCCCCCAGCACGAAGGGAATGGAAAACAAAGTCGCGGCCGTTGCGCTCGCCGTGAGTCCTGCTTTGAGATGGCCTCCTGCCAAAGCTGATTTCCACAGGTGCGCGACGTTGTGTAGCAACTCGAAGACGCCGATGCTCCAGCCGCTGAGCCACAGGCTCATGAATCCGGCAAGCGCCATCTTGTCCTGGCCTTTGGCGGATACGATTCCTAGCAACATGACAACGGAAAACGCGACGGCTGGGATCATGAAACGGCCGTTGGTCACGAAATAGATTTTCTGTTCGGCGGTCTTGAGCCAGGCCTTCAGAGCGGCCATAGCAGCGCTGATAGCGGCGTGGTTCTCATTCTGCAGATTGATCGAGGTGCGCCCGCCCTCGAAAAGCTTATTAACGGCCGCCCTCTCTTCCGGCGTCAGCGCTCGTCCATCCGCTTGCGTGCGAGACAGCGTGTAACGCCCAGAGGCCTCGTCGATCTTCAAAAAGCCCTTCACCGCCATGTCGAGCACGGCCGCCGTGAAGGCTTTGTCGTCGTAACCCATGCGAACGAGGTAGCGCATTGCTGAGGGTGAAAATCCGGGAGGAGGCTCGTAGAGCGGCATGATGCTGCCCGGGGCGGGATCGCGACCTACGCGCACCCAAACGATGACGTAGTAAAGGAAAATCAGGAGCAAACCGCCGGCCGCGATCATTGCGTCGGGATTGTCTTGCGCGAAGTAGCGGAACTTTTGTCCTGCGGTGGGTCCGCGAAAATAGCCTTTCGGCCACAGCAGAAGAATGGTCAACCCTTCATGGGAGGCCAGCGGATGTGCGGTGCTGAATAGGAAGTTGTTGCCGAGCGTTCTGGAAGTGAAATCCTGCGCCATCGAACCATTTGGACCGGTGTAACCACTGATGCGTACTTCGCTGGGCGGGATTTTCTGCGGAAGGTGCACCATGGCTGAAGCATTGTCGATGGGAAAAATCCAGCCGTTGCCGGTAACATTCCAGAAAAGCTCGTCGCTGTCTTTCAACAAGCCCAATTGCCGGTTTGTCGTGTATGTGATGCTGTAAGTGTGTTCGCCGGGGGCCACAAGGGAGTACTCGCGGCCCAAGTAGATGCGGACGCCGTTGCTGTAGTTTTCGACGCGCGATTCTTCCGGGGCGCCGTCGCGAGTGGCCGCCAGCAGCTTAAAGCCGACCACGTAACGGTTCCCCAACCGATCGGTGTAGTGAGTGGGAAAGTCACGATAGATACCGTGGCGGATCTGGTCTCCGTTGCTTACGACGCGAATCATCTCGCGCACGAGCATGGTGCGGTCGTCCTGGATTTTGATATCGGAGTGGTAGAAGCGGATGCGCTCTGTTTGCGCCGCCGCGATGGACGCGAGCAAGAGCACGCAAGCTAAGACAGGAAGGCTACCGAACCAAGTGACGAGGGGCTCCTTTTTGGTGTGCAGGGACAGTTTGCCTGTCACGCGCACTCCTCACAATCGACTTTGAAACTGATCTTCCCTGAGTTGGGACCTCGTTGTCTCATCGTGGTTTTCCTTGTTGGCGCGGAACACCGTTGTGTCGGGGAGTATAGATTAGGGGCGGATCTGTCGCAACGTCGAAAGCAAAGAGCACATCCCACACCGATACGCGGCATCATCTGTTTCTGGGTTTTCTTTGCCGGCAGCGCTGAAAATACCATTTCACAGTGTCGGGGACGGGCGAGATGGGTGTACACTACTGGCCGTTCTTGGCGCCAAAACAATTCATGCTGAGGAGAACGCTGCCATGCCCAACTGTAGCAAAGTCGAGTACGGACTAACCATTCTGGCGATCCTATGCCTGACAATGGTTGCGCAGGCGCAGAACCCGCTCGATTTCAAACAGTTTTCCGCCACGGCAGTAATGAGCGGGATGCCGACGCACGGGGGCCAGGGGCCGGGCGAGATCAAAATTTATCGCTCCGGCGACAAAATGAGGACGACCATGCCGGGCGGTGCCGGCTACATGATCATGGAACTAAGTCAGCACACGGGTTACATGGTTATGAGCAATGGCATGTGCATGCAGACAACTTCGCCGACACAGCAGAACCCTTTTTCTCAAGCACAGGATGCCACAATCGAGCGCTCATCGGCGGGCACTGACACAGTGGATGGCCATGCCTGCAAGGTGGAG